>DATJBZ010000018.1:0-106234 GCA_035515075.1 Moheibacter sp. | reverse complement strand
AAAACGCCCAATCTGTTTTTAATTCCTCCTGCTTGTTTGGCTGTTTCTACTACTGCTAGCTTTTCACGTTCTAATGGACGGTATTCTAACTTTTCAAGATCCAATGCAAAACGATCGGTTGCTTTTGTTTCTTTATTGAATGCTTTATAGTAAAAACCTTTTTGCGCTTTGTCTCCAAAGAATTTATTTTCAATTAAGAAGTCCAAAACTTTTGAACCTTTCAAATCTTGAATGAATGCATCGTTTGGACAATTTTGCTGCAAACCTTTGGTCACATTGGCTGCGGTATCCAGTCCGACCAAATCAGCCAATTTAAAAGTACCTGTTTTGGGTCTTCCTAAAATAGAACCCGTCAAAGTATCAGCTTCTTCGATCGTTAAACCGATTTCTTGCGCCAATTCCATTACTTTCGCCATCGAATAAACCCCTACTCTGTTTCCGATAAAGCCAGGTGTATCTTTACAGATCACGGGCGTTTTCCCTAAGAATTTCTCCGCATAAGTGGTGAAAAAATCAATGACCGACGGATCTGTTTTTGGACCTGGAATGATTTCAAATAGTTTCAAATAACGGGGTGGATTGAAGAAATGCGTTCCACAAAAATGTTTTTGAAAATCTTCGGATCGTCCTTCTGCCATCAGATGAATCGGAATTCCCGACGTATTGGATGTAATCAAAGTTCCTTCTTTTCTCACTTTGTCCACTTTTTCAAACATCGATTGTTTGATATCCAATCGTTCAATGATTACTTCGATGATCCAATCGGAATTTTTTATTTTTTCTAAATCATCGTCAAAATTCCCAACGGTAATTCTCGAAGCAAAAGCTTTGTCATAAATCGGTGAAGGATTCGACTTCAAAGCAAAAGCCAAATGATCTCTGGCAATTTTGTTTCTGTCTGTTCCTTCGGTTGGCATATCAAGTAACAAAACTTGAACACCAATTCCAGCCAAATGACAGGCTATTCCAGAGCCCATGACTCCAGAACCTAATACTGTAACATGTTTAATGTGCCTATTCATTTCATTTGTTTTTTTATATTTTATTGTAATTCTTTTTCTTTTTGAAATATACTTTTGTCGTTGGCGATTGCATTGATTTTATTCAAAACACCATAAAAAACCGACAATTCTTCTTCACTAATCGATTGATCCAAGGCTTCATAAAAATTCAAAACCACTTCTTTCGAAACATCTCTCATCGCCAAACCTTCTTCGGTCAAAACAATCAAAACGCCTCTCCCATCTTTCGGATTTTTCTTTCTTAGAATCAACCCTTTCTCCTCCAAACTCTTTAAAGTTCGCGACAAACTCGTCGGTTCTACACCCATTTTCGGTCCCAAGGAAGTACTTGGCGTGCCTGTTTTTGGGTCGATGGACAACAAGGTAAATCCCATCACCATGGTCGAATTGAACTTTGACGCTTCTTCATTGTACATTTTCTGCATCGCCAACCAAGTAAATCGCAAATACTGGTCAATGGCCAATTTATTTTCACTCATACGTCTCTTTCAAACTATTACCCAAATATAACAAAAAATACTATGCGTGCATAGTATTTTTCTTTAAAATTTAATCGTTAAAAAATAGCTGAAGAAAAATTGAACAAAAAAAGCAATCGATTGATTTCAAATTCAAGAGCGTACCGCTTGAGGCAATTCTTCCAAAAAATGATAACGTTGGTTTTCCATGTCCATTTGGCAATAATAATGATTCAATCCATTGGAAACCATCAAACAATCTGCATTCAAAGACAAATTGTAACGGGCGATCTGATCAAAAGCTTTCTGATCAATGGTCACACTTGGCGCTTTGCACTCAATAATGATCCAAGGCTTTTCTTTTTTAAACACAACAATGTCTGCCCGCTTTTTCAAACCATTGATTTCCACCACCACTTCCGTATTGATGGCAGATTTGGCGTATTTTTTTTCTTGGATCAAATAATGTACAATGTGTTGTCTGACCCATTCCTCAGGTGTCAATGACAACCATTTTTTTCGGATCACACAATATATATATGGAAGAGACTCGTCCAGTTTCAATCGAAATTGGTAATTTTCGGGAAAATTCAAACGCGCTAATTTAATTCCATCCATGAGTCAAGCTGATAACATCATCAAAGATATTAAAAACAAAAAGATCGCCCCCATCTATTTTCTAATGGGAGAGGAAGCATTTTTCATTGACCAAATTTCTAAAGTCATCGAAGACGAAGTTTTAACCGATGACGAAAAAGGGTTCAACCAAAATATCTTGTATGGGAATGATGTTGACCTGTCCGCAATCGTCGGCATGGCCAAACAATTTCCCATGGGCGCGGAACGACAAGTGATCATCGTCAAAGAAGCGCAACATTTGTCCAGAAGCATTGACCAATTGGAAAGCTACGCAGAACAACCTCAACCTTCTACTGTTTTGGTTTTCAACTTCAAAGGAAGAACTTTGGACAAAAGGAAGAAACTCTACAAGGTTTTGCAAAAAAACGCCGTCGTATTTGAAGCCAAAAAATTGTATGAAAATCAAATTCCAGATTGGATTGAAACCACCGCCAGATCAATGAATTTGACGATTGAACCCAAAGCGAAATTCATGATCAATGAGTTTTTGGGCAGTGACTTGGGCAGGGTGTACAGCGAATTGCAGAAATTGAAAATCGTGGTAAAAAACGAACAGATCACTGCAGATGTCGTAGAAAAAAACATTGGGATTAGCAAGGATTACAACAATTTCGAATTGAGAAATGCCATTGAAACAAAAAATGCTGCCAAGGCTTTTCAAATCGTCAAATATTTCAGTCAAAATCCAAAAGACAACCCGTTGGTGGTGACTTTGAGCATTTTATTTCAAACTTTTTCCAACATCATAGTTTACCATACTTTGACCGATAAATCACAGAACAATGTCGCCAAAGAATTGGGCATTCACCCATTTTTTGTCAAAGATGCCGCCACAGCCGCAAACAATTATCCCTTGAAAAAAGCGACGAGAATTATTTCCATGTTGAGAGAAGCGGACACCAAAAGCAAAGGGATCGGTGCGACTGGCAATGTTTCAGATGGAGAATTGTTGAATGAATTGTTGGTAAAAATCATGAGTTTCTAACACCGTTTACCAATATTGATCAATCATGTAAACGATTTGCGCCATGCCAATCGCCCCCAAATGCAATTCCCTTTTGTTGATTTTATCAAAAGTATCTTCAGGCGAATGGTGAATGTCAAAATAACGCTGAGAATCTGGCACCAAACCTGCTACAGGCACTTGCATCAATTCCTTTAATGGATTGATGTCCACGCCGCCATAAACACCGCTGAAATCATAAAAACCATAAGGCAAAAACAAAGGTGCCCAACTTTGAATTTGTTGGCGTTTGCTTTCTTCCATGTCCAACGAAAATCCTCTTGGTGAAAATCCACCTGCGTCACTTTCTATCGCAAACAAATGAATTTCATTTTTCCGTTTGGCTTCTTCCGCATATTTCACACCGCCACGAACGCCATTTTCCTCATTGGCATAACAAACAAAACGAATGGTGTGTTGGTTTTCGATGCCCAATTTTTTGAACGTCCGCAAAATTTCAAAAAGCTGAACAATCCCAGCACCGTCATCGTGCGCGCCTTCACCAACGTCCCAAGAATCCAAATGCGCACCGACCACGATGATTTTTCCATCTTTTTTTCCTTTCAATTCGCCAATCACATTGTGGTTGATCGTTTCGCCCTTCATTTCGCAATTGGAATTCAATTTCAAACGAACTTTTTGGCTTTTCGATTTTTCCAATAAACTTTTCTCCAAAGCATCTGCAGAAAGATTGCCCAATGCCACGGCTGGAATTTTAGGAAAATCAGGATGATAAGCCATCATTCCTGTATGCGGCACATCGCGTAAGTTGGTAGAAATCGAACGAATGACCACCATGACGCCGCCTTTTTCAGCAACCATGGAAGCGGTTTGAAAACGATATTTTCCAGCTTCACTGTAACCAAAAAATGTTTGTACATGGTCTTCTCGAAATTTATAATTGAAAAAAACGATTTTACCTTGGATTTCACTGGCCGAAAGTGCCGCAAATTCGTCCATATTGTGAACCATGATCACTTCTGCTTCCAAATCCTTACCTTGCGTTCCTTCTGAATTTCCCAAGGACAAAAAGTTCAAATCCCGCCAATTCCCATCAGGCAGTTGCATTTGTAAACTTTCCTCTCCTCTCACCCAAACCGGCACTTCTGCTGCTTGCAACCAAACCGAGTCCGCACCAGACAGTTGCAATTGTTCCATGGCCCAAGTTGTTGCTTTTTCATACGCTTCAGAACCGCTCAAGCGATGTCCAATGTTTTGGGTCAAATCAAACAATTGGTCATAAGCCTGTCCATGCAATAAAATTTCATCTGAAATGGCTTTGAATTGGCGGACATCTTTCTGGTTTTGAGCAAAAAGAAACAAGGGCAACAACAAAATCAATAAACTACTTTTCATTGGAATATTTTTGAGTAAATATAAATCATCTTGAAGAAATTTGAGAAAGGATTGGAACGAAATGTAAAGAAGTAACATCCCTTAAAAAAAGCAGCACCCCAATCAGAAGACTGAGGTGCTAACCTTAACTAACCTAAACCTATGAAAAAGCTAGAAAGCCTTTCACAGGGGCAAATATAGACTTTATTTTAATTTTAAAACAGTTTATCAAAACAATTTTCAATCAAAACAAAAGAAATACACATAAAACACTATATGTCTGAAAGATATATTTTTGAAAAAGTTTTAATTTTTAAAGATAAAAGTCAAGTATTTCAACAAAATCTATTTTTCACAACATCCAATCATCCCAATCACTTCAAACTAAAAACATTTTTTTCTCCTAAGTTTTAACGTTGGGTTAAACAAGAATTCTTCGCTCCAATCACGGAGTCCATCAGCATATATTCTTATATTTGCACCAAATTGATCGTTCCACTTGCTGAAGTTTTCACAAGAGCATCGATTCTAAACTCTGAAAAATCATGCAACAATATTTGGATTTGGCACAACACGTCATGGATCACGGCACCTTGAAAGAGGACCGTACGGGAACTGGCACCAAAAGTGTTTTTGGTTACCAAATGCGTTTCGATATGGCGGATGGTTTTCCCATGGTCACCACCAAGAAATTGCATTTGAAATCCATCATTCATGAATTGCTCTGGTTTTTAAAAGGAGACACCAATGTGCAATATCTTCAGGACAATGGCGTAAGGATCTGGAACGAATGGGCGGATGAAAATGGAGATTTAGGGCCAGTTTATGGGCAACAATGGAGAAGTTGGGGAAAAGCCAACGGTGAAACCATCGATCAAATCAAAATCGCCATCGACCAAATCAAAAACAATCCTGATTCGCGAAGGATCATTGTTTCTGCATGGAATGTGGGTGAATTGGATGAAATGGCTTTGGCACCTTGTCATGCTTTTTTTCAATTCTATGTGGCCGACGGAAAGTTATCTTTGCAATTGTACCAAAGAAGTGCGGACATTTTCTTGGGTGTACCGTTCAACATTGCTTCGTACGCACTTTTGCTAAAAATGATGGCACAAGTTTGTGATTTGAAAGAAGGAGACTTTGTCCATACTTTTGGAGATGCACACATTTACACCAACCATTTTGAGCAAATCCAATTGCAATTGTCACGCGATCCGAAACCTTTGCCCAATTTAAAAATCAATCCAGAAATCAAGAATATTTTCGATTTTACTTTTGATGATTTCATTTTGGAAGGTTACGATCCGCATCCACACATCAAAGGCATAGTAGCGATTTAACTCACCAAATGTCTCGGTTGAGCACATATTTTAGGCCAACACCAAAATTGGCCAATTCAAAATGCCCTGTTTCACCAAAAGTCCATTGAGGTTTCAATTCAGCATGAAAAACAATGGGTTGCTTTTTGGTTTTGAATTCCAAACCAACCATAGGGCGCAATGCAAATGCATTTTTCAAATCGCCTTTGGCAAACGCAACTTGCCCACCCAATCCTGCATACCAACTCAAATTCTTGTAAAGCATGTGCACCGGTATCAAACCATTGAACGTGTAATCCACACCGATGACCATCATTTTTTCCCCAAATAAAATCTGCGCATTGACTGCATGATCCAAACTCAAAAACTGTTTGATTTGCGCTCCATACCAATGGGTTGTTTGGTCCAAATCCGCATAAGCTCCCGCTGCCGTCTGATAAACGATGGGCTCGTCATCCGCTTCCAAATTTTGGGCATGCATGGACACCACAGTCACCAAGCTCAACAACCAAAAAGACCTTCTCAACTCAAGACAACTAACATCCATACAATCAATTATTTAATTGTTTTAAATTTAAGTCTTTTTTTTGAATTGAAATAAAAAAAACTGGACGCCGTTTGAAGGAACCCAGTTTTTTCAATTTTTATGATTTGATCAATTCAGCACGTACTTGAACCCTAAACTGAATCTTCCTGCTTCAAAATCTACCTCATTGCTCAAATTCCACCAAGGTTTCCAATCAAAATGAAACCCCAAAGGAACGGTTGGAATTTTGTATTCAATTCCCACAGCTGGTCGAATGGCGAACCAAGTTCCATCATGTCCATCAACAAATGTCAATTGCGGCCCCACACCGACATACCAACCCAAGCCTTTGGCACCATCAAATGCTTTATTGTAAGAATAATCTACACCAATCAAAGTGATGTTGTCCCCAAACAAAACTTGGGCATTTCCTGCGTTTGTTCCATCAAAAAAATGTTTGAATTGCGGTCCAGCCAAAGTTGCACCATCTCCTAAATCAATGCCAACGCCCAATGCATTCTTGTAACGTTGTGCTTGAGTTTCTTGCATTCCCAAAAGAAGGCCAAAAAACGCCACGAAAAGCCAATGATAATTTTTCATTCTGTTCAATTTTATAGGTTATTTAGAATTGTTGTTGCACAAATACATTGCCATACTGTATTCCAAACGACAAATTACGTATCAAACCTTAACATCTTTTTGGCATTTCAATACTGGTAGATTTCAGTATATTTAGCCTTTGAAAAAAATCAATCCATGAAAAAACACTTGTACACCCTTGCTTTTGCTTTTTTAATTCAAACTGGAAGTTTTGCACAAGTCCAAGATGCCTTACCACCAAGTTATCGTTTGGACCAATCCAACAAATTGGACATTTTTCGCGCTGAAAACCAAAAAATCAACAATTTGGTCCATACCAAACTCGATTTAAAGTTTGATTACCAAAAAGAACACGTATTGGGCGAAGCATGGATTACGTTGAAACCACATTACTATCCGACCCATCAATTGACGCTGGATGCCAAAGCAATGCTGATTCACCAAGTGGAATTGATCAAAGGAAACACCAAAAAGAAATTGGATTTCAAATACGATGATTTAAAGTTGACCATTGATTTGGACAAAACTTATCAGAAAACAGAAGAATATACAGTTTACATACAATATACTGCGCGACCCAACGAAATTAAAAATGAAGGAAGTGCGGCAATTTCTGACACCAAAGGCTTGTATTTCATCAATGCCAACGGAGAAGATCCGGACAAACCTACACAAATTTGGACCCAAGGCGAGCCCCAGTCCAATTCAGCTTGGTTTCCAACCATTGATTCGCCCAACCAAAAGACGTCACAAGAAATTTATTTGACGGTTCCTGATCAATACGTGACTTTGTCGAATGGAAAATTGGAAAAACAAACCAAAAATTCAGATGGCACACGCACCGATTATTGGCAGTTCAAAGAAAAACATGCGCCCTATTTATTTTTTGTGGGCATTGGTGATTTTGCTGTCATAAAAGATCAATGGAACAACATTCCCGTGGATTATTATGTGGAACACGAATACGCGGATCATGCCAAAGCGATTTTTGGACATACACCAGAGATGATTGGCTTTTTCTCTAAAATTCTGAAATACGATTATCCTTGGAACAAATACGCACAAATGGTCGGAAGGGATTATGTCAGTGGCGCCATGGAAAATACTACCGCGGTTTTGCACCAAGAAAGAGCCCAACAAAAACCAGGACAATTGATCGATCGAAATATTTGGGAAGGAACGATTGCCCATGAATTGATTCACCATTGGTTTGGTGATTTGGTCACCATGGAAAGTTGGGGAAATTTAACAGTCAACGAATCGATTGCCAACTATTCAGAATACCTTTGGTTTGAACACAAATACGGCAAAGACCGCGCGGAAGAAGACCGTTACAGCGATTTAGAATCTTATCAATCCGACAAAAACAATTACGACAAAAATTTGGTGCGCACCCACTACCAACACCGCGAAGACATGTTTGACCATGTTTCTTACAACAAAGGAGGAAAAGGTGTGTTGCACATGTTGCGTCATTATTTAGGAGATGCTGCTTTTTTCGATGGATTGAGCAAATATTTGCATGATTACGCTTACGGAACGGCTGAAGCAGTACAAATGCGTTTGGCTTTGGAAGCAGTGAGCGGACGGGATTTGAATTGGTTTTTTGACCAATGGTATTTTTCCAATGGACATCCACGCTTGACAGTGGCGTATGATTATGATGCCACCAATAAAAAAATAAAAGTCAGCATTGCGCAAACTCAAGCCAAACAATTTGAATTTCCATTTGCCATTGATGTCATTGTAGCGGGCAAAAAAGAAAGACACAACGTTTGGGTGAGTAAAAAACGCGCCAATGTCTTTGAATTCCCGGCACAAAAAAATCCAGAAGTGGTGATTCCCAATGCGGACCAAGTTTTATTGTGTGAAATTTCAGACAATAAATCCACAGAAAATTGGGCGGCGCAATACCGCTATGGAGACGAATACATTACGCGTCTTTTGGCCTTGAATCATTTGGCCAATGCACAATCGACTGATGATCTGGCATTGACTACTTTAATCAATGGCATCAATGATAAAGCAGAAGGCATCCGAAAAGCGAGCATTGAATTGTTGGATGGCAAAGACGCCAAAGTTCAAGCGAAAGCCAGAGAAACCTTGAAGAAAATCGCGATTTCTGATGAAAAAACCTTGGTTCAAGCAGCGGCTTTCAATCAATTGAATGCGATGAACGAAATGGATTTGTCTTTGTTTGAAAAAGGATTGAAAAGTCCTTCTTTTAGCGTACAAGCGGCGGCTGCTACAGGGATTTTGAGAATAGATCCCAAAAAAGTCAATGAAATGACTTCGCTTCCAGAGGAAGTCATTGAAGCCAATCCAGAATTGGTCGGCGCTTTGTTGGACCATTGGATCAGCAACAATGAGGTGTCTAAATTGAAAATTGCTGCCGAAGCGGTCGGATTTTATTTGTTTACTCAATTTGAAAATCCCACTTTGGGCGCCAAATTAGAAAAAGGATTTCAGTGGGTTTTGGCGGCAGATGACTTGGCATCAACCAAAATCATCACCCAAAACTACCGCCAAATTCACCAATATTACGCCAAAGAAAATCCAAGTTTGACTTTTGCTTTGAAGAATTTATTGGACCAAGCGATTCAATTGAAAACAAAAACTTTTCAGCAAACGAAAAGCAAAAGTTTGGAAGAACAGATCAAATTGTTGAATGACACCAAAAATGCATTGAAATAAATGCAAATGATGCAAAAGAAAATTAGAGTTTAGACGCTCATCGGGTGTTCTTCTTGCTTGTCATTTTCGATGACTCGTCCAAAGTTGGAATGAAGAAAGAAAAACACCCAAAAAGCTTTTGATGACAAAGAATCTGCCATCTTAACTATCAACGAAAGATCGCGGTGCTTATTGTTTTTGATTGGAAATTATTTCGCCTTTTTCAGTTGGGCGAAAATTCCTTGCCATCTGAATGCTCTGGCAAATTTCCCTTCTGCTGGGTTGAACATTTTTGGGTCATCATTTTTCCATGCTTGAAAGTATCCCTTGGCAATTTCGAAGAACAATGGAAAGCTTTTTTTGTTCCAACTTGCTTTTGCTGCTGCAATTCCGCTGATGCAACAGCCATAATCCAAACGGTAAAAAGATTGGCCAATTTTCTGGCCGTGAATTGCTTGATAAACCGTCCCCGTTGGCTTCAGCAATTTCACCGATAAATCGTTCAGCACTTTGATTTCAAAACCATAAAACAAAGCCAAAATTTCATCAGCCGTATCCCAACCAATCGATCTTCTTGGTCCACCAATTTTTTGAAAACAAGCTTTTGAATAAGTTTTTATGGCGCCTCTGACATGGTCACTCTTGGCGATTTTTTCAAAAATCCATGCGCCTTCTTTGAAAATATAAATTTTTCCACCCGCAATGCCTGTTTGTGGATTTTGTTGAAAAAAATGGTGGAGCTTCTCAAGGTAATTCTTGGGCAAAATCACGTCGGCATCAAATTTTGAAATCAAATCCCAATCTTGTTGCGCATGAGCCAATCCATCATAAAAAGCTTGGATGATTTTGGCGCCAGGCAAATGCGCTTCTTGCGCGTCTTTGGAAGAAACCAATTGAATGAAATCATGCCGTTGAACAAATTCTTGGACAATTTCCCGGGTTTGATCAGTAGAATGATCATCGACCACAATCAATTCTTTGGGCAAACGACTTTGATTGACAATTGACTCCAGCGTTTTGCCGATAAAATCCGCTTCATTTTTTGCCGGTATGATGATACAATGATTCAAATCCACTTCAACGATTATAATTTCGAAAGTACAAAAATAACCCGATTCTAATGGATTGACAGAATTGCATTCATTTTATTTTAAACATCCTTTCCCGAATGAAACAAATATCAATTCATTTTCTTTGCAAGCTTTAAAAGCATACTTTTCTAGTACATTTCAATTAAATTTGTCGCATCAAAAATAAAAAGCATGTTAGAAAAACACATCAAAATAAAAAAAGGCCGATTTGTTGCACTGTTGGCCATGAGTGTGGTCATTTTGCTATTGAGCTTGTTGCTTGTATGCATTCCTTCCTTTTTTCAATCTGGATGGATCCAAAGCAAAATAGTGATTGTCATTTCAGGATTGCTGGGCGTATTTTTCTTTGGCTTGACCACTTTGTATTTGGGCAGAAAGTTGGCCAACTCACAATTGGGCGTTCACCTATCCGACCAAGGTATCTTGGACAATACGTCTGTTTTTCGTTTTGATTGTATTGAATGGCAAGACATTCAATCGTTTGAAAGCATCCAACAAACTTCTTTTTCAGGCATTTTGATCCATGTCAAAAACAATGAAAAATATTTGAACCAATTGCACAGTCCTGTATTTCGAAAAGCGGCAGAAAAAAACACCACGATCTATGGAACACCCTTGATGATCAACACCAAAATCCTCAGCACCTCTCCCAATCAGTTGTTGAATTTGCTGAATGAAGCTTGGGAAGGGCGATCACAACAAAAATAATGCCCCAATGAAATTCAGAAGTTTCTGAATGGTTTTCAGTTAAAAAAATGTAATTTTGATTTTTATATTAAAATACGAAACTATGTCATACGGATTATTAAAAGGAAAAAAAGGGATCATCTTTGGTGCCTTGGATGAGAATTCAATTGCTTGGAAAACTGCCGAACGCTGCCATGAAGAAGGCGCTGAATTTATTTTGACCAACGCACCTGTTGCTTTGCGAATGGGTGAATTGAATAAATTGGCCGAAAAAACTGGTTCAGAAGTCATCGGTGCAGATGCTACATCAATGGAAGATTTGGCCAATTTGTTTGACCAAGCCATTGCCAAATTCGGCAAATTGGATTTCATCTTGCATTCCATCGGTATGAGTGTCAACGTTAGAAAAGGAAAGCACTACACCGATTTGGATTACAATTTCTTGACCAAAGGTTGGGACATTTCTTCTGTTTCTTTCCACAAAGTGATGAAAACCGCTTGGGAAAAAGATGCGATGAACGAATGGGGAAGCATCGTTGCGCTAACTTATATCGCGGCACAAAGAAGTTTTCCAGATTACAATGACATGGCAGACAACAAAGCTTATTTGGAATCGATTGCGAGAAGTTTTGGCTACTTTTTTGGAAAAGAAAAAAAGGTCAGAGTCAACACCATTTCACAATCTCCAACACCTACAACGGCAGGACAAGGCGTCAAAGGATTCAGTGGTTTCATGAAATTCGCTGATGAAATGTCGCCATTAGGAAATGCTGACGCAGACGATTGCGCGAATTATGTGGTGACCATGTTCTCTGATTTTACCAAAAAAATCACCATGCAGAACCTGTTCCACGACGGCGGTTACTCGACCACTGGTGTATCAGAAGAAGTCGCAAAACGTTTTTTGTAACATCCTGAATTTGAATATTTTGATTTTCACATTTGTACTTTAGATAATTCTTTTATATTTGTCGATTCTAAAATTTAACAAACGATGAAAAAAAGTATTTTTTATTTGGCCATTGCTTTGATCGGCTTTGGCATGATGAGTTGTTCAAGTGACGACGACAAAGGAGGTGGAAATCATTCGGATGCCATCGTTGGAAAATGGGCACACAAGACCAATACCATGCTCATCAATGGACAAGGAATTCCAGTGCCCTATGATCACGAATGTGCGACAAAAAAGGATTTTATAGAGTTTCTGACCAACAAAAGAGTGGAGAGCACCAGTTACGCAGACGATTGTACAATTGAATATTTTGATCAAGACGCAAAGTATGAAATCAATGGCGATATTTTGAGAATTTATCACGATGACGATCCAGAACCTGAAGAAGTCAAGATATTGGAATTGAATGGTTCCAAATTGAAACTAAAAATGGATGAAGAAAATACCGAAATAGGAGTAAGCATAGAATTGATTGTAGAATTTTCACGCATGTAATTTCGCATTCAATCTCAAGTCAAAATTGACTGAACGATAATAAAATAAGCTTGGGTAAATTTTTACTCAAGCTTATTTTTTGGTTCATTCAAGCGTTCAAAATGCAAAGTTTTGTTAATTGTTGAACAAGCGCTTTTTTCAATCTTAATTTTTAGTTTCTTTGTTAAAACAACCCAGCAAAACCTTTTGCTGCTTCAAATTGACGCCATGTATACATTATTTAATTTTCCCCGTGCTCAATTTTTGGTTGTCAAAGGATTTAACTTTTAATGCACAGCTAATATGCGTATACTTCTATGGATAGGATTGTTTTTTGGCTTCATTTCTCAAACAGTTGCACAAGAGAAAACCATCAATGCACGCATCATCATTGATTTTGACGAAGGCAGTGCTGAAGAAATTTATATTACCAATCTTCGGACCCGACTCAGTACGCTGACCGATGCGACAGGGAGTTTCAAAATCAAGGCAGCAGCGGCAGATACATTGCTCATACAATCTTACCAATACGAAACCCGAAAATTTTTCTTACCAAAATCCTTGATGGAGAAAGATTTGATCACCATCCACCTGAATTTACAAACGGTAGTTTTGGACGAAGCGATTCTATCCAACCGCTTGACAGGTTACTTGGACAAAGATGCCAAATTCAATTCCAAACAAAACAACATCGATAAGTTGTACAAAGAATTGGGGGTGAACAAAGATGCGAGCAAATTGAGAGACACCACCAATTTTCAGTTGGGCAAAGACCTTTCTCCTTTTCATCTCAACGTAGAAAAGGTATTGGAAACCATCACGGGAGATTTGAGAAGAAGACAAAATTTGTATGCCTTCGAAGGCAGAGAAACCATCATTGCACAAATCCAAGGTTATTTTGGTGAACATTATTTCACCGAAGATTTGTCCATTCCCAAAGAAAAAATCCGAGATTTTGTGTTTTATGCGTATGGAAGTTCTCAAATACCAACGTATTATAACCAAGGCGACTACTTGGGGATCATGATCGAAATGGGTAAAATGGCGCCCAATTATTTGAAACGATTGGAAACTTGGTACATTCAGCCTGAAAAAATTGAAACCGCCAACGAATAATTTCTTATTTTTCAACCAAATTCATTCAACAATGGAACTTAGAAAAGCAGCGCTCACCCGCTATATTTTGCCTTTGAGGGAAGGCGGCTCTCTGCCTGCCTTAGCCGAAGCCGATGATGGCTTCAAATATGTGGTCAAATTCAAAGGATCAGGCCACCGTGAAAAATCAGTCATTGCCGAACTTTTGGGTGGCGAAATCGCTCGAGCTTTGGGCTTTTTGGTTCCTGAATTGGTTTTCCTAGAACTCGACGAAGCTTTTGGTAGAACAGAAGCCGATGAGGAAATTCAAGATTTACTCAAATTCAGCCAAGGCACCAATTTAGGTTTGCATTTTCTTTCCGGCGCGATCAATTACGATCCCAATGTTTGGACAATCGATGGAGAATTGGCCTCGAAAATCGTTTGGTTGGATGCTTTCATTACCAATGTTGACCGGACGTTTAGAAATACGAATATGTTGATGTGGAACAAAGAATTGTGGTTGATTGATCATGGTTCGAGTTTCTATTTTCACCATGCTTGGGACAATTGGAAAAAACAAGCCATCAGTCCTTTTTCGTTCATCAAAGACCATGTTTTGTTGCCACAAGCCGATCAAATTGAAACAATCGATGAGCAGTTCAAAGCTTTGATGACCGATGAGTTCATTCAAAAATTGGTGCAATTGATTCCTGATGAATGGTTGAATTTTGATTGGGAGCTTTCTCCTGATGAATTGCGTAAAGTCTATGCGGACTTTTTAACTTTAAGAAGAAATCATTCTACCAACTTTGTAAAAGAAGCCCAAAATGCCAGAGAAAATCTTATATGAATATGCGATCATCCGACTTCTTCCCAAAGTAGAACGAGAAGAATTCATCAATGTCGGCGTGATGATTTATTCCAAAAATGCCCAACAATTGATGGTCAAAACACATTTGGATGAGAAAAAGTTTCAAATTTTCGCAACTGAATTGGAGGGAGAAGAAGTGCGCAAAAATCTACAATCTTTTGAATGGATTGCCCAAGGCACAAAAAATGGTGGACCGATTGCTCAAATGGACCAAGCTTCGCGCTTTCGCTGGATGACGGCTGTACGGAGTTCTTGCCTACAAACTTCTCGTCCGCATCCTGGTTTTTCTACGAATTTAGAAGATACACTGCAAAGATTATTTGAAGAATTGGTGTTGTGAAATTGATGTAAATTCAATCAAAAAAGCCGTTCCTTTTCAGAAACGGCTTGACTTTTTTTAAACCTTATTTGCTGAAATTATCCAGTATACTCACCCATTGCGATGAATTTTTCTTGTCTTTCTTTTTTCAATTGATCTGCAGACTTTTGGCTCAACTCTTTATAAGAAGTCAAAATTTGTTTTTTCAACGCATCGGCTGCTTTTTCCAAACTATAATGCGCACCACCCAATGGTTCTTTGATGATGCCATCGATGATTTTCAATTTCAACATTTCGTCTGGTGTCATTTTCATTTGACTCGCCACTTGCTCTTTGTAATCCCATGAACGCCATAAAATCGCTGAACAGTTTTCTGGAGAAATCACAGAATACCACGTATTCTCCATCATAAAGACCTGATTTCCAACACCAATGCCTAACGCTCCACCACTGGCGCCTTCACCGATGACAATGCTGATAATTGGCACCGTCATTTTCATCATTTCATAAATATTTCTGGCAATGGCCTCGCCTTGTCCGCGCTCTTCGGCTTCCAAACCTGGATAAGCACCTGGCGTGTCCATCAAGGTGACGATCGGCATATTGAACTTTTCTGCCAATTTCATTAAGCGCAAAGCTTTTCGGTAACCTTCAGGATTCGGCATTCCAAATCTTCTGTACTGACGCTCTTTGGTATTTTTCCCTTTTTGTTGACCAATGAACATGAAAGGTTGTCCATCGATTTTTCCCATACCGCCAATCATGGCTTTGTCATCCCCAAAATTACGGTCACCATGCAATTCGATGAAGGTATTTTCGGTCATTTGATAGATGTAATCCAACGAATAAGGACGAGAAGGATGGCGAGACAATTGTACTTTTTGCCAAGCCGTCAAATTGGAATAAATCTTCTTTTTGGACTCTTCGATTGCCACTTCAATTTGTTTGCAAGCCTGCTTTACATCTACTCCATTGTCCTCTCCCACCAAGCGGCAACTTAACAATTGCTCTTGAAGTTCTTTGATCGGTTGTTCAAATTCTAAATATTCCATAGCTGTGTTGTCATTTTAAATACAAATATAATAAGACTTCTACAATGTGGTATTGGGTTTAGGAAACAATCGAATTGTAGCTTTATTGAATTTGTGCGGTTGTTATTTCTTCAATTATAATTCAAAATTTATGCGTTGGGTGCATTTTTCCCCATCATTTGCATCATTTGTTTTCCTCCTGGAGATTGCATGAATTTCATCATTTTCCCCATTTCAGAGAATTGTTTCAACAATTGATTCACTTCTTGGATCGTCGTCCCTGAACCTTTTGCAATTCTTTTTTTACGGCTTGCATCGATCAATTTTGGATTTTTTCTTTCCGAAGGCGTCATCGAATAAATGATCGCTTCTACGCCTTTGAAAGCATCGTCATCGATGTCCACATTTTTCAAAGCTTTGCCTGCACCAGGAATCATGCCCATCAAATCCTTCATATTTCCCATGCGCTTGATTTGTTGGATTTGTTTCAGAAAATCTTCAAAATCAAAAGCATTTTTCGCGATTTTTTTGTGCAATCGTTTCGCTTCTTCTTCGTCAAATTGCTCTTGAGCACGCTCTACCAAAGAAACTACGTCTCCCATTCCCAAAATACGGTCCGCCATACGTTCTGGATAGAAAATATCCAAGGCTTCCATCTTCTCTCCTGTCGAAATGAATTTGATCGGTTTGTCCACGACTGTTTTGATGGTCAAAGCGGCACCACCACGGGTATCTCCATCCAATTTCGTCAAAACCACTCCGTTGTAATCCAATACATCGTTGAAGGCTTTGGCAGTGTTCACCGCATCTTGTCCCGTCATCGAATCCACTACAAACAAAGTTTCGGTCGGCTGCAAAGTTTGATGCAATTCACGAATTTCATTCATCATCGCATCATCAATCGCCAAACGTCCCGCTGTATCGACAATGATCACATTGTGTTTGCCTTCTTTGGCAACTTTGAGTGCATTTTGTGCAATTTCAACTGGGTTTTTATTATCCATTTCAGCATAAACCGGCACCCCAATTTGCTCTCCCAAAACTTGCAATTGATTGATCGCCGCTGGACGGTAAACGTCTCCTGCCACCAAAATTGGATTTTTTCTTGCTTTGGTTTTCAAATAATTTGCCAATTTCCCAGAAAAAGTCGTTTTACCAGAACCTTGCAATCCTGCAATCAAAATAATGGTTGGATTACCTTCCAAGTTCAACTCAGCACTTTCTCCACCCATCAAAGTAGCCAATTCATCGTGCACGATTTTCACCATCAATTGGTTGGGATTCAATGTGGTTAAAACATTTTGTCCCATCGCTTTTTCTTTCACTCTATCGGTGAAATCTTTGGCGACTTTGTAACTCACGTCCGCATCTACCAAAGCCCGACGGACTTCTTTGATGGTTTCTGCCACGTTAATTTCGGTGATTTGCCCTTTACCTTTGAGCGTATGTAGTGCTTTGTCTAATTTATCTTGTAAACTCTGAAACATGATCGTTTTTTTATTTAATGGGAATGCAAATATAACAATTTTGAGGATTGGATGGAATAGACAAAACGCATAAGTTTAGGAGGACTATTTTATTTCAAATCAAAAAAGAATGCACTGAAGGTTACAAAGTTGAAAAGAATGAGTTTCAAAAATAAAATTTCGTAAATTTGGTTAAAATTGAAATCAAAATGAGCACTGCTGAATTAAAATTAGACATCATCAATAAAATAGCCAATCTCAATGAATTACACATTATTGAAGAGATTCAAAAATTACTCGATTTTGAATTAGATAAAACTACTTATCAACTAACTGATGAACAAAAAGAACGATTGACTGAAACAATAGCCAATAAAGAGATTGAAGAATGGCTAAACGGAAAGTGATTTGGACTGAAAAAGCCAATATTGAGCGAAAAGAAATTCTTGAATATTGGATTCTTAGAAATAAATCCAACGTATTTAGCATTCAACTCAATGGGCTTTTTGTTGAATCAATTAAAAAAATTGCTGAATTCCCTACAATTGACAGAAAAATAGATTTTGATCAAAATATTCGTTTGAAAATTGTTCGAGATTATCTTTTATTTTACGAACATGATGAAAAACAAATCAAAGTATTGTCCATTTGAGATAGTCGTAGAAACGATAGAAAACATGAAGTAAAATGAACGAATTAATCATCGAAAAAAAATGGATAGAAATAAATAATTTCAAAAAAGTTTGGTTAATATCAACGTCTATTGGTTTTTATATTTATATCTTTTTTATTCTCATATTCAATTGGAGTTATTCAAATTATTTATTGATTTCTTTGCAAATTTCCATACAGTTATTCTTCGCTCTATCGACTCTAAAAGAAAAATTAATCATTAACTCAGAGTATGCTATCTATCAATTTTTGTTCATTAAAAAAACATGTAAAATTGATTACTTTATAGTACAAGATTGTGAAGCCGACAATGAGGAAACGTTCAGAAAAGAATTTGATTATTATCGAATTGTTCTTTATGAAAAAAACAAGAAAAAACTATCAATTAATGATATCTACTGGAAAAATCATTATAAATCAATCTTATATTTTTTGAGGAATAATTTTGAAGAATATGAATTAAATGAAATTCATAACCAAAAAGATCTCAACAATCTCCCTCTAACTATTTGTTTTATCATTGCCTTATTTACTTCAATTTTTGGCGTTGGTTTACTTTCTGAAAATACTCAAAAAGAATACGTCACTGACTTGGTTTCTATAGAAGGCCATATCAAATATCAACCTAAAGCAATAAAACATGTCAGGAAAGGTGGAACATATTACACCATACCATTCATACTTGAAGAATTTCCAAATTATAACTTTATTCTAGGTGAAAAAGGAATCAAAAAGATAGATGGACATCAATTCATTCAATCCAATAAAGTAGGTGCTAAAATTAAATTCATTCTTGACAAAAGAAAATATGATGAATCAATAGCAAAAACACAACCTTTGAAATATTTTAACGCACAAATTACACTAGATAAACAATTATCTATTATGGGTATTTATTTTGACAACAAACAGTTACTCAATGAAGAAATGTATATTAAAAACTTGACTAATAATAATTTTGAATTTGCAATTTTAATTGTTGTATCTAGTTTTATTTTCTTTGCATTTTCCATTTACTACATGCTTAGAATATGTTCGCCAAAAGATTATCTTTTTTAAACGGTTATTGATGACAACGGATTTCAAAATACAGCAATTTTGAGGAGCCTAATTTGAACAAAAATTTGGCGATTTTGCTTCGAATCAAAAAAGAATGCACTGAAGTTTACAAAGTTGAAAGGAATGAATTTCAAAAATAAAATTTCGTAAATTTGGTTAAAATTGAAATCAATCGGAATTTCAATTGATTCAATTAAAAAAATCACACAATGAACACGGCAGCCAAAAAAATATCATTTATCCAAGAGTTTTTAAAAATTGAGGATGAAGACATTATCACCGCATTGGAAAACTTACTGCACCAAAGTATAAAAGAAAGTTTACCCCCGATGAGTTTAGAGCAATTCAATCAAGAAATTGATTTAGCAATTGAAGATGAAAAAAATGATCGAACAATTAACGCCAATGAATTAAAGTTAAAAATTAAAAAATGGAGTTAGAAGTAATTTGGACGCGATTTGCTGAAAATAAGCTTTCTGAAATCTTTGACTATTATAAAGTAAAAGCTAATCTAAAAGTTGCCAAGCACATCACAACCAAAATTGTTGACAAAACAATGCAACTTGAAAAACAACCCAACATAGGTTCTATTGAAGAATTATTGATCAATAGGCCACAGGAGTTCAGGTACTTGATTTCAACTCATTACAAAATAATTTACTACATCAATTTTGAAACAAAAAAAGCAGTGATTGCCAATGTTATTGACTGCAGACAACATCCCGATATCATCTTATCCACTCATTAATTTTCCCCTCAAAAAACCATTGATTTGAAAATCCTTATCTTTGCCAACGCAATTAAAAAGGAATGTGTGTTAAATTATTCTGATTGGTGGAATAATTTAACTCAACTTAAAAAAAAGCAATTGTTACTTTTCTTTTGAAAGAATTCAGGTATGAATTCTCCTTTTTGGACCTTGAACGGTCTTTTTTTATCCCATTCTCTACGGGATGTCCGCATTTACATTGAAAAGATGTAGTCTGCACTGAGCAATTCAGTATAATCAATTGAATAACAATCGGTCGAACAATAAAGTTGGACCAAAGAATTTATAATAAAAATGACGAATTTTAAAATCGGAGTAATTGGTGCTGGTCCCAGTGGATTGGCTATGTTGAGAGCTTTTGAAGCCGAAGAACAAAAAGGAAATCCAATTCCCGAAATCAAGTGTTACGAAAAACAAGACAATTGGGGAGGCATGTGGAACTATACTTGGCGAACGGGCGTAGGAAAACACGGCGAACCCATCCATGGAAGTATGTACAAATATTTGTGGTCCAACGGACCGAAAGAATGTTTGGAGTTTGCGGATTATACCTTCTCGGATCATTTCGATCAACCCATTTCATCTTATCCGCCAAGAGAAGTGTTGTTTGATTATATCCAAGGAAGAATCCGACAAAGCAATGCACGAAAATACATTCAATTCAATACCGTTGCGCGTTGGGTGGATTATTTGGAAGACAAAAAACAATTTCGGGTAATTTTTGACAATCTGGTTGAAAACACCACTTTTGAGGAGTTTTTTGATTATTTGGTTGTAGGAACAGGACATTTCTCGACGCCCAACTTGCCTTATTTCAAGGGCATTGACAATTTCCCAGGTGCGGTGATGCACGCCCATGATTTTAGAGGAGCAGACCAATTTGTGGGCCAAGATATTTTGTTGGTCGGAAGCAGTTATTCGGCCGAAGACATCGGTGTACAGTGCTATAAACACGGTACGAAGTCGGTGACGATTTCTTATCGAACCAGTCCGATTGATTGCAATTGGCCAAAAGGCATTGAAGAAGTACCGCTTTTGACGCATTTTGACAATGACATTGCGCATTTCAAAGACGGCACGTCGAAACGTTTTGACGCGGTGATTTTTTGTACGGGCTACCAACATAAATTTCCGTTTTTACCCGATAATTTGCGTTTGAAAACCAAAAACTGTTTGTATCCTGATGCAATTTACAAAGGCGTTATTTTCAATGAAAATCCACAATTGATTTATTTGGGAATGCAAGACCAATATTATACGTTCAATATGTTTGACGCGCAAGCTTGGTTTGCAAGAGATTATATGTTGAAAAGAATTGAAATTCCAAGCCAAGAAGAAAGAGAGAAAGACATGGCGCATTGGATGCAAGGTGAGGAAAATTGTGAAAACAGTTTTGATCATGTCGATTTCCAGACAGCCTACATCCGCGATTTGATGACTTATACCGATTATCCAGACTTTAATTTGGATAAAGTTGCTGAAATGTTCAAAAGTTGGTTGAAGGACAAAGACGAAAACATTTTAACTTATCGAGACAAAGTCTATACTTCGGTGATGGATAACACCAAGGCCGAAAAACACCATACAAAATGGATGAAGGAATTGGATGACAGTTTAGAACGTTATTTGGATGAAGTGCCTGTGGATGAAAAAGAGTTGAGCAAACGAAATTATTATTGATCAACTTCTTTTATGATTTCAAATCGCCAGAAAGCAAGATCTTTTTTGGCGATTTTTTTTTAATAAATCATTTGATTTTTTGAAACATTTAGTGAAACCAAGCAACCAATGTTACGAAACATACAAATCGCAGCTAGGAAGATTTCTATCTTTCAATTTCTCTTTATTTTTGAAAAAAACAAACAAAATGAAGCAACTTTTGAAACTTGAAGAATTGGGACAATTTTTACTTTCCATCTTTTTATTTACTCAATTGGACTATGCTTGGTGGATTTTTCCAGCTTGTCTTCTTTTGCCTGATTTGTCGATGCTCGGATATTTAGTTAATCCCAAAATAGGTGCTCACTTGTATAACTTTTTTCACCACAAGTTGGTCGCCATTGGCGTGCTGATGGTCGGTTTCATTGGGGAACTACCGCTGCTGAGTTTAATCGGTGTGATCTTATTTGCGCATTCGGCCATGGATAGAATGTTTGGGTATGGACTAAAATTCAATGACCATTTTCAACACACCCATTTGGGTTGGATTGGCAAAAAACAATAATGATTAATTCACCGATTTGAAGAAAGCCGGTGCATTGCCGTAAATCGGTGTTTTACCGTCCCATTTTTCGATGAATTGTTGTTGGATCAACAATGGATTCAGCGATTGTTTTCTCAACTCATTGGCCTTCGCTTCAGATTCCGCTAAAACGATCAATTTTCGGGCGTTGGCTTCTGCTACTTTCAATTCATTCTCCACCCTTTGCGCTTCTTGAATGGCCGCATTTTTGGCATTGATTGCTTGGGTGATGATTTCTGGATATTGAATGCCACTGGTCAATTGTTCCAAATGAAAACCTTCGCCCTCCAAAAAATGAATCATTTTGGCCTGTACGCCATTTTCAAATGTTTCTCTTTGGCTGATAATGGAATCTGTGGTGTATTTGTTGAATTCAATTCTATACACATCTTTGATGTGGTTCACCAAAGTGTTTTCCAACACCAAATTGATGCTTTTTCGGTATTTTCTAAAAATTTTGGCCGATTGACCATCGATCACTTTCAAAGACATCGTCGGATCCACCGTAAAAACGGAACCATCTTTCGCATTCACTGTAAACGCTGGATAATTGACCGTTTGCACAAAGGTCGGCACCTCAAACACTTTCTCTGTAAAGGGATTGTACCAAACTCGTCCAGTGACCAACGCAATGTCTTGCACACCTTTATTGGAACCATACATTTTGACCAACAAACCTTCGTGTCCTGCATCGATTCTTCGGGTACAAGTCAATACGAGCAACAACAAAATAAAACTGATTGAGCCACCGATGAGCAATTGTTTGGTTGATTTATTCATGGTTGAAATAGATTTTTTTGATGATAAAAAAGCTGACCAAAATTAACAAACTCAAAGAAACAACGCCCAACAAAACCGATTGGTCATCCGGTTTTGAGATCAACCCAAAAATCCACTGCATCGCAAAAAGAATGCCTGCCAAAAGTAATGGGACGAGTGCGATTCTCAAAATATTTGGATAATTCATGTTCCTTTGTTCTTGGTGGCTAAAGATAGCTTTTTTGTTCTTTTTACAAAAAGAAAAAAGGCCCAAAACGAATTTTAAGCCTTTTTTTTAATTGTATTTCAAATCATTCCATTTTACAACGGACTCACCAAATCCAAGAACCAAGTTTTCACCTCGCCTTCCAAATGTGGCGCCAATTGTTCCTCGCATTTTTTATGATAAGCATTCAACCAATCGATTTCTTCTGAAGACAACAATTCTTTTACGATGATGTTTTTGAAAAATGGACACAAAGTCAAGGTTTCAAACGAATAAAAAGTGTTCCATTCCGTTTTTTTCCATTCTTGAACGGCAATCAAATTCTCGTGACGAATGCCGTATTTTCCTTCGATATAATAACCTGGTTCGTTAGAAACCACCATTCCTGTTACCAATTCTACTGGATTCAAATCTTTTCTAATGTTTTGCGGTCCTTCATGCACATTCATGAAACTACCTACGCCATGACCAGTTCCGTGGTTGAAATCTTTTCCTTCTTGCCACAAAGCCATGCGTGCAAAAGCATCCAAATGTACACCACAAGTGCCTTTGGGAAATTTCACCATCGACAAACGAATCATGCCTTTCAACACCAAAGTCGCATCTTTTTTGAATTCATCTGACACTTCGCCCAAAGCAAAGGTTCGCGTAATGTCCGTGGTTCCTTCCAAATATTGTCCGCCCGAATCCACCAAAATGCTGCCTGATTTTTTGACCTTCAAAGCCGTTTCTTTTTTGGCTGAATAATGCATGATCGCGCCATTTTCTTGGTAACCTACGATGCTACCAAAGCTATTGCCCACGAAATTTTCTCCTTGAGCACGGAATTCTCTCAACTTCACGCCGATCGAATATTCGTCCATTTCTTCTTGGCCCACTTGGTGCGTCAACCAATGCAAGAATTTCACCATCGCCACACCATCACGAACCATGACCGTTCTGAAACCTTCTAATTCAATTTCATTTTTTATCGCTTTCATCAAATGGCCTGGAACGGCTTGAATGATCAATGTATTGTTTTGTTTCAATGCTTCAAAAATCAATTGATTGCTTTGGCCTGAAACCAAGACTTTCTCATTTTGAAATGCTTTCAAATCGTCAAAAAATGCAGCATAATCTTTCAATGTCACATTCGCCGAATTCATCGCGGCTTTCGCTTCATCCGTCAATTGTTTTTGTTGAACATACAATTGGGCATCGTCCAAAGAAATCACCAAATAGGCCAAAAACACAGGGTTGCATTCCACATCACTTCCTCTCAAATTCAAGGTCCAAGCGACATCGTCTAAACTCGAAATGACATGCGTAGTCGCACCTTTTTCTTTCATTTTTGAACGAATTTCGGTCAATTTATCTTCAACCGATTGTCCAGCATATTTCAATGGATGTACAAAAATTGGATTTTCACTGGCTGCGCCTCGATCCGTCCAAATCTTTTCCAACAAAGGCAAATCGATCAATTCTCTTTGATGGGCGTTCAATTTATTTTGCAATAATTCCCAATTGTCATGAGAAGTCGCCAACGCATTGACTGCGATTCTTGCACCTGCTGAAGATTCAGCAATGATCCAATCGATGTAATTGGGCGTTCCTTCCATGCCGTCTTTGAACAAATCAATGCCCGAACCTTCCAATTCCAGAGGAGCTTGGGTAAAATAACGGCCATCGGTCCATAAACCTGCTTTTTCTTTCATGATCACCACAAATCCAGCCGAACCAGTAAACCCTGATAACCAAGCGCGTTCTTGCCATTCTTTGGGCAAATACTCACTCATGTGTGGATCAGCCGAAAAAATGATGAAAGCGTCAATATTTTGTTGCTTCATTTCTTCTCGCAAAACGATGATTTTCTCTCTTGAAGTCATAATTATTTTTTTGGAGTCCGAAAGTTACAAAAAGCTGACCTAATCAGTCCTTTTTCATGAAAATTTTTAAAATTCAAAAGAAGAAAATAAGATAATTTCTCCAAAACGAAACGATAATGAAGATGAATTGCATAATTTTGTTTTCTATCGAAAGTACAAATTATGACGATAAAAGATTTAAAAGAAAGCTTGACTTTACCCGTCATCGCTTCGCCTATGTTTCTTGTTTCAGGAACAAAAATGGTCACCGAATGTTGTAAAAATGGCATTGTCGGCACATTTCCTTCGTTGAATGGAAGAACTTCTGCTGATTTTGAAAGCATGTTGATCGAAATCAACGAAACATTGTCCCAATACGAAAAAGAAACAGGCAAAAAGCCTGCACCCTACGGTGTCAATTTAATTGTCAATACGACCAATCCGCGGCTTTTGCCTGATTTGGAATTGTGTGTCCAATACAAAGTGCCGATCATCATCACCTCTTTGGGCGCCGTCAAAGAAATCGTCGACGCAGTCCACGCTTATGGCGGTTTGGTCTTTCATGACATCATCAAAAGACGGCATGCAGAGAAAGCGGCAGAAGCAGGCGTGGATGGCATCATTTGCGTAGCTGCTGGAGCTGGTGGTCATGCTGGAACTGCACATCCTTTTGCTTTAATGAATGAAGTCAAATCCTTCTATGATGGAGCGATTGTGATGGCTGGAAGCATCAATTCGGGTGAAGAAATTTTGGCTGCAGAAATTGCAGGAGCTGATTTTGCTTACATGGGCACACGTTTCATCGCGACTGAAGAAGCTTTGGCAACAGAGGATTACAAACAAATGATTGTCGATTCGGGCATTGATGATGTCCTTTATACGGCTGGTGTTTCTGGCGTGCACGCCAATTTTTTGAAACAAAGCATTGTCAATGCAGGAATTGACATTTCAACCAAAAAAGAAGAAGATTTTTCACAATTAACGGGAGAACATGCCAAAGCTTGGAAAGACATTTGGTCGGCAGGCCATGGTGTGGCGGGAATTGAGCAAGTTCTCTCGGTCAACACCTTGATAGAACAATTGAAAACGGAATATAAAGTAGGTTTAGACAAGGCATTGTCCCTACAAGAACAAGTAAAATTTTAAAATGAAAGATAGTCGCGCATTGATTGATTTGATTGAATTAACCCCAATTGATCCACAAACTTTTGTCGGACACAGCATCAGTGTTGGTAGTGAAGCCGTTTTTGGTGGACAAGTGATGGCCCAAGCATTGAATGCTGCTTATCGCACCGTTTCGGCTGATCGGCATTGCCATTCACTCCATTCCTATTTCATTTTGCGGGGTGATTTGTCCCAGCCCATTACTTACAAAGTGCAGTTGGTACGGGATGGTGGAAGTTTTACCACACGTTATGTGACCGCTGAGCAAAACGATCAAGCGATTTTTGTATTGGCCGCTTCCTTTCAAATTGAAGAAGAAGGTTTGGCGTTCCAAGATAAAATGCCGGATGTGCCATTGCCGGATGAATTGTTGAGTTGGGAAGATGTTTATGCACAATCCAAGGATTTTTTGCCAAAAAACATGCAAACTTTTTTGAGCGTAGAAAGACCGATTCATTTCAAACCAACGGTTTTGCCCAATCCATTTGAGAAAAAAGATTTAGAACCCATTCATCACATTTGGTTTCAATTCAAAGAATATGAAAAAGACACTTCGTTTCCGCATTTTCACCAACTATTGGCCTATGTTTCGGATTACAATATTTTGATGACTTCTTTGCGTCCGCATGCTTCGGAAGCGCACTTTGGCAATATGCAATTGGCGAGTTTGGACCATGCGATATGGTTTCACCGAAAGCCGGCAAATCCATCCGATTGGTTTTTGTACACCACGAACGTATTGAGCAATTCAAATGCACGAGGATTGGCTTCGGGACAAATTTATTGTAGCCAAGGGAATTTAATTGCCAGCGTGGTACAAGAAGGTTTGATGCGAAAATTGGCAAAATAAACAAAAGTTAATTCCATAAAAAAAACCGTTCAATCCAAGGAAAGAACGGTTTTTTGTATCAATAAAAACTAGAATTTAGTTTTCTTCTTTTTTGTCTTCAGCAGCGTCCACTTCTGGCGTTTCAACCTCAGGTGTTTCCACTTCGGTTGCTTCTACTACTTCCTCAGTTTTCACTTCTACTTCCGCAGTTGTTTCTTCTGATTTTTTAGCAGTTGTTCCTGCTCTTCTGCTTCTTCTGGTTTTCTTCTCAGGTTTCGCAGCAGTATAAAGCTCGTTGAAATCTACCAATTCGATCATGGCAGTATCTGCACCATCTCCTTTACGGAATCCGGTTTTGATAATGCGCGTATAACCTCCTGGGCGATCAGCGACTTTAGGTGCAACTTCTCTAAACAATTCAGCCACAGCTTCTTTGTTTTGTAAGTATTTGAACACCACTCGACGATTATTTGTATCGTCTGTTTTTGATTTGGTGATCAATGGTTCAACATAGACTTGCAAAGCTTTTGCTTTCGCAGTCGTTGTATTGATTCTTTTATGTGTAATCAAAGAGGCAGCCATGTTAGACAACATCGCGTTTCTGTGCGAAGCGGTTCTCCCTAAGTGATTAAATTTTTTACCGTGTCTCATTTTTCTAAAATTATTCTACGTCTAACTTATATTTGGATATATCCATTCCGAAGTCCAAACCTTTGGTGTCTACCAATTCTTCTAATTCCGTCAAGGATTTCTTTCCGAAATTTCTGAATTTCATCAAATCGGATTTATTGTACGTTACCAAGTCGCCCAAAGTTTCTACTTCAGCGGCTTTCAAACAATTCAATGCGCGAACTGACAAATCTAAATCGATCAATTTTGTTTTCAACAATTGTCTCATGTGCAAAGCTTCTTCGTCATAAGTTTCGCCATAAGCTACTTCTTCTGCTTCTAAAGTGATGCGCTCATCTGAGAACAACATGAAATGATGGATCAAAATTTTTGCTGTTTCGGTCAATGCGTCCTGTGGCGTGATAGAGCCATCGGTTGAAATTTCAATGATCAGTTTTTCATAATCCGTTTTCTGCTCCACACGGTAGTTTTCTACGCTGTATTTCACATTTTTAATCGGGGTAAAAATCGAATCAATTGCAATGGTACCGACAGGCGAATTGACTTTTTTGTTGTCATCTGCTGGAACATATCCTCGTCCTTTTTCTATGGTAAAGCTAAAGTCCAACTTCACTTTTTTGTCCATATTGGCAATCACAAAATCAGGGTTCAAGACTTGGAATCCAGAAATGAATTTCCCCAAATCTCCTGCCGTCAATTGTTCTTGACCAGAAATAGATACATTGACAGTTTCAGCATCCGTTTCGCTAATTTGTCTTTTGAATCGTACTTTTTTCAAGTTCAAAATGACTTCCGTCATGTCCTCTACAACGCCAGGGATGGTCGAAAACTCATGCTCTACCCCTTCGATTTTGATCGAAGTGATCGCATGACCTTCCAATGAAGAAAGCAAAACTCTACGCAATGCATTTCCTATGGTCAGACCATAACCAGATTCCAGAGGGCGGAATTCAAATTGACCGAAAAAATCGTCTGATTCGATTAGAACTACTTTGTCCGGTTTTATAAAGTTTAAAATTGTCATCTTAAAATAAGGTTTTAATTTTTTTGAAACCTTGCGGTTTACACTCTTACTAGCAATTCTCTAATAATCCAAGATTATTTAGAGTACAATTCGACGATCAATTGTTCTTTGATGTCTTCCGGAATCTGGATTCTTTCTGGAACAGCGTTAAATGTACCTGACATTTGCTCATCATTCCAAATCAACCAGTCATAAGTAGATCTTGATTTTAACGCATCTGTGATGCTGCTTAACGTTTTTGATTTTTCGCGTACTGCAACCACATCACCCGCTTTCAATTGATAAGATGGGATGTTTACCACCTCACCATTCACTGTAATGTGTTTGTGCGTGGTCAATTGTCTTGCTGCTCTACGGCTTGGGGCAATCCCCAAACGATAAACTACGTTGTCCAAACGCGATTCACAAAACTGCAACAAAATCTCCCCTGTAATGCCTGGAATTGAGTTCGCTTTCTTGTACATATTCAAGAATTGACGTTCAAGGATACCGTAGGTATATTTTGCTTTTTGTTTTTCTTCTAACTGAATAGCGTATTCAGACTTTTTACCTCTTCTTTTGTTAGGTCCGTGTTGTCCTGGAGGGTATTTTTTCTTTTCGAAGCTTTTATCATCTCCAAAAATTGGTTGACCGAATCTTCTAGCGATTTTCGTTGTTGGTCCTGTATATCTTGCCATTTTTTTAAAAATTTGATGTTAGACTTTAAATAGTAGACTTCCGATGATTCATCTTATGTCTAGTATTTTGTGTCTAGTGTTATACTCTTCTGCGTTTAGGAGGACGACAACCGTTGTGTGGCAATGGTGTAACGTCAATGATTTCGCTTACTTCAATACCTCCGTTATGAATTGTACGGATTGCTGATTCACGACCTTGTCCAGGTCCTTTTACATACACTTTTACTCTTCTTAGCCCAGCTTCTAAAGCTTTGGCGGTAGCGTCTTGTGCAGCAACTTGTGCAGCATAAGGTGTATTCTTTTTAGATCCTCTGAAGCCCATTTTCCCGGCGGATGACCAAGAAATAACTTCTCCATTCTTATTAGTCAAAGTAACGATCACGTTATTGAAAGAAGCTTGAATGTGCGCTTGCCCAGTTGCCTCAACAATAACCTTTCTTTTCTTTGCTATTTTTTGATTCTTTGCCATAACTACTTACTTATTATTTGGTGGCTTTTTTCTTGTTAGCAACTGTTTTCTTTCTTCCTTTTCTCGTACGAGAATTGTTTTTAGTCCGTTGACCTCTTAGAGGTAATCCAAGACGGTGACGAATTCCTCGTTGACATCCAATGTCCATCATGCGTTTGATGTTCAATTGAACCTCTGAACGAAGCTCACCTTCCACTTTGTAGTTCTCAGTAATTGCCAAACGGATTGCGTTGATTTCATCATCGTTCCATTCGTTTACTTTTTTGTCTTTGTCAACATTTGCAGTTGCCAAAATCTTCTGTGCTGTGCTCTTACCAATCCCGTAGATATAGGTCAAACCTATTTCTCCTCTTTTGTGTTTTGGTAAATCTACTCCTGAAATACGTGCCATAATTAACCTTGTCTTTGTTTAAATTTTGGGTTCTTTTTATTAATCACGTAGAGTACGCCTTTTCTGCGTACAATTTTACAATCAGCACTTCTTTTTTTAATTGATGCTCTAACTTTCATTTTTAAATTGAATTTAAATTAATCCGGCATTATGCCTCCAGTCGTTTATTTCTACAAATAAATTATGTAGTCTGATAAATCAAACTACATAATTGAAATTTTAATACCGATAAGTAATGCGCCCTTTCGTTAAATCATAAGGGGACATTTCTAATTTCACTTTATCACCAGGCAATAGTTTGATGTAGTGCATGCGCATTTTCCCTGAAATGTGCGCCGTGACCACATGCCCATTCTCCAATTCAACTCTAAACATCGCATTGGATAATGCCTCTACTATCGACCCGTCTTGTTCTATATGTTTTTGTTTTGCCATAATCATTTTAAAGCCCCGAAGGACAAAGTTTGCAAATCTACGCTTTTTTTATGAATTATGCAACGTTTCTTGTGCGACCCGTTGACATCAATCCATCATAATGGTGATTCAATAAATAGGTGTTGATCTGCTGTACGGTATCCAAAATAACAGCAACCATAATCAACAAGGAAGTTCCTCCATAAAACATGGACAAGCTTTGGTCTACACCAAACAAGTGAACGATGGCGGGCAAGACTGCAATCAATACCAAGAACAATGATCCTGGGAAAGTAATTTTGGACAATACATCATCCAAATAATCTGCCGTATCTTTTCCTGGTTTGATGCCTGGGATGATTCCTCCGTTGCGTTTCAAGTCATCTGCCATTTGATTCACAGGAATGGTAATCGCTGTATAGAAAAATGTAAATACAATGATCAACAATCCAAAAATCACACTATGCTGCCACGTAAATGGATCGGATACTTTTTGGAAAAACATCATCACAGGTGAATTTTGATCCGAAACAAATCCAACCAAAGTCGCTGGTAAAAACATGATGGCTTGCGCAAAAATGATCGGCATTACCCCCGAAGCATTCACTTTCAAAGGAATGTATGAACGAACTGAATCGGTCATAGAACGCATGTAACTGCTGCTGCCTACTTGAGCTCTTCTTACGTACTGAACAGGCACTTTACGTACCGCTTGTACCAACAAAACACAAAGCATGATCACAATCAACAAACCGATGATTTCCATCAAGAAAGCAATTCCTCCTGTTTGATCTACTTCAAATGCATTGATCAAAGCTCTTGGGAAATCGGCTAAGATCCCCACCATGATCAAAATTGAAATACCATTTCCAATTCCTCTATCGGTGATTTTCTCTCCCATCCACATCGCAAAGATGGTTCCTGTTACCAAGATGATGGTTGAAGGAAAAATGAACCAGAAGGAAGCTGGATTGATCAAATAAGCGGATTGGAATCCACCACTGTAAGGCAACAATTGCGTTTGTAACAAAGTCAAATAAGCGGGTGCTTGTACCAAACAAATCGCGATGGTCAACCATCGGGTGATTTGGGTGATTTTTTTACGTCCACTGTCACCATCTTTTTGTAATTTCTGCAAATAAGGAACGGCCAACTGCATCAACTGAATCACAATGGAAGCAGAGATATAGGGCATGATCCCCAATGCCAAAATCGAAGCGCGGTTGAATGAACCTCCCGTGAAAGAGTTCAGCAAGCCCAAAAGTCCTTGTTGAGAATCTGCATTGGCTGCCAACAATCTATTGACTTCGTTTACATCAATACCTGGAAGTGGAATGTAAGATCCAAATCGGTAAACAATCAAAAAGAAAAAAGTAATCAACAATTTCTCTTTGAGTTCTTTGATGCTCCAAATATTTTTAATCGTTTGTATAAACCCTTTCATGTGCTACTGCTTATGGTTAAAACCCACCAAATGGAACCCTAAGATTCCATTTGCATGAGTCAATTACTTAATTTTATTTTGCGTTGATCAATTCAGCTGTACCGCCTGCTTTTTCGATTGCTTCTTGTGCAGTCTTGGTGAATTTGTCGGCAACAATGTTGATTTTTGCTGTCAATTCTCCACGACCCAAAATCTTGATCAAATCATTTTTATGGGCTAGACCTTGGCTAACCAAATCTGCTTTTGTCAACGTATCGGTAATCTTGTTGTTGTCTACCAATTGTTGGATCACATCTAAATTGATTCCGTTGTATTCAACTCGGTTAAAGTTTTTGAAACCGAATTTAGGCAATCTTCTTTGAAGTGGCATTTGCCCTCCTTCAAATCCAATTTTCTTTGAATAACCAGAACGAGATTTTGCTCCTTTGTGTCCACGGCCGGCTGTCCCTCCATTTCCACTCGCTTGACCTCTTCCCTTTCGGAAATTATTTTTTACTGAACCTGCTGCAGGTCTTAAATTATTTAATTTCATAACTTTTCGTATTTGTACATGCACAATGTAGGGTAGTCCATCTCATGATAGATGCCTGTACACTGTACAAATGGTTTTTAACGTTCAACTTCAACTAAGTGTTGGATTTTCTTGATCATCCCCTCAATTGCAGGTGTAGATTCGTGTTCTACGACCTGATTCAACTTCTTCAACCCCAAGGCAACCAAAGTTGCTTTTTGAGATTTCTCGCGATTAATTGCGCTACGTACCTGTTTAACTTTTACTTTACTCATTTTCTCGCTAATTATCCGTTGAACACTTTACTGATTGAAATACCTCTTTGCTGCGCCACTGACTCAACATTACGCAATTCCAACAACGCTTTGAAGGTTGCTTTCACTACGTTGTGTGGGTTCGAAGAGCCTTTGGATTTTGACAATACGTCATGTACTCCAGCTGATTCCAAAACCGCACGAACTGAACCTCCTGCAATTACTCCAGTACCTTCAGATGCTGGTCTCAAGAAAACTTGCGCTCCACCATATCTCGCTTCATTTGCATGCGGGATTGTGTGTCCATTCAATGGAATTCTCACCAAGTTCTTCTTGGCTTCTTCAACTGCTTTCGCAATTGCGCTTGCAACTTCCTTTGACTTTCCTAATCCGTAACCTACCACGCCTTTTCCGTCACCTACGACTACAATCGCAGTAAATCCGAAAGCACGCCCTCCTTTGGTTACTTTAGTAACACGTTGTACACCTACCAAACGGTCTGTTAATTCAATACCCGCTGGTTTTACTTTTTCTATGTTTTTATATCCTAACATGTTTCTTTTTCTTAGAATTTTAGACCACCTTCTCTCGCTCCGTCAGCCAAAGCCTTAACTCTACCATGATAAACAAAACCATTTCTGTCGAAAACGATGGTTTCGATACCTTTGGCTTTTGCTTTTTCTGCAATCAATTTCCCAACTGTCGCTGCTTGCTCAGTTTTGTTTGCTCCTTCTGACTTTTCTCTTGATGATGCTGATGCCAAAGTTACTCCCGCATTGTCATCAATCAATTGCGCGTAAATTTCTTTATTGGAACGATAAACTGACAAACGTGGTCTTTCAGCTGTCCCAAAGATATTACGACGAACACGTCTTTTTATCTTTTGTCTTTTTTCTGTTTTTGATAGTGCCATTGTTCGATTCTATATGTTATGCAGATTTACCTGCTTTTCTTCTAATTTCTTCTCCTACGAATTTGATTCCTTTTCCTTTGTACGGCTCAGGCTTACGGAATGAGCGAATTTTCGCTGCAACCATTCCTAACAATTGATTGTCGTGCGACGTCAAAGTGATGATAGGATTCTTTCCTTTCTCAGAAAGTGTATCTACTTTCACTTCTTCTGCCAATTGCATCACGATGGTGTGTGAGAATCCCAAAGATAATTCTAATCTCTGTCCTTGGTGAGACGCTCTGTACCCAACCCCGATCAATTCTAATTTCTTTGTAAACCCTTCTGAAACACCAATGACCATGTTGTTGATCAATGATCTGTACAAACCATGCAATGATCTGTGTTCTTTTGATTCTGATGGACGAGACAAAGTCGCTTCACCACCCTCAATGTTCAACTCAAATCCTTCATTAATAACTTGTGTCATTTCAGCATTTTTGCCTTTGACTGTTACCAAACCGTCTTTTAACTCAACTGATACACCAGCTGGAATTGTAATTATTGCGTTACCTATTCTTGACATTTTCTTCTTCTTTAATCATTAATAAACTAAGCACAATACTTCTCCTCCTACATTCTCACGACGTGCTTGCTTATCAGTCATCACACCTTTAGAAGTTGAAACAATAGCAATTCCTAACCCGTTCAATACTCTCGGTAATTCGCCAGCACCTTTGTACTGTCTCAAACCTGGACGAGAATAACGTTTCATTTTTTTAATGATTGGCTCTTTGGTCACTTTGTCGTATTTCAACGCAATTTTAATTGTACCTTGATAAGAGTTGTCCTCAAATTTGTAGTTCAAAACATAACCTTGATCATAAAGGATCTTTGTGATTTCCTTTTTAAGGTTGGAAGCAGGAATTTCCACTACTTTGTGGCCTGCCATCATCGCATTTCGTATGCGCGTCAGATAATCTGAAATTGGATCTGTTACCATAATTTTTTGTTTATTTTACAGTATAGAATCACGATGATTCTACTATTAAACTTAAACTCCCTAAAAAATTCATCCATGAAGATGATATACTTTTAGGCGTGCAAATGTAGGAAGTTTTTTTGATTTCACAAGAAATATTTGATTATTTTAAAGGAAACCGTCGACAATTAAATATCGAGCTGCCTCATTCACAGTCTTTACGTCCTTTGTTGCACTTGGATTGCTTTTGCTTTATTTTTCCGACTGTGGGAATTTAGATCAGTTGGAATTCATTTCAACAAAAAAACAGGAGGTCATCACCATCCTGTTTTTCACGCTATCTTATTTTGTCGATTCAAGACGGCTCTTCATTGGATGAAGCCACCGGCTTTTCATTGTTTACTTTGAACCTTAGATTTTTGGATCGGCCTTTTTTGTAAATGTTGTTGTTGATCAATTTGCCTCTTCTCAATTCGCGTTGCACTTCTTCTGGCAAATGATGTACTTCCATGCATTCGGCGGAGCAGCAACCATCCAATTGCTCAGCACAGCTTTCACACTGAATGAACAAAATGTGACAAGCTTCGTTGTTGCAATTTGTGTGCGTATCACAGGCTTTTCCACATTGATGACATTGCGCAATCACATCGTCCGAAATTCGCTCAGCAATTCTTTGGTCAAATACAAAGTTTTTCCCGATGAATTTATTTTCAATGCCTTCTTCTTTGCAGTCGTTGGCATATTTGATGATGCCTCCTTCCAATTGGTGGACATTTTTGAAACCACGGTGTTTGAACCAAGCAGATGCTTTTTCACAACGAATGCCACCTGTACAATACATCACGATGTTCTTATCTTCATTTCCTTTTAAAATCTCTTCTTCGATGATCGGCAATGATTCTCTGAACGTATCTACATCAGGAGTGATCGCGCCTTTGAAATGCCCCACCTCCGCTTCATAATGGTTGCGCATGTCGATCAAAATCGTTGAAGGGTCATCGGTCAAGGCATTGAAAGCCTCAGCCGTCAAATGCTGTCCGCGATCAGTCACGTCAAAGGTTTTGTCATTGAGACCATCGGCCAAAATTTTGTCTCTGACTTTGATTTTTAATTTCAGAAAGGGGAATTCTGTTTCGGCTTCATCGACCGCAATGTTCAATCGAATACCCACCAAGAAATCAACGGTTTCCAACACTTCTTTGAAAGCTTCCAAATGCTCGGTTGGTACAGCGACTTGCGCATTGATGCCTTCATGTGCGACATACACACGGCCAACAACGCCCAAGGCAAACCATTTTTGAAAAAGATAATCTCTGAAGACTTGAGGATTACCAATGTGTGCATATTGGTAAAAAGAAATTGTGGTGAATTCCTTGTTTTCGCTCCTTAATTGTTCGAGCAATTCCTCTTTGCTCAATTTGTTCCACAGTTGCATGCTATGTTTTTTTATTGATTAAAGTGGGACAAATTTAATTCGATTTTTTGAACAGCAAGAACGAATTCGCCATAAAAAGAGTTTTTCTTTCAAAAATCATGTTCAATGAAAATAACAGCAATGGGCTGTTGTGCGCGAAAACACTCCTATAGAATAAGATAGGGACAAAAAAAAGTAGCTCTTCAATTTAATTAAAAATGAAGAGCTAACCTTAACCAACCTAAACCTATGAAAAAGCTATTACGCTTTAACGGGTCAAATATAGAATTATATTTCTAATATAAAAAAACGAAAATCAAATATTAACAATAATATTTCCAATGTTAACATTACACTTGGTTTTCTTTAGATGCCCCAAAGAATTAAAAACCTATATATCAAACATTTAAATTAATTTTACATTCTTTCAGGACTTTCTATGCCTAAAAGCATCAATGCATTTTTAATCAAATTGGCCGTCCAGTGGCTCAAATGCAAGCGAAATTGTTTCAAATTTTGGTCTTCCAATTTCAAAATCGGCGCGTTTTGGTAGTACGCATTGTACAATTTCACCAAATCATAGACGTAATTGGCCACCAAAGCAGGACTCAACTCTTCTGCTGCTTTCTGAATCGTTTCTTCAAAATTGTACAAATGACGGATGATTTCAATTTCAGTCTCTGACAGAGTCACCGCATTCAAATCAAATGCAGCGGGTTGTTCTTTGCGCAAAATCGATTGGATACGCACATAGGTATATTGAATGAATGGTCCTGTATTCCCATTAAAATCCACACTTTCTTTGGGATCAAATAAAATTCCTTTTTTGGGATCCACTTTCAAAATGAAGTATTTCAAAGCACCCATTCCGATCTTTTCAAACAGTTCGTTCTTTTCTTCCTCAGCGAAATCCTCCAATTTCCCCAATTCATTGGAAATTTCTTTGGCCGTTTGGTGCATGTCTTCCATCAGTTCATCGGCATCCACCACCGTTCCTTCTCGTGATTTCATTTTTCCTTCGGGCAAATTGACCATGCCATAAGAAAGGTGCTCCAAAGTAGCTGCCCAAGCGTAACCCATCTTTTTCAAGATCAAAAACAAGACTTTGAAATGATAATCTTGTTCGTTGCCTACCACGTAAATCAATTTGTCCAAATCAAAGGTTTGGAATCGCTCTACCGCCGTTCCCAAATCTTGGGTCATGTAAACCGAAGTTCCGTCAGAACGCAACACCAACTTTTCGTCCAAACCTTCTGTCGTCAAATCAATCCAAACCGAACCGTCTTCTTTTTGAAAGAAAACACCGTCCTTCAACCCTTTTTCGATCAGGTCTTTTCCTAAAATATAGGTATTGCTTTCGTATTGGTAATGGTCGAAATCCACGCCCAGACGCTGATAGGTTTTCTCAAAACCTTCATACACCCAAGCATTCATTTTTTCCCAAAGTGCTCGAACTTGCTCATCACCTGCCTCCCATTTTCTCAACATTTCTTGGGCTTCCAAAAACAAAGGTGCATTTTTCTTGGCATCGTCTTCCGATTGCCCTTCCGCCATCAATGCTTTGATTTCTTGTCGGTAATGTTGGTCAAATTCTACATAATATTTGCCGACCAAATGATCGCCTTTGATTCCTGAAGATTCAGGCGTTTCATTTTGTCCAAATTTCTGCCATGCCAACATCGATTTGCAAATATGAATGCCTCGATCGTTGATGATTTGAATTTTCTGTACGTTGTGCCCTGCCGCTTTGAAAATTTGCGCCACCGAATAACCCAATAAATTATTTCGCACGTGGCCCAAATGAATGGGTTTGTTGGTATTGGGCGAAGAATATTCCACCATCACCGATTTTGACTGTTCATTGGCTGAAACAAAACCAAAAGTTGGATGCCTGGCATTTTCTACAAAGTGGGTCGTCCAAAAAGTTGCTGGAAAACTCAAATTCAAAAACCCTTTAACCACATTAAAATCAGTAATGATTCCTTTAGCCAACAAAGCAACGCCGATTTCCTCTCCGATTTCTTCTGGTTTTTTCCGCAGTGCTTTGACCAATGAGAAAGTGACCAAAGTATATTCGCCTTTGAATTCTTTTCTTGTATTTTGGATGTCCAAACGGTCCAAATTCAAGGCATAAAGTTCAGAAATGGAGTGTTGCAGCGTTTCCGCAATTTTTTGCTTCAGGTTCATTTTATTTAATTTATACATTTATGTCAAAATCGACGCAAGATCAATTTCGATTCAACTGGGACTGATGGTGGTAAAAACATTTTGCACATCATCGTCCTCTTCAATTTTTTCTAATAATTTATCGAGATCTGCTTGTTCTTCTTCAGTCAACGGTTTGGTGACTTGTGGAATGCGGTCAAAACCACTGGAAACGATCTCAATGTTGTTTTCTTCAAAGTATTTTTGCAAATGGCCGAAATTTTCAAAAGGCGCATAAACCACTACGTTTCCTTCTTCTTCAAACAGTTCTTCTGCACCATAATCAATCAACTCCAATTCCAAATCCTCGATGCTCAATTCGCCTGCATTCACCGTAAAATTGCAAATGTGGTCAAATAGAAATTCCACCGAACCTTGGGTGCCCAAAGTGCCGTTGCATTTGTTGAAATAACTTCTGATGTTGGCCACCGTTCGGTTGTTGTTGTCCGTTGCCGTTTCAATTAAAATCGCAATGCCGTGCGGTCCATAGCCTTCAAACAACACTTCTTTGTACGACTCTGTACCTTTTTCAGATGCTTTTTTGATGGCTCTTTCGACATTTTCCTTTGGCATATTGGCTGCTTTCGCATTTTGGATGACTGCCCTCAATCTCGAATTGGTTTCTGGATTGGGACCTCCTTCTTTGACCGCCATAGAAATGTCTTTTCCTAAACGGGTAAATATTTTGGACATCGATGCCCAACGTTTTAGTTTCCTTTCTTTTCTAAATTCAAAAGCTCTTCCCATTGTTGATTTTGTTAAGCCCGCAAATTTAGTGCTTTTACAATTTGTTTTACAATCATTTTCACCCTTTCACCATAAAAAAACCTTAAAATTGAATTTCAACTTTAAGGTTTTTAGAAAGATTTTTTATTTTAATTTATTTCAAATGCTTTTCCAAGAACTGATCTTGCTCCCACAGCAAATGCAAAATATTTTCTTTGGCGACATACCCATGGCTTTCTTTCGGTAAAATCACCATGCGCACCGGCGCACCCAAACCTTTCAAAGCTTGGAAATAACGTTCGGTTTGCAAAGTAAATGTTCCGGCATTGTTGTCCGATTCTCCATGGGTCAACAGCATTGGCGTTTTCATTTTCTCCACATGCATAAACGGAGACATTTGGTTGTACACGTCTTGTGCTTCCCAGAAATTTCTTTGTTCGTACTGGAATCCAAAAGGCGTCAATGTACGGTTGTACGCGCCACTTCGGGCAATTCCACAAGCAAACAAATCAGAATGCGTCAACAAATTCGCCGTCATGAACGCACCATAAGAATGTCCGCCTACACCCACTCTCTTTCGGTCGATGTAACCCAAACGATCCACGGCATCTATTGCTGCTTCTGCATTCCAAACCAATTGCTCGACAAAAGTATCATTCGGTTCTTCTGCTCCTTCCCCAACAATTGGGAAAGCGGCATCATCCAACACCGCATAACCGCGGTTGACCCAATATACAAAGCTTCCATAATAAGGAAAGGTAAATTCGTTGGGATTGTGCGTCGATTGTCCTGCACTGCTTTTGTCTTTGTATTCGGCTGGATACGCCCAAATCAACAAAGGCAACTTTCCTTTTTTCGGGTTGAAATTCGCGGGCAAATACAAAGTTCCTGACAATTCAACACCATCTTTTCTTTGGTATTTGATCACTTCTTTGTGCACATTTTTTAAACTTTCAAATGGATTTTTGAAATGGGTCAATTGCGCCAAGCTTTCTTTTTTGTTCAAATTTCGGATGAAATAATTCGGATACTCGTTCGCCGATTCAATTCTGACCAAAGCCGTTCCTTTTTTCGGATCGATGATCGAGAAAATATTTTCGATCTTTTTGTCATATTTGGATTGGTACCAACGTTTGGTTTCCAAGGTTTCCAAATCCAATTGATCGACAAATGGAAATTGTCCTTCTGGTGTGTGTCCTTCACCAATCAAATAAGTAGTCGTCCCATCAATGGCCAAAACATTTCTTGAAAATTGGTTTTTTCGGGTTTCAAATTCCCCTGGATCGCTGTACACATCTTGTGAATTTCGGTCATTGAGCAAAGTCAATTGGGCGTTTTTTTCACTCGGATTGAATAAAAACGTGCGGATATTTCGGGTATCGAACCAATAATCATAGACAATCGCATGGTCTTCGTCTCCCCAAGTAATGCCACGGAAACGCTGTTCGGTTTTCAACAACAATTCTGGAGCAGTCAAAAAAGGCGCAGCCCAAGTATAAACCGCATCTCTGAATTCGACTTCATTGGCAGGATCGCCCTCGTCCAAAGCTTCGATGTACACCAAACTCGCTGGCAAATCGGCCCGCCAATACATGCTTCGTTTCCCTTTTCTTACTGCCATGAATCCTTTGGGCATGATTTCATTCAATTCCAATTCATTCACCACTTTCAATAAATTGCCTTGTTTGTCATACACCGTGAAATTCATTGGAAATCTTTGGTAAGGAATCAAATATGAAAATGGTTTTTCGATGGTGGTCAACATCAAATATTGTCCATCGGGCGAAAAACTCACATCACGATACAAACCTTTGCTTTTGAACAATGAAGTGGCACCATTGACATTCACTTGGTACAATTCGGACATCGCCAATTGTTCGAAGTTGTCTTCATCCAATTTGTTTTTCAACAGATCTTGGTAAGTTCTATTTTGAGAAACTGAACCATCTGAAACCGACACAATCGGTCCTGTTGGAATTTCTTTTTCCGGATTGACCAATTTGAATTCAGGAATCACGGTTGTGACCAACAACTTTTGACTGTTTGCAAACCAAGTAATCGGATTCCCCAAACTCGCATTCAACTTCAAATCAGAGATCTTTTTGGCTTTGGCCGCTGCCACATCCAATACCCACAATTCCAAACCTTCTTTTGTGGTATTGGTAAAAGCAATTTTGGTTTCGTCGGGCGACCAATTCAAGTAAGCAATTTTGGGCGTTGCAGGCAAACCGCTGACTTGGGTTTCGCTTTTATCGTTGACTTTTCTTACTTTCAAATTGTTGTGGTAGGTCATCGTACTTGAAATGTGGTGGTTGGGATTGACGCGCAATCCTCCCAAACGCAATTCATCTTGGTTCAAATCCTCCAATGTTTTGTAGGTATCGCGGTAGACCAACACCATGGTTTCTTTTTTGGAATCCATGATCACCGAAGGCGCACGTTCAAATTCGAACAAATCCATGATTTCTTTGGGCGGTTTTCGGTACGTAAGGTTTTCTTGTGCTTGGAGCGTGATGCCACCCCATAGCAGCAATAGAAAAATGCCTATTTGTTTCATATTTTTAATTTTTATGCATTAGCTGAATCGCAAATATATAAAACTAATGTTCAATTTCTTAGCTGGAAAACAATTCAAAGGAGGAAAATGTCTCATTTTTCAATGGAACGCATCCATCAAATGAAGTTTTTTATTTCTTATAATTTTGACCAATTAAAATGCTTTTTGTTTTTTTTTCTAATCAATTTATCTTTGTTAACTTGTCATCCAATTCATTCAAACATGGAAATTACCAACAAAATATATACGTTAGATTTAGAGTTTCTCAATGAAGATGCTGCGATCGCTTCTTTCTTGATTGAGTCCAATGATGGTTTGGTTTTGATCGAATCGGGACCAGAAACCACTTTTGAACATTTGACGCAAGCCATTGCCAACTTGGGTTTTGATTGGAAGGATGTACGGCATGTTTTGCTGACCCACATTCATTTTGACCATGCAGGTGCAGCTTGGAAGTTTGCAGAAAATCAAGCAAAAATCTATGTGCATCCGATCGGTTTGCCACATTTGCATCAACCAGAGAAATTGTGGAATTCGGCCAAAATGATCTACAAAGAAGACATGGAACGTCTTTGGGGAGAAATGAAACCCATCCCAACTGAGTATTTGGTCGCTGCTGATGACGGCGATGTACTGCAGATGGGCGATTTGGAATTCAAGGTGCATTATACACCTGGACATGCCATCCATCACAATGCTTATCAGTTGGACAATGTTTTGTTTACAGGCGATGTTGCAGGCGTGAAAATCAACCAAGGCCCCGTTGTTCCGCCTTGTCCTCCACCGGATATTGATTTGAAAAAATGGATGGAATCCATTGACAGAATGCAACAATTGCCAATTGATTATTTGTATTTGACGCATTATGGAAAAGTGGAACATCCAACGCAACATTGGGAAGAGTTAAAAGTCATTTTGAACAATTGGGCGGAATGGATGAAACCACATTTCGAGGCGAATGCGCCTGTGAAAGAAATCACACCGAGGTTCATGGAATACACCCGAAATCAATTGAGTCATTTGGGGGTTTCTCCTGAGGACATTCAACGCTATGAATACGCGAATCCCAGTTGGATGTCGGTGACGGGTTTGTTGCGCTATTGGAAATTGAAAGAACAAGGAAGGATTTAGGAATTGGGGATTAACCACATAGGGACATAGTTTTTGAAAAAACAAGTCGACAATAGTTTCATCTATGATGAACAGAGCGTTTGTTTTTAAACATTAAGGAATTAAGAGAAATTAAGTTTTTCCAATGCCAACAATTCATAAAAAAATAGTTTTGTCGAGAATGCTATTGGCTGTTTCCTGAATGCGGATGTTCTGATACGGATAATAAAAACCACATAGAATTATTTTTCTTATGAAAAAAACATAGAAGGCATAACATCATCTATGATGAACAGAGCATTTGTTTTTAAACATTAAGGAATTAAGGCTTTTCTACACTGATGTAACATCTCCCCTCAATCTCCTCTTCGGAGAGGGGAAGTTTTTTCATGCTTGCGGCCTTGCCACAAGCTGAATTACGTTGCCCTTTCAGGGCGAAGGACACTTGCTACTTTCTACTCGAAAGCTGCTACAGCATTCTCTCCAATCACTCCGACTTCTTCTTGGATTCTTTTCAGGAAATCACTGGGCTTCATTTTGCCTACTTCGAAAAAGGCTGCTGAGAATTGGCGTGAAGTGCTGTAACCCGTTAGTTCTGCCAATGTAGCTACTGAATGTTGTCGATACGTTGGGTCTTTTTTCAACAAATCAATGAGATAGTTGATGCGCAATTCGTTGAGATAGGCAGTAAAACTCTTTTCTTTTTGTGAATTGATGACTTTTGAAAGATAAGCTGTATTGGTTTTGAATTGATTGGCGAGGTAAGGCAAATCAACTTTTGGATTCAAATAGGCTTGTTCGGTTTCAAACTTTGCCAAACGCCTTAAAATTTCCGCTACCACTTCTTCAGGGATTTCTTGTTTTTTGGAAATGACAATCGTTTTTTCTGTGGGTTGCTCTATGCTTTCTGACTTTTTCTGCTGGTTGAGCAAATGTTCGAACTGTTTGGTCAATTGTTGGTTTTCTTTTTTTCGTCGAATGAAAAGTCCCAGAAATAAAACACTGAGCATAAAAAACACAGCGATCAAACTCATCGTTACGCTCAATTTGCTGTTCATCGATTTTTCCAATGCAGCTTTGGCGGCTTCTAAGCTTTTTGTATCGTATTCTTTGGTCAATTGATAACTCAATCCTTGTGCATTGTGCGCATTGATTTGGTCGGCGTTCAATAATTGGTTGACATAATACAATTGTTGGTCTTTGTCTTTTTTTTCTTTGTAATGATCTATCAGCCATTCATAACTCCCTCTTGCTTGTGGATTGAGAAAACCATGTTCTTGGAAGAGTTCATCTACTTTTTCAAAACTCTCCAGTGCTTCTTTTTCTTGCCCAAGTCGTGCGTAAGCTTTCCCGATGTAAAACCAAGCTTTTTCTACCACATCAAAATCTCCCAAATCAGATAGTTCAGGAGTTGCTTTTTGCAAAAGCTGAATCGCCAATTCAGCGTCCTCTGCCCAATACCCATCAATTCCCATCGCAAGATTGAAATAAGATTCTTGGTATTTTTCTCCAAAATCCAATGCCATTTTCTTTCCTTCCAGATTGAGGGCTGCTGCTTTGGTCTTCTCTCCTTTCAATTGATAGACTTCACCCAAACGATAAATCGTTCTCAACAACATCAACCGATGGTTGGGGTCGTCAATGCTTTCAAAATAGTTTCTTGTTGCTTCAAAATCACGCAAAGCTTCTTCTAAATGCCCAAGATGCAAACGAACGACACCTATACTATACAATACATTGTGTTGAGCAAATTTATTTTGGGTAGAACTCAGCACTGCGTCTGCTTTGATGTAGTAATCCAATGCGTTTTTATAGTCTCTCAAATCATAATGAACTCCTGCTTTTAAGTCATAGGCGTCACCTATTAAAGCATCGTCATTAATTTCTTCTGCTACCCAAAAAGCACTATCTGCATAATCCATTTTTTGATGATTGGTTTGAAAAATGGCAGTAGCATAACTATGGTATAAATTTCTTAAATGATTTTCATTTTTGGCTTTTTTGATATACGCATTGATGTAAGCCCAATTCAAATCTGAACCTCTTTCAAATCGCAAACTATCAATTTTAGTCACCAAATATTTGAACGATTGATCGCTCAAAGAATCTTGGTTTTGACCATAAATTAAGCAACTCACGCAAAAAAATGCCGAAAAAAGTAGTTTTCTATAGAAGTTGGCTCTGCACATTTATAAATACGTATCAATTATTGAATCAATATCGGCTAAAAATAGGTCTTTTTTTGAATTTTCAAAAATATTTTCAAAAAACATCCAATCTCCTTATCGTCAATGAAAAACACTTGATTGGACTACTGCGTATTTATAAATACGCAGTAGTCGTTTATATATCCGCAGTTCAAAAGCTTGGAAACACGCTTTCCCTCAAATAGTTTTGGAACAGATCAAATCACAATAAAAAGTAACCTTCAAAAATCAACGAATGAAAAAAATATTTTTAGCCAGTTTAGTAGGAACCATGGCAATCAGTTGTCTCGAAAATGAAGACTTCTATACTCCAACAGAAATCAACTCAATAGAGAATCAAACGATTTATCAAAGATCTTCTTATCAAAATGAGATCAATGATTCTATTTCTATTAAAGACTTGATTAAAGAGAATGATGATGATGATGATACTCCTCCTATTAGAAATAATAACACCAAAAGAGAAAACACAAACAACCATCATTTTAAAATAAATGATTTTGAAAATATTCAGTAGCTACGAATTGCGGGCATTTCTTTTCCAACCCAAAGAAATAAATGGAAGCGTAGAGTTTGTATATGCCGATACAAATTTGAGAGATAGGCAAGCAAAAAAATAGAAAACAAAAAAACGTGATGTGGAAAACGGTCAACAGACAACTTCTCAACAAATCTTCTAACGTACTTTGATACAGTTGGAAGAAATTGAAAAGAACGCAAAGCAATCTTTGCCGTCTATAAGCAGTTTCCACTACACAAAAGCCACTACGGCATACGGAAAAAAAGTTTAACCATTCCCCAACCATTAAAATTGCCCAATGATGTAAAAGTCAAAATGGTGAAGGAATAAAAAATTTAATTATAACATGAAAAAATTAGCTTTATTATGTAGTTTTGGACTACTTGGAAGTTTTGCGTTTGCAGGAAACAGTGTTTTCAACACTATTTCTAAAAATGTCTTTGAAGTAATATCTGAAAGCTCTGAACAAGCGCTTAAAGTTGGTTGTTGCACTGCAAACGTTTATTATAATGGTGTACTTGTACAAAGTTATACTGTGTGTGGCACTTCGAACAATTGTGGACTTGCTGAAGCTTTTGCAAAAGCATATGTTGCTATGCATGATTAAATAATTAGAATTTTTTAAGTCTGTTATTTTTTTAACAGACTTATTTTTAACTTTATAAATTATGAAAAAATTGATCATACTTAGTCTTTTTGTATTTATGTGTGTTTTGAATGCGCAAGATTATTTAAAAATAGATTTTGAACAAACTAAAAACTACAATCAATCTGCCAGTTATGTAGGGAAAACGACTTTGACGCAAAATCAATCTCAAGCATTGTATATTGAGTTTTATAATGAAGAAATAGAGGATTTTGGAACCGAAGAAGGAGATCTTGTTGTTTCATTGGGAGGTGGAAAAAGCGTTTATTTTAAAGATTATACGAACAATTCAATGTTGTATGAAAACACCATTCAATTCAAACATTTCCCTACGAAAGAAAAGATTGATTTGATCCAATGGGAGATAATGTCTAATGAAACCGAAGAGGTTTTGGGCTACACTTGTCAAATAGCAATTGGTGAATTTCGTGGAAGAACTTATGTCGCCTATTTCACAGATAAATTGGGTTTCAATGGCGGTCCTTGGAAATTCGATGGTTTGCCTGGCATGATTTTAAAAGTAAAATCTACGGATAATATGCTCAACATTACAGCTTATTCCATTGAATTAAAAAATCAAAACCTAACCATTGAAAACCCTTATCAAGACACCAAAGACTTCATTGATTATGCTCATTTCAAAGATTTATATGCAATAAAATACAAAGAAATAAATCGAAGTGAAGTATTAGAAAATGGCGGAATGATGACCATAGGAATGCCCGCTTGTCAAATCGAATGCCATGTTGTAGAATAATTTTACAAGAAACAATACTCAAACACTATGAGAAAAATACTTTTTATTTTCGCTTTTTCTATTTATGGACTTTTAATTGCGCAAAACAATTGGGCAGAAGTCGATTATACTTTTAAAATCAGAAATGATAGAGTAGTAACATTGGATTATAGTTTATTGCATGATCTAAAATCCAACCAATCCACTTATCTTTTTAAGGAAGCGGTTAGCGGTACTGACAGCGTTCAAATAAAAAACCAAGATAAATTTGGAAGCTCTACAACCAATACATTGGTGTACAAAGAAACAAAGGAAACACCTGAATTTCAGAAATATTTCGAGAAAGATTCTCTTTACTCCTTTTCAAGCATTTATGGAGAGAAATCCTATTACGTCATGACTGAAAAACTGCCCACATTTGATTGGGAAATAGGAAATGAAACCAAAGAAATTTTGGGTTATCAAGTACAAAAAGCGACCACACATTTCAGAGGAAGAGATTACGAAGCTTGGTTTGCACCGGAAATTGGAATTTCAAATGGCCCCTATAAGTTTCATGGTTTGCCTGGATTGATTTTAGACATTCATTCCAAAGATGGAAAATATGAATTTACAGCATATGGTCTCAAATTGAACCAAAAATTGGAGAATTTTCAAATCGAACATTTACTTCAAAAACAAAAAAAGAGCAAGAAAGTTTCGATGAAAGAAATGTTGGTCATTCAACAAAAAAATATAGACAATGAAATCAAATATCTTTCAAGTAAAGATCCTAATGCTTTGGGCGCAACAATCGAAATAACTGGAATCGAACTTGATTTTTCTGACGTTTTAGATTAATCTTCAACATTCATTTACTAAACACTATCCATGAGACTTTTCTTCATCTTGTCCATTTTATTAAATGGCCTTTTTCTGCACGCACAAAACTTTTCGGGCACCATAAAAAGTGATTTTGACGAAAGCATTCCGTTTGCCAATGTACTCATCAAAAATGCAGAAACACCTGATTTGATTGCACAGTTTACTACTTCAAAACAAGACGGTTCTTTTGCCATTCAACTCAAAGCTGATTTTGAAAACATTTTAATGGAAGTCACCAAATATGGTTTTGAAAACAAAACTTTTCATTTCAAACGTTCTGCCCTCAAAGAAAATCAGGTGTTGGACATCCGAATGGAAGAATCCTTTGTCGCACTGGAAGAAGTGAGCATTCTTCAAGCGCCAAAAATCGAAGTCAAAGAAGATACTGTGAATTATAGAGCTTCCGCATTTTTGGATGGTTCAGAACGGAAAGTAGAAGATTTGTTGCGAAAATTGCCTGGCGTGGAAGTCGATGACCAAGGGAAAATTAAATACAAAGGAAAAAATGTCGAAAAAGTACTTTTGGAAGGCGATGATTTGTTTGACAGCAATTATACTTTGGGCACAAAGAACATGAATGTGGACATTGTGGACCAAGTACAAGCGATAGAAAATTTCACCGAAAACGCTTTGTTGAGAGGGATTCAAGATTCAGACAAAGTAGCTTTGAATTTAAAATTGAAAAAAAATGTGATCGATGTTTCTGGCAATGCTGCTTTTGGTTACGGCATTGAAAACCGCCATCAAACTGATTTGAACGCTTTGGCCATCACGCGATCGCTGAAGAACTTCTCCAATCTCACGTACAATAATTTGGGTGAAAACAATTCTCCCTATGATTTTTTCTCTTTTCAAGCTTCCTTAGAAGACCAAAAATATGCTGGGATGAAAGCGCCTAAATTGATCCATGAACGGATTTTTTCCAGCGGTTTGGAAAGTCATCGCGCCAACATCAATGACAATTGGTTCAGTAGTTTTAGTAACATTTATAAATTTTCCAAACGCATGAGCGCAAGAGTCAATTTGACCTATTACCAAGACGAATTGCGTTTTTTCGGTTCCGACCAATCCAATTTCACTTTTGAAGATGCTACAAACTTAATGACTTCACAACAAGAAAATGTAGTCAAAAAACCGGAATTGTATGACGGCAATGTAAAATTAACTTGGCATTCGTCCAAAAGTTCTTTAATGGAATTGACTTCGAAATGGAATGTTGAAAACATCAGAACCCGCGCCGATTTGTTCACCAACGACGAAAATGACTTGTTGACTTCCTTGCAATCCGAAAGTTTTTTTACGTATCAAGAATTACTTTTTACCCAAAAACTCAACGAAAAAAATGCTTTGCAAATCAAAGGTGTTTTTTCAAGAAACGATCTGCCCCAAACTTTTCATTTAACGCCTGGATTGGATTTCGAAACAGGACAAATCTTGGACAACAGTCAAAATCGTCAGTCAAGCGATTTTTCTCGAAATTACTGGGAATTGAATTCTACCCTTTTGGGCGCAAAAAACAAAAACAAATTCCAAGTTTCGGCTGCTTTGAAATATGCACAAAATCAATTGGTTTCTCAACTTTTTCAAAACGGAAAAAGCTTGAATGCCAATTATTCAAATGACCTTACTTTCAATTTATTGGAATCCAATTTGGAAGGGTTTTATCATTTAAAATTCGGTAAATTATCAGCCAAACCAACTTTGGTTGTAAAAAATTATGCTTGGAAAAGAGAAGATTTTTCACACAACGACCATGCCAATGGAAATCGATTTGTATTGTCGCCTTCGTTGAATTTAAGTTACAAACTAAGTGATGTAACGCGATTGTTCAGTTCGTATGCCTACGACGAAACGCCATTGAGCGAAAATAATTTATACTCAGGTTTTGTTTTGAGCTCCAATCGTTCTTTGAGCAAAAAAAGATTTTCAGATGATTTTCACCAAAGACATCAATTTACTTTAGGATTTGGCATTCACGATATGTACAATCAATTCAATCTGACAGCGGCTTTGAATTATACAGAACAAAAAAACAATTTGTTTGCCCAAACCCATGTCGCGCAAAACTTAACCACCACTGAATATTTTTTCTTGCCAGAAGGCAATCAATCTTATGGTGGAAGTTTTGGTGTAGAAAAATACATTCCATGGCTTCAAACCACTTTCAAGTTGAATGGAAATTACAGCCGTTCGGATTACAAAAACATCGTCAACAATTCTGGTGTTCGAAACAATCAATCAGACATTTATCTATTGAACCTTTATGGAAAAACCGCTTTGAGTAGTCCCATCAATTTTCAAAACGAATTGAAATTGATGCATATGAATGCAAAATCCGAAAATGTAAAAGGTACTCTTCAAAACACACAAATTGTCAATGCTTTCAAAATATTGGTAAAACCCAATCGATATTGGTTCGGATCCGTTGCATTGGATTATTTTCAGCCGAGCACCCAAAACCCCAACGAACATTATTTTGTGGACGTGATGATTCGTTACTTCACACCCAATCAAATTTGGGGTTTCAGCCTGACTGGTAAAAATTTGACCAACAACAAATTCTTTGAAGAAGTGTACGTTTCTGACCATGCACATTCATCTTCTTTACAAAGTTTGAACCGCGCTTATGTCTTGGCAAGCCTGAGTTTTAGTTTTTGAATTATAATGAATAATATTTTTTAGATGCAAGTGTTCGTTATCGTCCAATAAACACGCGAAAATTAAATGAAAACCATATTGTATTAGGTGCGAACTTTCAATTTTTGAATAATGAAAAAACAACCCAACAATAACTTTTACGACGCCTTGTACCTCAGCATTTTTGCTGTCATCACCTTTTTCACCCTCAATCTATTGATTGAGATCGGCCTGTTTAAAATGACAAAAAATTATGGTACGATCCATTACTCCAAAGGTTATTTCACTTTGGGCGGAAAGGTGATCAGTCATTCCATTTGGAGCTATTTGATCTCGGGCTTGGCAATGTTTTTGGTGCTTTGGTACTATTTCAGAAAGCTGGAGCAATAGCAAAAAGAGAGCCTTGTCAAGGTTTGAAACCTTGACAAGGCTGTTCTCCAAACTAAATTTCAAAAAAAAGAGTTTTCAGCAATTGAAAACTCTTTTTCTATTTTATATGAATCGGTATTTATTTTTGCTTGACCTCCATGCCTTCGTACCATTCGGCATCGGATTGGTAAATTTTGTATTTCACAGTGAAGCCCTCTGGAACATAAATCACGATGGGCATGCGTCCGTTGTAATCCAGCAAATATCCTTGAGCATGTACAAATTGCGATTTTTTGCTATTGTCTGGACACACCATCATCGTCGAAGCGGCGTTTCCACTCGATTCGAAAGAATAATAATTGTATCCCCAACCTTTCAAATCATGTTGCGCAAATTTCCCTGGCAAAGTATAACGGTTGCATTGATCGGTTTCCATGTCTTTTCCGACAAAAATTTCTACTTTTTTGTTGTGGTCGTTGGCAGAGTGCGGCAATTCGATCACCACCTGCTTTTGGTTTTTTTCCGCTTTAGGAAAGATGTTGGTATCTACTTTCCTATTATTTTGTGCGATCAAAGTACTTGATAAGCCTACAAATAAAATCAAAGCGAAATTTTTCAAGCTAAAATTCATAGTATCCATTGTTTTAAATTTAGGCGGAAATTTTCAAAAACTATGCCACTGAAATGATTTGGGATCAATTGGAAACATCATTCACAGTAAATTAATGGGTCATATCCTCCACTTTCTTCTGTTGACCTTTTTTATTTTTCAACAACGAATTGACCACAATGGCCAAAACCATGATGGCTGTAGCGATGTAAAACAATGGGGTCATTTTTTCTGATTCGCCAAAAATGAGGTACGCCAAGAAAATCCCGTAAACCGGTTCTAAATTCACATTGAGCAACAAGGTAAAAGGACTAATGTATTTCATTAAATTGATTGATTCGATCATGGGATAAGCCGTAAACAAACCGCCCAACAGCAACAGCAACCCAAGATCTTTCCAACTCACATCACTGATCAAAGCGCCATAACCATCAAAAAATGGCAAAAACAAACCAACGATCAGCAAACCGCCCAACATTTCATAAAACATGATTTTTTGGGAGGAAAATCGGGTATGAATGACGCCATTGCAAACAGAAAACAAGGCGGACAAGAAACTACAAATCACACCCAAAACAATGCCCATGAGGTATTCTGGCGTAGCATTGTAAATCAACAAAATACAAGCAGAAACGACAATGGCCAAAACAATTTCGGATGGATTGACCTTTCGTTTGAAAAAAAGCGGTTCTAAAAATGCCGAAAAAAGCGCTCCCGTTGATAAAGTACTCAAAGCCACGGCGACGTTGGATACTTTGATCGCGCCAAAGAATGCCATCCAATGCAAACCAATGATACCCCCAATGCCCAACAGCATCCACAAATCTCTGCGGCTGACCTTTAGACTGATTTTACGCCAACGCAAAATGACATATAAAACGACAGAAGCTACCGCCAATCGGTACCAAACCAAAGGAATGGCTTGGGTTTCGATTAACTTGCCTAAAACTCCTGTAAATCCCCACAACAAAACGATGAACTGGAGACGAAATTGAGCAGATGAAATCACTATTTATTGGTGTTTATTAAATTATTTTCTGAACGAAATGGCTACTTTTTAAAAACAGCTTGTGCGTTCTCAGTCGTGATTTGTGCAATTTCTTTTTCGCTCAAACCATAAATATCTGACAGCTTTTTCAGCACTTCTACCAAATAAGCCGATTCGTTTCTTTTTCCTCGAAAAGGTACGGGTGCCAAATAAGGCGCATCGGTTTCCAACACCAAATGTTCCAAAGGAATTTCGTGCAAAAACTGATCGATTTTCCCATTTTTAAAGGTCACCACGCCGCCGATTCCCAATTTCAAATTGCAATCAATGGCTTGTTGGGCTTGGGTTTTATCTCCTGTAAAACAATGGAAAATTCCGAATAAATGTTCGTCTTTGTGGGCTTCTAAAACTTCAAAAATCTCATCAAAACTATCACGTCCATGAATGACTATCGGTAAGTTTTTTTCTTTTGCCCATTGAATTTGGGTTTCAAAAGCAATTTGTTGAATCGCTAAAGTGGATTGGTCCCAATACAAATCAATGCCAATCTCACCCACCGCAGCAAAATCTCTTTGGTCCAACCATGCTTTGACTTCGGCCAATTCAGCTTCATAGGTTTCAGGTTGAACATAGGTTGGGTGCAAGCCCATCATCAAGTGCATTTGTTCTGGATACTTCGCTTCCAAATCCAACATACCTTGGGTGTAAGACGAATCGATCGAAGGAAGATAAAAGTGTGCCACGCCAGCATCCATCGCGCGTTGTATCATCGCTTCTCGGTCTTCCTCAAATTGCTCGGAATACAAATGCGTATGCGTATCAATCAACTTCATTCATCATCTTTTTTAATTGGTCTTTTTCATTGGAAAAACTATGGAGCGGATAATTGCTTTCTATTTTTTCGATTTGCTTGGTCGTTTTATACAAAAACTCCTTGTACGACATGCTGTTGGGATTCATCGGTTTGTGTTGTAAAGCCGCATGAACTTTCTCGGCTTGTTTGATTTTCTCCAATGTTTCTGGACGAAAATATTGATCGGAAAATTTCTCCCAAATGTAGTCGATTGCCATGTCATTGGGATGGATCAAATCTTTTTTATAAAATCGATAATCCCTCAAATCGTCCATCATCAATTCGTACGCAGGAAAATATTCGACCATCGGATAAGAAGTCGCGACTTCATGCAAACTTTGGATCAATTTGGCCTTGCTCAAACTATTTTCGACCAAGCCCTCTTTGGTATGCCGCACAGGACTGATGGTCGTGATGATTTGCGCATTGGGATTGATGTCCAAAATGTAATTGAAACAATTTCGCAAGGAAGATTTGATTTGGGCGTCATTCAACAAAATCTTATTGAAATTATGTGCAGGAACTTTGTGACAATTCGCTACGAACAAATCCATTTCTTTGATTTTATACACCCAAGAAGTGCCAAAAGTCAAAATAAAACAATCGGCTTTTTGGATGAATTCATTGGCCTCTTCCAAAGCAGTGTTGATTTTATCCAAAGTTTTTTCGATGGAAATTTGGCTAAAAGAAGTGTGGTGGTCCCAGCTGAAAAACAGTTCGCCATATTTGAAAATTTCTTCTTTCGAATAATACGTCAATGAAAGTATGCGCGCCAAAGCATTCTCGATCGCCAAAGGATGAAAAACCGTACCAAAGGGATTGTTTAAAATTCTGAATTTCCCATGGTCCAATTTCTCGCCGATGTTGTCAATGAAACACGAGCCAAACCCCATGATGTTCTGCGCATGACTGATCTTTCTTTCCGCTGGAACAAGCGATAATTCCGTTCTAAATTGCATTAGATTTGTCTATCGATTAGTGAAATGGCAAAATCCCTTAGGATGCTCTTTTTCTCTTCCGGTATTTGAATCAAATCCAAATGCGCCAAACCTTTCTCAGTATAAGCATTGATCAAATCCATCACCGTTTCATCTACTTTCAAGTTTTTGAAGATTTTTTCGACGGCATAGACTTTGTCCACATTGTCTGTTTTTGTTCCATACCAAAACATCAATTCTTTCAAATTCTCTCCCTCAGCAACTTCCAAAGCTTGGATGTACAGGATGGTTTTTTTATTTTCAATGATGTCGCCTGCATGAATTTTCCCAAAATCTTGTTGCCCAAAAACATCCAAATAATCGTCTTTCAATTGAAAAGCAATGCCCAAATTCACGCCAAAAGCATAGAGATTTTTTCGGTCTACTTCATTGGCTTCTGCAATGATGGCACCGATTTCCAAAGCTGCACCAATCAATACAGAAGTTTTCAGTCGAATCATTTCGATGTATTGTTCGAAATGAACTTTTTCTTGGGTTTCAAAATTCATGTCCAACTGCTGCCCTTCGCAAATTTCAGCGGCTGTTTTGGTGAAAAGTTGAACAATGTCTTTGAATTGTTGCGCTGGCAAGGCATTAAATTGTGCATACGATTGGATCAACAACGCATCGCCAGAAAGAATGGCGGTGTTGGTATCGTATTTCAAATGAACGGTGGGTTTTCCTCTGCGCAAAGGCGCTTCATCCATGATGTCATCATGCATCAAGGTAAAATTGTGAAAATACTCAATTGCCAAAGCAGGTTGTATCGCCAAACTTTCATCACCTCCAAACAAATGCGTGCCCAACAATGTCAAAACAGGGCGCAAACGCTTCCCTCCTATGCCCAAAATGTAATCACAAGGCGCATACAAAGTAGTGGGTTGATGGCTTTTAAAAGGCGCGCCATCCAATAGATTACCAATCAATTCTTGGTATTGTGCAATCAAATTCATGTCAAACTTTTGTTAAGTTTGGCAAAGATACTTAAAGCAACTCACACGATTGGGTGTCGTTCAAACTTTTTTGTTCGGTCAAATAAATAACGGTAAGTCGCCAATTCTCGGGTGACATCAGCGCCCAAAGCATCGGCTACATTTAACATTTTGGGATTGAAATCACCAATCCACTGCATTTCATAATCTCGATAAGCTGTGGTAGCAATGAAGTTTCGCGTGGCTTCCACAATCATGTAAGCATCCATTCCTTTTCCTTGCCAACGAGGAATCACGCCAAAAACCATTCCAGTGATTTTCTCACAAGATCGGGTGTTTTTTAGCCACAAAAACTTCAATTTCTGGAGCCAACCAAACTTTCCATGCAAGGCTTTGAAATAGAAGTTCAAATCGGGCAAATTGATCCAACAAGCAATTGGTGCATCATTTTCATACACAAACCAACAGATTTTCTCATCGATAATGGGTTTCATTGCTTTGAAAATTTTAAGAGCAATTCGCTCATCCATTGACTTTCCATCGTTGTGCTGCGCCCAAGCTTGGTTATACACCGTTGCAAAATCTTTGGCGTATTTCCGCCAATTTCTTTTGGTGAAATGCTCCGCTTTGATATAGGGTAATTTTGAGATCTCTGCGTGACGCTGATGAAATTTCTCTTGCAAATCCAAAGTGACCGGCATGCCAAAGCACAATTGTTTGAAATAAATTTGAAATCCATAGGCCTCAAAAAACCGGACATAATATGGCGGATTGTAGTTCATGCCATACAAAGGCGAAAAATATCCTTTGATCAACAATCCCCACCATCGATCACGTTCGCCAAAATTGATCGGACCATCCATCGCTTCCATTCCTTCGTTTTCCAACCAAGACCGACAATGGTCCAATAAGAAAAAAGCCGCCTCTTGGTCCTCAATGACTTCAAAAAAACCAATGCCACCGGTGGGTTGTTTTTGCTTGTATTTTTTATTGACAAAGGTCGCCACTCGGCCGATACAACGATCTTGGTCATCGAATAACAACCACCTTGTGCACTTCCCATGCTGAAAAAACTTGTTGGTTTCTGGATTAAAAACCGCTTCAATGTCTTTGTTTAAAGGACGTACCCATTCTGGATCGTTTTTATAAATTGAAAGAGGTAAGTCTAAAAATTGTTGGATATGATGGGATGAAATGACTTCTTTGATCTTCATTTGAAAGTTTCAAGCATATTTTACAATATTAAGCAATAATTCCAAAGTACAAAATGCCGAATAGGAAAAATATCTATTCTGTTGCTTTTGATTCTTTTACAAAATGAAAAAATCATTCAAATTTATTTTAACTTAGCTGATTCAAAACCTAAAATCAAACACCATGAAATGGAACAAAGAAAGAGGAAGCAATGTCGATGACCGCAGAGGAAGCAAAGGAAAAGTAGCGGGTGGACTCAGCATCAGTGCACTGGTAATTGCCGCTGTGGTTTATTTTTTGGGCGGAAATCCCATGGAGATCTTAGAGCAAAATCAGTTCACCAATGCACCTGCCCAAGAAACGGTTTTGAGTGCAGAAGATAAAAAGACAGGTGAACTCGTGCAAATGCTCGATGCTTGGATGACGACGACTTGGACCAATATTTTCAAAGAAAATGGCGCTACTTTTCAAGCCCCAAAAATTGTGATGTTTTCAGAAACTACGCAATCTGGCTGTGGTACAGCACAAACCGCGATGGGACCTTTCTATTGTCCAGTCGATCAAGGCATTTATGTCGATATGCAGTTTTTTGATCAAACCTTGCGACAATTTGGTGCAGAAACCACGGAGTTTGTGATTGCTTATGTTTTGGCACACGAAATGGGACACCATGTTCAAGAATTGTCCGGGACTTTGGACCAACAACACAAAATGCGCACCAGCGGAAAGTATTCTCAAGTCCAATTGAATCAAGTATCTGTGGCAGTCGAATTGCAAGCTGATTTTTATGCAGGTGTTTGGGCCAAAAGAAACAATGAACGCATCAAAGGCGGCGTTTTGGAGCCAGGCGACATCGAGTCTGCGGTCAATGCAGCAGCAGCTGTGGGCGATGACAACATCCAAAAAAGAACCCAAGGAAAAGTGAACCAAGAAAGTTTCACCCACGGTTCTTCCAAACAAAGAATTGAATGGTTTTTGAAAGGCTATCAGTCTGGAGACATCAACCAAGGTGATACGTTCAGTGCTTTGTTGCAATAAATATTATCGGAATGAAATAATATAATTAAGCCCAAAATTCATCTTGCCAATCATCCTTTAGAATGGTGTCATGATGGATTGCTTCGATTTTCGCCAATTCTTCTGGCGTAGCAATTTGCTGCAAATGGTTGAACAACACCCTTTCTTCAAAACGAATGTGTGCATCCAACAAAGCTTCTATATCGCTCAAAGTATCTTGAGAAAAATCTTTGGTGTGGAATAAATTCTCCAAGACGCGGTGCTCTTCTATTGTTTGAACCCGCAAAGCATCTTCTTCGGCCAACAAGGGCAGCAAATATTGTTCTTCCAATTCAAAATGGGGTTTGATTTGGTATTCAAACGCCCAAACTGCATAATCTCTCATGCGCTCCAAGGCGATATTTTTTTGAATTCCTTGGCGAATTTTCCAAGACAACAACAAGCCAAAATGATGGTCTCTGCTAAATTGTTGCATCGAAGGATGTCTTTTGATCGGTTGATTTTTCTGTGTCATGACTTAATTTTTGGTCAATTTCTTTTCTAAAAGAAGGGCTTTCGGAAACAAAATATCATTTTCAAGGTGAATGTGCTCGATCAAATCCAATTGAAATGCTTTCAACAAATTCAACAATTCAACCACTGCTGCTTCACCCGAAATTTGATAATTGTCTGTCAAGGTACGAATTCGCTCAAAACGCGCCAACTCTTCTTGGTGGTCTTCCAACATCATCTCAATTGGGTTTTCAACTGTACCAAATCTTGGTGGTGTCCACGCAATCGATTCTTGGTCCATTCTGACCATTTTTTTGATGAAAGGAAAAAGCATTAGCTCTTCTTTTTTCATGTGAACCGACATTTCTCCCGCCGTTTTCTTGAACAATTCAGCAATTTCCATCCCAATCGATTTTTCATAACTTTCATCCAAAACCAAGGCTTCTAACAAAGGAGAAATGATGTTTATTTGTCGTTCACAATATTGATGGTGTGTTTGCTCGATATAATTCGCCAAAACATCCAAAGGCCATTCTGCGCTTTCCATTGTCTTATATTTTTTGAATGAATTGAAATCAATCCAGAGAGACTTCTCACAAATTTAAGGAAAATTGATTGGCAGTTTGTCGATTTTACATCTTTATTTATAGGTCTAAAAACCGGTCCCTATTTGAATCATTTGTAATTGACTGTCAGTTTCTTTCGATTCATTTCAATTAATTTGCATATATTCAATAAAAACACCTACATTTACCAACGCAATTCAAAAAGATGATTTCTCTCATTTGATTCATCGTCTTGAGAATTTAATTAATTCATTAAACTTTAAGTACAAAAAAAGATGCACGAAGGCACAGTAAAATTTTTTAATGATTCCAAAGGTTTTGGATTCATCGTTCAATCAAACGGAGGAGAAGACATTTTCGTTCACACAACTGGATTGTTAGATAACGTTCAGGAAGGAGACGAAGTAACTTTCGAAATTGGCTCTGGAAAAAAAGGCCCAATGGCGGTCAATGTAAAAAGAAAATAATTCCCAAAAGATAATTATTTATTAGATTACATATCAACAAGATTGATGAAAACCTGGATAATTCCAGGTTTTTTTTATGCTTTTAATTTAAAGAGAAAAGCCATCATAGGCGATGCTAGAAAACTTGTTGAAGTTTCCTTTCTAATCCAGCATCCATTCAAAGGAAATTTAAACTTTAGAAACCACGATGGTTTTGACATTCACAAATTCGAGGATGCCATCTTGGGACAATTCTCTTCCAAAACCCGATTTTTTCACGCCACCAAAAGGCAATTGCGGATCTGAACGCACCAATTGATTGAAAAAAACCGCACCTTCTTCAAACAAATGTGCCTGCTCAACATACTGTTCAATGTTTCGGCTACAAATCGAAACGCCCAAACCAAAGCTCGTTTGATTGCTCAATGCCACTGCCTCTTCAAAGGTTTTGAAAGTTTTCACCACAGCGACTGGTCCAAAAACTTCTTCTTGAAAAACAGGCATATCGGTTGAAATATTGGTCAAAACAGTTGGTTCGTAAAAAGCTTCTTTTCTTTTTCCACCCAAAATCAATTGTGCCCCCATTTCAATCGAAGTTTTGACTTGTTTTTCCACTTCTATCGCCAAATCTTCTCTGGCCATGGGACCAATCTGCGTTGTAGGATCAAAAGGATCGCCCATTTTTAGTTTTTGAACTTCAGCAGTGAATTTTTGCATGAAGGTTTCAAATATCCCTTCTTGCACCAAAAATCTTTTGGCAGCAATACAACTTTGACCAGCATTTCTAAAACGTGCATTGATTGCTTTTTCCATAATGGCGTCCAAGTCCGCATCGTCCATCACGATAAAAGCATTGCTTCCTCCCAATTCCAAAACAGCTTTTTTGATGTGCTTTGCTGCCAATGACGCTACTGCTGCTCCTGCTTTTTCACTTCCTGTCAAAGAAACTGCTTTCACGGCATCATGCGCTATGATTGCTTCTATCCACTGACTTTCCAAAGACAAATTAAGGTAAGTACCTGCTGCAAAACCCGCTTCTTCAAAGATGTCTTGGATCAACTGTGCAGACTGAGGCACATTGCTTGCGTGTTTGACCACCACTGTATTTCCCGCCAAAATGGTTGGAATGGCAAAACGAAAAACTTGCCAAAAAGGGAAATTCCATGGCATCACCCCCAAAATTACGCCCATCGGTTCGTTACGTACAACCGCATCGTATTTGTCCGTTGCAAAATGTCTGTCTCCTAAAAAGGCTTCACAATGTTCCGCATAAAAATCACAATTGAGCGCTGATTTCTCAATTTCAGCCAAAGATTCAAAAACGGGTTTGCCCATTTCGCGTGAAATGACCTGTGCAAATTGCTCTTTTTTAGCCAATAAAATCTCACCGACTTTCCTGATTTTGTCCAGTGGTCGGTCCCGATAAAACGGTTTGTTTTGAAGAAATACTTGTTGCGCCAACTCAACTTTTTGAATGGCTTGCTCGAGGGTGATATATTGATTGGACATAGTTTATATTAATGAAGGCTCTTTCACCTTGTTCAAATAAGCACCTGTTTCTACCACAGGATACAATTCATCATAACGAAGCACTTTGTGAACATCTGTACGCAAATTGATGTACGTACGGTCAATGTCACTGTGGTGCACCAATCCAGCGGCGGAAATCAATTCGCCAAAACTTTTCATGGTATTTTTATGGAATTGATAGGTTCTTTTGGCCTTGTCTTCCACATCCAGCCCTTTCATCAATTGCTGGTCTTGCGTTGCGATTCCTGTTGGACAATTGTTCAAATGACATTGCAAAGCTTGGATACAACCTACCGCCAACATCATCGCTCTTGCACTGTTGCACAAATCTGCACCGATAGCCAAAGCTCTGGCGATATGGAAACTGCTCATGATTTTTCCTGAAGCGATGACTTTGATGTCTTTCTTCAAATCATAACCTCTCAACGTATCGATGGCAAAAGCCAATCCATCCAATAGTGGCATCCCCAATGAATTGGAAAACTCAACTGGCGCAGCTCCCGTCCCTCCTTCTCCACCATCAATGGTGATAAAATCAGGCTTCAAGCCAGTTTTCAACATAGCTTCACAGATCGAAATGAACTCTTCTTTTCGTCCGATACACAATTTAAATCCAACTGGTTTTCCTCCAGACAATTCACGCATTTGATGGATCAACTGCAACAATCCTTCTGGGTCTTTAAAAGCAGAGTGAGAAGGCGGAGAATCTACTTCTGTGTGAGGTTTTACGTGACGAATTTTAGCAATTTCAACCGTATTTTTCTTAGCAGGTAAAATTCCTCCATGGCCTGGTTTGGCCCCTTGAGAAATTTTCAACTCAATCATTTTGACATTTTCAATTTGTGAGTTTTTTGCATAAAGCTCTGGATTAAATCTTCCTTTGTCATCTCGACAACCAAAATAACCTGTACCAATTTGCCAAATCAAATCTCCTCCTGGCTCCAAATGATACGGACTGATGCCTCCTTCTCCTGTATTATGTGCAAAACCTCCCATTTTGGCGCCTTTGTTCATTGCCAAAACAGCATTTTTACTCAAAGAACCAAAGCTCATCGCTGAAATATTCAACAAACTGGCTGAATAAGGTTGTGAACAATGCTCTCCACCAATCATGATGCGTGGCGCTTCATCTACTTTCATTCTCCCAGCATACATCGAATGATTCATCCATTCATAGCCTGGCTCATATACATCCATCTGCGTTCCAAACGGAACGGTATCGATCACATTTTTTGCACGTTGGTACACCATGCTTCGCATCACGCGATCCAATGGACGTCCTTCGCGGTCATTTTCTACAAAATATTGCATGATTTCTGGGCGAATGCTTTCTAACAAATAACGCAAACGACCGACAATTGGAAAGTTTCTACGGATGGCATGTTTTTTCTGTGTTACATCAAAATAACCCAACGCAATCAAAGGCAAAACCACTATAAACCCCGACAATATGGGTTTCCAAACCAAAGAAATGACAATCAATAATAGCGAAACGATAATCGACAACAAAATAAACAGACGTCTTACTTTCATTACAATTTTTTAATTTTCAGTAAGCAAAAATAAACATTAAGTCCTAACTACCCAAGTGTCTTCACTGGTAAATATTTTTCACGAATCGGAAATAGATAACAATAATGGATTATTTTTGAAAAATAAATCAAAAAGCACCATGAAAATTATATGTATTGCAAGAAACTATGCAGAACACGCCAAAGAATTGAATCATGAAATTCCTGAATTTCCCGTTTTCTTTCTCAAACCTGATACCGCACTCTTGCAAAAAAACCGCGATTTCTATCTGCCTGATTTTAGCCAAAACATTCATTATGAAGCTGAAATTGTTTTAAAAATCTGCAAAGCAGGCAAATACATCCAAAAAGAATTTGCTGCCAATTATTTTGAAGAAATCTCTTTGGGCATTGATTTTACTGCTAGAGACCTCCAAAATGAACTGAAATCCAAAGGCCATCCATGGGAAATCGCCAAAGCATTTGACGGTTCAGCAGTCGTAGGAGATTTTGTGCACAAACGGGATTTCAATTTGCCTCAGCTGAATTTTCATTTGACCCAAAATGGACAAACCGTCCAACAAGGAAATACCCAACAAATGATCCATGATTTCTCGAGCATCATCGCTGAAGCCTCCAAATATTTCACTTTGAAAACAGGCGATTTGATCATGACAGGCACCCCTTCAGGCGTAGGACAAACTTTTGAAAACGATCAATTGGCCGGCTGGATAGAAAACCGCAAAGTCTTTGATATTAACGTGAAATAAACTAACTTTATCATCAAACTTTTAAAAGTTAAACAAGATGAAACACAAATTGCTCGTCCCCATCGATTTTTCTGAATTCAACCAGAAAGTCATCGCACAAGCCATCGACCACGCAAAACTCATCAATGGTGAAATATATTTGATCCATGTGGCTACCTTGGACATTGGCGTCATCGTTAGCGAAACCGGCTTTACTTATTTGCCTGAGTTGGAACAAACCGCTTTGAATGATGAAGCAGAACGCATGAATGCATTCAAAACAATGGTGGAAGCTGCGGGCATTCCCTGTCAAACCATTGTCAAACAAGGCATTCCAGCAGATGTGATCGTCAACGAAGCCAACGCATTAGAAGTAGATCTGATTGTGATAGGCTCTTTGGGACACAATACACTGTATAATATGTTCATTGGCAGCGTGGCTTCAGAAGTCATCAAACACGCCAAAGTTCCACTTTTGGTGGTTCCAAAAGCAAATTAAGTTTGTGGAAATAAAAAATCGAAAACATTTGTCATTTTTTAATTTTTAGGCGTGATTCTTGTTATATCCTCAAATTATTTGGCCAATTCTTAATGAATTGACTGCTCATGGACGAAATCATGGGTTCATTTTTTTTTAACCTATATAAAAGCCCTAAATTTGTGGGCTAATTCTCATAAGAGACCCAGAATAATGGAAAAATTTTCATTTTTAAATGCGGTGCACTCAGAATACATCGCAGAATTGTATGAACAATACAGGCAGCACCCAGACAGCACAGAACCGAGTTGGCGTGCTTTTTTTCAAGGATTTGATTTTGCAAACACTTCTTACAATGGAACATCCCTTGTAGAAATGTCCCAAGAAAACTTCTCTCAGGAAATTCCAGAGAAAGTACAAAAAGAGTTCAAGGTCATTGCTTTGATTGATGCATATCGCTCAAGAGGACATTTGTTTACCAAAACCAATCCAGTAAGAGAGCGAAGAACGCATTTGCCTACCTTGGATTTGGCACAATTTGGACTGTCTGAAAAAGATTTAGACACAACTTTTGATGCTGGAGACATCGTTGGATTGCCACCAAGCACTTCCCTTCGCGCCATCATCGAACAACTGAAAAGCATCTATTGCGATGCCATTGGGATCGAATACATGCACATTGAAGATACGGACAAAAACAAATGGATTCAAAGTTGGGTCAACCAAAATTTGAACCGTCCGAAATTGACTGTCAAAGACAAAGAAAGAATTTTGTTGAAACTCAACGAAGCCGTTGCGTTTGAAAACTTCTTGCACACCAAATTCGTGGGACAAAAACGCTTTTCTTTGGAAGGAAACGAAACTTTGATTCCCGCCTTGGATGCCGTAATCAATCGCGCAGCCGATATAGGCGCCAAAGAAATCGTCATCGGAATGGCCCACCGTGGTCGTTTGAATGTTTTGGCCAACATCATGAAAAAATCCTATTACCAGATTTTTAGTGAATTTGAAGGCAAAGAATTTTCAGAAGACATTTTTGCGGGGGATGTAAAATACCATTTGGGCTCCTCCACAGAAATGGAAACCACTTCAGGTCAAAAAATCAAATTGAACCTCGCGCCCAACCCTTCTCACTTAGAAGCGGTCAATGCTGTAGTAGAAGGCATTGCACGTGCAAAGATTGATTTGGACTACGAAGGAAACGAGAAAAATGTTTTGCCGATTTTGATCCATGGTGATGCGGCTGTTGCGGCTCAAGGCATCATGTATGAAATCATTCAAATGATGAATTTGGATGGCTACAAAACCGGTGGAACCATTCATATAATCGTCAACAACCAAATTGGTTTTACCACCAATTACTTGGATGCACGTTCCAGCATTTACTGTACAGACGTCGCCAAAGTGACGCTTTCGCCTGTTTTACATGTCAATGCAGACGATGCAGAAGCCGTGGTCCATGCCTTGCATTTTGCAGCGGATTACCGCATGCGTTTTGGTGAAGATGTGTACATTGATTTGTTGGGCTACAGAAAATATGGGCACAACGAAGGAGATGAACCGCGTTTTACCCAACCCAAATTGTACCAAGCCATTGCCAAACATCCCAATCCAAGAGAGATTTATAAGGCACATTTGTTCAAAGAAGGTGTGATTGGCCAAGCAATTTTGGATGAAAAAGAAAAAGAGTTCAAACAATTGTTGGAAGAAAATTTCGATACGTCCAAAACGATTGAAAAAAATAAATTGGATCCTTTCATGCCCGACGAATGGGAAGGTTTTGAAATCGTAGATGAGCAAAAAATGCTTGAAACAGTCAATACCCAATTCCCAATCGATCAATTGAACCAAATCGCCTCGACCTTGTCCACGATTCCTGAAGGCAAAAAACTATTGCGCAAGATGGAACGTCTTTTGAGCCAAAGACAAAAAATGGCCGAAGACGACAAATTGGACTGGGGAATGGTCGAATTGATGGCTTATGGATCTATTTTAGCCGAAGGGCACAATGTCCGTTTGTCTGGTGAAGATGTCGAAAGAGGGACTTTTTCGCACCGTCACGCGGTCATCAAAACAGAAGACAACGAAGAAGAAATCATTTTATTGAACCATCTTTCTGAAAAACAAGCCCAATTTACTGTGTACAATTCTTTGCTATCCGAATACGGAGTTTTAGGATTTGACTATGGTTATGCCATGGCATCCGCCAACGCTTTGACCATTTGGGAAGCGCAGTTTGGAGATTTCGCCAATGGCGCCCAAATCATCATTGACCAATACATTTCTGCCGCTGAAGACAAGTGGAAAATGCAAAATGGTTTGGTGATGTTGTTGCCACACGGTTATGAAGGACAAGGGGCGGAACACTCTTCTGGTCGCATGGAAAGGTTTTTACAATTGAGCGCACAAGGAAATATGTTTGTAGTGAATTGTACCACACCCGCCAACTTCTTCCACGTATTAAGAAGACAGGTCAAAGCCAATTACAGAAAACCATTGGTCGTATTTACACCGAAAAGTTTGTTGAGACATCCATTGGTCATTTCATCCAAAGAAGAGTTAGCCAACGGAACTTTCCAAACCGTCATCGACGATGCAACAGCACAAGCTGATAAAGTTGAAAAATTGGTGCTTTGCCAAGGGAAATTCTACTATGATTTGTTGAAAAAGAAAGAAGAATTGAACGCTGAACATGTCGCTTTGGTTCGTTTGGAGCAATTGTATCCATTGGACACAGAAAAGATCAATGTGATTTTGGAAAAGTACAGCAGCAGAACCCAATTGATTTGGGCACAAGAAGAGCCAGAAAACATGGGCGCATGGATGCATATTTTAAGAAAAATGAGGCATCTTCCATTTGAATTAATCTCACCAGCTGAAAGCGCTGCACCTGCTTCAGGATCGCACAAAGCAGCTGAAATTATACATAATAACGCAATTAATAAAGTTTTTGAATAAATTTGCAACAAAATTCTAAACAGATATGGTATTAGAAATGAAAGTCCCTTCACCAGGGGAATCCATCACGGAAGTCGAAATTGCAACTTGGCTTGTGAAAGATGGAGATTACGTAGAAAAAGATCAAGCAATTGCAGAAGTAGATTCAGACAAAGCAACCCTTGAGTTGCCAGCAGAAGAAAGCGGAATCATCACCCTCAAAGCTGAGGAAGGCGATGCTGTAGCTGTTGGAGACGTGGTTTGTTTAATTGATACCTCAGCGGAAAGACCTGCAGGAAATAATTCAGAAACTGCGGCCAAAGCCGTTGCTGAACCCATCAAAGAAGAAACTCAATCCGTTGAAACTGCAAAAGAAACTTATGCTTCAGGTACACCATCACCTGCAGCAAAAAAGATTTTGGACGAAAAAGGCATCAGCCCTTCTCAAGTACAAGGTTCAGGAAAAGATGGAAGAATTACCAAAGAAGACGCCGATACTGCGCAAGTAGTTTCAATGGGTACGCCAACAGGTGGCACAAGAAGCTCAGAAAGAACCAAATTGTCCATGTTGCGTAGAAAAGTAGCAGAAAGATTGGTGGCTGCTAAAAATGAAACCGCCATGTTGACGACTTTCAACGAAGCCAACATGAGTCCAATCAATGCCTTGAGAAGTGAATTCAAAGAAGAATTCAAAGAAAAACACGGTGTAGGATTGGGTTTCATGTCATTTTTCACCAAAGCAGTCGTTCGCGCTTTACAATTGTATCCAGACGTCAATTCAATGATCGATGGCGACTACAAAATCGCTTATGATTTCTGTGACATTTCAATTGCCGTATCAGGCCCTAAAGGTTTGATGGTTCCTGTAATGAGAAATGCAGAACTGTTGACTTTCAGAGGCGTAGAAGACGAAATCAAACGATTGGCATTGCGTGCAAGAGATGGGAAAATCACTGTGGACGAAATGACTGGTGGAACTTTCACCATTTCAAATGGAGGTGTTTTCGGTTCCATGTTGAGTACGCCGATCATCAACCCACCACAATCGGGAATTTTGGGCATGCACAACATCATTCAGCGTCCTATCGCTGTCGATGGAAAAGTCGAAATTCATCCAATGATGTACATCGCTTTGTCTTATGACCACAGAATCATCGACGGACGTGAATCAGTAGGATTCTTGGTCGCTGTCAAAGAAGCCTTAGAGAATCCAGTAGAACTGCTCATGGATGGCAATCCAAGAAAAGCATTGGAACTTTAAAATAAACAATACATTACAAATAGGACGCGCACCGGCGTCCTATTTATTTTTTACCCAAAAATGAAACAAATGATGGGGTTCCTGCTCATTTATTCTCACATAACTTCAAAGCATCGCTTCGGTTTATTTTGAATTTCAGTATCTTTGAAGTTTCATTAAAATCAACAGTTAAAATGATACAAAACGAATTGCAAAAATTAGGCTTAAAAGAAATAAATAACGGAACGTCAACCGGTACACAGTGGTTTGCTTCTGGTGAAATCATCGAATCTTTTTCACCCGTGGATGGAAAATTGATTGGAAAAGTCAAAACAACGACGCAAGCAGATTACGACCAAGTGATCGCATCTGCTCAGGAAGCATTCAAAACGTGGCGCACCACACCTGCCCCCGTTCGTGGTGAAATCGTTCGCCAATTTGGAGACAAATTAAGAGCGTACAAAGCCGATTTAGGAAAATTGGTTTCTTACGAAATGGGAAAATCCTACCAAGAAGGTTTGGGAGAAGTTCAAGAAATGATCGACATCTGTGATTTTGCTGTAGGACAATCCCGTCAATTGTACGGTTACACCATGCACTCCGAAAGACCAGGACACAGAATGTATGACCAATACCATCCAATGGGCGTTGTAGGAGTCATTTCTGCCTTCAACTTCCCTGTTGCTGTTTGGGCTTGGAACGCTGCATTGGCATGGGTTTGTGGTGATGTTGTCATCTGGAAACCAAGTGAAAAAACACCTTTGTGTGGCATCGCTTGTCAAAACATCATGCAAGAAGTTTTGAAAGAAAACAATTTGCCAGAAGGCATTTCTTGCATCATCAATGGGGATTATAAAGTAGGAGAATTCATCACCAAAGACAAAAGAGTGCCTTTGATTTCCGCAACTGGTTCAACCCGCATGGGGAAAATCGTTGCACAAGAAGTCGCTGCACGTTTGGGCAGATCTTTGTTGGAATTGGGTGGAAACAATGCCATCATCGTAACACCTGATGCAGACGTCAAAATGACCGTGATTGGTGCAGTATTTGGCGCAGTAGGAACTGCTGGACAGCGTTGTACTTCTACCCGTCGTTTGATCATTCACGAAAACATTTATGACCAAGTCAAAGAAGCCATTGTCGCTGCTTATGGTCAACTAAAAATTGGCGATCCTTTGGATGTCAACAACCATGTCGGTCCATTGATAGACAAAGATGCCGTCCAAATGTATTTGAATTCATTGGAAGCCATTACCGCACAAGGTGGGAAAATTTTGGTTGAAGGAGGTGTATTGGAAGGAAATGGATACGAAAGCGGCTGCTATGTCAAACCTGCGATTGCAGAAGTTGAAAACCATTATGAAATCGTTCAACACGAAACTTTTGCCCCCATTTTATATTTGATCAAATATTCAGGTGAAGTAGAAAATGCAATTGAATTACAAAACGGAGTAGTTCAAGGATTGTCTTCTGCCATCATGACCAATAATTTACGGGAAGCAGAAAAATTCTTGTCCCACGCAGGTTCAGATTGTGGCATTGCCAACGTAAACATTGGAACTTCAGGCGCTGAAATCGGTGGTGCATTTGGGGGAGAAAAAGAAACTGGTGGCGGACGTGAATCAGGCTCTGATGCTTGGAAAGTGTACATGAGAAGACAAACCAACACCATCAACTATACCACCAATTTACCATTGGCACAAGGGATCAAATTCGATTTATAAAACAAAATACATTCCTCATGAAATTAGATGTATTGGCCATAGGCGCACATCCAGATGATGTGGAATTGGGTTGTGGAGGAACCGTTGCCAAATTGGTGGCGGAAGGAAAACGCGTGGGCATTGTCGATTTGACGCAAGGAGAATTGGGCACACGCGGTACCGCCCAAACCCGAAAAGAAGAAGCGGCTGAAGCTGCCAAAATCTTGGGCGTAGCCATCCGTGAAAATTTAGGTTTTCGTGATGGCTTTTTCGTCAATGACGAGCACCATCAATTGGCCTTAATCAAAATCATCCGAAAATACCAACCCGACCTCATTTTGTGCAATGCAACAGAAGACCGTCACATTGACCATGGCAAAGGTGCGGACGTTGTAGAAACCGCTGCATTTCTTTCAGGATTAAGAAAAATTGAAACAGGACAAGCGCCTTGGCGACCCAAAAACATTTTTCATTACATTCAATGGTATCCTTTGACACCCAATTTCATTTTGGACATCAGTGGTTTTTTACCCAAAAAGAAAGCTGCTTGCTTCGCTTACAAAACCCAATTTTTTGATGCGAACAGCGCAGAACCCTCAACGCCAATCTCATCCGTTCAGTTTTCAGACAGCATTGAAAACCGCGCCAAAGATATGGGGATGTTGATCGGCACAGAAGCGGGCGAAGGCTTTGTCTTCAAAGGATACTTGGGTTTAAAAAACTTTGAAAGTTTATCCTAAAAAGCTGTGTAGATATAAAAATATATGTATATTTGCAGTCGATTTTAAAACGGTGGCTGTAGTTCAGCTGGTTAGAGCGTCAGATTGTGGTTCTGAAAGTCGTGGGTTCGAATCCCATCAGCCACCCAAAAGCCTTTGAGTATTCAAAGGCTTTTTTTATGGAATGAAATTTATCAAGACAAGAAAATAAATACCATATATTTTTGTTATTTTTGTGTTCAATGAAATATTCGAAAAATGAAAAAATCCATTCCGATCACACTTCTCATCGCTTCTGCTCTTTTTACCACACAATGCAAACAAGAAAAACCAGCAACACCAGTGGCTGTTGAAGTTGATTCAGGAATTGTGGTCAACGATACCTTGAAAAATTACGCCACCATTCGACTGAATCCAGACATTTCTCATTTGACCGAAAAGGAAAAAGCGATGTTGGTCTTTTTTATCAAAGCATCCGAAATAATGGATGAAATTTTTTGGGAACAAGCTTATGGAGACAAAAACGATTTGTTATCCAAACTCAATGACCCTAAAATTAAAAATTATGTTCAAATCAATTATGGTCCTTGGGACCGTTTGAACAATATGTTGCCTTTTGTGAAAGGATTTCATGAAAAACCATTGGGTGCCAATTTCTATCCAAAGGACATGAGCAAGGAGGAATTTGAAAGCGCAGATTTGCCACAAGGAAATAGCCTCTATACCATGATTCGGAGAAATGAAGAAGGACAATTGTACAGCATTCCTTACCATCAATATTTCAAAAAACAAACAGCCAAAGCCGCTGACCTCTTGAGAAGAGCAGCCAATTACGCCGAAGATCCATCGTTAAAAAAATATTTGGAATTGCGTGCAACTGCTTTGGAAACCGATGACTATTTCGAAAGTGATATAGCATGGATGAACATGAAAACCAACCGTTTGGATTTCATTGTGGGACCAATTGAAACCTATGAAGACGAACTGTTTGGCTACAAAGCTTCACACGAAGGCTATGTCTTGATCAAAGACATGGAATGGTCCAAGAAATTAGAAAAATTCGTTCAATATTTGCCCGAATTGCAAAAGAACCTTCCCGTCAAAGAGGCTTACAAAACAGAACAACCTGGAACCGATTCTGATTTAAATGCATATGATGTGGTTTATTACGCTGGTGCCAATAACGCAGGCGGAAAGACCATCGCCATCAATTTGCCCAATGACGAACGCGTACAATTGGAAAAAGGCACCCGAAGATTGCAATTGAAAAATGCGATGCAAGCCAAATTTGACCATATTTTATTGCCAATCTCTGAAATTTTAATTGATGAAAGCCAAAGACAACACGTCAATTTTGATGCGTTCTTTACCAATGTGATGTTTCACGAAGTTGCACATGGATTGGGGATCAAAAATACCATCAACGGAAAAGGAACCGTACGCGAAGCATTGAAAGAACAGCAATCCCATTTGGAAGAAGGCAAAGCTGACATTTTAGGTTTGTACATGGTGCAACAATTGTTGGAAAAAGGAGAACTTTCTGGCAACAAAGAAGATTATATGGTGACATTTTTGGCTGGAATTTTCCGATCGGTTCGATTTGGGGCAAGTGCTCACGGTTCTGCCAACATGATTTGCTTCAATTATTTCAAAGAAAAAGGTGCTTTCAAACGTACCGAAGCAGGAACCTATTTGGTGGATTTTCCAAAAATGGAAGCAGCCGTAAAAGGTTTGACTGAATTAATTTTGACCTTACAAGGCAATGGTGACTACGAAGGCGTGATCCGATTGACCAAAGAAAAAGGGCTAATTCATGATGAATTACAAGAAGATTTGAACCAATTGAGAACGGCAGGAATTCCAGATGACATTGTGTTTGAACAAGGCATTGATGTGTTGGGAATTTGAGAATATTGATTATATTTGCCGACTGAAAAAGGCCCCGTAGTTCAACTGAATAGAATACTGGATTTCGGCTCCAGCGGTTGCAGGTTTGAACCCTGCCGGGGTCACTTAAAAAAACGCAGACAACTACCAATCAGTTGTTTGCGTTTTTTTTATTTTCAACTATTTCATTGGACCAAAGCATTCAAAATCGTACCGGATTTCAGTTCCGTTTCCATCCATTCCTTTTCAGGCACACTCTCAGCAGTAATTCCTCCGCCGACATACACCCAAATCTGATTACTGAATAATTGTGCAGAACGCAAATTCACAAAATACGTTTTGGAATTCTTTGTTTGAATGCCAATGTATCCAGCATAAAATTCTCTGTCGTACCCTTCATGTTCAACAATGTAATCAAATGCTGCTTTTTTGGGCAAACCACACAGTGCAGGCGTAGGATGCAATTTTTTCAACAAGTTTTCAATTGTAAAATTTTCAGGCATTTCAGCTGAAATATAGGTTTTCAAATGCTGAAATTTTCCCGCTTGAACAGTTTCAGGCCCGATGCTCTGCAAGTTTTCAGTCCCTTTAAAACAATCCAAAATAAAATCGGTCACAATTTGTTGTTCATCAAATTCTTTTTCCATCCAACTTGCCGATGGCAATTTGGTTGCTGCCAGTGAAACCGTATTCAACTGATTTCCCTTTTGACTCAACAACAATTCTGGCGTAGCGCCCAGCCAAGTTTCTTTTTCAGGATAATGCCACAAAAACACCAAAGCATTGGGCTGTTGTTCCATCAAATTTCGGTAAGATTTCAACACATGGTAAGACAAATTTTCTTGCACCTTTCGCCGACTCATCACAACCTTTCGCGTGTTTGACTGTTGAATTTCCGCAACGGTATTTTGAATGATTTTCTCGTATTCCATTTGTGTCAAACCACCACCATCCACTGTTTCTGTCAACTTCAATTCAAAATCGAAATCAAATTCTTTACTTGAAATGACAGCAGGGTTTTGGTCAGAAATGCTTCTTTCAATGGCTGAATCAAACGAATGAAAACTAATTTTTTGTTGGGCAGTATCGTCTTGAACATACAAAAAAACCTGGTTTTCTTCAGGTTTTCTAAGCAAGGCAAAAGGCAAGTTTTCTTGGACGGCTTGTGCAAGCTTGGCAGAAAAATCTAACGTCATTTCCATCTACTTTTCAACTAAACATACTCCTTGGCGACAATCGCATTGGTCAAATGACAATAAGAAATCACTTTTCCTGCTTCGTCTTTGATTTCAATTTTCACCAAATGAGTGGTTTTTCCTTTTTGAACAAATTCAGCACGCGCCGTCACCATTCCTTCTCTTTTCGGACGAAGATGATTGGCGGTCATTTGCATGCCGACTGATTTGAATTTTTCTGGGTCAATCTGCATGGCCGACAATACGCTTCCGACCGTTTCTGCCAAAGCAATGCTCGCGCCTCCGTGTAAAATCCCATATGGCTGATGCACTTTTGGCGTGACTGGCATAGTGGCTTCTAAGAAATTTTCGCCTACCGCTGTATATTGAATGTCCAATACTTCCATCAAAGTATTCGCATTCGTTTCGTTCAGTTTCTTTAAAATCAATGCTTGGTTCATTAGAATATTTTTGGATTGTAATTTTCAGGATATTTCCCTTGAATGTTTTGGTAATAACGTTCAATTTCTGTCAAAATCGCTTCTTTTGACTTTCCTTGAATGTCAATAATCTGACCAATTCCAGCGATTTTCTTTTGATAATCACAATAAGCCAATACGATGGGCACTTCAGCCTTTTGGGCAATGTAATAAAATCCCGTTTTCCATTTCTCCGCCCAAGACCTTGAACCTTCTGGCGTATTGAGCATGTACATGTGATCGTTTTTTTTCAATATTTCAGCAGCATAGTCCACCATATTGGATCGTTGCGAACGATTGATGCCGATCCCTCCCAAATTTTTGATCAAGAACCCGTACCAAGGTTTGGTCCAACTATCCTTGATGAAAAAGCGCATCGGAATTTCCAAATACCAAAAAGCAAAAATTGTATAGAAAAAATCCCAGTTGCTGGTATGAGGCGCAGCGATCAACACACATTTTGGCGTGTCTTTGAGTGAAACGCTAAAGTCAAACTTCCATCCCATCAATTTAAAAAATAAAGCGCCTATCTTTTTTTTCATTTCTATCTGATTAATCCTTGACAAAGATAAGCTTTCATTTTAGCTTCTTTCCACAAGAATTTCAAACAAAAACTCATTCTCTTTTCAAAAAAGAATGGATCAATATTTTGTTGTTTTTTTTTGATTTAAAACTGATAAGCAATACCTCCTTTAAAGAATCCTTGAGTTCCGATATTTGATTCTACAAATCCAGCGAATTTCCCACCAAACCTCATTCCTATAGGTGTTATATTGAATCCGAAAATCGTATTATTATATGTTTTTGAATTCATATTATCATCCGTAAACTTCGCGTTTCTTACAAGTATTCCAGCTGAAACCCCTGTATAAACCCTTAATTTTCTATTAGAACCATTCCAAAAAACATCAATTTTCGGACTTATCGTTGTGTAGGATTCTTTTGTTATTTTACTATCGTTGGTGTCAAAAAACTCATGACTTAGATCTATTCCATAGCGCCATTTCATAGAAGGGCTATATAAATTAAAGGAAACATTTAAAACGCCATTGCTATCGACTAAATCCAAATCACTATCATAAAAAACCATGGCCAATCCCGAGAAGATACTATTGGTAATGCCATACAAAGACGGTGTACCATACGAAGCGGATACTTCCATTTTTTGAGCTTGAGCCGCGCCCATCGCCAGAATGAAACTCATTCCTAAAATCTTTTTCTTCATTGTTTACAGTTTTAGTAGCAAACAAATATAAATAAATTTCTTAGGCACTTCAATTGCATTCTCTATCAAAAAAAAACTTGGCCAACGAACTTTAATTGAAGCAATGCCTGTCCTCTAGCTTCTTTCCACAAGAATTTCAAACAAAAATCCATCCTCTTTCAGCAAAAGGATGGACATATTTTGTTGTTGAAATGCTGTTTTACTTAAAACTGGTAAGCAACGCCTCCTTGAAACAACCCTTTGGTTCCGATGTTCGATTCTACAAATCCTGCGAATTTCCCACCGTAACGCAATCCAATGGGTGTAACGTTGAAGCCAAAAACCGTGTCGTTAAAAGACTCCTTGGTTTCTCCCAACATGTATTCGCTACTTCTCAAAAGAACACCGACTGAAACACCAGAATACAATCTCAATTTTTTATCCGCGCCATTCCAAAAATAATCCACTTTAGGACTGATGGTCGTGAAAGATTCTTCCGTTAAAGTCTTTTGGTTGGTATCAAAAGACTCATAACTCACATCCACACCATAACGCCATTTCATCGAAGGGCTGTATAAATTGAAAGCAACGTTCAAAACGCCTTTGCTATCAATCGCTTCTTCATCATAAATTACCGATCCGATCGCGGAAACAATGCCATTGGAAATTCCATAGATAGAAATCGTTCCATAAGAAGCCGAAACTTCCATCTTTTGTGCTTGGGCAACACTCATGGCCAGAATGAAACTCATTCCTAAAATTAATTTTCTCATTTTAAATTACTTTAAGCTTTAATAAACAGCAAATATAAATGGAAATATCAATTCACCACCAATAAAATAGCACGAAGAAAACGAACATCCACCAGATTTACATTGAAAAAATTGATTGAAAGTTCTTAATTAAGAATCGTATAATACTTTTGTGCAACCAACATTTAAGTTTTTTCGCTTTCTTGAAATCAACTTCTTGGGATGCAACAGCAATTAGCGTTTGGACGCTTCGCGCTTGCTTGCACTTTTAGAGGCATTCTCTTGGTTGCCTCTTCTTCCCTCTAAGCTTCCTGCGGGATTTTTAGTCGCTGAATCAGATGGATTGACCGATCCGTTTTTCGTTTGTGGAGTTGGGTTAGAAGCTTCTGTCAGACTTTCGTCCGATTTCACTTGTTTCTTTTCAGCTTCTTTCATATCCAACGATTTTTCTTTGTTTTTCCCATTCAACAAATCCAAAATCTCCTGTGCTTTTTTGGCTTCATCGGTGTTTTGATAAGCAATGGTAATCAACTCCAAAGCGGCGATAAAGTTTTCTACGCCTTCCGTTTTTCCAATCACCAAAGCGTTGAGCAAAGAAAATTTAGCAATAATAGCTTCCGATGGATATTGTTCCAAAGCCAAAAGCACATTCTTTTTCACCACATCGTATGCTTTTTCTTTGTAAGACAAATAGGTCGATTCATACAAAGCAACTGCTTCTTGGGTCGTCGGTGTCATGTAGTTCACCTCTGGGTTCAAAATGTATTCAGCATAAATCGAATTGGGATATTTGCTCAAAATCAACTGTTTGTATTCTTCCGCTTTGGCCACATTCCCTTCACGGTTATTGATGCGGTAGATTTGATACAAAGCTTGCGCTTCAGTTACTTGTTCTTTCGGTGGCGTGGACAACAAATGTTCCAACGTTTTGGTCGCAGTTTTGTCGTTTTTGAACAAATCATAATAACCAATTCCCAAAGACAATTCCGTGGTATCTCTTTCTATTTTCAATTTGTTCAATTCCGATAATTTGGTTGGAATTTGTTCCAAATAAAATTCCAATTCATACCTTCTTGGATTCTGTGTATCCGCTTGGCCCAGCATTTCAGCTTCTTTCTCTTCCAAACTCATGCTTGCTCCGGCTGAACTTCGCCAATTGTCCACCAAACGCGTATTGCCCCAAATTCTTTTGAATTCATTTTGACCATTGGATTTAATGGAAGCATTGTAAAAGTAAAAGGTGTTGCCGCCTTCTCCAAAAGTCGCGTTAAATCCTCCGCCGCCTCTTCCTGTTTGGGTCTGGAAAATTGTCGCTTCCTCTTCCAATGCTTTTTGTTTTTTGGCATCTTCTATTTTCAATTGGGCGATGTATTCATTGAAATAAGTTTCTTTTTCTGGCAAAGTCATGTGTGCCAATTTCAAGATGCTGTCATTCTTTTTGACCAAATAATATTTTTGCATCAAAAATTTCAACGACTCATTTCGGTCTGTAATTCTTTTGATGTCTTTTTCAAATGGATAAACAGTCACTGCACTGTCATAATAGGCAGAAGCATGCACATAATTCCCCTCATTGAATTCCAAATCCGCATAACGTTCATACGCTTTTCCACGGATGTATGGATCAGAAGCAGGCCCTTCAAAACTTTGTTTCAGAAATGTTCTGGCTTCATCGATTTTATCGGCTTTGATCGCCATGTCACCGATGGCATAATAAAATTCATTTTTTCTGGAAAGATAATTTCCTCTTTTGGACACGTCCAACAAATGCTCTTTATAAGAAGCATAACGGTTGATTTTCGGATCGAAATTCGCAGCAATGCCCAACTGAGATTTTACTTCCATCTCAAAACCAGGCTTCATTTTGAACACACGCGTATAGGCTTCTCCTGCTTCATTTTGCATGCCCATCAGCGAGTACAATTGCCCTTCAATGAAATGATAACGCGCGCGTCTTTTCTTATTTTTGGTATGGGCAATCGTGTGGTCCAACACTTCTATCGCTTCCTCGTATTTCTTGTCTTTGATCAACAATTCAGCATAATGTTTGGAAACTTTTTCTTTGAAATCCTTTTTGTAACCATCGTCCTTGTACAAAGTCGTCAAAATGGCTTCACCTTCATGGGTATTCCCAATTTGAATGTTGGCCAATCCTGTGTACAATCTTGCTTCTGGCGTATATTTTTTATGGTAAGGCAATTTGGTGCGCAAATAATTCAAAGCTTCCAAAGACTCAAATCCTTTTCCTTTGTTGTAACGCGCTTTTCCCAATACCAAATAAGCATGCGTCATCGTTTTGTTGCGTTCTACGCCGTTGATCAACATCGAATGCCCTTCAATCGCTTTCAACGCTTTCTTTTCTACCAAATCAAATCCTGTTGCAGCGGGTGCTTCTTTGGGCTTTGCGTTTCCAGGTTTAAATAGCCCTGCTTGTTGGTTGATAAAATCCTCGACCACATCTCCTTCCGTAATCGAAGGCAAAGGATCGACGGGTAAAATTTCAGAATAGTTATCTTGGTATTCAAACGCGAGTTCGGCCAATTTTTTGTCCATTTCCTTTTCGGCATTGAACAACGTATTGAACCAAGCAGTTGAATTGTGAAAAGCTCTATTGGTCATCGTGTCACGTTTTGTAGAACAACTCATTACCAATCCAGCACAAACAAAAACAATTAAATTCTTTTTCATAGAAATTTTAAGTAGGGCAAAACTACAATAAAAACGGCTTATTTAAAAAAATCTTGTATCATAGAAAAAACTATTCGGATATTTGTCAAAGATTTATGGCAAAAAAAAACAAAAACATATTTAGAAAGCTTTACCAAAAGCATACATTGATCATCTTGAACGAAGAAACTCAAGACGAACAATTTTCCTTTCGTTTGAACCGAATGAACGTTTTGGTGGTCATTGCGCTGTTGTCATTTTTCATCTTTGGCAGCACCTATTTGACTTTGGCTTATTCGCCCTTGCGCGCTTATATGTTGCCTTCTGAGAAACAAATCGAAGTTCGTGACAAAGAAGAAATCCTCAATTTGGTCAACCAAGTCGAAGCACTCGAAACCCGCATACAAAACAACGATTTGTACATTCATAACCTTCGTGCAATTTTGTCGGGTGAAGTGCCTTTTCCTGAAATCAAAGTTGAAAATGATGCAATCACCTCTTCCATTGATTTGAGCAAAGTGGACCTCAATCCACAAAAAGAAGATTTGGAACTGAGAAAAGAAATCGAAGAAGAAGAAATGTTTAGCGTGGCCAACCTTCCAGAAAATCAAGAAGCTGGCAGTCTCTTATTCACTCCTGTCAAAGGCATCATCACAGCCGCTTACGAGCCACAAGAAAACCATTTGGCCATTGATGTGGCGGCGCAACAAGGTGAAGCCATCAAATCCGTTGCCATGGGCACTGTTTTGTTCACCGATTGGACGCCAGAAACCGGTTACGTCATCATCATTCAACATCAGTTGGGCATGATTTCGGTATACAAACACGCTTTGACGGTGTACAAAAAAATGGGCGATGTCGTCAAAAAAGGAGAAGTCATAGCCGCCGTAGGAAATACAGGTGAATTTACCACAGGACCGCATTTACATTTTGAACTTTGGATCGATGGCAATGCGGTAGATCCTCAACATTATATCGTTTTTTAAATGGGACTAAAAGCACAATTGGCCAAAATTTTCGCTGGATTCAATTTCAAGAAAGAACAAAATTGGATACAAAATCCGCATGCAATTCAACAAAAGACTTTCCAGCATTTGATTGAAGCGGCCAAAGACACCCAATTTGGGAAAGACCATCATTTTGATCAAATTCACACCTATGAAGATTTCAAAAAACGGGTTCCTATAAGAGATTACGAAGCTTTGCGTCCGTACATCGAAGCCATTTTGGCGGGCAAAAAAGATGTGCTTTGGAAAGGACAACCATTGTACTTGGCCAAAACTTCGGGCACGACTTCTGGCACCAAATTCATTCCCATCACCAAAGCTTCCATGCCGTTCCATATTCGTTCGGCAAGAAATGCTTTGCTCGATTTCATTCAAGAACACAAGAACGCAGATTTCGTTTCAGGAAAAATGATTTTCATCCAAGGCAACCCTACTTTGGAAGCACACAACGACATCCATGTTGGACGACTTTCGGGCATCGTGGCCCATTTTGTTCCCAAATATTTACAAAAAAACAGATTGCCTTCCTGGGAAACCAATTGCATCGAAGATTGGGAAGAAAAAATTGACCAAATCGTTGAAGAAACCAAAAATGAAGACATGACACTGATCAGCGGAATTCCACCTTGGCTCGTCATGTATTTTGAAAAGTTGATTGAAAAAACCGGGAAAAAGCAAGTCAAAGAAATTTTTCCCAACCTACAATTGATGGTGACGGGTGGTGTGAATTATCAACCCTACCAAGAGAAAATCAATCATTTGATCGGAGAAAAAATCAAAGTCATTCAAACTTATCCTGCTTCGGAAGGCTTCATCGCTTACCAGAATACGATCGAAACAGATGATTTGTTGTTGCTTTTGGACAATGGGATTTTTTATGAATTTGTGCCAGTGGATGAGTTTTTTGATGAAAACCCCAATCGTTACAAACTCTCCCAAGTAGAAATCGACAAAGATTATGTGTTGATTTTGAACACCAATGCAGGTTTGTGGGGATACAACATCGGCGATACCGTTCGATTTACTTCATTGGATCCATATAAAATTGTGGTTTCTGGGCGCATCAAACATTTTACTTCTGCCTTTGGCGAACACGTCATTGCCCATGAAGTCGAACAAGCTTTGCAACAGACATTGCAGGAAATTCCCGCACAAATTTCGGAGTTTACCGTAGCACCACAAGTCAATCCTACAGTAGGTTTGCCCTACCACGAGTGGTTGGTTGAATTTGCTGAACTACCAAAAGATCCACAGGCTTTCGCACAAGTTTTGGATCAAAATTTAAGAAATAGGAATACTTATTATGACGATTTGATTGTGGGCAATATTTTGCAACCGCTTCAAATTTCATTCATCAAAAAAAATGGTTTCAACGATTACATGAAAACCCAAGGGAAATTGGGCGGACAAAACAAAGTGCCACGTCTGTCGAACGACCGAAAAATTGCCGACGCATTTTATGCCTTGAATTTAATTGATTCTGTACCAAAAAAGATTTAGTTATTCTTTTTCAATCGATAAAATCATAAAAATTAATTAGTTTTGGTTTCGCAAGAAGCAAACCCTATGTTCAATAATTTTCTTTTTCACCGCATTGACAATTCTCAAATTGTCATTTTCCGAATCTTTTTTGGTTTGTTGATGGTCGCCGAATCCTGGGGCGCCATTGCCACGGGTTGGGTCAAAGAAACTTTGGTTGAACCTGCATTTACCTTTACTTTCATCGGTTTTGAATGGACCCAATTCTTACTGGGCGAAAGCATGTATTACTACTTTTTCATATTAGGAATTCTAGGACTCATGATTGCTTTGGGCGCATTCTATCGACTGTCCACTATTCTGTTTGCCTTGGGTTGGTCTTTGGTGTATTTCATGCAAAAAGAACATTACAACAACCATTATTATTTGGTGATGTTGGTGGCTTGGTTCATGGTGTTCATTCCTGCCAACCGCTACAAATCGATTGATTTGCTGTTTTGGCCACAAATTCGGGCAGATTATACTTTTTATTGGAACCGATTGATTTTCATCGTTCAATTGTTTTTGGTCTATACTTTTGCGGCCATTGCCAAGTTGTATCCTGGTTGGATGAACGGCGATTTCATGTTGGTCCGTTACCAAAGCACGGCTGCTTGGTTTGACAAAAATGTTGCTTGGGAACCTTTGACAGCCCTATTGTATTCCAAAGATTTCGCTCAAATCATTTCGTGGATTGGCTTTGGTTTTGACTTGCTCATCGTTCCTTTTTTGCTTTGGAAACGAACGCGAACCATGGCGGTGATTTTCGCATTGATTTTCCATTTGATCAATTCCATCACTTTGCACATCGGCATTTTCCCGTATTTCGCTTTGGCCTTGGTCGTTTTCTTTTATCCGCCCGAAACCATTCGAAATGTGTTTTTCCCAAGGAAAACCACTTATCTGCCTGGTTCAAATGACTTTCAACCCAGACACAAAAACCAAACTGCATTTTCATTGATTTTCGTCGTTTTCATTTTGTGGCAAACCTATCTCCCACTTCGCCATTGGCTGATCCCAGGTGATGTTTTGTGGACCGAAGAAGGCCATCGTTTGTCTTGGCGAATGATGCTCAGAACCAAATCTGCCAATGCCTATTTTTACATGGTAGACCAAGAAAACGGACAGCGTTCTTATGTCGATTTGAATTTGTATTTGACTGATTTGCAAATCAGCAGAATTTCTACCCATCCTGACATGATTTGGCAATTTGCGCAATATTTAAAGAAAGAGGAAGCCAAAAAAGGGAAGCAAATCGGTGTATTTGTCGAATGCAACTTATCGATCAACCGTGGGCCTTACCATGAATACATCGATAAAAATGTCGATTTGACCCAAGTAAAATGGCGCTATTTTGGCCACCAAACATGGTTGTTACCCGAACCAGAAAGTTATGCCTTTCCTGTCCAGAAGTAATATTTGAAAAAAAAATTAAACTGTGAACAAAGTATCCGCTTCGGCGATGCTTACTTTTCCATCTTCACAACGGAAGGTTTTTGAAGGGAATTTTTGAATGATGTTGTAATCATGGGTTGCCATCAATACGGCTACATTTTTTTCTTTGGACAAACTCAAAATCAAGTGCATGATTTCACTTGAAGTTTCTGGGTCCAAATTCCCTGTTGGCTCATCTGCTAAAATGAGTTTGGGATGATTGAGCAAAGCGCGCGCAATCGAAATTCTTTGTTGTTCACCGCCTGACAAGCGAAACGGCATCATTTTCTTTTTTGAAATCATGCCCACACTTTCCAAGACTTCATCAATGCGGTCATTGATTTCCTTTTTGTCTTTCCAACCTGTCGCTTTCAAAACGAAAGAAAGGTTTTTCTCCACGTTTCTGTCCAACAACAATTGAAAATCTTGGAATACAATCCCAATGTGTCTTCTTAGAATAGGAATTTTCCCGGTTTTCATGCCGTTCAATTCAATGCCCACAACTTTACCATAACCTTCGTCCAACGGCAAATCACCGTACAAGATTTTGAGCAAACTGCTCTTCCCGCTACCCGTTTTACCAATCAAATACGCAAATTCACCTTCCAGCAATTCAAAATCTATATTGCTCAAAACCAAGTGATTTCTTTGATAAACAAAAGCTCTGTCTAATTGGGCTACTTTTTCTGACATATTTCTAAGGATTTGTGAACGCAAATATATACAAAAAGCCCGAAAGATAATTCCGGGCCTGGTCTTTTTAATATAATATTAGCGTTTAACGTTTAGCTCTTGCTACGCTAGCTGTCAATTGCTTTCTGCCTTTTTTTCTACGTGCCGCCAAAATTCTACGACCGTTCTTTGTAGCCATTCTCTCACGGAATCCTTGCTTATTTCTTTTACTTCTGTTACTAGGTTGAAATGTTCTTTTCATAGCTTCTTACTTTATGCATTTTCTCAAATGGTGTGCAAATATAAATCTATATTTTTTAATACAAAACCATTTTGAGGAAATTTATGGTTTAATTCTTCTTTTATTTTTAAATGTGAACAGCAAGACACCCAAGGCGTCTTTTAACGAATTTGCATGGCGTTTTTCAATTGATAGGCTTCGATGATTTCTTCCATTGGATAATCAAACCAATCGGTTTGCTGGACGATCTTACCGCTTTCATCCAATTCCAACCAAATCACAAAGCGCGTTCCTTCTACTGCTTTTCCGTTGTAAATATAATTTTTCGTTGTGCCTTTGGCGACAATTGACTTTTCCCCAACTACGATTTCATCTACTTCAACAGTTTTTTCTGATTCGTATTGAAAAGCTTTGTCGCTCCATCCATAAAATTTCTCGTACAAAAATTTAGGATCGTCCGTTTCTGATTCGAATCCTATGTTTTCATACTGAAAATCATCAGCATAGAAAGACAGCATTTGGTCTATTTCTCCCCTTTTCGAATAAATTTCAAAAAAACGCTCAGCCAATCCCATTTGTTTATTTCCTTTGGAACAAGCCATCAAAAAAACAAATAAGCCAAATAACAATACTTTTTTCATTATTTCATTGTGCGGTTTAAATATTCCTCAGGCTCCACATACGTCATGCTATCGCTCAATGCTACCCAAGTATTTTCATCTGAATAGCCAAAAAATCGAGTAGAAACCGTTCCACTTTTGGGTTCCAATTCGATGATGGTACCATCATCTACTACAGACCAATCGCCACTGGCTTTTTTCCCATTTTCAGCAAAATCAAAAGATTCACTTTTCAAGGTCAATTTTATTTCTTTTCCTTTGATCGTTCCTTCGTAAACCCCTTCATATTTGATTTCCTCAAAGTTGATTTTGGCATCCATGTTCAACGATTCTATCTGTTCTGCATTCAACTCTCCTGTTGGAGTTTCTTCTTTTTCACCGCACGAAAACACGGTAAAAGAAATGCACAGCATGCCGATGATTTGTTTTTTCATTTCTTTATTTTTAATTGATTGAGGGCTTTCAAAAATCAACGTTGAAATCTCAAAATTCGTATGTTATTTTCTCACAAAATTATCAATGTCTGCTTGAGATACAGGATTTCCACCCAAAATCAACATCCGCTCTACCACGTTGCGCAATTCACGGATATTTCCTGTCCAATCATAGGCTTCCAAGGTTTGAATGGCTTCGTCAGAAAACGCTTTCAAAGGCATGCCACTGGCTTCCGCGATTTGAACTGAAAAATGACGCACCAATTCTGCAATGTCTTCTTTTCTTTCATTCAATCCTGGTACTTCGATCACAATGACCGCCAAACGATGGTACAAATCTTCTCTGAATCTTCCTTCTGCAATCTCATTTCTCAAATCCTTGTTGGTTGCAGCCAAAACCCGAACGTCTACATTGATTTCTTTGTCTGCACCTACTCTGGAAATTTTTCCTTCTTGCAATGCGCGCAATACTTTGGCTTGTGCTGCCAAACTCATGTCACCAATTTCATCCAAGAAAATTGTCCCACCATTGGCCAACTCAAACTTCCCTTCTTTGTCTTTGTGCGCGCCTGTAAAAGACCCTTTTACATGACCAAACAACTCACTCTCAATCAACTCCGAAGGAATCGCCGCACAGTTCACCTCAATCAAAGGCGCTCTATTTCTGGAACTTTTTTCATGAATTTGGTGCGCAACCAATTCTTTCCCAGAACCATTCGGTCCAGTAATCAAAACGCGCGCATCGGTATCTGCTACCTTATTGATGATGTCTCGGATGGTGTCCAAACTTTTGGATTGACCGACCATTTCATATTTCTTGGCTACTTTTCTTTTGAGGGCTTTGTTTTCAGTCGACAAAGCGCGATTGGTCGTCACCAATGCTGTCCTGTCCAAAGCATTGCGTACCGTACTCAAAAATCGATTCAAATCAGGCGGCTTGGCGATGTAATCAAATGCACCTTTTTTGATACAATCAACGGCTGTTTCTATGTCGCCATGACCTGAAATCATCAAAAAAGCCAAATCTGGATTGACTTCCAATGCCTGCTCCAAAACTTGAACGCCGTCTTTTTTGGGCATTTTGATGTCGCAAATGATCAAGTCATAATTGGTCGCATTGATTTTCTCCAACCCTTCTTCCCCATCTTCTGCAAGTTCCACCACATAACTTTTGTCTTCATCTTGCAAAATATTTTGGATCACATTCCGAATCGCTGACTCGTCTTCAATTATCAATATTTTGGACATATTTTCTCAAATTTTATGTCCCAAATATAACCGCAATATATCAATTGGTAAAATCTAAGGCATGATTGTTAGGAAACATTCTTCAACTCAAGCTTTGCTCGCTTCAATAAGTTACCAAAGTTTGAATGGATGAACTGAAATTTTGCAGTTTTTCTTGGCCATTCAAAAAAGCCAAATCAGCAATAAAACTGAATTGTGCTACTTTCCCACCGCATTTCTCAATCAACTTCGCCGTGGCCTCTGCCGTCCCGCCCGTTGCCAACACATCATCATGCACCAAAAATCGCTGTCCTTCAACGATATAATGTGGTTGAACTTCAATCGTCGCATGTCCATATTCTAAAGCATAAGACTCAGAAATAGTCGGAGGAGGCAACTTGCCTTGCTTTCTCACCAAAACAAATGGCAAGTCTAATTTTTGTGCAATCAACAATCCAAACAAAAATCCGCGACTCTCTATGCCACAGACTGCATCGATTTTCCCTTTGCTAAATGCAGCAAAGGCTTCGACCATTTCATGGCACAATGCGGGTTGTTGAAACAAAGAAGTGATGTCTTTGTATTGAATGCCTTGACTGGGAAAATCAGCCACTCTTGCGATATTTTTATCAATTTGTTGAGACAATGAATCCATGGATTATTCTGTTTTAGTCAGTGATATATCCAGCGAAAATACCTATTTGAACTCAGGTTTTAACAAACTTCTGAACTTTTTTTGAAATTTGATGATTTTGGGTTGAATCACCAAAGTACAATACGGGTTTTCATCACCTGTTCTTTCATAGTAATCTTGGTGATGAGTTTCTGCAGGAAAAAACTTTTCCAAAGGCACCAACTGTGTCGTGAAATGCCCATCATACATTTTAGATGCTTGAAATTCCTGAATCGATCTTTTGGCAATCAATTCTTGTTCTGGCGTATCAAACAAAATGATGGAACGGTACTGTTCGCCTACATCATTTCCTTGTCGGTTCAGCTGAGTCGGATCGTGCACTGTCCAAAAAACTTCCAACAATTCATCATAGGCTATTAAATCTGGATTGAACAACACTTGGATCACTTCTGCATGTCCAGTGGTCCCTTCACAAACTTCCTCATAAGTTGGGTTTTCAACCGTACCGCCAGCATAGCCTGAAATCACTTTCTCCACCCCCAACAATTGATCAAAAACTGCTTCTACACACCAAAAACATCCACCGCCAAAAGTCGCTTTTTCTACTGCACTATTTCTCATTTATTTTTAATTTTAAGCTTTCCCAACCTCATTCGATTCTATCGTATCATAAAGTAAACGGTGATTCAACTGAAATACCGTCCTAGAAAACGCATACAAAGTTACAGTTATAAATCGTAAATTTGAGGGTTCTAAATGTAAAATTCCATGCAGATTTATACTCATTTTGATTCCCCTTTGTCACCAACGATTTCTTTCAAAAAAATTATCGAAGAATGGGAAAGTCGCTTGGCTCAATATCCAAATGATGAATTTCTCAAGGATTTGGTTGAGCGCACTCATGCCATTCCTGAATTAAAAACTGGTTTCAAAGACTTCTCCATCATTGAAAAAAACGAAAGCCTAATTGCCGATTTGCTGTCCTTGGTTTTTCCAAAATTGTTGTCCAAAACCACGCTGTCAGCGGCTTCGTTTCCTTGGAGCAATCGTTTTTTTAACGCAACTGAACTTTTTCAAAAAACCATCGCCACTTCTGGCAAAGACTTTTGCATCAACAACAATGATTTTGACGAAAACTCTTTGTACATCGCCATTTGCAGCATCATACTCAACCAACATTACGAAGTGCCCATTTCGAGTTACTTTCCACTGCATTTCAATTTCAAAGACCAAAATGGTATCAACAAACATTTTAGAATTGTCTACAATGCAGATTTTCTACACATTTACCCTTCTGAAAAAGCGGTGCAATTGACCCGAAAAGACATTGACTATCTGTTGGACCATCCCAATGACATTGAAATTTGGAAGGCTTTTTTTCCTTCAAAATCGTGGAACATCGAGGGTTTTGGCATCATGAGCATGATTGACACTACGGTGGAAACTGCTTTTTCAAATTTAAAACAAAGGCTTTCGACCACTACTTTGTTGCATGAAAAAATACAAATGCCAGACAATGAAAATTTAAAATCGATTTTCAACATTCCATCCATTCAAGTGGGCGTTTCGAGCTATGATTTTGAAACTGATAAAATCACGGCTTTCAATTCTCTGTCCCATAGCTTATTGACCAACAATGCGTCCTATAAAAAGCAAGGCTTTTCGCTTATATCTTCAGCATTTATCGAGTTGGTTCATGCCAATAAACCTTTCATCATTTCAAATTTCGCACATTACTTGGAACGTTTTCCACAAGACGAAATCGCTTTGCATTTGCAAAAATCAGGCTACAAAAGCTGTGCGCTCATTCCTTTGAAAAAAAATGACCGATTCATAGGCATTGCCGAGTTGGCTTCAGAAATTCCTTCGGCTTTCAATTCGTTGACTTCGTATAAAATCAACATGATTTATGGTTTCTTGAGCGATCGTTTGGAAGCAGGTGTGCATGAATTTTCCAATTTAAAAAATTCGACCATTCAAAAAGAATACACGCGTTTGCACGAAAGTGTTGCTTGGAAATTTGACCGAGAAGTCGAAAATTACTTGAAAAATCCCAACGAAGAGTACCATTTCAAAGAAATTGTATTCAAAGATGTGGTGGCACTTTATGGCGAAGTGGACATCAGGAATTCGTCAAAAACCCAAAACAATTGCATCAAAAAAGATTTGAAAAGACAAATGGAAATGCTCGAGGCTGCTTTGGATGAATTGTACCAAAAAACCAAGATGGAACTCATACAACAAAAAACATTTGAACTCCATCAAAAACAAGAAATACTGAGCAAGGGATTCAAATCCAACATCGAATTGAGCATCCAAAATTTCATTTCAAATGAAATCCATCCAATTTTGTCCAATCCTGATATTTACGAGGGAGAAGCGGGTTCGGTCGCGAATTATTTGAAGTCCTTGGACGAAAACAATGGTTTGTTTTACCATGAAAGAAAAAAGTTCGACGAATCCATTCAGACCATCAACCAAACTTTGATACAAACCATTGATGAACGACAAAAGGAAATTCAATTGGTTTTTCCGCATTATTTTGAACGCTTCAAAACAGACGGCATCGACCACACGATTTACATTGGACATTCGATTTCTCCGCAAAAAAATTACGACGAAATCTACCTTCAAAACTTGCGCTTGTGGCAACTTCAAGTGACTTGTGAAATGTTGAGGACACACCATTTTCTGAACAACGATTTGCCGATCCCCATGGATTTGACTGCCTTAATTTTGGTGTTTGACCAACCGATTTCGATTCGTTTTCGAATGGATGAAAAAAGATTTGATGTTGATGGAAGTTACAATGCGCAATATGAAGTTTTGAAAAAAAGAATCGACAAATCACACATCAAAGGCACTTCTGAACGACTAACCGCAGCCAATAAAATTGCCATTGTTTATTCAAATTCAGCGGAAGAAAAAGAATATTTGAGCTACATCCGTTTCTTTCAAAACAAAAAACAATTGAAAAACAACATTGAATTTCTTGAATTGGAAAATTTACAAGGCGTGACTGGATTGAAAGCTTTGCGCGTCGCCATCAATTGGGATGATTTGCCGTCGAACAACTTAAACTTGAATTACTTTACCGCCAATGATTTTCAAAGTGAAATGAATTAATCCAATAAAAAATTGAAATCTGAATATTGGGTAAACGAAAACACAAAGGCCAAAACGGTCAAAATAATGCCTGCCATAAACAGATAATAAGTGATGCGCAACAATTTGTATTTTCTTTGTAAAACCAAGCCCAAATAATACAAATCCCGCGTCAACGCATTGTACAAATCCTTTCGATCACGCATCAAATCATTGATCGCACCTTCGAATTCGTCAATTTCAATTTTGTGAAAATTGCCAAAAAACAACAAATTCACTTTTCTACTTTTGATGTCTTCCATCGTAAAATGGGTGTTGGACACATTGGGTTTTGTTGCTAAAATGGCAAATATGATGCAAACAACACTCATCAGCAACATCGTCAAAGTAGGAATGATCAAGAACTCATTTTTTGGGGAAGCCAACTTCGGCACCAAAGTCGACAATGCAATGGAAATAATGATCGCATTGACCGACAACAAAATGTTTGCTTTACTATCTGCAATGTCACTCAAACGCGTATGATTATTGAGCGTGACCCGAAACAAAGTATCAATGCCGCGGTCTGGCTGATTGATTTTCTCTATTTTACTTTTTTTCAATTGGGCCTTTTCGGCCAATGCTTCTTGGTTGCGAATTTTCTCTTGGATATTGACCGCATGTTTGAATTTGACGTCTTGCCAATTGCGTTGGGCATATTGGGTAAAAAACCGATGGCCTTTTGTCAAAAACTCATAATTCCGCTCGTTCCATGCTGCATCAGAAATTGCCTTCTTTTCTTTCAATTCGCATTCTCTTTTCAATTGTGCGCTGATTTCCTCGAATGAAGCATCGCCTAAATGCGCTGTATCGGCATCTTTGATGATTTTCTCCAATTGATTTTGAGGCTCATGGCTCAATTGAGTGGCCATAATCAATTGCTTTACTTTATCAATTATTTCTGAATGCACTTGATTTTCATTCAAAAACTCCTCCGCCATTTGGGCGCTTTTTTCTTCATGCCCTACATCACAACATGCGTATCCCACATCATGAAACCAAGCCGCCAAAGTCAATAAATTCCGCTCAACAGCATTGATTTCCTCTGCTTCAAAAAGCGCATCCAACTTATTGACAACAAATTGCGTGTGCAAAAAGTTATGATAGGTATAATCACAACTTAACTTATCTTTGAATAAATTAAAGACGAATTGTTCAGCTTTTAAAATTAGATCTTCCATATGCGCATTCTATCGAGTAAATTTAAGCATTTAAGTGGTTTCGCAAAACCGCGGTACATTTTATCTTTGTTGATCAGTTTGCTCATCAGTGCTTGCGCCACCCATCGACCGCAATATGGAAGAAACGTTGCACCAACAGCAAATCAACCTCAACTTTCACAAAATGAACAACCCATCCACCAATTTTTTCTCATTGGCGATGCTGGAAATGCAGAAGAGGAAAATGCAACAAAAACCCTCGAATTGCTTCGCCAACGACTCAACCAAGCTGGCACTGCTGCTACTTTGTTTTTTTTAGGCGACAACATTTATCCGAATGGCATGCCAACGAAACTAAATACGGAGGAAAGGAATTTGGCTGAACTGAAGTTGTCCCAACAAATCAATATTCAAAAAGATTTCAAAGGCAATACAGTGTTCATCCCTGGCAACCACGATTGGTACAATGGTTTGAGTGGTTTGAACGAACAAGAAAAGTTCATCACCCAACATTTGGGCAAAAAATCATTTTTACCCAGAAATGGATGCGCCATTGAATCCAAAAAAATCGATGACAAAATTGGCCTGATCATCATCGACAGCCAATGGTTTTTAGAAGATTGGGACAAAAACCCTAACATCAATGCCTTGTGCGAAATCACCACAAGAGAAGATTTTTTTGATGAATTTGAACGATTGCTCAACAACAACCAAAACAAAATTACTTTGGTCGCCGTTCACCATCCGATCATCGACAATGGCTCACATGGTGGACAATTTTCATTGAAAAAGCAATTGTTTCCTTTGGAACAACCCATTCCTTTGCCAGTCCTAGGTAGCGCCATCAATTTGCTCAGAAAAACTTCTGGCATTAGCCCACAAGACAACCAACATCCTATGTACAGAGATTTCAACAAACGCATTGAAACCTTGGTTGCCGACCGACAAAATGTGGTATTCATTTCTGGACATGACCACAATTTACAGTATGCAGAACGGAAAAACATCAAACAAATCATCAGCGGATCTGGATCCAAAACCGAAGCTGCACGCGCCATCCGAAAAAATGATTTTTCCTATGGAAATCATGGCTACGCTGTGCTTGATGTCTTCGAAGACCAAAGTTCTGTCTTGCGTTTTTATGGCAATGAAAACGGTGTAGAGAAATTGCTTTTTAGCCATCAATTGACTGAACCGATGATTTCAATTAAAGATTTGAATTACCCAGAAGAATTTCCAGCCACCAAAAAAGCGAAAATTTATTCGGATGAATTGGCCCACAAAGGGCCTGTTTACAACTTCTTATTTGGCAAACACTTTCGGAAATATTACAACATGGAAATCGAAGCGCCCACCTTGAATTTGAAAGACTTTGACCCCAGTATTTTTCCTGTAAAATCAGGAGGCGGACATCAGTCGCGTTCTTTGAGATTGCAAACTTCAGATGGAAAACAATATGTGATGCGTGCACTCAAAAAGAGTGCTACGCGCTTTTTACAAGCCTTGGCTTTCAAAGACCAATACATTGAAAAAGATTTCGAAAATACCGTAACCGAAGAGTTTTTACTCGATTTTTACACCACTGCGCATCCTTATTATCCATTTGTGATTGGCGAATTGTCAGCGCCTTTGGGAATTTATCATACGCAACCGAAACTGTATTACATACCCAAGCAAAATATTTTGGGCCAATACAATGCAAGTTATGGGGATGAATTGTACATGGTGGAAGAACGCCCCATGAAGAAATTTTCCGATGCAGAAAACTTTGGAAAGCCCGATGGCATCATCAGTACAGAAAATTTATTGTTCAATTTACAAACCGATGAAAAATACAAAATAGATGAAAAGTCGTTCATCCGAGCGCGCTTATTTGACATGTTGATTGGCGATTGGGACCGGCACCAAGACCAATGGCGTTGGGCTGAATTTGATGAAGATGGGCAAAAAATTTACCGCCCGATTCCAAGAGACCGCGACCAAGTTTTCCCAAAATACGATGGGGCATTGATCAGTTTCGTCATGCGCATTCCTGCTTTGCGACACATGCAAGATTTCAAAGAAGACATCCGAAATGTCAAATGGTTCAATATGGAAGCTTATCCTTTGGACTTGGCGCTCATTCAGCATGCTTCCTTGTCCGACTGGATCGAGCAAGCGAATTTCATAACGGAAAATTTAACCGATGAAATCATTGACCAAAGTTTTCGAAATCTCCCGGAAGAAGCCAAAGATGAAGAAGTCGTGCGCATCAAAGAATTGCTCAAAATTAGAAAAAAACACCTCTTTGAATATGCGATAGAATATTTCAAGGTATTGCACAGAACCGTGGTGCTTCACGCGACCAACAAAGCCGACAAAATCGTGGTGACGCGTTTGCCTAAAGGAGAAACTCAAATTCAAATCTTTCGCAAAAAAGCAACGGGAGATGAGCTCTTCTTCGACAAATCTTATTCGAGAAAGTTCACCCAAGACATTTGGATTTACGGACTCAACGACGACGATGAATTCATCGTACAAGGACATCCTCAAAATCCCATCCTCGTTCGTTTGATCGGTGGAAATGGCAACGATGCCTACCAAGTTGAAAATGGAAGAAAAATAAGAATTTACGACTACGACCGCCACAAAAACACCTTGGATCAGGCAGGAAGTGCTAAAGTGTATTTGTCCAATGATTACGAACTCAACCAATACAATTACCAAAAACCAAAGTACAACCGAATGAGCATGCTTCCTTCTGGTGGCTACAATCCGGATGACGGCGTGAAATTGGGCTTGTCCACCACGTGGACCATCAACAAATTTGACCGAAGTCCTTTTACCCGAAAACACAATCTTTTGACCAATTATTATTTTGCGACCACTGGTTTGGAGTTCACTTATACCGGCACTTTTGCCAAGTTCATCAACAAATGGAATTTGGAAGTTGAAGCCAGGTTTACTTCGCCTACTTTTACCACCAACTTTTTTGGCTATGGAAACGAAACCGACAACCATCAAAAAAAGTTAGGAATGGACTACAACCGCATCAAAATGCAAACCTTGAGCGTCAGCCCTTCTTTGTATTTGTTGGGAAAAAACAACGACAGATTGACTTTCAAATTAAAGGTAGAAGACGTACAAGTGATGCGAACCCATGGAAGAATTACTGAATTTTCACACGAAATCAATCCCAATGCTTTCCAACATCAAATTTTCGGTGACGCAGGCATCAAGTACTCATTCTTAAATTATGACAACCTTTCGTTGCCCACTTTGGGCTTGTCTTTGGAAGCAGAAGCGCATTGGATCACCAATTTAGGCGACACCAAAAAGAGTTTTCCTTACTTCGTTGGTACTTTGGGCATCATTCATAAAATTACTTCAGATGAAAGTTTGACTTTTGCGACGAGAATCAAAGGGAAAACAATTTGGAACAACAATTTTGAGTTTTTCCAAGCTGCTTCCATTGGTGGAGATTTTGACATGCGCGCTTACCGAGCGGGCCGATTCATCGGTCGTGAATCCTTTTACCACAGTTCTGATTTACGCTTATTGATCGGTCGAACCAAACGAAATTTAGTTCCATTGAAATACGGTTTATTGGTCGGATTTGACCAAGGCCGCGTTTGGTTGGACGGTGAAAGCTCAAAAAAATGGCACCAATCCATTGGTGGTGGACTTTGGATCAATGGTGTCAATACCATTACGGGCAATGTGAATTATTTTACAGGAAGCGATGGCGGAAGGATCTCTTTTGGGATCAATTTTGGTTTTTGATTCAAAAAAAGCCATCCCGATTATGAAACAGTTGCGGCATCCAAGCAAAAATTATACCTTTCATGCCAAGACTTCGTTAATTATTTTTAATTTTGTAGTTATATTAAAGACATTATGTTGCATTATACGGTAAAAGATTTATTGATCAAAGGAAAGGAAGCCAACTTACAAGAAGTTTGTATCCAAGGATGGGTGCGTTCATTTAGAAGCAATCGATTCATAGCTTTGAATGATGGTTCGACCATCAATAACCTGCAGATCGTCATTGATTTTGAAAAATTAGACCAAGAAATATTAAAAAACATCACCACAGCCGCTTCATTGAAAATCAAAGGAGAAGTGGTGGAAAGTCAAGGTGCAGGACAAGAAATTGAAGTCATTGCCCAAGACATTGAAATTTTGGGTGTGGCCAATCCAGATGAAATTCAATCGACCATCTTACAACCCAAACAACACAGTTTGGAGAAATTGCGGGAACAAGCCCATTTGCGGTTTCGAACCAATACTTTTTCGGCCATCATGCGCGTCAGAAATAGTTTGATGTTTGGGATCCACCAATATTTCAACCAAAAAGGTTTTGTTTATGTCAACACCCCGATCATTACGGGTTCTGATGCCGAAGGTGCAGGTGAAATGTTCAGTGTGACCAATTTTGATTTGAACCAAGAATTGCCAAAAGATGCAGAAGGGAAAACCGATTTCTCAGAAGACTTCTTTGGAAAACACACCAATTTAACGGTTTCTGGACAATTGGAAGCAGAAGTGGCTGCGATGGGATTGGGCAAGGTGTACACCTTTGGTCCTACTTTCCGAGCCGAAAACTCCAATACGACACGACATTTGGCAGAATTCTGGATGATCGAGCCCGAAATGGCTTTTTACAATTTGGACATGAACATGGATTTGGCAGAAGACATGCTGAAATATGTGATCCAATATGCTTTGGACACTTGTCCTGATGACATGGCTTTTTTGGCAGAGCGTTTTGACAAAGAACAAAGCCAAAAGCCGCAAAATGAAAGAGCTGAATTGAATTTAATGGATCGTTTAAATTCAGTTTTGACCAACAACTTCATTCGTTTGAGTTACACAGAAGCCATTGAAATTCTTCAAAAATCAAAGCACAACCAAAAGAAGAAATTCAAATATCCAGTCGAAGGATGGGGAACGGATTTGCAATCAGAACACGAACGTTATTTGGTCGAAAAACATTTCAAATCGCCCGTGATTTTATTTGATTATCCAGCAGAAATCAAGGCTTTCTACATGCGTTTGAACGAAGATGGAAAAACCGTTCGAGCGATGGACGTTTTATTTCCAGGTATTGGCGAAATCGTCGGTGGTTCGCAAAGAGAAGAACGCTTGGAAATCTTGGATGAAAAAATCAAACAATTCAACATCGATCCAGCAGAAATGTGGTGGTACAGAGATACCCGAAGATTTGGTACCGTACCGCACAGTGGCTTCGGTTTAGGATTGGAAAGATTGGTGTTATTTGTTACAGGCATGGGCAACATCCGTGATGTCATTCCATTCCCGAGGTCGCCGAAAAGCGCAGAATTTTAATCAATACTTTACATCTCAATATGTTAAAACAGGAACTCAATTTAAAATTACAACAGAAACTTTCGCCTCAGCAAATTCAGTTGATGAAATTGGTGCAATTGCCAACCATTGCTTTTGAGCAACGGGTCAAACAAGAATTGGAAGAAAATCCAGCGCTGGACGAAGGAAGTGATTTTGAAGATGATGAGTTTGCTGAAAACGAAAATTGGGAAGAAAACGAATACGCAGAAGACAATTCCATCGATACAAGCGAGATCAATATCGATGAATATTTGAGTGATGATGAAATTCCCAATTACAAAACCTACACCAACAACTACAGCGATGATGACGAAGATCGATCGATTCCTTATGCCCAAGGCGTAAGTTTCTTAGATTTTCTGGAAAGTCAATTGTCGATGTATCGTTTGGATGAAGGCGAATTTGAAATTGCAAAATTCATCATTGGCAACATGGACGACGATGGCTACATCCGCCGCGATTTGCAAGCCATCGTCGATGACATGGCCTTTACCCAAAATATTTATACCGATAAAAAAATGGTCGAATCACTTTTGGTCAATTACATCCAAAAGTTGGATCCCATCGGGGTCGGCGCAAGAGATTTACAAGAATGTTTGAAAATTCAATTGAAAAATAAAACCCCTCAAACAGAAGCCACAGAATTGGCTTTTGACTTGTTGAGCAAATCTTTTGAAGCGTTCACCAAAAAGCACTACAAACGCCTGATGGTCAAACATGACATTTCAGAAGAACAGTTGAAAGACGCGATTGCTGAAATTGAAAAACTCAATCCCAAACCAGGAAAATCTTTTGCAGGCAACAACAAAACCATTGAACAAATCACACCTGACTTTACCATTCGCATCGTGGATGGAGAATTGGAACTTTCGCTCAATGGTCGAAATGTACCAGAACTGAGAATTTCAAATGCCTATGCAGACATGTTGGATACGTACAAAAAAACCGATAAGAAATCCAACGAACAGAAGAAGGCTGTTTTATTTGTCAAACAAAAATTGGATGCTGCCAAATGGTTCATCGATGCCATTACCCAACGGAGAAATACCTTGATGTACACCATGCAATCCATCATGACTTTTCAGAAAGAATATTTCCTGACGGGCGACGAAACCAAAATCAAACCGATGATCTTGAAAGACATTGCCGACCGCATCAACATGGACATTTCTACCGTTTCGAGGGTGGCCAACAGCAAATATGTCAACACGCCTTATGGTACTTTTTTGATCAAAGATTTGTTTTCTGAAAGCTTGACCAATGAAGATGGCGAAGAGGTCTCTACCCGAGAAATCAAAAGAATCTTGCAAGATGTCATCTTGGATGAAGACAAAAGAAAACCTTTGACCGATGAGAAATTGATGATGATTTTGAAAGACAAAGGTTATCCGATCGCCCGAAGAACCATTGCCAAATACCGTGAGCAATTGAACATTCCAGTAGCGAGATTGAGAAAAGAAATTTAATTCGACAAAAATAAAAAGCTGTCGAATTACAGCTTACACAGTTTCTTTGTGCTTGCTGTGACCATCCTCTATTTCTTTCATGAATTGGCTGAGCGCTTGCCGTGCTTGTAATTTTCATCAATGCAAAAACTCTTTTATCACTGCGCTGATCATCCATTGATTTTTCTATTGAACCATACACAAAAACAATGATAGAAGATCAAAACAATCCAAATAAATGCCTTAATTTTACATAAACCAATTGGTTATTAATCAATTAAAAAATACATTTTATGGATGATCAGAAGAAAAAGGGATTGTTTTCGGTTTCAGGAAGACCGATTGCAGAAAATCAAAACGTAAAAACAGCTGGCCCTCGTGGACCGATGTTGTTGGAAGATTTTTGGTTTTTAGAGAAGTTAGCGCATTTTGACCGTGAGGTAATTCCAGAAAGAAGAATGCACGCCAAAGGTTCTGGTGCTTTTGGGAAATTCACGGTAACCCATGACATTACAAAATACACCAAGGCAAAAATATTTTCTGAAATTGGAAAAGAAACGCCAGCATTTGTTCGTTTCTCAACGGTTGCTGGTGAACGTGGCGCGGCCGATGCTGAAAGAGACATCCGTGGTTTTGCCATGAAATTTTATACCGAAGAAGGCAACTGGGATTTGACGGGAAACAATACACCGGTTTTCTTTTTGAGAGATCCTTATCGTTTCACCGATTTGAACAAAGCTGTAAAAAGAGATCCTCGCACCAATTTGCGTTCGGCCAATAACAATTGGGATTTTTGGACTTTATTGCCTGAAGCTTTACACCAAGTGACCATTACCATGAGCGAGCGTGGGATTCCTAAATCTTATCGCCACATGCATGGATTTGGCAGCCATACTTTCAGTTTGATCAATGACAACAACGAAAGAATTTGGGTGAAATTCCATTTCAAAACCGAGCAAGGCATCCAGAATTTGACCAATGAAGAAGCCAAAGAACTAATCGGAAAAGACAGAGAAAGTCACCAAAGGGATTTATACAATGCCATTGAAAACGGAGATTTCCCTAGATGGAAAATGAAAATTCAAGTGATGACAGCAGAACAAGCAAAAAATTCACCTTTCAATCCATTTGATTTGACCAAAGTTTGGCCCCACGGTGATTATCCTTTGATCGATGTCGGTATTTTGGAATTGAACAGAAATCCAGACAATTACTTTGCTGATGTAGAGCAAGCTGCTTTCAACCCAGCGAATGTCGTTCCAGGCATTGGGTTTTCTCCAGACAAAATGTTGCAAGGAAGATTGTTTTCTTATGGTGATGCACAGCGTTACCGTTTGGGCGTGAACCATTACCAAATTCCAGTCAACGCACCGAAATGTCCGTTTCATACCCACCACAGAGATGGTGCGATGCGCGTAGATGGCAACGAAGGATCCACCTTGCATTATTTCCCGAACAGCTACGGCCAATGGGAAGAGCAAAAAGCATTTACCGAACCTGCTTTGCCATTGGAAGGCGATGCCGATCATTTTGATTTCAGAGAAGACGACAACGATTACTATTCACAACCAGGCAATTTGTTCCGATTGATGAATGAAGAACAAAAAGAGCGTTTGTTCAACAACACCGCTGCTGAAGTTGGCGGCGCTGAAAAGTTCATCCAAGAACGCCATATTGTGAATTGCTACAAAGCCGACCCAGCGTATGGAACAGGCGTAGCAAACGCTTTGGGCATTGACATTTCAACTTTGGATTTGTCTTAATTTTGAGATGAAAATATGAAAAACAAAAAAGCCAATTCATCGCGAATTGGCTTTTTTTGTTTTGAATTTATTCATCTAATTTTGAATACCTGGCCAATAATTTCTCAAACATTCTTTGACCAATGACCCGTTTCAAAGTCACCGAAAAAGTTTGGATGCGTTTACCGATGTTGTAATGTGGTTTTAGATTTCTTTTATGGATGAACTTTTCAATGACTGGAATCAATTTTTCAGGCGCCGTCCCTTCTTCAACTTCCTTGTCAATGATTTCGTTCAATTTTCTCATTTGATTTTGGTAGTATTTTGAAGTAGAACTATGAATTCTACTTTCTGCAATACCCGTTTTGATGTCCCCAAAATTCAACGTCGTAATTTCGATGCCTGTATGCTGATTTTCTAAACGAACGGCTTCTGTAATTCGGTCAACGGCTGATTTTGAAGCGGAATAATACCCACGAAAAGGCAATCCATGGTTGCTCGCAATCGAAGATACATTCAAAATATGTCCAGATTTCTGTTGGCGCATCAAAGGTAAAACCGCTTGCATCGTATAAATCACGCCATAAATATTCACATTGAACAATTGGTCCAAATCCTCTTTCGAAACATCCTCAATCGCCCCCAACATCCCCAATCCAGCATTATTAATCAATACATCAATCCTTCCTGCTTCGTGGATAATTTGATGAATGGAACTCAGTACATTCTGTTTGTTGGTCACATCGGTCGCAATGTGTTTGAAGGCAATATCATCTTTTCTCGATCGAGAAAGCCCGTACACTTGGTGTCCTTTTTGGGTGAAATAATTTGCCAAGGTTTCTCCAATTCCTGAAGAGCTTCCCGTAATTACAATAACTTTTTTACTCATTTCAATTTAAAAATAACCAAAGTATAGTTTTCGAACAATGCTTTTTGTTGTACCAAAATCTCTTTATTTTCCACTTCCCAATCTGAACGAAGAATTTTTTCTTTTGTGATGACCACAGCTTCTGGATTTTCTTGCAAGAAATTCAATACTGCTGATTTGGAATCTGTCACCGGAAAATTGCGTTCAAAGTTAAATAAAAAAGCGGGGTCATAGCCTTTGTACACAATTGTTTTTGGGTGTTGTGCCATAATTTCTTGGGCTTTTGCCAACGGACTTTCTTGCAACAATTGAGGATAAACGAACTGAAACAAACAAAAAGTCATCAACACCGCACTCAGCCCCAAAGACAATACGCTTTTCGACAATGCTTTCTTTTTCATGAAATAAAACGACAAGATCGCGCCCAAAGGCAAAATGACCAAGTAAATACTTGCCCATCGCGCTGGAAACAATTGCGTTTCTACTTGAGTCAAAACCACAAAAGCAGCCACAGGCAACAAAATTGCTATGACCAAATACACCCACAGACTGATTCGATAAGCTTTCAATCCGATTTTATGCTGAATCAATTCATGCAAATAAAAGCCAATCAATACCGCAATGAATGGATAACTCGGCATCGGATAATTGGGCAACTTGGTGGTCGAAATGCTAAAAAATACAATAAAAACCGCAGCCACAGTCCACGAAAACAAAATGAAATCATGGGTGGTTCGTTTTTTCCAAGATTGTACCAAGCTTTGGAGAATAAAAAATGAAAAAGGCAACATGCCCAACAATACAAACGCCCAAGTCACAAATGGCCAACCGCCATGCCCTTCCATCTCACTGCCAAAACGTTGGAGATTGTGTTCTAAAAAAAATCCTTGGGTAAAAGCACCATCGGTCGCTTTGTGAATCAGATAAAACCAAGGAAAAGCAATCAATAAAGTCAAAATTCCTCCCAAAAAAGGCTGTAAACGCACCAATGTTTTCCACTTCAAATCTTTTTTAAAAATTAGAAAAACCAGCACAATTAATCCTGGTAAAGCTATCGCCACAGGGCCTTTCGCCAAAACGCCCAAACCCAATGCAGTATAAAATAAAAATCCTGCTTTTTTCTTACGATGAATGTAAAAATCGTAAAAATTGAACAAGCCAAAACTGACAAAGAAAATCAAATAAGGATCAGGCACCGCCAAATGAAATTCTTGCACAAAAAATATGGACGACAACAAAACCAATAAGGTGAGTTGGGCCATTTTTTCGTGAATGAACTTTTTGGTGTAATGATAGGTTGAAACCAAAGTCAAAATACCAAAAACCGCTGAAAACAATCGGGCAGAAAAAGCCGAAACGCCAAAGAGTTGGTACGATAAAATCATGAACCAATAATGCAAAGGCGGTTTGTCCGTCCGCAATTCCCCATTGAAAGTAGGGACCAGCCAGTCCTTGTTCATCCACATTTCACGGGCAGCTTCTGCGTTTTTGGCTTCATCCAAAATGTAAATCGGATGGCCACCCAAATTGACAAAACAAAGCAATGCAATCGCTAAAAAAATGAATATAGAATAGAATTTTTGGGATTGTAAAGGCAGACTCATTGATTTTATATTATCTTCGCTTGGTCATTAATTGGCGCTAAATTAAGCATAAAAATGATTCAAAACCTGAAAGACAAACTATCGATTGTCATCCCTTTGCACAACGAAGAGGAAAATGCCCAACTACTAGTCGCACGCATTGATCAAGCTTTGCAAGGACAAGATTATGAAATCATTTTGGTGGACGATGGATCGACAGACGCCACACGGCAAGTCGTCAAACAACTCAACCATCCCAAAGTCGCTTTGATTGAACTCAAAAAAAATTACGGACAAAGCTTGGCTTTGGCAGCTGGAATTGACTTTGCAAGCGGTGATTACATCGTTACGATGGATGGTGATTTACAAAATGACCCTTCGGATATTTTGATGATGTATGAAAAAGTCAAGAAAGAAGATTGGGATTTGGTCAATGGCATTCGTCAAAAAAGAAAAGACAATTTCGTTCGAACCTTCCCATCAAAAATTGCCAATTGGATCATCCGAAAAACCACCAAATTGAACATCCAAGACCATGGTTGTGCGTTGAAAGTATTTGACAAAGAGACCGCCAAAGATTTGAATTTGTACGGAGAAATGCACCGTTACATCACTTTATTGGCGTTTTTAAATGGTGCAAGAATCACTGAAGTCAACGTCAAACACCACCAAAGACAGTTTGGACAATCAAAATACGGTTTGGGGAGAACAACCAAAGTCATCAATGATTTGATTTTGCTGTTGTTCCAAAGAAAATATTTCCAAAAGCCCATTCATTTGTTTGGCAACATCGGTTTTCTATCCTTTGGATTGGGATTTTTGATGATGATGTATCTTTTGTTCATCAAATTTTTTCAAGGAGAAGACATCGGCAACCGACCTTTGTTGATTTTGGGCATATTGCTGATGTTCGTTGGTGTCCAACTTTTCACGACAGGAATTGTCATCGATTTGCAAATGCGGACCTATTTTGAATCACAAAAAATGCGTCCTTATAAAGTTAGAAAAATATTCATTGGTGCATCAGAAACTGAAAAAAAGATCGATTACGGCAATTAAACTCATTGTCAGTTTTGGTTTGATCGCTTGGGTGATGCGTCAATTGAATTGGAAAGAAATTCAATTGATTTTCAAATCTGCTCAAACGACTTACCTTGTTTTGGCTGTGGTTGTCTTCCTGATTTCACAGTGGTTTTCGGTACTTCGCTTCAACTTATTCGTCCGAAAAATTGGCATTCGTCTGCCTTTGACTTTTCATTGGAAATTGTATTTGCTCGGCATGTTTTACAATTTTTTTTTACCTGGCGGCGTAGGCGGCGATGCTTATAAAGCTTATTTTTTGAGTAAAAATACCAACAAATCTCTAAAAAAAGTAGGCCAAATCGTTTTCATCGAACGCTTTTTGGGCATCGTTGCCATTGGCTTTTTGTTGGGCGCCATCGGTTTGCTGGTCACTACACCTTATCCCTATTACCTCAATGTACTCGTATTTGTTTGCGCGATCTTGTGTACCTTTTTCTTATTGAAATGGATTGCGCGTTGGTTGTTTGTCCACAAAAAAAGAATCCATTGGGTTTTCACTTATTCGATGTGCATCCAATTGTTGCAATTGCTTTGTGTATTTTTTCTGTTGAAATCCTTTCACATTGACCAATTTTACGCCACTTATTTGTTGTTGTTTTTAATTTCAAGCATTTTGTCGGTAATTTCATTTGCAGGTTTGGGCATACGTGAAGCCGTTTTCATGTACGGAGCGGTTTTGTTTCAATTCAATCCTGAAATTTCCACCACCGTCGCCTTGAGCTTTTCTCTGATTACCGCTTTGGTTTCATTTTTTGGCGTCATTTATTTGGCCAAGCAATTAGACATTCATCCATCAAAAAAATAAACTTATTTCTTTTTTGTTCGTTTGGAGAACCAATACATTCCCAATAGCAAAGGCAAAACAGCCAAAAACAACCACCAATTTAAACTTTTCGTTTTGTTTTCAATCGCTTCTAAAACGATTTCCTCTGCCTCATTTTTCGGCGTCAACACCCGCAATGCTTTGAATTTCATCAATGCATTTTCAGGTGAAATGTCTTTGATTTTCGCCAACAGTTCCTCATCCGTCAACCAAGCTACATCTGCTAAATCGATTTCTTTTGAAATTTCCTCAAAATGAGCTTTCAATTGATTCTTGGATAAAGATGGATCTTCATGACGAATTGATTTCACATAAAAAGCCAACGCCCAAATTTCTTCTTGACTCAACTCATAAAAAGGACGCATTCCTGTATCATCCAGCCCAAACCGAATCGTATTGAACGCTTGGTAAACTGAAAAATGATCCATCATTTCCGCATTGAAAAAACTGCTGGGCAAAGGAAGCAAACCTACACCTGCTGGCCCATCGCCTCTTCCTGTATTGCCATGACAAGTCGCACAATGTTGTGCATACAATGCTTTCCCTTCGCTCAAAGAAGGCCAAAGCTTGGGTGCAGTAGGAATCTTGGTTGCCAGAATAATTTCTCGGGCAATTTCCTTGGCCAATTTCGCCACTAAATCAGCAGATGCAACTGCATCAATTTTTTGTTTTAAATCATTCAAATGCAACAACAATTGCTCTTTTTTCTCATTGAAAACAAAGGCGGATTGCTCGGTCAATTGAATGGTTTTTTCAACAAATTCTTGCTGTTCTTCAAACTCTTCTTCATCAGCAATCACTCCATCCTCTACCGCTTCTCCATAATCCAATGCAACATAACTCAACAGGTGCACCACATTGGCTGCAGCATCTTCATCAGATTGCACTTTGGTTTCTTGACCAAAAGAAATTGCGCTCAATAAAAAAAAGAAACTAAAAATAAAAGAAATTCTGTCCATGGGCTTCGTTATTTTGAATGATTATAAATTGCAAGATTACTCCATTCTCAAACAACAGACAAATTTCAAAGCGGACAATTTGAACTAAAACGAATAAATCGGGCAAGCTTCTATTTTGAATGAACGGATTTTTTGAACCGTCCAGGCATTTGAATCAAATAAACGCCCAATAAAATCAATATTCCACCCAAAGCATGCACCCAAGTCAAGGTTTCTCCATCCAAAATTCCCCAAAAAACAGCCACTATCGGCATCAAATAAGTTACCGTAGAGGCGAAAATCGCTGAAGTTTGTCGAATTAAATTGTAATACAAAATCATCGCCAACGCTGTACCGATCAAACCTAAAATCACAATGTAGCCCAAACCTTGCCATTGCACTTCGGTTCCTGAAAAATCATTGAAAAAACCGGAAAACCCCAAAACAATCAACGAAGGCCCCAACCAAATCGTGAAAACCGCCGAAGACAATTGAAAAGAGGGAATCTCTTTCAAAAACTTGCTGATGATCAAACTATTGAAACCATACATCACCGTTGCCAAAACGATCAATGAAGCATGAAACCAATCACCAGAAGTACCTTGTGCATCGTCTCTCATCAAAATGATCGCGCCAAAAAAGCCCAATGCAGCACCCATGATTTGGGTCCATCTGCTTTTGAAACCAAAAAATAAAGCGCCAAAAATCAACACAAAAATGGGGACCAATGAATCCAAAATTCCCGCCATTGAACTGCTGACTTGCTTTTGCGCCAAAGGAAAAAGAAACATCGGAAAGAAATTTCCAAAGCTTCCACCAATGATGACCCACGGCAATAGTTTCTTAGGTATTTTAAAGATGTTTCTCCAACCAAATCCAACCAGAACCAAACCTGCAATGCACAAGCGCAACGCCCCCACTTGAATGGGCGTATACACCGCAACGCTTTGTTTGATCATGATAAAAGAACTGCCCCAAGTCAAAGCTAGAATGGCCAACACCACCCATTGATTGTTCCATAGTTTCATGCGGCAAATTTGCGGAAGTTTTCATTCATTTCCATAAAAAAAGTTGCTTCAGTTGTAGAACGTAAGCAACTTCTTAATAAAGGGTAGCAAAAGCGAAAAACTTATCAAAACAATTATTAATTAAAAGCTTTTCATTTTCTAATAGACGGAGAGAAATCAAAAGGTTGCGTGAAATTTTGAAATCACTGAAAAAAGTAGTTAGGTTGTGATATTTCTATAAATAAATCGGTTTAAAAACCTTTATATGGTTTACTTTCTCATATTCCTAATTTAATTATAATCACATCGACACAAATTGTCGCTATAAAGCTTTTAATTTGAATCCCTATTCATGCTTTAAATTTTAACATTTCTTATATTTACTGCAAACATTATTATTTTATACAAATGGCTAAAAAGAAAAAAGAAGAAGTTCAGGAAACGATAGAGAAAACACTTTGGAAAGCAGCGGATAAGTTGCGCAAAAACATTAATGCAGCAGAATATAAAGACGTGGTTCTTGGATTAATTTTCTTAAAATATATATCGATAGCATTTGAGAAATTGCATGCAGAATTAACCGAACAAATCGATCAAGGAGCAGATCCGGAAGATAGAGAAGAATACACAGCAGAAAACGTATTTTTCGTTCCACCATCAGCTCGATGGTCGTTTTTACAAAATTCTGCAAAGCAACCAACGATTGGTAAAATTGTAGACGATGGAATGGATGCTATTGAGGCAGAAAACCCGCAACTAAAAGGAATTTTACCTAAAGTATATGCTAAACAAAATTTGGATCCTACCAGCTTAGGTGATTTGATCGATTTGATTGGTAATATCGACTTTGGCGATACGCAGGAACGTTCTGCTGATGTATTAGGTCACGTTTTCGAATATTTCTTAGGGCAGTTTGCTTTGGCTGAAGGTCAAAAAGGTGGACAATTCTACACACCTCGTTCGGTTGTAGAATTGTTGGTGGAAATGTTAGAACCGCACAAAGGTCGTGTATTTGATCCTTGTTGTGGATCGGGTGGTATGTTTGTACAGTCTGAAAAATTCGTTACGGAACGTCAAGGTCGTATTGATGATATCTCTATTTTCGGACAAGAATCCAACCAAACAACATGGCGTTTGGCGAAGATGAACTTAGCCATTCGTGGGATTGATTCTACGGGTGTTAAATGGAATTCGGAAGGTTCGTTCTTAAACGATGCACACAAAGATTTAAAAGCCGATTATATCATTGCCAATCCTCCGTTTAACGTGAGCGATTGGTCGGGCGATTTATTGCGTAACGATGCGCGTTGGCAGTTTGGTACCCCTCCAGTAGGGAATGCCAACTTTGCGTGGTTGCAACATTTTATTCACCACTTAGCACCAACAGGGCAAGCAGGTGTAGTATTGGCAAAAGGC
>DATJBZ010000017.1:0-248486 GCA_035515075.1 Moheibacter sp. | reverse complement strand
ACAGTCCTCAGTGCTATTGTACACCATCATGCCTTTGACCAAATTTGCCGCTGGTATCGCATCAACTTGCGCTTGGGTCAATCGGTTGGGAACAAATCCTTTGGTTTTGGCTTCCAAAGCAATCCATGCGCCTTGGCGTGCGCTAGGCCATTCTGTTGATTCGGTCATTCTCAATGAAGAAATTCCTATTTTGGTTGGAAAGTTTTCATCAACATCAAACATACCTGGTTTGTAGCAAATTTCTTCACCTGTTTCAGCACCACAAAGCAAGACGTTTGATGTTTCAGCAAAGTTGTATTCAGAATCATTACCTGTACCGGTAGAACCATTTGCCATACTACCATTGGTTCTATGTCCAACATAACCAAATTTTGAAGAGTTTTCTTTAATCGTCAAAGTTGTATGTCCTCCTGTTTCTACCGCAATTAACGTATCGTCTAAGTTTAATTTCCCTGCATTGTAAGCTCCTGTGACACTTCCAGGCATATACATAGGATTGTTAGAGCCAGTATTTGTACCACCAATCATATTTCCGTTATTTCCACCCCAAGCCCAAAGCTTCTTTTCATCAGTCAAAATATTGATGGCAGGATAATCTCCACCTTCATGCTCTTGTGGGCTGATCCATACAATATTTCCTCCTAAAGTATTTGTTCCAGAAGTTGCAATTACTTGAATCCAAACATTGCTGTCAGCAGTTCCTCCATTTCCTAATTGTCTCATTCCATTTTCTCCCAAAGCATATAAATGCCCATCAGTAGCTAAAACATAATGTGTCAATCCATCATTTGAACGTGTCATTCCAATCATTTTTGGTGTGACACCAGTTGGTAAAGTCATTTTGGTAGCATGTGTTCTATTTGCAGCAGCCGTATTGTCACCTAAACGAACGCCAGTTCCCCAAGTATAAATTTCGCCTGTACTGGTCAATGCCATCAATCCATTTAATGTACCTCTCACAGCAACTACACCATTCAATAAAGGGTTTCCAGCCTCAGAAGTGGTCACTCTATGCCAAACAGCATCATTTGTGTTATTATCAGTTGCACCATCTCCATATAGATTTCCATTTTGAGATAAAACCCAAGCGTCACCTGTACACGTTATAATGGCTAATGTTTGATAAGTTCCAAACATCATTTTTACATCTTCTGGCTTTACTCCATTTGGCAATCCGTCTGCTTTTGTTCCAGTTACACCATATGTTCCAATACTTTGTTTTTTGAATGTACCTGCTGTTTGAAGACTTGCTGGAATTAAAATACCTTGATTACCCCATGTAAACAATCCATCTGTTGTTAATACAGCAAATTGTTGTGTTTGTACATTACTCGCTGCTGCGAATTTTAATACTTTGCCAGTTAATAAAGGGTAATTCGTGCTATTTACTTCCATAGGAACTAAATAATGATTTGAAGTTCCTGAACCATTATGTCGTGTTCCAGCTCCCCAAATTTTAACAGTTCCATCTGCTTCGCGTATCATAGATGAATGGAATACACTTACGATATTGTCATACTCTATAGTGTTAGGATCATTACTATTAACATAAGTATTTGGATTACAATCGCCATTAAAGCAATGATCAATTGAAAATACTACACTATTGTTTGTGTTCACATTATTACAGACTCCCCCTTGCCCATTGTTTTGACATTCTTCTTGTGCCGTTCCAATCGGCGCATTAGGATTAGTATTTGTTGCATCTGGGTCAAACGTGTCATTTGGTCGTAAAATACCAGCTTCTACTTCTAAAGCTCCAAATGGTGGATTGTTTGCTTTTACAATGATGTCATACGTGATTTCACAACCGTTTGGCAAATCTAATGTCGAAGTGTAAGTACGTGTAGCAGCATCATATACTAATGCTATACTTTCTGTTCCGCATCCATTTCCATTGAAAATAATGTTTATAGGATCTACTCCTTCTGGGATTTTAAAAGTAAACGTAGCACCTTCTGCATCATCTGGTCCATTGTTTTTTACTTTTACAGTATAAGTAATTTCATCCTCTAAATTGATGCTCGTTTTATCAGGCGTAACAGATGTAATTGCTAAATCTGCTTCTTTGACCATGAGATTTAAAGGAATATCAACATCTTCATTTTTAACATACGTCCAAGTGTCTAATGCCTTACTATTCCCAAATTGTGCATTAATATCATTATTTCGAATATTCCATAAATGTCCATTAACAAAAGAAGAGCTTCCTTCTAAATTCGTTCTTGGATTAGAACCCCAATTTGTATCCCAAGGTGTTACATCTCTGTCGTCCCAATAAACTGTATTTCCTTTTTCTTCCCAAAGATTGTTAACAGGATTTAATTCTATTCGGTCGATGATAATACCCTGTGTATTGTATTCTACATCAAGGAAAGGAAAGTGTACCTCACCTGTTTGTATAGTTACTCTTAAATAAGCTTGATGATTTCCTCTTGGAAGTTCAACACCTGCATTGTTTTTTCCATCCCAATAAATAGAATTGGAACCAATGTTTGCAGTACCTGCTAAATCACGTACAAAACCAATAGCAGGTATATGAATTTTAACATTGTATATTCCTGTTGTAGTAGAATTGAAATTAATTACACCTCCTTTTTTTCCAATCATATTAGCTATTCCTTCAACTCCAACAATGTTTGCGTCGATAACTTCTGGTTCTATTACATTTGGGTTCCTCAACCACGTTGTTCCAGCACCTACTGTATAAGCTCTTGGCGCAGTCGTATTATAACGAGCTCCTTCTGCTGTTAGAGGTAAATCCTGACTTGGGAGCGTATAAAATATTTTATGTGTTACAACTTTAGTGTCTAACACGTTTGGATCTGGAATTCTAACATCAGTAGCACTGTTTGTATTCAATGATCTGTAAAGTGGATACTGACCTGTTTCGGTATTCGCATTATTAACAAACCCAAAGTTATTGACATAGAATTGCCAAAAAACACCATTCACTCCGTTATTATTGATTCTATAATAATAACCATCTTTTGTCATGGCATAAAAAATGCCATAAAATCTTTCATTCTGATGATTTGTTCCATAATTCCCTGTAGAAAGACCAAGTGTATTAAAATAAACACGACCAGATATTAAGGTCGTATTAGAACGTATAGAAACATCCCAAGCTGCGATATTGGCACTGCTGCCTTGTGTCCAATTACTATTTGCAAGAACTGAAGAATTATTAGGGTCATTTGTTCCTAAGGCTAAAAAGTGAACCAAATAAACACCATCTCCGCCTACAGGTACTGTATATTCGATAGGTTTATAAGTTCCTGTTGTACCCAAAGTTCCACCACTTGTCAAACTTGGACCAGCCAATTCTTGTGTACGACTTCCGATATTTCCTAAAACATTGTTTCCATTACTTGTAGCTGTTGTACCTACGTTTAATGTGATTTGTACCCCATTTGGTCCATACAACTGAATTTTTTCTCGGTTATTATAACGTATGGCTGCAGTTGTTCCAAATCCTTGTGCAGAAGAAGCTAATAAAATAGTTTCTCCCGCCTTAGCATACACATAATGCGTTCCTCTATTCGCATAAGGATAAGCATCTCCTGCTCCAATTCCTATAGTTCCAGTTGTACTTGAAGTAGAGCGTAAAAAAGCTCTATGTCCTGTTTTTCCAGATGGGTATAAATCTCGTGACCCATCAGCATATACTATACTTCCATACAAAAATGTAAATAGGCAGAATAGTCTTAAAATATAATTATTCATTTTTTTAAATTTAGATTAATAAAAAAAAGTTGGTTTAGGTTATCAACTATTTTATCAATCTAAAAAGGTGGCCCACGCAAGCTGAAAAGCGAATAAACTCCTTTGTTTATTTTTTTTGAATCTTGAGTTTCAGTAGGTTTTTTGGTAGCTGAAATATAAAAATGAATGCAAAACTGATTGTACGAATCAATTGAATCTTTATCTTTCGAATGAGAATTAACTTGAACAATCGCAATTAATTGCTTCAAGTTTTCCGTGAGAAAGTTTCGATCATTTTTTTTTGCAATTCGAGCAAATCGCTCCTTGACTATGATGGAATTCTCAACTTGATCTTTTCTGACCAAAACCTCAGCTTGATTTTTATTAGCTGAAGTAACTTTCTGGTAAATTGTTTTTTGAACTTTATTTGAAGCAATGAATACAAGTCCATCTTCTGAAGAAAGATTTTTGGTGATTGTACCTTGAGTGACGTAAATCTTTTTAGAGTTGTTCTTCTTTACGATTTCGCTGATGAAAGCATCTTTTTCAATGACCAAAGTAGCAGAATCAGAAACATACAATTGTCCAAATGAAAAAGTTGTTGTCCACAAAATCAAACCAACAATCGCCTTGCACATAAAGTGCAAGAAAAAATAGTGCTGGAATGAGTTTATCTTTTGTTTGCTCATCTGTTTTTTGGTGTGGAGTTGACAAGAATACAAGGAAATTATTCTATGCTTCCTTGTATCTTATCAATTCAAAAGATTGGTTAAGTTGGTTAAAAATCTACTCTCAACTACTAAAATTATTTGAAACAATAATAGATTCATTCTTAGTTTTTGTATCAGCTCATACGGATTCAAAATCCCCATTTTGAGCCTGAACAAATATAGGAGCATCTTTGCCCAGAAAAAATTCCTTCGCTTACTGTTTTCGTCATTTTGATACGTTTAAAACTGTCATAAATAATTGATTTAAAATCTTTTAATGAAAGAAGTTTGAAAGAGCAAATGATGAGGCATTCACCTTTAAAATTGACATTATATGCAACGTAAATTTGTGCAAAACCAAAAATAAAAGATCCCATCAACAATAACAACAATCCTATTCCGCCCAATAGGCAGGAAGTCATCGCAGTTATTGTTTTTGATGAGATCATAAAGGTTGGTTTTGGTAAAATATAGGTTGGTGGTTAAGTTTTTTCGAAAATATCGCTGTCGCTTTTTATGTGTAATTCTGGTACAATAATAAAAAGCCCATTCACATTAAAAAAACAGAGAAGGGAATGAATTATGGAAAAAACACCTTAAAAAAACACGAAGAATATCATCTTTTTCTTAAGGAAAACGCCTTCATCAAAAACAAACAACAAACACCTCTACAGCAGCGAATTACCACATAAAACTCAGGGAATGAATTCCAGAAAACATGCCCTAAAACAAAAGCAAACAAATCGAGATTTTGTATTATTGCAAATGACAAAAATAGAACAACAGAAAAGACAAGTATTTTCCACTATAAAACCAAATATTTGAACTTAATAAAAAAAACTATCATCTTATTTTACAGTTCATTTGTCTTGATTAGAGATCCCACATTTTTATTAAGAATCACTCCTTGCCAAAAAACACTATAAATTTGTTGATTCAATTCATTAAAAAAAATGATTAAAACAACCCATTATATGTCTTTACTATTTCGAGTATTTCTCTTTCTATTCATTTTAAGTTTCAATTCTCAAATCTATGCGCAGGAACATTCAATAGAAGTTTGGGAAGAGAAGTTTGAAGAAGCGAGACTTTTAATCTTGGCAGATATTGACCAAGCCATTGCTTCTTACCATAAATTATATGAAGAATCTAAGCAAGCTAATTTTGATATTGGTATGATAAAAGCCAAAGAATCTTTAGCCATCCTTTATTTCAATACAGGTGATTTTAATAAAGTTATAAAAGAAAGCAAAGAAGTAGAAGAATTGGCTTTGAAATTAAAGGATTACAGCAAATTGGCTGGACTTTATCGTACGTTGGGTGCTTCTTATTCTCAATTGGGCTTGTATGACCAGGCGTTGATACACTTGAAAAAAGCGTTAACTTTCGCAAAGAAAATTCCTAAAGAAGCCTTGCAACATTATTTTACAGCAATTATCTATGATAGTTTTGCCGCATTTTACTCAGAAAGCAACGGCTCATTAGATGATAGATTTCATTATTTGAATTTATGTATCGATGAGCTTAAAATGATTCCAGACAGCGTTAATTATTTGATTCATCCTAAATATGATTTATTGGGACATCAATACATTAAAAAAGGACAAGCTTACTATTTAGATTTTAAACAAAGTGACAAGGCAGAAGAAAACCTTTTGGAAGCTTTGAAAATTTACCAAAATGATGCCTACAAGATTAGCATTGATTATGGAATTACGTTATTTGGTGCCTTATCTGAATTTTATTTGGATGAAAAGCAATACGAAAAAACAATAAAATATGGGAAAGAAGGCTTACAATTAACAAAAAAACAGGACCTGCCTAAAGTTCGCCGCAATATTTACAATGCACTTTTTAAGTCCTTTTTAGAAATTGAGCAAAAAGACAGTTCGGTTTATTATGCGAATTTGTACACAGAACTCAACGAGAAGATGAAAAAAGAAGAACAGGAAAGCACTAACGCTTCTTTAAATAAAATCATTGATGAAAAAGATACGACGTATAAAAAAACATTGGAAATCCTTCTTTCCATTCTTGGCTTGGTCACCATTGCGGCCATTATTCCTATTTTTCACTTTCGAAGAAGAAATAAAATTAACTACAAAAAATACCAACATTTGTTGGCTGAAATTAACCAAAAGAAACAGGCGAAAACAAACAACGAAACAAAAACCAGCATCAATATCATTGATGAAACAGAAAATGCTTTGTTAGCAAAATTAGAGAAATTTGAAAAATCCAATAAATTCATTCGCGAAGACATGAATTATGCATATTTAATTAACTACATAGGCACCAATTCTAAATACCTAAACGAAATTTTAAAAAACCATAAAGGAAAGCCCTTCAACCAATACATCAATGACTTAAGGATCAATTATATCATTGACTTGCTATACGATCATCCAGAATACCGTCAGTATAAAATCAGTTATTTGGCAAAAGAATGTGGGTTTTCTTCTCGTCAAGTTTTTAGCATTGCATTTAAGAAGAAAACTGGCGTTTTACCTTCCTATTTCATTGAGAATATCAACAAAGACAAAAGCATCATTTGACAATAAATTTGAATTCAATCAACCGAAATCTTTTCCTTTGCCGATTATTTCAACAATAAATCCCTCTTAACGATGATTGATGCGACAAAAATGCTTGTTTCCGCTTGTGTCATATATTCTTCATCCGTAAAAACCAAAGAAGTAATGAACAAGGACATGGTGAAACCAATGGCCGCCAACAAACTCAAGCCAATTCCTCACATTCAAACTGTGCATTTGCACACCCAGAAAAACAAACAAAAACTTGCCTTGCAAATGAAATGCAGGACAAGTTTTTTGTTGGGGGAATAAGGTGGGTTCGTTTTCATTTATTTTACGGATCAACTACAATGGGCAATTGATATTTTTTTTGGTTGTCGATTTTGAAATTGGCAAGAGTACAAGGAAACTTTTTCTCCTTGCCTCTTACCAATTCAAAGGTTGATTGGGTTGGTTAAAAATCTACTCTCAACTACTAAAATTATTTGAAACAATAATAGATTCATTCTTAGTTTTTGTATCAGCTCATACGGATTCAAAATCCCCATTTTGAGCCTGAACAAATATAGGAGCAGCTTGGACCAAGAAAAACTCCTTCGCTTACTGTTTTCGTCATTTCGATACATTAGAAAACGAACGAAATCAACTGATTACAAAGCCCTTGAACGAATTACATAAAAGAACGTTTGATGAAGTTCTTTTCATGAAAAAAGCTTAGTTTTGTGTTCGTAATTTGAACTTTCACCATGAAAAGTTATTTATTTTTGGCAGCAGCCATCCTCTTTGAAGTCATCGGCACTTCATTTCTCAAGAAGACAGAACAGTTCACTCAACCCATTCCTACGCTAATTTTTGGTACCGCACTTTGTCTGTCATTTTATCTTTTGTCCATCGCACTGAAAGGAATTCCGATCGGCATTGCTTACGCGATTTGGTCAGCGGTCGGCATTGTAGTCATTTCATTGGTCGGCTATTTTGTGTACCAACAAACCTTGGATTGGCCGGCCATTCTCGGCATTGCCTTCATCGTCGTCGGTGTCGTCATCATCAATTTATTTTCAAACGCCTCAAAGCTTTCATAAAAATGAAGAAATCTGGCACCAATCCATTAACTTAGCGCCATGGAGCGGATTATTTTGGGCATCGACCCAGGAACAACAGTCATGGGGTTTGGTTTGATCAAAGTCGAAAAAAAGAAGATGCAGTTCATGTTATTGGATGAATTGTTGTTGCACAAATTGGCAACACATGAATTGAAATTGAAAAGAATTTTCGACAAAACACTTTCGCTGATCGACACCTATCATCCTGACGAAATCGCCATCGAAGCACCTTTTTTTGGTAAAAACGTCCAATCGATGTTGAAATTGGGTCGGGCCCAAGGCGTTGCTATGGCAGCGAGTTTGTACCGAGAAGTGCCAATCACCGAATATTCTCCCAAAAAAATCAAAATGGCCATCACTGGCAATGGCAATGCCTCGAAAGAACAAGTAGCGGGTATGTTGCAAAATTTATTGAACATCAAAGAATTGCCCAAACGACTGGATTCGACCGACGGACTGGCCGCTGCAGTTTGTCATTATTTCAATTCTGGCAACGACAAAATTCCCAAAACTTATTCGGGTTGGGACGCATTTCTCAAGCAAAATCCAGATAGAAAGGCTTAATGTTAAAATTTGCATTTCTAGGTCGTATTTCTCACAAAAAACGCAAAAAGCACTGTACTACAATTGAATGTTTGGTTATTCGATAGAATTCTTTCGGCTAATTTTAGCAATGAAGAAAAATGACAACAAACCGAAGCTCAACATGGCAATGATTTGCGCAAAATACAACAACAAACCAAAGTAGTTTCCAACGATTTTACCAGCTTCAGCCGTTTGTCCGCTGGTCATATAAATCGCTGCAAAAGCCATGCTCATCACATAAGGATAGCCCAAACCACCCACTGCTGGAAGGATCATGCCCAAGGCACCAGAAATGATCAAGAAAAACCCTTCCCCAATGCCAAAATGCGCCGTTTCTGGAAAAGCGAAAATCACCAAATAGGTCATGAAAAAATAACAAGTCCAAATCCCAAAAGAATAGAGAATGAACAAACCACTTTGTTTCAAATGCAAAATGGAGCGAAAGCCTGTCCATATTCCTTTGAGAAAGGATTCAATGGTTTGATACAACTTGAATTTTGCCAAAGTCTTTCTGAAAAAAAACACCAACAATCCCATCGCAATCAATACACCCAAGGCTGCGCCGTACTTGCCCAATGAAATACCTTCTGTGAATGAAAAGAAAGAAAACAAGGTGTCAGCATTGAACACCAAAGTCAAGCCCAAAAACAAAAAAAGGAACAAGACGTCAATGACCCGCTCCAACACAATGGTGCCCAATGATTGATCGACGGGTACTTTTTCCATTTTATAAAATGAAGTGGCCCGAGCAACTTCACCACTTCTTGGAATCGTTAAGTTCATGAAATAAGCAAAGGCAATTGCCCAAAAACCACTGGAGGTATTGACGTTAAACCCCATGGGCGTCAATAACAATTTCCACCGCGCTGCCCTTAACCAATAAGAGAAAATGCTCAAAACCATCGAAGCGATGAACCAAAAATAGTTTACACGCACTGCAGCGGCCTTCAAAGCAACAAAATCTGTTTGTTGGAGGGTCAACCCAATAAAAATGACCGCTAAAATGACCGCAATCACCACGAAGATACTTTGGCCAATTTTCGCTTTCATCTCGTGTTAGTCTAAGCGATTGGTTTTTTCATTCGGGAAAATAATGGTCGGCTGAAATGTTTTGGCTTCACTCATCGACATCAGCCCATAAGCGATGATGATAATGATGTCATCTTTCTGCACTTTCCTTGCTGCAGGACCATTCAAGGTAACTTCACCCGAACCTCTTTTTCCAGGAATCGTATAGGTCTCGAAACGTTCCCCATTCTGAATGTTGACAATTTGGACTTTCTCGCCCACGACCATATTGGCACTGTCCAACAAGTCGGCATCAATCGTAATGCTTCCGATATAATTCAACTCCGCGCCAGTTACTTTGACCCGGTGGATTTTACTTCGTACTACTTCTATCATCATAACGGCGCCAAAGATAAGGAGTTTTTTAAATTATAATCCCTTGCTTTCATTTAAATCTAAATTGTCAATCAAACGAATATCTCCGGCAAATACCGCCACAAAAGCACGGATTCTCTGTCCTTTTTCTTGCGTTTGAACACTCACCAAAGTTGCTTCATCAGCGATTTCAAAATACTCCAACACCAATTGGGTTTTGTCAAACGCTTCCTTTACAAATTGATGGGTCGCTTCGATCGAATGGGTTTTTAGAAATGCTTTGGCGGCCAATAAAATGGCATAAATTTTCGGCGCTTCTTCACGCATTTCCTGGGTCAAACGCAAATTTCGCGAACTCATCGCCAAACCATCCGCTTCTCTTTTGATCGGTACAGATACAATTTCAACAGGGATATTCAGCGATTCCACCAAATGCCGTATGATGGCCAATTGTTGAAAATCCTTTTCACCAAAATACGCTCTCGTAGGCTGCACCATCTCAAAAAACCGTTTCACCACCGTTCCTACACCATCAAAATGTCCGGGCCTAAATTTGCCTTCCATTTGGTGTTCTATGCCATTGAAATCGAAATGCTCCGACTTTTCTCCATCTGGATAAATGTCTTCAACACTTGGAAAAAAAACAGCATCTGCTCCATTTTTCTCCAACAACTCGATGTCTTGTTGTTCCAGACGAGGATATTGGGCCAAATCTTCCGCCTTGTCAAATTGCGTAGGGTTGACAAACACGCTAACCAAGGTGAAATCATTGGCTTGTTTAGATACTTTGACCAAAGAAGCATGTCCTTGATGCAATGCCCCCATGGTGGGTACAAAGCCGATGGCAGTCGATTGCTGTTGAAGTTTATTCATCAGATTATGAAGCGCTTCAGAGTCTTTTAAAATGATCATTTGAGGTGTTAAATAAATTACAAAAGCCGCAAAAATAAAACAACTGCGCGAAAATATCGTAAAATTTCGTATCTTTGTGCACAATTTCAAGTATTTAATGAGTTTTGAGTATGAATGGAAAGCGAATATTGTATGTAACTACAGAAATGACTCCTTACTTTCCAGAAAGCCCAATGTCCTCTCAGTCTTTGAGTATTCCAAAGGCCATGAGCGCAAAAGGTGCTGACGTAAGGATTTTTATGCCCAGATTTGGTACGATCAACGAAAGAAGGCACCAATTGCACGAAGTGATTCGGTTGTCAGGGATGAATTTGATCATCAATGACATGGACCAGCCTTTGATCATCAAAGTGGCTTCCGTACCAGGAGAGCGAATTCAAGTTTATTTTATTGACAACGAAGAGTATTTCAAAAGAAAATCAGTGTATGCTGACAAAAATGGAAAACTCTTTGATGACAATGATGAACGCGCAATTTTCTTTGCCAAAGGCGTATTGGAAACCGTCAAAAAGCTGAATTGGAAACCCGATGTGGTGCATATTTTAGGATGGATGTCAAGCATGATTCCAGCTTACCTAAAAGAGTACTATGCCGAAGATTCTTTTTTCAATGATGCCAAAGTGGTTGTTTCTTTATTTGACAATGCTTTTGAGGGGGAATTGAACCAAGGAATCGCTGAGAAACTGGCTTTTGATGGCATCAATGGTGAAGTGGCCAAGTTTTTGGAGAAACCCAACTTCGAAGCCATGACTTTGTCGGCTTTACAATACGCAGATGCTGCGATCAAAGGAGAGGAATTTATTCCAGAGGCCATTGACCAACATTTGAAATCAGGCGAAATTCCTGTTTTGGAATATTCTCCATCAGAAAGCTTTGGGGAAGCTTACAAACTTTTCTATGCGGAAGAATTAATGAATGATTAAATAAAAACAGATAAAATATTGATGAGAAGATTTTTGAATCTCGTAGTTGCCTTAGGATTTTGTACAACTGCCTTAATTAGTTTCTCCTGTGAAGATGAAATATCAGATGTCGGAAGTGGCATTTTAGACTCAGGAGCATCTGCCAACGCGTTTTATGTAGACTTAATCGCTTACAATACCAACAACGACTCCATCCGATCGGATGAAGCAGTTTTACAAGCCGCTACCGTAGGCGTTTATGAAGGCGCTGTCTTCGGACGAACCAAGGCGAGGTTCATTTCTCAGGCAAGATTGTCCCGGTTGAATCCTGACTTTGGAACCAACCCAACAATGGATTCTGTCATTTTGAACATTCCGGTTTATTATAAAAACAAAGATGCAGATGTCAAAGTTGACACCACTTATGTTTATTTGACCGGCAATGACACGCCTTCTGACACAGCGACCATTTTGTTGAAAAGGACCTATAAATTGGATTCGATTTATGGAAATACCACAGCTAAAATGACGCTTCAAGTCAAAGAAGTTGCCCAATATTTGTATTCGCAAGATTCCACGTACTATTCCAACCGCACTTTGGCAAATTGTACTTCTTGTGAAAACATCAACGACATTGAAGTACTCCCTAATGTTTTGGGGACCACTGAATTGTCAAATGAAGTCACGACTTACCAGAAAATAAAGAAAAACGAGACGACAGCCAAAGCGCCTGATGTAGTCGTTCAAGTCAAATTGGACAAGGAATATTTCAAACAAAAATTCATTGACAACCAAAATTCATCCGACTTAAAGGACCAAGCGAGCTTCATTCGAAACTTGTTCAGAGGAATTGAACTGAGCGTACTGGACAATCAAGGATTTTTGATGAATTTCAACCAAAATTCAGCAGCTTTCAATCTGACCATGCATTATTCGTATGACAATCCCAACGAAGATACAGAACAAGAAAGATTGAACAATACATTCCCTTTGACTTTCGGAAGCTATTGGTCAAACACACCAGGACACAACGTTCAGGTCAACCAATTTGAGCACAGCAACAGAAGTTCTCAATTTGTGAACGCTTATACCAACCCCAACACCCAACAAGGGGACGCACGTTTGTATTTGGCAGGAATGGATGGCACAAAAACAGTCATTCAACTCAATGAAGAGCAGTTATCTGAAATGAAAAATAACGTACAAAACAAAGGTTGGGCCATTGTCGGTGCGGAATTGACTTTCCATATCGATGACACCCACGGTTTGAAAACACCGCCTTATCTTTTTGCTTGGCACAACTACAAAGAAGAAGGAAAGGATAAAAATAAAAACTTCACAGATTTGGTGAAATTTTACAACAGCTATCCTTTGACGGTTCAGTTCAACCCAATGTACAATTACAAAAACAACCCAAAAACCTATACCATTCGTATCACAGACCACATCAAAAATTTGGTCGAGAGAAACGAAGTTTTCGAAGACAGTAAAATCATGGTGAGTTTAGGGAATTTCTTGTTGAGTCCTTCTAGCAGCTACTCAACCGTGGCAAGCCCAGGACTCCCCTTTTACAACGATCGCGCTTTCAACCCACACCGTGTGGTTTTGCATGGCAGCAATTCAGAACAGGAAGACAAAAAGTTAAAATTAAAAATTTATTACACCAAAAACCAACTGTAAAATATGTGTGGAATTGTCGGTTATTTAGGACATAGAGAAGCCTATCCCATTATCATCAATGGTTTGAAAAGGCTAGAATATAGAGGCTACGATAGCGCTGGATTGGTCATTTCCAATGCAAACGATTTCAAAATGGTGAAAACCAAAGGAAAAGTTTCGGACTTGATCGAGCGTTCAGCTGATTTGGACAATGGCGCAACTGTGGGCGTTGGACACACCCGTTGGGCAACGCATGGCGAACCCAATGACGTCAACTCCCATCCACATTTGTCCAATGATGGCGAAATCGTTTTGGTACACAATGGCATCATCGAAAACTACGATTCCATCAAAAAGGAATTGACCCAACATGGTTTTGAATTTCATAGTGAAACCGATACGGAAGTATTGGTGAATTTGATTCAATTCCTGAAAAACAAAGACCAATTGACCTTGGCCGAAGCCGTTCGTGCTGCATTGAACCAAGTCATCGGCGCTTATGCAATCGCTGTGATGGACAGACAGAACTCCGATGAAATCATCGTGGGCCGTTTGGGAAGCCCATTGGCCATTGGCATTGGAGAAAATGAGTTTTTCATCGCATCCGATGCATCTCCCTTTTTACAATTCACCAAAGACGCCGTGTATTTGGATGATGGCGAAATGGCAAGCATTTCATTAGGAAAAGCGGTAGACATTAGAAAAATCAAAGACAACCATAAGGTCAGCCCAACCATTCAACAACTTCAAATCAACTTGGAAGAAATTGAAAAAGGCGGGTACGAACACTTTATGTTGAAAGAAATATACGAACAACCCAAATCGATCAGAGACACCATGCGTGGCCGTTTGTTGGTCGATGAAGGCATCATCAAAATGGCGGGTATTTGGGACCACCAAGAAAGATTACTCAACGCCAAACGCATCATCATCGTGGCTTGTGGTACTTCTTACCATGCTGGTTTGGTCGGTGAATATTTGATCGAAGATTTGGCGAGAATTCCTGTTGAAGTGGAATATGCTTCGGAATTCCGTTACAGAAATCCGATCATCCGAAAAAGTGACGTGGTGATTGCCATTTCTCAATCAGGAGAAACAGCAGATACCTTGGCAGCTTTAAAATTGGCCAAAGAAAACGGTGCGTTCATTTATGGCATCAACAACGTAGTGGGTTCATCCATCGCAAGAATTACCGATGCAGGATCGTACACACATGCTGGACCAGAAATCGGTGTGGCTTCAACCAAAGCCTTTACTTCACAGTTGACCGTATTGTCCATGATTGCAATCAAATTAGGAAAACACAATGGACATTTGAGCACAGAACGTTTCAATTCTTTGATTACGGAATTGGACCACATTCCAGAATTGGTTCAAAAAACTTTGGAAAATACCGCTGAGAAAGTGATTGAAATTTCCAAAAAATACCAAGATGCACCCAATGCATTGTATTTAGGAAGAGGCTACAACTTCCCTTCTGCTTTGGAAGGTGCTTTGAAATTGAAAGAAATTTCTTACATCCACGCTGAAGGTTATCCAGCAGCAGAAATGAAACACGGCCCCATTGCTTTGATCGATGAAAACATGCCCGTAATTGTCATTGCGACGAAAAATGGACACTATGAAAAAGTAGTCAGCAATGCACAAGAAATCAAAGCGAGAAAAGGTCAAATCATTGCGGTAGTCAATGAAGGCGATGAAGAATTGAAAAACTTTGCGGATTATACCATTGAGATTCCTCATTCTTCTGAAGAGTTCAGCCCCATTTTGGCAGCGATTCCATTGCAATTGCTATCCTATTATGTTGCAGTCAACTTAGGCAGAAACGTGGATCAACCCCGAAATTTAGCCAAATCAGTAACGGTTGAATAAATAAAGTTCAATCAAGATAACAAACAAAATCCTCTTCTTTCTAAGAAGGGGATTTTTCATTTGAGACAGTTTCTTCTTCAACCGCCTCTTCCGTTGCTTTCGGCAATTTCTCGTCTGATAGCTGCCAAGTTTCCACCATTTCCCACAGTGGTCTTACATTGATCAACGTTGGATAAATAAAGGCTTTTTCAGCTTGTTTACGCAAGAAAAAATCACCGGTGTCCCAATGTCCGTTTTCGTTCTCATCAACCAAAATTTTGAAATAATAATTGCCTGGTTGTAAATACGGAAAATTAAATTCAGCCGCTTGGGTATACTCTTCCACCAAAACTTCATCTTTTTCATTCAACAACTGCAACCAAAAAGGATGTGCAGGTTTCCCGACTAAATTCAAGCCCAAATTACCCAACTCATTTTTTGTTTTAGTTTGGAAAGAAAAAGTCAAGCTGTCATTTGTTTTTCCAAAAATATCAGTCACCAATTCAGGCAAGAATTCGATGTCATATTGCGCATTGAGTTCTATCGGAAATTCCATTGAAAAAGCTTGTTTCGAAGTCAAATGAGGCGTGATTTTCACTGGCAATTGCAAAGTATCTTTCCAAACCTTTACTTGGGTTGAGTCCAAACGCGCAATCGGATAATTGCTGTGAAAATCTACTTTTCGGTTGGGCGCTTCGCTTAATTTTGACAACTTCTCCAATTTCAATTGATGTTTCGTAGCATTACTATACACCAAAGAAACGGAATCAACTTGAGTTTTGTGCTTCACCAAAAAATGAATTCTTCGGGTGCGTTCTTCAATGGAATCAATCGACGGATCAAACCAAAAGTTCATTGAATCTTGTCTCGCTTGAAAATCATTCGACGCTGTGGTAAAGTTAAAATCCAAAGCTTCCACTGAAATGTCCTCAGGCTCACCTTCAAATCGAAACAACAAATGTCCATAGCCTTTTTGCTCTGCTTTTCCAGCGCGGTAATCCTTTTTTTGGTCAAATAAATTTAATGAATAATCTACCGCATTATTTTCTTGAAAATCAATGATTTCATCATAAAACCCAAATTTTTCTTTGCCAAAATCATATTGCATGTTTTGCAATTCATCATCGAAAGCCATCAACTGGTATTTTCCAGCACTCAAATAATTCAATTTAAACGCACCTTTCTCATTGACTTTGGCCACATAAAAAGGTTTTTTCTTGATCAACAAACTGTCGCTGTACGTGCTATCAACCTTGTACAATCCCACCATCAAATGCTCAGGTTGTTTTCTTAAAAACGGCACACGAACTCGTCCATTGATTTCCAAAGAATCGATAAAATCCCCTGTTGAAAAAACATATTGAAAATACGGCAATTTATTGCCTTCATTGTTGTCTTGGATCGCTTGTCCGAAATTGATGTTGTATGTCGTATTGGCTTGCAAAGCTTCGTTCAGCTTGATTCGGATGTTTTTACTGGGCGAACCAACCGGCGTAAAAGTCGCAGTACTGCCCAATGGTGGAGAAATGATGATGTTTTGGGTGTGGTCTTTCAAAACCAAATACTCATCAAATTGAAGGTTGATTTCCTTCAAATCAGTAGAAACTTGCAATGACAAAGTATCTGGATTGGCACTGATGAACTTCGGTGGTTCCTCATCACGCGGCCCACCCGTCGGTGTTCCTTGTCGTGCACAAGAAAATAAAAGTAAAATGGCCCAAACAAAACTGAAAATTCTCATAATAAAATTCTGTCGGCAATTTACACAAAATTAAAAACCCTTTCGATGAAGTGGAGAAGAATTCGTATCGAAAATTTCTATAAATTGCAGTCAATAACATTTACTAAAATTTAAACTCATGAAAAAAATGATTCCAATCGCTCTTGGGCTGATCATGTTTGCATCATGCAACAAAGTCAAATCGGTCCAAGAAAAAATCAGCGAAGTAAAAACCCAAGCGGAGGAAGTGACCGCTACGGTTAAAAACGCCAAAGTTTTGGCGGAACAATCCGGTAATATTGAAGATGAAATCACGCGTTTGTCTGAGTTAGAGCCAATTTCTAACGAAAAATTGAAAAGTTGGTTGCCGACGGAAATTGGTGATTTCAATCGAACTTCTTTCAAAATTGGTGAACTGAAAATGGCAGGAATTTCTTCCATCGAAGCAGGTTTTTCCAATGAAGAGCAAACCCAAAATTTCACGCTCCAAGTCGTCGATGGCGCAGGCGGTGGTGTGATGTATTTGACTGGTTTGAAAATGGGCTTTCAGATGGACATGGAAGAAGAAAGTGAACGCGACTTTCGTAGAACGGTTGAGAAAAATGGACACAAAGCCATGGAAGAAGCCAGAAAAGATGGTTCTTCAAGCAAAATTCAATTCATTCACGATGACCGATTTTTTATTGAAATCAAAGGAAATCAAATGGATTTGGATGCTTTGTGGAAAATTGTTGAACAGTTAAAATTGGATCAATTGCCTTAAATTTTAACCAAACATTCAAATTAATTTCTACATTTGTGGTTCTAAACAAAAAAAATCAATGATTTTATTCATCAACAGATTGAGCTGGTGGCCATCGTTTGAAACAGACGATTGGCGCAAGCTTGGTATGCATTAAACAATAAATTCAACTATAAAATACCACGAAATAACGCAACCGTCTGAGCAATCAGGCGGTTTTTTTTATGCTTAAAAATTAAATTAACCCAATAAAATTCAGAAAAATGACACAGAAAAAATTCTATTTAGAGGAAAGCGAAATGCCAAGAAAATGGTACAACATTGTTGCAGACATGCCCAACAAACCCTTGCCGCCTTTGGATCCAAAAACCATGCAACCGATAGATCCTTCGGCATTGTTGGCCTTATTTCCAGAAGCCATCGTCCAACAAGAAATCAGCCAAGAAGCCTACATCGACATTCCAGAAGCGGTACGCGAAAAGTACAAAATGTACCGACCTTCTCCATTGATCCGGGCGACGGAACTGGAAAAAGCCTTGAAAACCCCGGCGAAAATCTATTACAAATACGAGGGCGTTTCGCCCAGTGGATCGCACAAAACCAATACGGCCATCGCGCAAGCTTATTACAATGCCGAAGAAGGCATCCAAAAAATCACCACAGAAACTGGCGCTGGCCAATGGGGAACCGCTTTGGCCTATGCATGTGCACAATTCAATATCCAATGTGAGGTGTACATGGTCAATGTGAGCTTTCATCAGAAACCTTATCGAAAATTCATGATGAATACTTATGGTGCAAATGTCTATGCATCACCCAGCGATAGAACCGAAACTGGAAGAAAGCTTTTGGCCGAAAAGCCTGATTTCAAAGGAAGTTTGGGTACAGCGATTTCAGAAGCCATCGAAATGGCGGTCTCTCAACCCAATACCAAATACGCTTTAGGCTCTGTCCTGAACCATGTTTTGCTGCACCAAACCATCATCGGCGAAGAAGCCTTGAAACAGTTTGAAATGGCCAATGATTATCCCGACATTTTAATTGCCCCCTTGGGTGGTGGCTCCAACTTTGCCGGTTTGGCCTTTCCCTTTTTGCGAAATCAACTGAAAGGGAAACGCGACATTCGCGCCATTGCCGTCGAACCAGCTTCTTGTCCGAAATTGACCCGAGGAAAGTTCCTTTATGATTTTGGCGATACGGAAGCCTTCACTCCATTGTTGCCCATGTACACTTTGGGGCATGACTTTGCGCCAGAAGCCATTCATGCTGGCGGTTTGCGCTACCATGGCGCCAGCGTTTTGGTATCCCAATTGTTGAAAGACAAGTTGATCGAAGCGGTTGCAATCCCTCAATTGGAATGTTTTGCAGCGGGTCAACTTTTTGCTCGAACGGAAGGCATCATTCCTGCACCAGAAGCGACGCATGCCATAGCACAAGCCATCCGAGAAGCCAACATTTGCAAAGAAAACCAAGAAGAAAAAACAATTTTATTTAACCTGTCTGGCCATGGTTTGGTCGATATGCAAGCCTACGATGATTACCATGCTGGCCTTTTGGTCAACCATGAATTGGGGCTTTCAACGATTGAGAAAAGTTTGGCCACAATTCAACAATTTCAACCTTAAATAAATTAAATTGTTAAAATGACAATGGCTTGTGATAGGTTTTTTATAACCTGCACAAGCCATTCATTTAGAAATAATCATTAAATTCACAGACAAAGGTGAATTAACATTAAATGCATTTTAAATGTATGTTAACTAAAGATTATCAGAAGTTTTCCTATGTTTATTCGCTTAACTTTGTGCCATTAATTTGATGTAAAAACATGAAAAAAATTAAAATCCTTTTGGTCGATGATGAATTGGACATTTTGGAATTCCTTTCTTACAACCTCATCAAAGAGGGGTATGAAGTAAGCACAGCCACCAATGGTTTGGAAGCGCTAAAGAAAGCCAAAGCAGACAAACCCGATTTGATTTTACTCGATGTCATGATGCCAGAAATGGACGGCATCGAAGCTTGTGAGAAAATCAAAAAAGTCGATAGTTTAAAAGATGTGTTGATCGTGTTTTTGAGCGCACGCATTGAAGAGTTCTCGCAATTGGCAGGCTATGAAGCAGGCGCTGACGACTACATCACCAAACCGATCAAACCCAAGGTTTTGATGAGTAAAATCAAAGCTTTGTTGCGGTTGAAATCTTCTGAAGAAGAAGAGTTGTTGATCGAATTGAAAGACATGACCATCAACCGTGAAACCTACAAAGTGACTTATTTAAACGAAGAATTCGTTTTGCCCAAAAAAGAATTCGAATTGATTGCTCTGTTGGCTTCCAACACGGAAAAAGTTTTCAAAAGAGAGGAAATCATGAAAAAAGTTTGGGGGAATGAAGTCATCGTAGGCGACCGAACCATCGATGTGCATGTGCGTAAATTAAGAGAGAAATTTGGCAATGACCGATTGACCACTGTCAAAGGAATTGGCTACAAATACAATGAATAAATCGTGATGAACTTTTCGGACCGTTGGATCAACTCCATACTTTTGGCCATTTTGGGCGGATTGCTGATTTGGATTTTTAGCTGGGTGGCCAGCGTGGTGATGTACAATGTTCCTTACCAAAATTGGATCTCTGAAACCTTTTTTTGGAAAGGAATTTTGATGACCTTCTTTTTACCTGCATTGGTCATTATGGGATTGATGGCCCTGGCTTTCAACTCTTTCTCAAAACACAACATCACCCATTTGTACAACTTGGTGCCCGATTTAAATTCTGAAAAAACTGCCAAAAACATTGAAGCATTGTCTGAACAAATTTCTTCCTTATCCGACGTGAAAACAAAGGAAATCGACATTTTAACCGAAAGAGAAAACTACCGCCGAGAATTTCTGGGCAATGTTTCCCACGAAATGAAAACGCCACTTTTCTCCATCCAAGGATTTCTCCATACCTTGATCGATGGAGGTTTGGAGGACGAAAACATCCGCGACAAATACATGGACCGCATCGACAAATCGGTAGAACGTTTGATTTTCATCATCAAAGATTTGGACATGATCACCAAATTGGAAGCGGGCGAATTGAAATTAGAAATGAAACGCTTTGACATTCTGGCCAAAAGCCGAGAAATCATGGAACTCTTGGAAATCAAAGCCAGCAAATATGGCATGACCATGAAGATTGACAAAACGGTAGAAGAGGAAATTTTTGTCATCGGAGACATCGAGCGCATCGAACAAGTCTTGGTCAATTTGATCGTCAATGCGATTCATTATTCCGCCAAACCACAAGCGACCTTGCGGTTGCAATTTGAAGTTTTAGAAGAAGACGTTTTGGTCAAAGTCAAAGACAACGGCATGGGCATGCAACCCGAACAACTCAACCGGATTTTCGAACGATTTTATCGGGTGGACAAGAGCCGAAGCCGCAACTATGGCGGTTCAGGTTTGGGATTGTCGATTGTCAAACACATTTTGGAAGCCCATGAACAGAAAATCATGGTAGAAAGTGAATACGGCGAAGGCACCACCTTTAGCTTCTATTTGCAAAAAGCCTAAAGATTTGTTGAAAGAAGTTTTTCAGCCAATGAAAAGCCAACTCAACCATTACAGGTCCATATTGTTTGGGTATTTTGACTGAAAAAGACTAATTTCGTGGTTTGAATCTAAATACAATCATCCCATGAAATTCAATACAAAAACCATTCACGGCAATCAACAAGTTGAACCCACAACTGGCGCGGTAATGTGCCCCATTTTTCAGACGTCCACCTTTGCACAAAGCAGTCCTGGCGTGCACAATGGATATGAATATTCGCGCGCAGCCAATCCTACAAGAACGGCTTTGGAAGGTGCTTTGGCAAGCATTGAAAACGGCACGCACGGCTTTGCTTTTGGTTCTGGTTTGGCAGCCACGGATGCAGTGATGAAATTATTGAATCCAGGAGATGAAGTCATCGCGATGGATGATTTGTATGGTGGATCGTACCGCATGTTCACCAAGATTTATGAAAAATACGGATTGAAATTTCACTTTGTGGACATGACTGATCCTGCTTTGATCCAAGAAAAAATCAATGCAAATACCAAATTGATCTGGATCGAAACGCCGACCAATCCTTTGATGAAAATCGCAGACATTGCTGCCATCGTTCAATTGGTCAAAAACCATCAACTTTTGGTAGCGGTGGACAATACTTTTGCTTCGCCTTATTTGCAAAATCCTCTGGATTTGGGCGCCGATATTGTGATGCATTCTGCCACAAAATACCTGAATGGACATTCCGACGTGGTGGCAGGTGCTTTGGTCGTGAAAGACGAAGCCTTGGCAGCGCAACTTCATTTTCAACTGTTTGCTGGTGGTGGAATTCTGGGTCCACAAGATTCTTATTTGGTGTTGAGAGGCATCAAAACCTTGCACATTCGCATGCAAAGACACGATGAAAATGGCCGAAAAGTGGCTGAATTCTTAGAAAAACACCCGAAAATCAACCAAGTATTTTATCCAGGATTGACGACACATCCTCAACATGCAATCGCTAAAAAACAAATGCGCGGTTTTGGCGGCATGGTTTCCTTCAACTTTCAATCAAAAGACGCCCAGGATGCGAAAAGCTTCTTGGAGAAACTTCAAGTATTTACTTTGGCGGAAAGTCTGGGCGGCGTAGAGTCTTTGGCCAATCATCCAGCAACGATGACGCATGCATCAATTCCAGCAGACATTCGTGCACAAAATGGTGTCACCGATGATTTGATTCGATTGAGTGTCGGCATTGAAGACATCGACGATTTATTGGCGGATTTGACCCAAGCTTTGGGGTAATCAACATTCTGTCGTAACAGTCAAAATATAAAATGTTACCTCTTCGTTCAATTGACCATTTATTACTGTGAGTTGTTTATATGAAATAATTAGATGTTAGCCTTTTGATGGGAGAAAAATTACGGCGCTCCTACAAATTTATAAGTGTTCTTGATCACGGATTGCACCCGAGCCATAGGCGAATTGATCCGCGAGATTGGATATCGAGTTTTCTTTTTGTTAAATTCCAATTATTTCGACAACAAAAAGTCCCACCAAATTGCTTTGATGGGACCGTAATGAAAAATTAAACCGCTCTAATGATTCATTTTATCGTATAATGAATGCCAATTTGTTGTCGCCTTCTTTTTCTTCAAAGTAGTCGATCAAGACCATTTGGTGTTCGTTGACTTTTCCAGCCAAAATCTCTTTGGACAATTCATTCAAAACATCTTGCTGGACCACTCTTTTCAAAGGTCTTGCACCAAATTGTGGGTCATAGCCTTTGTTGGACAAATACCTCAAAGCTTCATTGGTGATGTCCAAAGTGATGTCGCGTTGGCTCAATTTTTTGGCCAATTCATCGATCAACAAACGTACGATTCCAGAAATTTGATCCGCCAACAAAGGTTTGAACAAAATCGTTTCGTCAATTCGATTCAAAAATTCTGGTCGGAAATGGCGTTTCAATTCGTCAAAAACTTCAGTTTTGGTTTCGCTGTAGACCACATTGACATCCTTATTTGCCAAATCTTCGAAATTCTCCAAGATAATTTGCGAACCAAAGTTGGAAGTCATGATGATGATGGTATTTTTGAAGTTCACCACACGCCCTTTGTTGTCGGTCAATCGACCGTCGTCCAAGACTTGCAACAAAATGTTGAATACGTCAGGATGTGCTTTCTCAACCTCGTCCAATAAAATCACCGAATAAGGTCTTCGGCGTACGGCTTCCGTCAACTGCCCGCCTTCATCGTAGCCCACATAGCCCGGAGGCGCACCTACCAAACGACTCACTGAGTGTCTTTCTTGGTATTCGCTCATGTCGATGCGGGTCATTGAATTTTCATCGTCAAATAAAAATTCTGCCAAGGCCTTTGCCAATTCTGTTTTTCCGACACCTGTTGGCCCTAAAAATAAGAAAGAACCGATCGGTCTCTTTTCGTCGCTCAAACCTGCACGACTTCGGCGAATGCCATCAGAAACTGCTTGAACCGCTTCTTCTTGTCCGATGACTCTTTGGTGCAATTCTTCTTCCAAATGCAACAATTTTTCTTTTTCGCTTTGCATCATTTTGTTGACAGGAATGCCGGTCCATTTGGAAACGACTTCTGCAATATCCTCTGCATCAACGGCTTCTTTGACCAATCGATTTTGACCTTCAGCTGCCATTTGTGCTTCGAGCGCTTTCAACTTTTCTTCTTCTTGCTGCAAAGATTCGTAACGAATTCGCGCTACGGTTTCATAATCTCCTGCACGTTCGGCTTGTTCGGCTTGGTTCTTTAAATCATCAATGTTCTTTTTGGTTTGTTGCATTTGGTCAGCTTTCCCTTTTTCTTCCGACCATTTGGCGTTCAAATCAGAACGGGCTTCTTGCAAATTCGCCAATTCTTCTTTGAGTAAATTCAGTTTTTTCTCATCGCTTTCTTTTTTGATGGCTTGAATTTCAATTTCCAATTGAATGATTTGTCGGTCAATGATGTCCAATTCTTCTGGTTTTGAATTCATTTCCATCCGCAATTTCGAAGCAGCTTCATCCATCAAATCAATCGCTTTGTCGGGTAAAAATCGATCGGCGATGTAGCGTGTGGACAATTGAACCGCTGAAATGATCGCTTCATCCATGATGCGGATTTTGTGGTGGACTTCGTATTTTTCTTTAATTCCTCTCAAAATCGAAATCGCATCTTCCTCATTGGGCTCTTCGACCATTACGATTTGGAAACGCCGCTCCAAGGCTTTGTCTTTTTCAAAATACTTCTGGTATTCATTCAAAGTCGTGGCACCTATGGCCCGCAATTCTCCTCGCGCCAAAGCCGGTTTCAAAATATTGGCTGCATCCATCGCGCTTTCTCCACCGCCGCCTGCGCCAACCAAAGTGTGGATTTCATCGATGAACAAAATGATTTCGCCATTGGAATCCGTTACTTCTTTGACGACCGCTTTCAAACGCTCTTCAAATTCTCCTTTGTATTTCGCTCCAGCAACCAAAGCACCCATATCGAGTGAGAACACCTGTTTGTTCAATAAATTTTCTGGAATATCGCCACTGACGATTCGATGGGCAATGCCTTCTGCAATCGCTGTTTTTCCAACACCTGGTTCCCCGATTAAAATCGGATTGTTCTTAGTCCTTCTGGATAAAATCTGCAACACGCGGCGAATTTCATCATTTCGACCAATGACTGGATCCATTTTGCCTTCAGCTGCCAATTCGGTCAAGTTTTTGGCATATTTGTTCAATGAATTGTAATTCGCTTCAGCATTTTCAGAAGTCACGCGTTGACCTTTTCTCAATTCTTGAATCAAGGTAACGCTTTGTGCATAGTCCAAACCTTGGTCTTTCAACAATTGTGCAACGTCAGAATTGTTTTTTAAAACACCCAATAACAAATGTTCTAAACTCACATAATCATCCTTCATTTTCTTGGCTTCATCCAAAGCCGTCAACAAAACTTTTTGACCTGCTGCGGACAAATGCTGTTGTGCATTTCCAGAAATTTTTGGAAAACGTGAAATAATGTCAGTTACTTCACTAAAAATATAGTCTGAGTTTCCACCTTGCTTTTCAATGATAAAACGCAAAACATCTTGGTCAGTATCCAACATTCCTTTGAGTAAGTGCGCTGGTTCTATCGCTTGATTTTGATGACCTGAAGCTATTTGCTGGGCCATCTGAATCGCTTCTCTTGATTTGATTGTATATTGATTAAAATCCATATTATATTTTTTTATGGTTAACTGCAAATTCAAATCCGAATTGAAAAACCTGCCAAAATGTCATTATTTTTATCGAATCATGATTTTCATCCGACAAAAAATCACATGGATCATTCGTTTTCACAATCCGTATTTCGCAATTGCCGGTCATTGTAGTAATGGATCTATAATCGGCAAAACGAAATGTACAAAATTTCAAAACGAAATGTACAAAAAAAATTAATCTTACACGATTAATTCGTAGTCGTCTGTCGCATTATCATTAAAATAGTCAATTGCCGCCTGCTTTGTGTCAAAAGCTTTGCTTACAATAACAAAAATAGTTTGGGCATTTTTATTGTTTCTAACCTGCAGATAAAATTTGCCAGTTGTCTGTTCTTGAATTAAATAAATTTTAGTTTTCATAATTATAGTTTAGCGCAAATATTACAAAAAAACCACCGATTAGGTGGCTTTTTTGTGCAACATTATATCCGTATAGGATGAGTTATAATTCACACTTCCTCCAGTCGTGGTCATAGTCGATCCAAAAAAAGGATTCCCCGCATAAGTTCGCGTTTCTATCCACTCGCACAACTCAACGATTTGAGACTTATTGGAAGTGAAGTAGAAGTAATTCGAACCGTCCAGCACGTCTAACACGTCCAAATAATCACGAAGCTTCCAATACGAATCACTATTATACGTTTTAGTGTCAGTAGATAGATAAGGTGGATCAACTAAAAACACTACACCTTCAACGCCCTTAAACTCCTTAAAAACATCCCTATAATCACCCTGTATTCGCTCAACACCTGACAAATACCCGTCAGCATTATAGTCCGCTTTTCTCATCACGTTGTAAAAAGTTTGACACTCAAGCTGCTCAAAGTTCATCATATACTTACCAGAAAACAATATATTCGCTGAAAGAGTCACATAATCCACCCAAGGTTCTGATGCAATTATATCTAACATCTGCTGCCTGATAGGTTCTTTTACCTTCTTATCTCTTGGCTCATTTTCAAGCAACGGCCGTAATTTTGATAATAATACATTTGTCTCTGGAATATGGTTTAAACGAGTTTTAAAATCATCAAAGTCATTCCAAACAACTCGTGCAGACGGATAGAACTGTTTGACAGTATGGCTCAATAAGCCGGAACCGCCAAACAGATCAACGTAAATTCCATCTTTCGGATAATTAATCAATGCTTCTTTAAACTGGTTCAAAAACCTTCTTTTCTGCCCCTGAAATGGCAGGGGCGCTTGTGTGTAATTTTTCATTTTTTATATTTGTTAAAACTTTATAATATGGATACATTTATCAACCTAATTCTTCCAAACAATACAAAATATGTCATGGAAGCTTCTGACCTAAGAAACAACTTCCCATCGCCTACGGTTCTTGCTGTTGGTGAAACCTTCACCTACAATTTAAAGCGTTATATAATTACAGAAGTAGTAATAGTTTGCAATCATGACGTTGACATTAATGTGCAAGTGAAAGAATTCTAAACATTCAAACTAAATTTCACCTGATTTCCCTGAAGTAATTGCCGTGTGCCTTCCAGATTATTCTCATAAATGTGTACATTGCCTAAAAACAGCGTAATTGAGCGAAGTGGAACATTTATCTGGCGACTGATTAAGTACAAATGATATATGTCTGCAGGAAGCCCTAAACTGGCATCACTTGAGCGTTGATAAGCAGAGATCACAAGCTTACCTCTATCTATCTGAAATTGGATGAGCGACAAACATGGCTGCTGATTACTCTCTACATCTGTACGACCAAGAAACAACACATAATTTTTGCTGTTGCGTTTTTCTTTATTGATTTTCTTAATCAGATCGGGCAATTGCTCGAAATAAGTTGGATAAGAATTAACCAGGATAGAACCGCAGTAATCCCACCAGTCGATGCCGTTTTTCCTGTAAGCTTCTACTGATCGCTCACCTTTTTGGAATAGTTCCAACTCTGTTTTTAGTTTGTTCCTGGCTATCCCATGCCCCTCAAAGATTTCTAACAAATCACCGGGCTTCATGTTTAGCTTTTGATTAGTTAAATACTTGATACACCCTTTTTTGTTTTGTTGGGCTTTTCCTTCATCAAGAATCTTCTTTAAAATTTCATTGTATTTGTTCATTTTTAATTTAATTTATTTAATCTAACAACCTTCTAAAAGTTTTCTTTAAATTGTATATTTGCACTTCTCAGGATAATTTATAAAATAGCAAAGCCACAGCATAGAAGACTTATGTCCTCCAACGCTGTGGCTTTGTGCTAAATTAAATTACCCTGAGAAGTTTTTAATTTGTTGGAGGACTTTTAACCTCCTTTTAAATGTTTTTTAAATTAGTTTTAATCGACGTTTAAACATTGCTAATAGAATCCAAACAACTCCCAAAATAGCTGCAACAATGTATACTCCTGCAGGAACTCCAACCGACTGCTTATCGATCAATTTTGTTTTTTCAAACTGTTTGAATTTACTTTCTGTTTGACTTTTATAATTGGTAAAAGCAAGCGCTAAACTGTCGTATTTCACTGTATATTCTTCTTGCCAACGGCTTACTTCGAATTTAGAGTTCGTTTCAGCGTTGGCAGTTCCTTTCCCTTTTGCGGTGAGTTCAATACCGCTTTCTGTTTTGTCGATTTTCAACTTAAATTCATCGGTTTCGTTTTCACCTGTGAATTGCCAATTGAACAAGCTTGATAGCTGAGCGAATTCAGACGTGCCAAAGCCTTCAAAGCTTTCACGCGCCCGAAACTTCGTCAAATCAACATTTGTTTCGCTACGATCTTCAAAAGTGGCCATTTCAGCCTTTTTCACCTCAACTGCTTTCTTCTTGGCCACACAACCAGAAAGAAATAAACACAAGACAATTACTTTCCAATCCACTTCTTCGCTTCTTTTTCTAATGACCAATCATACCGTTCACGCCCCCATTTCTTCGCCATTTCAACGAATTTCGCACCGTTGTAGATGTAGGCGATTCGATACCAGTTGCGCTCTTTGACGGCTTTTAAAAGCTTTGGATCTGTCAAAATGAAACGAACCAAAGCGCACAACTGTTGGTATTCGCCTTTCTTGAAATCATCCCACATGGCACCGACTGATTTATAGCCCAATCGCTTCCAGTGAAAGCCCATGATTTGACCAATTCCGATACTTGTGCTTTCCATTGCTGCATTGGCATTTTTCGAAAAAGCATCATTGAAGGCAATCCATTCTTTGGCTTGAACTTCCACTTTGTTGACTGACCATTTTCCAGTAGGCGCAAAGGGCGCTTTCTTTCTGAACCACGAAGGTTCAAATTGGATCAACAACTTGCCTGTTTTGGTGGCGAATCCAACGCCCGGTGTCTCAACCTTCACGATGGCCATAAGGACGTCAAAGGGCAAGTTATTGACCTTTGCTAATTCGCGGATTGTATTGATGTTTTCTGTTTTCATGTTTTTTTTAATAAGTTAAACAGCCGCGTAAGCTTGTGATTCTGCTATCGAGATTCCTGCAACAATGTCGATGGTGTCTGAAATTGCATTCTCACACATGTTTTCCCAATCAGCAAATTCGTAGTTTTCAATGTCAGTCATGTTTGCTGTATTCGCCACAACAGCGACCAATACCACCGCTATATTCTGCAAAACCTCACGCTCACACTGAACGATGCGCGCACATGCATTCCTTTTTTTAATGAGTGCAGAAACCGCCAATCTATCGTCTTCATCCACCGTTTTAACAGTATTTCTGAAATACAAAGCATGACGGCGTGCAACACCAGCCGTTAACTCTGAAAATGTAATTTCTTCGGGTTTTACCACCCCACGCAAAATCTGTGTTTGCTCTAAAATATTCAATGCCATTTTATTTTATTTTTAATTAATTACTGTAAATGTTGCAATACGCTATTAGATCTGGTATACACTATGGTCACCTGTAAGTTACTTGGAGGGTCATTTGCGTCGGTGTCGTAAATCGCAAATTCAAGACTATCACCCTCTTCGAATATGTAATTGTCTCCGAAAAACTGCACAGGGTCACTGACTAATGTTCCCTCACTCATTTCAGTGATTTCTGCAACGCCCATGGAGTTTTTTGAGGTGAAGATTTTCGTTGGAGACTTTCTACCAGTGTAATCGTGATTGTTTACGCTGAATTTCATTTCGACAATTTCGAACGGAAATGCTGAGGAAGAAATAACATTGATGATGTTATTCTCATTCGCTACTATTGGACCAGATTGAATTGTAAAAATCATCTCCTTTGTGACGCTTGAAATTCTTTCATCGAGATCAGGGAATTGTACAAAATAAAACTCCTGCTCACCCATTAAGTTACCATTCAATCCCCTTCCCAAAGGAGCTTGGGGAAGTTGAATAGCCGATTCACCCCAAAATCGACGATTTGCCCGAAGTCCGAATGCATCGTATGTCAAAATAGTTTCACCGCTTTCATCTAAGTTCTCAGGTGGTCCAAAATGAGTGATTTTAAACTGATCATTAAGTCGATCACGACCAGCTACATTTAACCTCCTACCTTCACCTTCAGATGGTGTGTCTTTATCAATAATCCGACCTTCTGAATTTTGCGAAAATTCAATTTTACTACTTGATGTGACTTCTCCGTTTTCGTCTTGCTTCTCACGAGAATATGAAAAACCACCCGCAGAAGTGCTACTACTTTCTTTGATGTTGTCTTCTTTATTCTCCAAAAGGAAAGTGTCGCCAATCGCTGTTGCGCTTCTATAAGCGTTAATTGAGTCATCGTCAAAAGTTGCTTCAAAAATGACAGCATCCTCAGTCAATTCAACTTGATTGCCTTTTCTCAATACTTCTTGAAATTGTGGTGTGCCGATTAAGTCACGCCACAAAAGAATATCATCCTCTTCTAAGTTCTGCGCATCGCGCTGTGCATAATTTGATAATTGATTGAACCCTTCTGTAACGCTATTGAAATACTCATCAATGCCTGAAATGCTATCCATTGGCAACTTTTCATCCTTGTGCCAATAGGAATCCATCCAATTCCAAAATTGCGCCTGTGTTGGTTTTAGGCCATTCCTAAACCAACTTTTTAATTGTGCTATACTTGTTTTTGCCATCTCTTAACCTTTGAATTGTATGAATGCCAATGTGTAATAGGGTGGACGGTTTTCGTGCGCCGCTCCACCGCCAATTTCTTGCATGTTTGCAGTGAATGTTCCACCACCTGCAGAACCTGTGTTGCTAATGGTAGAGTGAGGTGTGTTGCTCTTATTTGTCAAAGCATTGGATTGCGTGCCACCTGATCGAATCGCTCCATTAATAGTATGTGAGTGTGGCGGAATGGTCACAGTGCCTTTCGGTGTGTGTTTCGGCAATTGTTGCTCTGTGAGTTGCACGAATTTTCGACCGTCTGTCTTTCCTATGGCATTATAATCTACTTCACGGTCATCATATCCAACTACGAATCGTGCACGCAAGTCAGGCGTTCCATTTTGACCGTCGCACAGCTTCCAGCCTGCAGGAATTTGATTGATAGCCCCAGCCCACATCACAATTGCGCCTGTCGGTACTACTTTTGGCTTGATTTGATCTTGTTGTAAAGTCAAATTCCACAAGTCACGTGGTCTTTGGAAAACTTGCCAAGGAACGCCCGGTGTGCCAAATATTGCTTTTCTTTGCTTATAAACAACCTTTTCGTCACCGTTCTCAAAAAAACGTTTTTCGACGGTTTCTACAATTCTCACGTGCGTACCTTTCAGTCCTCCTTCAAATGGGAACAATTCGCCATTAAAAAATACCACACCATTGCTGACGTTGTTCCCATTCTCAATGCAACCTTGTACAATGATGGAATTGCCACCTAAATACCCAAAGTTGTTGAGATAGCTGTAAGCTTCCTGCATAAAATCCAAGGTGTCCGTCTCTAATGGGAAACCATGCAATTGTTGAAAATCTGCCTTATTCATTTTCTATCGTTTCAAAAGTTAGCATTCCTATTATTTTATATTTTGGACCATCCATTTTGTAATAGTCCACAAGCGCACGGATGTCGTATGTGTTGGCAAATGCGCCATTCATGTTGACCGTGAAGTCAATGCCGTTTCCGCTATTTTCTTGATGCGTTCTCAAATACATTTTGCCCAAATATTTAGGCTTTGACTCGCCAAAAGTGTAGATGTATTTGTTGGCGAAAATTTCGGGTTCATCAATCGTAATTCTGCGCTTTTCAGGGTCGAATTCGTCATTTAAAGCGGCCTGTAAATAGCACTTCATCCAATTGTGCCGTATTCTGTACAAGTTGTTTACACGCATCACTTTCCAATCGTAATGAATGAGCTTAATCGGCGATGCCAAAGCTTGTAAGAACGCCACCATTTTCGGTTTGCGCCAAAGGATGGGCAAAAGCAAGATGACTAATCTATCCACATTCAAAGCAAACCATCCCTGCTCGTCATAGTCAATTTGTACTTCAGACAGCTCCATAGTTGATATTGTTTAAAGGGTTAGACCAATCGATTTTAAAATACCCAGACTCAGCAATTTTGCGAATGTCGATACCTGCAAAATCATTGTAGTTTCCTGTTTCAGGATTGAGCCACGCAGTTTGTGCATAGTCCACCGAAACGATTTTCACGCCCTCGGTTTTTTCTAATTTATTGGCAAGTTCCTGGATCACCAGTTCACCGTTAAATGGGAGTTCTTTCATGAATTGTTTGAGCGCATCCTTTACAGGTTCTGAACCATCCACGCGGTGCGTTCCGTTTGAATTCAATACCAAAGGATCTCGCACGATGCGAATTTTTAAAACAAGCAAGTCAGGCAAGTAGTTAATCAACGTATAAGGTACGCCCGCGGGTTTTATTTCTTTCACATAAGCGCCGACAGCTTCCATGTGTTCTTCTGGAATGGGTGCTAACTCATCATCGGTTTCAGTTGCTATTTTGCAAATCACTCGTTTTTCGTCGGTGCTTTCCACCACGGCAGCATACTTGATGATTTTACTTGCATCAATCTGCTCTTGTGTTTTACTTCCATTGAAAAATTCGTCAGTACCAGGACGAAGTGGAAAACCCAATTGAAAGTCCAACAATCGCTGACGAACGTCCGCGGCTTTGTGCCTTTTTTGATTCGCAATGGCGGTGTAGGTTTCGGTTTTGTGAACTTCGAACATTTGGCGAAGCAAATCAATGTGATAGGCAACAATCCAAACTATGTTTCGCCAAACCGATACTTTGCTCGTTGAGGTTAATTCAGCAAGTTCAGGCGAATCATTTTTAGCCTGGTGTATTTGGTTCAATATTTCATCAAAGTTTTTCATAAATCTTCTTTTTCAGCATGAAGGGAATTGCTCACTACGAAATCAATCCCGATGGCCCAGTAACTGATCCCTTCTAATTTTGGCGGAATCGCTGTGCGCTTTTCATCCCATGCGGTTGCAGGTTGGTGATAGGTTCCACGATAATGATCAACAACATTATTATCTGTATTATCAATCGATGGAATCATGATTTTTGAGCCTGCAGATAGCTTTTTAGTTACAGGGATAGCATTCGCATTGGCAATCTGAAAGGCAGCCAAAGGACTGCCACAATAGCGAATGGCCAAATCAAATACCGTTTGGTTATTTAGTACTGTGACCTCCATTTTTTTGTAAGGTTTTAATTTGGTTATCTCGTTCTTTGATTAGATTGTCTTGGCTTTTAATTTCAGCTTTCAAGCCACGAACTTGGCGGCGTAACAACGTAATTTCATCTTTCAGAATCTTTATTTTATCGCCCATCATTTGATCGTATTCAAAGAATCGGGTATCATATCGTTGTTTTAAATCATCCAATATCTCTTTGTAATGCGATGAAAGCTTGATGTCATTGTCAATCTTGTTAGACTGCACACTTTCCAATTGGATCGCTACATCTGCTTTTATTCGGTCAACTTCAGCGACAAACTTTCTTTTCTCCAAAAACCAAAGAAACACACCGCCAGCTCCGAATAGGTAGCCGAAATTTGTGATTAAAAAATTGATTAATTCGTTCATGTCTTTTTAATTACTGTATGGTTAAATTGTGCGTATCTCCTCTTGAGTCCGTGCCTACTGCGTTTCCTGTCTTGACAAATTCATCAATAGCATTGGCCATTTTTTCAGCCACGCTCTCAACATTGCTTTCCAATTGAGGATCGCTGAATATTTGTATCAATTTTGCTTCTAAACCTGCCTTATCAAGTGCCATATCGCTCTGCGTTTATATTAATGTCTTCACCTTCTATTTTAAAATCAATCCAACCGAAACCATCGTATTGCAATTGCTCGTGAACCTCACGGTGGATGCCTTGAACCGTATCAGATGACTTTAATTTCCGAGCGATTCCAACGCCTACCATTGGATCGCTTTTGAAATCTCCTTTGAAAGACATAAGGATGTTTTCAACTTCCTGCGCTTCTGAACGGTCCACAACAAAGTCACCGTTCTCAATCTGCAAATCCATATCATCCAATAGAATGTCTTTCATTTCAATATTTTGTTTAATGCGGTTTTGTTGGTTTGAACAACCGCCTGTTTTATTGCTTGAATGGCGGGCACATTGGGCGTTACACCGACGGAAACCACCACCTTTGCTAATTCATCACACAGCTTTCCGAAATTGGTTTGAAATTCATTTAAAACCTTCTTTAAATTCTCACCATCCCGGTTGAACTCAAAACCGCCCTGGTCAAAAATCATTTCGCTTTTACCTTGCTTGAAATACACCTTCTCAACATCCGAAACAGAAACAATGACCGCGGATTCTCTGTTGATAAAACCGATTGTTACCATACTTCCAAGTTTTGGGTACAATACCAGTTTGTCATTTTCATTTTCTAACAATGAATTATAAGTGCATTCCCATACATCTTCGCCCTTGTCTTCCAGTACAACATGGCAATGCTCAGCTTCTACAGCAATTACTCTTCCTTGTAGTAATGCCATTTTTTGACGACCAATAAAATCAAAGAAGTTCTCCACCTGTATATCTTTTACCTATATCTAAAGTTCGCTTATAACCGACATCGACACCCATTTCAAGGGTGACGCGTTCAACAAAATTCTTACTGTCTCTTTGTTCATAAAGTTCATCCACGATCTGTACGACTTGACCATGTGCCACCCGTGGCCAACCAAAGGACTTGATCGTTCCACGGTAGCCTCCATTGTTTTTTGAAGCCGCCAAACGTCTTTCTGCTTGTTTTTTTAGTTCTTCTTTATTCACATAATTAGGTGCTGAATAATAATCTATGTCACCACCTTCCTCACCTAATTCTACTCTTAGCGTTGTGCCGTTCTTTTGCGTGCTTTTAGCATAAACCTTTAACTTCGCTTCATCAGGATAGATATACTGCAGATTGGATTCAATGATGTTTTCACCGTATTCAAACTTGACTTGTCTTTCGGGCAATTTCTCATCGGTATAGACCTTTCCACACACCAAGCGTCCATTTCGGAAAAAGGTATAAATCCCTGCGTTTTTCTTCAGTTCATTGAAGATTTTCACAGGCGTGGTATTTTTCATTGAGAAATTCCCATAATGCTCATTGATGCAATCAATTTCATAACCTGGTGCAGCGGCTTCAACAATTTGGCGAACGCTTGCATTTCGGATCGATACGCTGACTTCTTTTCGTTTGAGCTGCCACATTTCATCCTCACAAATGATTTCGTAAGGAATGTCCACCCGTGGTGAGCGTGCGACATAGCCTTTGAATTCGGTAAACAATTGACGATTGTAGCCCATTTTGATTTCTACCTTATCGCCGACTTTGATATAATCACCCAAATGTTTTACCGCTTGCAAATTGCCCGATTCGTCCTTGTAATAGATACTTTTCGGAATCTGAACATGCGCCGTATCGGTAAACTTCTTCCATGTGGACTCAATCAAAATACTGGTCACCGAAGTGAACGTCATTTTTCCGATGGTGATTTCTAAACAGACTAACATTAGGGCTGAATTTGGAATGGAATTTTACTTTTTGCCGTGATCTCAAAACCTTGAATATTGGAATATCCAACGCTATTGATCAAATTCAATCGATGCAAAGTCAAATAACGAATGTCCAACATGGTGAGATAAGTTCCTTCTACTGGTAGTTTTGAGCTTTTCAGCGAAAAAACTCTTTTCAAGTCCAAAACGGCTTGCTCAGGATAATCAGTACTTTCATAGTTGATGATTAGACCACGAATGGTCAAACTCCAATCATCCATTGCAATCAACTCCTCCACCTGACCATCACGCCCCAAAATATCGGATTCAACGATTTTCTTTGGTAAAATAGCTTCTATCGTGGTGGCGACTGGAAAGTCGTAACCTTCAAACAATTCGCCCGTTCCTTCAATGGTTGTTGAATTCAACCGAATGTAATCCCACACAGGCGTTCCCGTTTCTGAAACGCCCACCAAATCCGAATGAGTAGGCAGCACAGGAATATCATCGAATTGATTCAACTGATCATCCAAGATGGCTTGTCCCACATATCCGATATGGTATGGGAAATGCTGGTGCATTAATTCCGGTATATTGAATTTATATTTCGACACTTTCTCCGCTGTTTGCGTTATTTCTTTTACTTTCAAACCAAAGCACCCATTTGAGCTGTTCCCATTTGCTCCAGAAGACTTGATCGCTCAACTCTTCTGGAAAGGGAATCTTAAAATGATAACTCAACAGTGCATTTACTTTTCTTACAAAGTCATGACCCGCTTCCTGTACAATAGGAAGCGTTAAACCTCCCCCAGTGAAGCATCTAAGAACTTCACCACACCTGAAGCTTGAACCGCTGCCGTATCAGCAATGTCACCGTCCATTTGCAAGCGTTCGTCACCGCCAAGCCAACAGTTGTCACGAATGAATTCACCACATTCTAAGATTTTAGACTGTGAGAACATTGACAAAGCTGTAGCTTTCACTTCACGCGTTGGCGGTCGTAAATAACCGATAGCCGTGTCTGTTTCCGATACTTTCACTTTTAAAATGTGAAGTTTCGGGGTTTTGTACTTCTTTTTCCATTCAGCGATTTGATCAGCTGTAATGTTTCCTTTTTGGGTTTCTTTTGCCATTTTTTTGAGCTTTATTTTATTACTTAATTGATTGATCGTGTCCTTTTGAGTGAACTTGATTCCAAGATCTTTGCACTCGTTTCTGTAATCCTGCAACTTCATTAGGCTGCAAAATCAATCTGGTGAATGAATAGCGGAAAATCGACGAAAATCGCACCGTTAGATCCACTTTCCACACTTCTGCCATTCTCAGTGAATTTGCATCCGTAGAGCACGTGACAAACTTGAAAACCCAAGTCATCTACATAACTCACTGTGATAGGAAATGGCGGAATGTCAGGGAGCGTTTTACCTTTCGGCAATTTGGCTTGAATGGCATCAACCGTTTCACTTACCAATGAAATAGATCCCGAACATTTTTCATCACCCTGGGTGTAACCAACTGTTTTGGTTGTTCCGCATACTTTCACACCTTCAATAGTGTCGGCTCGTTTGTAATCAATTTTACCCACGCCACGAAAAGTTGCGCCAAGCGCAGCAATTCTCACATTGCCGTAGTTTCTGTATTTACCGTTGATTTTTGTTTCCATTTTTTAAGGGTTTAAAGGGTTTCTAAATCCAACTTTCAAAGTGATCATTCGCCCAATCGCAACTGGAATGAATGTCAAAAGCACCTCGAATTCACTTGTTGCCAAAACATCTTGCTCAGGATCAACATAAGCATCTACACCGCCACTGATGTCTCTTGCTGAAACCATCGGATCAAGCGACACCTTGGCAATTGTTTCCAATTCTTTGACCGTTTCTGGGGCTAATTTTCCCGAAGCTTCATCAACATACAAGCGACCTTTGACTTTTGGTGCCAATGCAATTTTTGCCAATTTGATGGCTTTTTTGATGGTTCGGTTGTTTTCTACATAAGCGTAGTCCGAATCAATTTTGGCGCACGTATGTGTATCTGTAACGAACATACCAGCAATGCCACTGACTTGGGTAAAAAAGATATACCCTTTGTCGTTGAGCGCATCCAAATCCGTTTCCGAATAGTCTTCGATCTTGATTCCCGAGCTAAGTCCAGGAACAATGAAAACATCATTGACAACACTTGTCAAATTGAAATCCTCAATGTTTTCACCCGCATTTTGAGAAACTGCAGCCTTTGATACCATCGCCGTAAAATCCTCTACTGCGGCATAGCCTTTGAAAATATCGCCACGACTGGACACTGAATGGTCCGCACCAATGACTACGGAAACATCCGGGCATTCGTTCAATAAGCTTCGCAAGTCTTCTGCAGCTGCAGACGTTCCGTTGAAACTTCTTCCTTCAATGGCGATTTCACAATAGCGGTCTTTTTCCCATTCGTGATCGGATAATTCTTGCGCTTTGTAAACAGCTGAAACCACATCGCTGTCCATTCCACTTTCAATTACAGGCTCATAATCCTCCAATGGATTCAATGATACACAAGCTTGAACAACTGCGCCTGCCTTGCTTCGCAATAGCTTGGCCAAGTAGTTGGCATCTTTATCAACCATTTGCGTCAAAGAAACTCCCTGCGCAACAGGCATAAAATGCACGGTAATGGATGGGTTGTGAATAAAAAAACGACTCAAACGTTCATAAACAAGAACATTGTTGATTTCGTCATATTCAGGCGTGATGCCTAAAGCTTCGATGTCTCGAATTGATTTGAGTTCGTAAATTTCACCCAAAATCAAATCAGTAGTAGCAACCGCATTCATCACTGAACCCGTCACCATATCAGCGGAGGGCGTTCGACGCCCTAAACCACCGTTAAGCTTTTTTACTATCAGTCTTGGCCTTGGCATCTGATTTTGGTTTTTCAGGTTCAACGCTTTCTTTCAAAGCTTCAAAAGCTTCGGTCATATTGGTCAATTCTCCTTGCAATCGCTCATTGTCTTTTTGAGACAAAGTCAATTTCTCTTTCAACTGAATGATTTCTGCTACAATTTCGGGGGTGCTTTGATCGACTTTAACATCAGCGCTTAAAGCTTCTTCCGCTTGTTTTAAAACGCTTGTTTTTTCCGATAATGATTTTTCAGCCTGGTCAAGAGCTTTCTCCAAATTCGAATCGTCTTTGATTTCCACCCCTTCACGAAAAAAAACCTCAGGATCTTGTTCAAACCCCATTTGATCGTGATAGCTCTGTGCATCGTTTGGCGAAAAAAAGCATTGACCATTTTCAGTCATGATGATTTTGTTCTCGTTAACATGCTCTTTGAAAAGCTTGTTGACTTTCGCTTGTTTATCTTTTTTTGTCATGTCTTTTGTTTAAAAAAAAGACACTATTCTAATTCTAAATACAATAAAACAGTTACGCCGTTTGAAGCGAAAAGAATAGTGCCCTTTAAGTTATTTATGCGTTAGACGAAACCAAAGCGCCAAATCCATACTCTTGAACTTTATCACAAAGCCCATAGCCGTGCAATCTGATTTCAGACTTAGGATCCGCTGAATTGGTGTCCTCAATGAGTGGCTTGTGTAGGATCAAAAGCTTCTCTAAATGATACACCGTATTGGGTGCATAAAAGAACACAGAAGCATACTGATCACCGTCTTCTTTGATCGAGTTGCGCGCTTTCAACTGTCCAGTTGAGGAGTAAAGCGGCGTATCGTTGTTTTCCCAAACTTGGAATTTGTAAAAACGTGAGATTTCTCCAGTCGCTTTATTGAACTCCAAATTGTCGCGGTGGTTGCTGGTTCCTGCTTTGTCGATCAACAAATCCGCACGGTGCTCTTTGTTCAAGATTAAGTTCAAACCTAAAGTTTGATCTACACCGTCCTCGCTCATCAAGTTGAGCAATTCGATTTCTGAATAAAAATTCAATAAATCGGCAAACGTCAATCTTTTTCTACCGTTGATTTCCGCACCGGTCGTGGTCAAAACAGGCATTGCGCCCGACACGTTTGCAGAGGGTGCCAATTTATGTGCAACATAGTCACGAAGACCTAATTTAAAGGCTTGCGAGTGTTTCACACGAACCGCAGAATTTTTGTCATAATTCAAATAACGAATTTCTGCAGTATCGATCTCGGTTGGATCAGTATCCAATTTATCCCATTCAACCAATGTTTTTTTGCCTGTCATTTTTTTAGCAACAAAAGCGTTGGTATTGTTTACGTGGAACCCCACGTTATTGATTAGCTTATTAAAGCGAATCCCATCTGCATCCAATGCTTCTTTTGGTGCTGGCTGTAAAGCCGCCATAAATTTTGCATTGTAGTTTTTGAACTCTTGCAAGAGTTGTGGAGCAACGTACTGATTCAAGTACTGTCCGTCTGTTAATCCTGGCATCTTATTTAAATTCTGCGTTAAACAATTTCTCGAAATCCTCTTTGGCTTCGGTTTCTAATCTTCCTAAGCCTTGTGGGTCTTTTTCTTGCCATTCAGAGAAAGTCCACTTTTCACGGCCATTCATCAGCTCGTGTTGTCCTTCAACTTTTGGAATGTCACGATTGACCTCAGCGTTTGGATCAGGTTTGCCTGACATGCGCTCAAGAGATTTGGCCACCAATGCGTAATTGCTCACTGCATCTTTCTTCCAATCTTCTTTTTCCGCTCCGGTAATCTTACCGTCTCTTACCGCTGCAGATACCAAAGCTTCGGCACGCTCCTGGGCAAATTCCGTCAATTTGTTCTGTGCTTCATCTGCGCCTTTGGCCTTGCCAAAAACTCCTTTCAATGCGTTTTCAAAATCCGCATCGCTGGACGAAGCCGTCAAAGTGCCTTGCATGCCAAAAGCAGTCATCAAGGCGAGTAATCCCTCTTTTTTCATTTGATTTTCTGAGTTTAAATTTTGTGGGAAATCCACTTGAATATTAAAGCACTCCCAAGCTTCTTCGGGAGTTTTATTTACAATATTTTGGGCGGTTTGATCATTTTGATCAGCGCGCTGCTTAGTTGGCTTGATGACTTCATCAGCAATTCCTAATTTCCTGCATTTTTCGGCATCCAACCAATAATCTTTGCCTGTTGTGAGCCATTCGGTAATTTGCTCAGCAGTAGCTTTGGTTCTTTCTTTTAAAATACTTTCCAATCGGGTTTCGCATTGCTCGATAAATTCAACATAACTGAGCATGTCCGATTTGTTGCCCCAACAACCACCCGACACAGCGTGTGCCATGCCAAAAGCATTTTCATTGATTTTAATTACATCACCCGCTAATGAAATGATGAATCCCATCGATGCGGCCATCCCTTCAATGATTACAGTGACTTTACAGTCTGAACCGCGAATTAGATCGTAAATGGCCAAACCTTCCATCACAGAACCTCCACCACTATGTACGCGAATCGTAATTTCTTTGTTGCTCTTTAAAGTATCTCGAAATAAGGCTTGAAAGCGAGGATAGTCGAACTCCTCCCATTTTCCAATATATCCATACAGTAGAATTTCTGCTACTTGTGGCGATTGGTTTTTTACTTCATAATGAAATTTTGGTCTTGACATTTATCTAATTCTATTGGGCAAAGATTAGCGGTTTGATTTGCGTAAAAAATAATTGATTTAGTGACTAAAGATTTTCCTTTAGTGACTAAAGAAAAATCTTTAGTCACTAAATGGAAATTCCCATAAGGCTCAATTACAAAGCACCTTTGCCCTATAAGTATTCAAGAATGAGCAAAAAAAGATTGAGCGGAGATGAAAAGAAAGCCATTGCTTTAGACCTTTTCATGGACACGGATAAGACGCAAAAGGAGATTGCAGAAATTGTCCAAGTGACTGAAAAAACCATCGGAAAATGGAAAACAGATGGCGATTGGGAATTGCTGAAAAACGCAACATCCATCACCGCAAGAAATATCATTGACAACCTCTACAAAAGAGCGTTTGAACTATCCGAAAACCCGAATTCGAAACCTGATGACATCATCAAGATTGCCAATTCTATTGAAAAGCTTTCCAACAAAAAAATCACGGTTAGTCAAATCATCAATGTTTTCAAAGACTTCACAAGCTGGGCATTTGGACAAGATCCTGAACTCGCCAAAGCCATCAATCTTTTGCAAAAGAAATTCATCAACCATAAAATCGAAGAATAATGTCTTTAGTCATTACAAAAAGAGATTACAACGAATGGTTGGAGTTCTGCAGGCAGGTGCAAAGCTCTACAGCGGTCAGTGTTGGTGAGACTGAAAAGGACCAGGCTGAAAGAATTAAACGAGCGAAAAAAGACTACAACTATTTTGTCAAAACCTACTTTCCAGACTATGCTGATTCAGACTGTGCCGAATGGCAAATCAAGTTTGCGAATCGATGCCTAAAGGATCCAAACTTCTTTGGTATTGCCGAATGGCCACGTGAACATGCAAAATCAGTCCACTTGACCATATTCATTCCCATGTGGCTAATCGTACACGGTGAACTTACCGGTATGCTCCTCATGGGTAAAAACGAAGATGATGCCGCCAACTTACTGTCTGACATACAGGCGCAATTGCAGTTCAATGAACTCTTTGCCCACGACTATGGGCAACAATACAATACAGGTTCTTGGGAAGAAGGGAATTTCACCACCAAGGACGGTATTCGATTCAAATGCTATGGGCGGGGTCAATCACCGCGTGGTGCGAGAAAAGGTGAGAAACGCCCCAACTATGGTGTAGTCGATGACGTGGATGATGATGAGATCATCTACAACCCAAAGCGCGTGGACAAAGTGGTCAAAAACATTTTAGGGGCTTTCTTTTTTGCTTTATCGATCAAAGGTGCACGCTTTGCGATGGGTGGAAATCGAATCCACCACAATTCCATTTTAGCCAATGTGGTTGGTGACAACAAGCCCGGTGCAAAAAAGCGCGAAGGTATTTATCATTCTAAAATTAAAGCCATCATCAACGGTTTGCCCGCATGGCCTGAGCGCTACACTTTGGAAGAACTCAACAGGAAAATTAAAAAGGCGGGTCCCGTGCTGGCAAAGCAAGAGTTTTTCCATGAGACAGAAGTGGAAGGTAAAATCTTTAAAAACGAATATTTCAAGTTTGCTAAAATCCCACACTTGGGAAAAATGGACGTCATCATTGGATATTTCGATCCCTCTTTTGAAAACAAAGTGACTTCGGATTTTAAAGCAATTTCGGTTTGGGGGCAAAGAGCAGACAAAAGATATTGCATCAAAAGATTCACCCGAAAATCCGAATTGGAAGAAGCTTTTGAATGGATGATCAAATTTGAAAAACGCTTACCTAAAGGTGTGGGCGTGATTTGGTATGTGGAAGAACAATTTTTCACACGGCCAATCAAAAACGCTTTAGCGCGAGTGATTAAGAAAAACAAACACCCGCTAAGCGTAATTACAGATAAACGCTCAAAACCCAACAAATACACCAGAATCGTGCGCATGGAGCCTGAGTACTCGGACGGCAATGTGATCTACAATGTCGAAGAAGAGCACGACACCGACATGGTCGAAGGAAATCTTCAAGTCAAAGGAATTGAACCAGGATATAATTCAGCCGATGACGCACCCGACGCAGATGAAGGCGCTTGGTTCTACTTGGATCAATTCACTTTTTTAAGCAGCGATGACATGGACGGCGATGCTTTCAGCATGGGCGGTAAGAATTCAAATAACGATAATAAATATTAAATATGGCATTTTTAACAGATACCGACTACGAGGTTCAGATTAGAAACTGGGTGAAGCAAATCATCTCTCAGCGTAAAACAGATGTATTACACCAAGCTGAATTAGCTGCACAGGCAGAAATAGAGAGCTATCTACGGCAACGCTATGATGTCGCACAAGTATTCAACCAGGTAGGCGATGAAAGAAACGCCTTGGTGGTTTTGTACATGATTGACATCACACTTTATCATTTACACTCCAACATCGCCGCTGACAACATTCCAGAGCTCCGTATCATTCGATACAACGCTGCTAAAGATTGGTTAAAAGCCGTAGCCAAAGGCGATGTTTCGCCCGATTTACCCGAAAAGGACAATGACAACGACGGCGATTCAGGATTTCAAGCAGTGGAATTCGGAAGCCGTGATAAGTATTCAGAACGTTTTTAAACAATTTTTAAAAGGAATTTAAATGGATTTTAAAAGAAACAATATTGCCCATTATTTAATGAACGCTTTCTCAGGTAGTGCCAAAAAAGAACATGAGCACGCAGTGAGTCAAATGGTCGAAGCGATCAAACGCCAGCGCACTTTATACACCAAAGAAATTCGTGATTGGAAAAGAGCACAGGCGGCCGCATTGGATCCAACATTACCACGACGTAATTTACTTATTGACATATACGAAGATGTGCTGGGTGATGCGTTTATTTTCGGACGGTCGGAAACGCGTAAACTTCGAATCTCCAATAAACCCATCGTTATTCAAAATGAAAAGGGAGATGTGGACGAAGAAGCTACCAAACTACTTGACAAGCTTTGGTTTATCAACTTCAAAAAATACGTTCATGAAAGTATTTATTTTGGCTATTCTCTAATTTATCCAAAGGACTTGGACGAAAATGGACACATCAAAAAACTGAGCTATGTGCATCGGGAACACATCGTTCCGGAGCGCACTGAAATTCTAAAAAACACCTATGATCAAAGTGGTGTTAACTTTTTAGAAGGAAACTTAAAACGCTGGACACTTTGGGTGGATCACGAACATTCGATTGGGCTATTGAACAAAGCTGTGCCACTTTGGATATTTAAAAAACACTCTTGGCAAAACTGGGATGAATTCGAAGAAATGTTTGGTATTCCAATGCGAACGGCCAAGGTAGCCAGTTCCGACCCACGCGTGAAAAGAGAGGTGGACAAATGGTTGAAGGATTTAGGATCGGCAGGATGGGCGAGATTCCCTGAAGGGGTGGAGGTTGATATTAAAGAAAGCGCAACCCGTGACAGCTTCAATGTTTTTAACGAAAAAAGGAAGGCGTGCAATGAAGAATTGGCCACACTTTTTGACGGTCACTTCGAAACGGCTAAAGACACAGGCAGCCGTTCAAAGGCAGAAGAAATCATCAAAGCAACGCAAGGACTCATCACTTTGGATGACGAAGCCTTTGTACTTTCAGTGATCAATGATCAGTTGTTGCCGTGGCTTATTGAACTTGGCTATCCATTAAAAGACACCCATGTTGCGGTGTGGAATGACAACGAGCAAATGTCACCCAAAGACCGTTTGGACATTTTTAAGGGCGTGAGGGATTTGGGCTATAAAATCAAAAAAGAACAAATCGAATCGGAGTTGGATGTTGAGATTGTGGGCGAAATTCAACAAGGATTTCCTTTCCAACCTCAAAACCCACAAAATCATGTAAATTTTAATTTGCCCCATGGCCGTTGCGATCATGGGGCAAATCGGTTTGAATTCCCAACGAATGAAATTGAACTAAGCCCGGAAGAAGAAGCGTTTTTAAAACTTCTTTACGAAAGCCCAGAATCCATCAATTGGAGCTACAAAGAGTTTGTTTCATCGCATAAACCATTGCTTGATGCGATGAAACGGAATTTTGGAAAGCTTGACTTAGATTTTGACTCAACTGATCACAGACGTATGCGAGCGTGGATGGACAACATTCACCGTTTTGGCGTGGATAAAACCCAAGCCGAAATTTATGAGCTAAACGAGTTATTAAAAAACGCCGAAAACTTTCAGGATTTCAGAAACAAGGCAAAAGCCATCTTTCCAAAATACAAAGAATACTATCTGCAGACGGAATGGGATCATGCCACCGCAATTTCGGACATGGCAGCACGACAGCAAGAAATGATGGATGATATAGGTGTGTCGCCTTATTGGAAGTTTGATGCCATTTTGGACGAAAGAACTACAGACAACTGCTCTCATCTGCATGGAAAAGTATTCGATAAAAGAGATAAAAACTCATGGAAGTTTTTACCGCCTTTGCATTGGAAATGCCGATCGGATGCGCAAGATGTCTTGGACAATTATGATGGCGAAATCACCAGTTTTGAGAATGCTGTAGGACTTGACCCGGACGGATGGGACCGAATGCAGAAACAAGGCTTTGATGTGAATTGGGGCGATAGTGATGAAGTTTTTACCAAAGCGCAAAGCTATCTAAAGAGATTGCCAACTGATCATCAACCAATCAATGTTGACCAATTGGGAATTGTAGATTATGGCTTGCCAACATGGGCGGATGTGAAAAAGCATGACGCGCCAAGTACTGGGCTATCGTTCAATAAAATGATTGACCGAACGGGAATGGTTCGATTGGTAACAGAAGATCATTTACCACTTTGGCTCGATAAAAAAGACTTGAAAAGGCATGATTTAAAACGAATCAAAGAAACTATTGAGATGCCCGATGAAGTGTTTTGGAGCGATGCCAGCGGTAAAAACGTTTATACTTATTTCCGCTATTACAAAGATGGCGCGTTTAAAGTGACTTCGGAATCCGTAAAAATCACAAGCTACGAATTACTCAATGATCATGTAGATGAACTCCGAAAAGGTTTGCTTGTTTTTACTCCTAAATCATTTATTGATTATTCAAGAAAGCTTTATCGATCGTTTGATAAAACTTGGAAAAGAGATTTTTTCAACGAGAAAAATGGCGGGTACCTGGTAGTTCATAAAAACAGAATCCAACATTCAAAAGTCAGCAAGAATGAACTGAAAAAGTTTGAGAAAGAATACCAAATGGCAAAGAATTACGCCAACGCAGGTAACCGAATTGAGATGCTGGAAGAAGTTCCGAGAGTTAGCGGCCCTGATGTTTTATTTGACGGTGTGAAAGCTGATTTAAAAAGTCTAAGCAGTCATAATAACATTTTTAGAGATGTGAAAAAAGCGATCGAAAAACAAGGAGCTCAAATAGTTCTAATTGAATTTACAATTGATACGCCTGAGATTAGGAATAAGATAGCTGAGCTAAAAAGGAAAAAATATAAAACCTATTACTATTTCACTAAAAACCCTAAGGAGGTTATAAAGAATTATTAAAAAGAAAAAGCCTGATTGCTCAGGCTTTTGGGCGGTCTGAGTGCCATTAAGATGGGACACAAACCTTAGGGACTACAAATATACAATTAATATGAATAGTTTACAATATGCTTTAGAATTATTTGACCGCGGCTTTGGTTCGGGCATGAATCGAGCTACTGCGCAGACAAGAGGACTTGACGGTGCGGTGAGACAAACCAACACCAATTTTCGTACGGTTGGGAATACAGGAGAAAGTGCTTTATCAAAGATTACCAAATACGCCAAAACGGCTGCGATTGCCGTAACCGCTGCGCTATCAGTCGGGGCGGTTGTGTCTTTTGGACAAGAACTAACGGGCTTAACCGCGAAGTTTGAGGGGTACAAAAATGCGGTCGATTTTGCTTCAGGTGCAGAATCCTCCAAAAACTTTGAGTTCTTACATCAAACCATTGATGATTTGAGTTTGCCGATGGAATCCGCTTACAAAGGATTCCAAATGTTGACCGGTTCTTTAAAAGGTACAGCACTGGAAGGCCAGGCCACCCGTGATATATTCGAAGCGGTCGGTGTAGCTTCAACGGTAATGAATCTTTCTGCAGATCAATCGGAAGGTGCGTTTTTGGCACTTTCTCAAATGGCATCTAAAGGCAAGGTGCAAGCTGAAGAATTGCGTGGTCAATTGGGTGAGCGGATTCCTGGTGCGTTGAATATTGCTGCCAAAGCCATGGGCGTATCACAGCAGGAATTCAATAAAATGTTGGATTCTGGGCAAGTCTATGCCAATGACTTTTTGCCAAAATTCGCCAAAGAATTAAAAGGGACTTTTGAAGATGGATTGCCCAAAGCAATGCAATCCATGCAGGCGGCCATTAACCGCTATGATAACGGACTTATCAACTTTAAAATGCGACTGGGCGAAGTCTTTCGTCCGATGCTGACTGGAGCGATGGAAGTAGGTTCAAAACTATTTGGCTTTTTAGGCGAAATGATGAACCATCTGGATCCAGTCAAAGAAGCATTGAAAGGTGTAGCGGTTGCTTTTCAACCTGTGGTGGATGCTTTTAAAAACAATCCATTTGGCGGATTTTCAGAAGACACCAATTTGGCTAAAGCGGCCATGGAAGGAATTGCCAGCGTCATTCAATTTGTAACGCCTTTGTTTGAATTGATTGGGAAAATCATTGGAGGTTTTGAAACCGCACTCAATACCGTAAGGGCGGCGCTTATGGACAACATCGGAATGATGATGGAATCAGGCAATGCGGCGCAATATTTAACCAACATCATGGACACGCTCAATTGGGTTTGGGAATTGATTGCACCAGCAATTGGCTATGTCGGTGATATATTGGGCGCAGTCATTGGCGTGGTATTTAGAGCCATTGATGCATTCATGGGCGTGAGCAATGCAGTTTTTGAATGGGGCAAAAAAACAGAGTGGATCCAGCAAGTTTTAAATACACTCGTTGGTGTGGTTCAGTCTGTTTTTAAAAGCATTCGAGATGTCGCGGTCAATGTTTTGGGTGGCGTGGCGGATTTACTCGTTGGTATATTTACCTTGGATGTGGACATGATCAAATCCGCATTGTCCAAAGGTTTTGATGCCATTGCGGATACTGTGATGGTTGTCCCGAATATGATCAACGAGGGAATGAAAGGATGGAATGAAGAACTTGAGAAACCCATTACAAAAGATGTGAAGTTGAATGGTGAGTTGGATGTGAAGAATGACCCAACGAATGTACTTACAGGCGATGATACCGAGAAAACAACAGAGAAAGTTACCGGAACTACACCTGCAAGCAAAGCCCTTTCGGGTAGTGGTTCAGGAGGTGGAGGAGACCGTAAAAATATATTCAATATCCAAAGCTTTGTCAAAGAGTTGACCATTCAAACTACGAACTTGAAAGAAAGCCCGCAAGAAATCAAACGAATCATCGAGCAGATTTTCAATGAGGGAATTGCAGATTTAGAAATTAGAGCCAATGCGTAACTTGAACAACAACAGTAGAGAATTCGAAGAGTTATCACAGAGATATAACCGCCTACGTGAAGAATTACCCGAAAAGGCAGCCATAACTATGGTCAACTTTTTTAAACGCAATTTTCAAGCAGGAGGCTTTGTGGATAAACCTTTTAAAAAGTGGAAAGAAAGCACTTATCCTGGTGCAAGACGAACAATGGTCAGAAGTGGAAACACCCGCAGACAAATCAAAAAGATACGCGCATCACGAGATCGAGTTGTCGTCGGTATTGCCAATCACAACCACTATGCGAAAATACATAATGAGGGCGGAAAGATTCCGATCACGCCCAAAATGAGACGTTTCTTTTGGGCAAAATTCAAAGAAACAGGCAAAGAATATTGGAAAGGCCTTGCCATTACCAAAAAAACGCATTTGGATATGCCAAAAAGGCAATTCATTGGACCATCAAAAGCTTTGGAAACCACAATAAACCGAATGCTAATCAAAGAACTGAAAAAACTTAAAAAGGAGTAAAATGAGCATCAAAGCAAAAATATTCAAACAAATTAGTGAGCACCTGAACCAAGAAGTGCCAGAACTTGTTCTTATCGACAAAGAACGTGGACAATATGAAAAGGAGAATGAGCTATTGATTCCCAAGCCAGCGGTTTTAATTGCTTTTCTGCGCTTCGAATGGCAAGACGTGGGCAATGGCGTCAAAGAAGGAAAAGGAAGCATACAAATACGCACAGGTATAGAAAACTATGCGGAAAGTTATACTGGTAGCATTGACCAGGAGGATGCGATTGCGTTCTTTGAACTCAATGAAAAAATTGACAAAACATTGGAAGGTTTGAGCGGCGCGAATTTTACCGCATTGGAAAAGATTGCCGATGAAGATGATTTGGAGCATAGCAACATCATTGTAACAGTTTTTGAATATGCAACAACGATCATCGATGACAGTCAGTCCGATGCTTCTAAAATGGTTCAAGTAGATGCCAATCCTATCGTAAAGTATACCAACAAAAAAAGCTTCCCAAAAAGAGAAGCTTCAGACGATACCTTTCACATACCGATGTGATTATTCGTAATAATCTTTTGAGGTTTGCACCACAATTTTAGACTTGCCATTTTTACCAACGGTCAAAGCCGCTACATCTGTGAGAAATCGCACTGTGGCGGTTTCGCCCGGTTTGATGTCACGGAAATTGATCGCACGCGTCCAAAAGTTGACAAAGAACGTGATAATTCTTTCCGTGTCGCCTTCTAATGTTACTTTAGTTATTATATATTCTTTATCTTTTACTATCCACTTTCCGCGCCAATAAACATAAACTTCTTGGGGTTTTTCATTGCCAAAAACATTACGATCCTCAAAACGCCAATTCTGTGTTAACTCGTCATGCTTCATTGCTTCCTTGCTACCAAAATCCTCATCTTCTCCCATGTCCATTCGCCATAACAATGAACTAACAGAAGGCATTCCCATAACTGGATCCACATTCGTCAATAACCATTCATACCGATTTCCTGCAGCTGCATGAATATCATCATCCTTTAGGCTTGTTTGCGCCAAGCCAAAGAACGGCATGATCAATAAAAGTAATAATAGTTTTTTCATGTTATAAATCTTTATAATACCCTGTATTGGTAATGATCAGTTTAATTGTACTTCTTTCGAGCGGTAACCATTCGGATTCTAATACATCCAAGGCATGGTCAAGATTGAAGTGTTGCACGTCCACCAAGTGCTGAAATCGCTGTCGAATCTTTTTGTTTCGTTGAATGATTTTAGTTTTCTTTCTGCCCTTAACCTCCATAAAGACAAAGATAAACATCTTTTGATATTTTTAACAAAAAGAAAACCGCCCATCACTGAGCGGATTTCTTACACTTTCTACATTCCCAATCCCACATCCGAGCATCCCACACCTCACCGCAGTGCGGACATGTGCGCCATATTTCATGATTTGAAAGAAGTTCTTTAGTTAGTTTCATTTGATGAAGTTAAATAAATCTTCTGCGCTTGCAAATACTCTGTTCTCTGCGAAGGTTTTGTTATAAGAGACATCACCCTTACCCTGTATTCTAATGCTATATTCTACACGTCCATCACCATTAGAGTCTACTTCTATTGAAATTCTATTTATTTTTACTTTACGAATTTCATCATCAAGAATGATGATGACTTTTTGCCCTGGATTAAATTTTGTTTCTATTATCATACTTTTGTTTTAAATTATTAATTATGAGTGACTTTTTAAAAAAATGGTTTGAGTGGATTTCAAAACACTTTGCTTTGCTAAGCGTTATAGTTGGTGCAATAGCCACTTTATTACTCACTTTCGTTTGGCCTTTATTTTTGATTAAAGTCTTGATCCCAATTTGGTTGATCATCCTTCTAATTTTATTGCCGTTTTCAATCATTCAAGTTTTTAACTTTTATTCTACACCTACGAAATTTAATGGAGGTGAGCGAGTACAGGTCAAGGGTTTTCATACTGAGTACTTTGTCGTGAACTATGAGTTTTTTTCTCGCAAATTAGTGCGTTGTGCAGACCATAAAGGAGTCACCACTGTTTTTCATCAAGACTCTTTGACTCTTATCGAAACCAACGAGTAATAAAATATTTGATTTTTTTCCTGTAAATCCAAATAAGTGGCAACCAAGCACACCACACTAAAATCGCTATGATAGGTACTCTCATGGTCTTTCATTATATTTAAAATAGTCCACTCTAAGTCCTTTTACGCTAAGTGTCTTAACCTCAAACTCCAACCCATCAGGATTCTCACTGACAAGATCAAGGGCTTTAATTGATGCTATCTCCGCTTGTAGCTTTGTATATCCATAGAATAGCCCTGTGATTACTGCAGGCTTGTACAAAACTTCGGCTCGTTTAGGGTCTCGCGCAACTAAACGAGTTTTCACTATATACAACTGTTTCTTCTTGTTTTTCATTTGAATTCTTTTTATAGTTTTTCTTTTTTTATAAGCTTCGTAAATGGCAATTATCGCAAGCGCAATCATAATTTCATATAAAACCATCATACCTCCCAATATTTTTGATTTAGATAAGTCGATGGATAAGGCATTGCGGTGCCGTCTTGTCTTTTGGTTCTGCGTAGCTTGTCGATGTATAGTAAGGCGGCAATCTTGTCTTTCTGGGGCAATTTGTTCCAGGCATTTTCGGTCATTTTCTTTTTGCCGACTTTTTGGCCATATTCTGTCCAAAACCTTTCAAAAGACAAATCCACTGGAACCTCATCAATTTTGAAATTACCAGCTTTCTGTTTGTATTCTTCAATCATCTTGGTGGATGTAGGTAAATTCGCCCAAAGGAATTCAAAGATTGCTTTGGACATTCCTTTTACTTCGCCCACTTTAACGACCTTTAAAAAGCCTTTAAGATTGTATTCAAAAGTCACTTCACCGCTGAAGTGATCACTTGTTAGTATGTATTTCTTTCCTGTCATCTTTCATCCATATTAAAGTCCTTAATTCCTAAATCAAAAGCCAATCGGTATTCCAGCCGTGCGCCTTTACTATTTGTCCACCCAGGAAGCATATAGATCATGTCGCATTCCATCAATGCAGCGATGCACTTTCGCATCGCCACATCCCAAGGCGCGTCCCAGTCGCCAACCACTTCAACGGGATTCACGACTTCATAACCTTGTTTTTCTAACTCTTTTTGAGCCGTTGCGAACTTCAATGCACAACTGTGTTTCGGCTCACCCGTCACTTTTCCTGCGATGTATACTTTAGGTTTTTTCATTTTTTGGTTTTAAAGTTGTTGATCTATTTGATTAGCGACATCCAAAGCCACGTGAGTGGTGTAGCATTGATAAAAGTTCGCGTAAACCATTCGGCAATGCTTTTCAAGCGCAAAGGCCTCGTGGTATTTAAAAGACATCTTGAATTTCTTTGTCGTATGTCTTTTACTGATTTCCTTCTTTTCCAATTGCAAAGACAAGTCAGCGATGATCGACATGATAACCTTTTGTTCTGGCGATAAAACGCCTTGATAACTTCCTTCGTTAAACGTTTCGCAAAGCACCTCCAACGCCACGTGATTGATTTTGATGGTTATTTTTTCCATTATTTATTGTTTTTGAATTATCAGCGTAAAAATTCGGCTCATAAATACCGACCTTCCAACCTGCCATTTTGGGTGATGCAATCAATTTCTTCACTTCACTGTAAGGCATTTCTTTTCTTAATACAACCTCTACAATCATCTGCGAATTGTTTTCTATTTCTTTTTTAGCCATTCTTAAACTGTTTTTTAGTGATTTGTTCCAGGGCGAAAATTACTTTCGACAACTCCGCTGAATTCATTGCTTTCAGCGGTTTTTTTATGGGTGATTTCGACTTTAACCATCCACCCAAGCGGTGTAAATCCACATGAATGGGATTGTCTTCGTTTTTCCATCCCAAAGTGTGGCAATGGCTGAGTATCGTTCGGTGCTTCGAATTATGGCGGTCAAAAAACGCCCAAGTCGCATTGTTGGGCATCACGCCATTTCTGAAGTAGTACAACAAGTCATCCGCCTGTACTTTTTGCAAATTCGAAAACGAATCGACTTCTGTGCCTAATATTTCGGATACAGCTTCCAGCCGCTCATCACGGCTGCGAAACTTGGAACTGCAAAACGATTGCAGTTGTATGATTTGTGATTTAGTTGCGGTCATGTTAGTAGTGATCTTTGTTAGACAGTACAATCAACAGCATGGCAATTCCAGCCAATATCACGCAGGAAACGAACATTAAATACATAGCAATCATAGCGTAGAGAAATTAAGTTCAACCGCTTGATATTCGCCCGCCTTGTCTTTAGCCCAAACTCTGTAATAGGTTTTACTTTCTGGGCGTGTGATGGATTGATCAATGAGCGTCATTGCTTTTTCCCATTCCGCGCGAATCTCTTTGTCTTTGATTCGTTCCGTGTGCCTTTTCAAGCCCAAAATCTTGCGGGTGTCCAAACGCCCACGAGAAGTCTGAAAAGCATCCTCAACTAAGCCAAGAATAAAGTCATCGCCTTTGATGTTGTTTCGTACCAATCCAATCAACACCTCTTTGGCGGATTCTAAAGTCAAATCATCGAAGCGGATGAGATCATTGACATTCACTTCAACTTTCAAACTTCTGTCGAAATTGTAAAAAGTAAAGTTGCCTTTGCCGTTCAATTTTACGTCATTTGCTTCGCGTGCAGCTTCAACGATCTCCTCAACGATGCTTTCAATTTCATTTTTGAACTTGATCAATTGCTCTTCAATCCGTTTGGATTTTTGAAACAAAGAGAAGATCTTGTTTTCTTTCAACCGCTCCAGCTTGGTGGTGCGGTTGTATGGGATCTGCGTTCCGGACTCGTCCGTCCAAAACGGCTGTTTTGATGTTTGTTTGTAGGTTTTCATGATTATGCTTCTTTTTTTGTTGTTAATCTCAAATCAAGCGGATGAGCTGCTTCATCTACTTTTTCAATCATCTGCATTGCTACTGCAGCAACTTGCACCAGTTCCATTCTGTAATTTCTTAGCCGTTCAATTTGCTTAATGCGATCATCTTCAAAATTGAACTCATTGACTTCTTTGGCCACTTCGCCAACCTCTTCGACTAAGATCGCCAACCATTGACTCATTGAGTGGGTTTGATCGCCCCATAATTCCTGTTGTCGTTGTCGTTCTGCAACGACATCTTCTATTGCTCTTTTCATCTTCTTACTATTTTTCTGTTCACTTTTTTCACGCCGCTGATGCAGGGCGCGACCTCTTCGGTGTGCCAAATCGTTTTCTTGCCAATTTTTTGGCTGTACATTCTGATTTTACCATAAGGAGTTACTACCAATTTCGCCTTATTTCTTGTTTGGTGATGGGGTTTTTCAAATTTCATATTTCATTGTTTATTTCGATTAATTCTCCGTTTTGTTCTTTGATTCTGACTTCTTTTTCTTGGTAGCCGTTGTCTTGGATTTCTCTTAGAATTTGCAAGACTTTCATTGCGAGTTCGGGTGAAAGTTCTTTATTACGCTCGTAAGTCAGTCGATGTGAAATCGCGGAATGAATTGCGATGCGCTCCATGAACTTCAAGCATCTGCGCCCGTAGCTGTCGTAGTTCAGGACTTGCCGATATTGTTCGTTGTTAAAAGTTGTTTTCATATTTGATTTGTTTCTATCATTGAGTAGTATTCTGTTTTGGGGCAAAAGCTGTGTTTCAAATTGGTTTTGCGTTTTTTGGGTTTGCTTTCCCAATACAAGGCATTGTACTGATCAAACTCAATTTCAACCGCTCCATACAGGTAATCTACATGCGGATTTTTGTTTAACCATTCATAGAGCAGGTTTAACCTGCGTTCTACTTCTGTTTTGCTGATTGCTTTCATGTTTTTCAGATTTAATGAGTTCTAACAATGGCTTTGGATAGTTGGCTTCCAAGCTTGGCGCATAAGTCAAAAACAAGTCTTGCAATTCGCCTGTTGCATCTTCCAGCTGAAGGAAGTCGTGGTGTTCTTTCAAGAACTTTCTTTCAACCATCACCAGCCATTGGGTTTGGTACCAGTTTCTCAAACCGTCATGGGTGTAGAGCGTTCGTAAGCTCACAGCTTCGTACATCGCGTACTTTGTGCACCACCTCATGAAGCAGCTTTCGCGGTAATTGTCGTATTGCGCATAAGTAAGGCGCAGGGTTCGTAAGATTAATGGTTTCATGCTTGTTTGTTTATTTCAGTTCCGTTCCGTGTATTAATTGTGCTTTTTCTTCATCAATGACAAAGACATTACCTTCAGTTCGTCCGCCTATTGTGCAAACCAATCCTTGCACGCGGCATATTCTATCGGCCAGCTTACTGATCCGTTTCGCGGTCGCTGTATAAGGCTCCCCACGCTCTTCATGTGCAATGAAAATGAATAGCTTGTCGTGGTGCTCTTTCATTAGCGCATCAAGTTCTTTGGCTCTTAACTCATCGTTGTAAACCGTTATGTTGTCAATGAAAATGATTTTTGGAGCATATCTCTTTGAAAGTCGTTTTTTCAATTTCTCGATTGAAACGTAACCATACATTTGAAAGTTCTTAGATGATTCAGGAATTCCAACACGCTGACAAGTATCTAAAAAACTTTTGTCCATTCCTTGTTCTGCGGAGATGTAAAGCACCTTTTCTGATTTTGAAAGATAATAGGCAAGCATCACGCAAAACCACGTTTTCCCATTCTTCTCGGCACCATAAACCAACCACATTTTGCCCGATCGTTCAGGTTCACCAAAAACATCGAACCATACGCCAGTCAGTGGTAAAGTCAAAAATGACTTTTGATACAAATCTTTAATAGTGAATGTGCGCATATTACTGTGTGAATTTCAATAGAGTATTTAATGTTCTAAGCTTTTGACCTTTATCTAAGCATCTTTTTACAATGGAAGGAATAGCAGACTTATTGGCGCAGTTCGCCGTTGCAACTTGTGTTAATAGCTCCTGAAAGTATTGCTTGTTCTGCGCTGGATCCGTAGGTATAAGTTCAACGTACCCGCTTGAAAATCGGTCAAATATCTCATGAAAACCAACCTTTTGGCGTAAAATCCCATTGTCCATTTTCGCACGTAAACCTTGTGCTCCCATTGCCAACCAACCGCATTCCGTTCCATTCCAAAGCTCTTTTATCTCTAAGAATGAGGAGTACTCTAAATCACCGAACTCATCCAAGATAATTACTGGAGTCTCCAGTTGATTGATGTAGTACTTCAAGTTCTCTTTTACATCGATATACCTTCCTGTACTATCCAAACCAACTGTTTTCGCAATAGTTCTTACAAGCAATTGCTTTGTTTTGGCCTGTGAACAGTCTACATAAAAAGTATTGTGCATACGGTTCGCTATATGCTTTGCAGAGTGCGTTTTTCCAATCCCGCAATCTTCTGCTAAAATGAATGAAGACTGCTTTACTTGACATTCCAGTAGCATTTCTTCGATGGCCGAATAAATAGCTGTGCGCACTGTATTCCAAGTGTACTTTTTAAGAGAAACCTCTAACTTTCTACCGATTTGAAGCCAAAGAGTATCGCTTAGGATTCTTTCGGTTTCGCCTTTTTTAATGCGTGAAAATATGGGTCCTGAAAAGCCGTATGATTTAGCAAACTCACCATCGGTGCCACCAAATAGGCTTCTTTTTTCTAAAAGCGCTTTGCTTACTTTTTGTCTAAATTCTTGTGTAATTTCCATGTCTTTTTATATTGATTCTGACCAGTGTCGGTCGGTTTGTTTGATTCTGAAATTGTCAAATTGTTCATCTTCCTGTTGAAACACTTCGGCAGGCTCATCCGAAGGAATGAAGCGATTGAGATCATAACCAGGAATGTAGAAGCCATTGGCAGGAATAGGCTTTGGCTTGTGTAGAATATTGATGTTTTGCAGTTCGTTTTTACGCTCTTTGATAAAGCCGTCAACCGTCGACTTGTATCGGCTTTGCAATTCAAATGCGGCTTCATCTTCGTCAGTTCTTTCAATCTTAGCACGATTAGGCTTCGGCATCGCTTTCAGCTCGCAAACAAAACGACCTTCATGAAAAGCCAATGCCTTCAGCACATTGCCCGTATTGTCATCCATCCAGCGTACTGTCAGGTTTTTGCCCTCGATTTGTTTTAACTTAGTAATAAGATCATCACCTGTGCAGATCGTGTCATTTTCAGCAATAGCACGTGACTCACCTTGCAATCTCACCAATCCGAGATTGCATGAAGTCTCTTGTTCGTAGCCTAAATGGGGTAAAATAGATTGCCAGTTGATTGGTCTTAAGTCCGGGTGTTGCTTTGCTTGAAAGTATTCCCAACGCGTCATGCTTGGATCTTCTTTGTGGGGCGAATTGTTCCAGTCGAATATATCAGCAATACACTCATTGATGATTCTATCGTAAGGAATCAAAGGCACTTTTTGATTGGACTTTTGATTTGCTTCCATTTTCGCAAACGGACGGGCAATCCATCCTTCACGTTGTTTTTCATTCCCATATCTCAACGCCCCAAAGTATCTTTCGATCTTCTTTGACCTCGCGCTATTGGCTTCAATTCGCACATCATTGAACATGCTACCTGGTTGGAGAAAAGTATTCTTGAATGAACTGTTCAAAGAGGACTCACACTCCAAACCATCAGGAAGACAATACCCCCAATCGGCATAGTTGCGGACCATCTGACGGTAAAATTGCGTGATGATGCCTTCTTTTGATTTTCCATGTACAAACGTTGTGATGCATTCAGAGCCTAAATCGATGCCCACATAAAACCAAACTCTCTTACCATTCGCGTATTCAAATGGAGGTTGGCGGTCATCAATAGAGATCAGTGATCCTGCATACTCGGGCTTTGCCAATTGAATGTAAGGACTAAACTTGCCCATATACTGTTGACGATCTCCCGAGCGTACATGCTGCGTTGGTGCAGCGATTTCCCAACGAGATAGCCAATCTCTAATGGTGCTTTCTGAAAGTTTCGGAAACTCTTTAGGATCGTATATTTCGCCTGTGTCCTCGTTATAAACTTCTGCATATCCGCTCAAAAACGCCTCATAGCTTCTATGTATATCCGTTGGGTTGGGTTTGTGCTTTACGGTGGAGAATAACCCCGTTAAAACTGCCAAAACAGGCTCGTCCACTTTTAGAGCGTTTTTCTTACGAACGCCCTCCACATCTTTGACTATGCTTAGAAAGTCAAACGGCCAATCTGTGTCATTGTATTTTAATTGGTTTTTAAATGCTTTGAAAGCTTCTTTAAAGCGAGTTGGATGCGCGGGTAAATTATGAGTTGGTAACTCCTTTTTTGCAAGATAATCATTGAACGAGTTCGATTCATTGGTAAGAAACTTATATACACCTGTCAACGACATGCCAACCCTCAAGCGTTCCTGCTGGTGACGGGCTTTTAGTTGAATCAAAGCGATCATCACCGATGCGTTGGTGATATACCTCTGTTGTTCTTCTGCACGAAGATACAAGCCATCTGCACGCTTGAATGACGTGTAAAAGTCAACCGCCATCGCATCCGTTTTATACCAGTGCAAAAGAACATGTTCTACCCTGCGAGGATCATCCAACTTTTCTTTTACCTCATTGGGTAAACTGTCAAAGTCCACCAAAAGGCGACGCCCTCGTCCACCACCATTTTGAAGTGCTTTGATGCCGTAATCATTCTCTTTATTACGACTTATAGCTTGTGAAAGAATTGATTTACTACTCCAAAACCTTGGTACCAGCTCATCGACTTCTACAGCTACTTTCTTCGTATTTTCTTCCCAAATAAATGGCATAGTTCTCAGTTTTAAAAAGCTCGTCTTTCCGAGCTGTCACCCCCGCGTGGGGTTTCGCGTCCTAAACAGTCCTCTCTCTGACCTTGTTCCAGTTACAGGGCTCGAACCTGTGACCTCCTAAATGGTGCTCTATCCTTCTGAGCTAAACTGGACCTCGCAAATCCTATGTTGCGAAAGAAACACTACATTTGAATTGTCAATTAAAAACTATAGTGTTATGTTACCTGCTTATACTTTTATTGTCTATATCACTTCTTTGGATCCGAAAATGTCTGAGGAGCAATTTCGCGAGCAAATCTCTCCATGTCTGGCTTACCTTGAGGCGTTAAAGGGATCTTTAGATCAGCGTTCTCCTTGCACACATAATTTTCGCCAATACGATGAAAATGAAGAACACTATGCTGGATGCTGGTGGGTTCAGTCGCTTTCAATCTTCTCTCTGGGAAAGCAGCGCGCTGAATGTCTTTCTGATTTATGCATGAGCATTTCTCGTTTGATTCGCTATGAACTTCCTGCAGCTGAGTTTGAGGTAAATGCGGAAATTCAGGTTTACAAGTTTCAATAAATAAATCTCCATATCGTAATCGGCTGAAGTATACCTCCATTCTTGTAGGCTTATTCCCTAACTTATGATTAGGCCTTTCGTAAGGATGGTCCATCCATGAATCTTTTACTTTCAAATCTTCGTTTACTGTACTGATGGACGATTCAATGTCTTTAACATAAATTTCAGCTGAAGCGGTAAATTCTCTATAATCAAGAACGCGCTTAAGGTCTTTAGCCAATTCTTTTACTTCCTTTTTTGACGTGATATTTTCTATTTCGATTGCCACGCCTTGTTTTGTTAATTTGATATTTCCTTTCATAATTTTAAATTTTGTTCCGCTCCGGGAATCGAACCCGGACTAAAACCGTTGCGGAAAAACACTATATTTGAAGCTGTCAAACAAAAATTATAGTGTCATGAGTGATATTCTTAAATCCGTAAAAAGAGAGTTAGAAAAGAAAAGATGTAAATTGCACGGCAAAAAAGCCGACATCAAACTATCAGGAGATAATCTCAATATGAATTGCTGTTGCGATAAATTCAGAGCAGAACTATCCAAAGAAATGGATAAAGCAGTGAGAAAATCTACAGACGAATTCATGAAAAAGTTATTTAAATAGTTTCTGTAATTACGCATACCGTGATTATTCTAGTAGCTACACTGAGCCGCTGATTGTGATTCAATTTTCTTTTGATTTTCCTAACTGACTTATTGCGCTCAAGGATTGATTCCGAATAAACAATTTCGGTTTTCACATTTAACTCTACTGGTAACTCTTTACTCATAGCTCCTGATTTATTTCGTTAATGATTTTATCGAGCCAGTTCTGAATGGACTCCTGTAAGTTTTGCATTTTCATAGCTGATTTATTTTAGATTCCACAGCCTGACTGGCTGCATTACTGAGAATTCTGTACTCCTTTTTTATCTTGTCTGGAATAATGCCATCGCGACGACCTGCCGCGCATTGCTTCACATAGTAAGCTGACAAACCGTATTTTTCAACCAGCCTATCAATTACTTGAAGGTTATAGTTGAACTTTTTGGCTTTTTTTGTTTCTTTGCTCATTGCTCTTGTTGTTTCAATTACAAAAGCAAATATAATCACAATTTGCGATAATTAGCAAGTTTTAAATCGCATTTATTGATAATAAAAATAAGGATATGGATAAATCATTGATTTTAAATGAAATAAAAAAACACTTGAAATTCAAGACCGATACTGAATTGGCTAATTTCTTAGGTGTAAAACAGAATACCATATCTACGTGGAAGGCAAGAAACACTATAGATTATGATTTAATTATCACAAAATGTGATTTCATAAATGCTAATTGGCTGTTGACGGGAAAAGGAGAAATGCTAAAGGATACGCAATTGAAAGCTTCAGCTATTTTGGACCCTAATGAATTCAGTAAGTCAATTCCTTTAATCCCTGTGGATGCCTTTGCTGGCATTGGCGACAATGGAGGTTATTCAATCAGCGAAAGCGCAATTGAGGATCGTTACATAATTCCTTTGTTTGACGGCAAAGGCGTTGATTTTTTGATTTCAGTACGAGGATCTTCCATGTACCCAAAGTACAGTAGTGGCGACATTGTCGCTTGTCGATTCGTTCGTGAATTGCTATTTATACAATGGAATAAAGTTTACGTCCTTGATTCAAAAAGCCAAGGTTCAATGATAAAAAGACTTATCAAATCTAATAATCCAAAAACAGTGATCTGCAGAAGCGACAATAAAGATTATGGAGACTTTGAGGTTCCGATGGAAGATATTCAGAGTATCGCACTGGTGGTTGGAGCTATACGGGTAGAGTAGCAATATATCAACACACACACACACACTTTTAAAACACCCCTTAAGTGATGAAGAATACAGGCGGTTGATTCTCAAGCTATTAAATAACATAGACCAAACAAAAGCATTGCAAATAAGAACCGTTTGAGCGCAAAAACTGTCATTTCACCGCCTTTTTATGCAAGTTAAGTATATTTTGAGGTGATTTTTTTACTAAGGTTAAGCAATCCAAACAGCAACCCAAACGCTAACCCAAAGTATAAAAACGTATCTTTTTTACTTTTACTGCACACACGTAGATGGACCTTTGCGCATACAAAAAGGCCCTTTAAGCATATCGCATAAAGGGCAGTGATCTTTCATTAATAAGAGCGTTTTACGCTGTCAAATGGAGGTTTTTAAGGCAAACACAGACACGAATGATACGTTGATAAGGAAAACACCATTTAGGTGCAATCTGCACTTTATAAAATGGTAGTTGAATGTACCATAATGGTATTTTTTTCACATTTCGTTCAATCCAAACATTTCGGCAAATTACCCCTTAACCTCTTTATTTATAAGGCTTTTCGGCAAATTACGCTTGTGTTCCTTTGTTTACTTTTAGTTTAAAGGGGCATAGATCTTTTTAATTTTTTGATGAACGACAAAGCCATTGATGACAAAACGTTGAATGTTTTCTTTGTGGTCCAAATCAGCGATGTAAACGTCCATTTTTTTTCCTTGCCGAATGCCGATGACTGCACTTTTCTCATGGTGAAACAAGACGACTTCTTGCTTTTGCAACAACCGATATTGTCGAACAACACGTTGACCTTCAAAACCAACGAACAACAATAAACTGATGAAAATCCATCGAAAATTGGGCCGAAAAACCAGCAAGCGCAACAGAAGCAAACCTATCAACAATAAAATACTTTCAAACCAAGTCAAATGAATGCGTTCAAACACCAAACTATCCCAATTTGAGAGCCTTTCGATGTATGTATTGCAAATCCAAATAAATCCATTGAACAACAGCACTAGCAATGGAATTGAAATGTTCAAAACAGTCAAAATCACAGCCAACATGCCCAAAGCAATCATAACATAAGCCGCGAAAACCATCACAATATTCCCCGCTAAAAATAAACCAGAAGTTTGGTGAAAATAATACATTGAAAAAGGCAAAGTACCCAATTGCGCCGCGGTACAAGTCGAAACAAAACCTACCACCCATTTTGACCAAGTCCTTTTGGGCTGAAATATTTTCTGAAATACCGGCAACAAATAGACGATAAAAAATACCGCAGCATAACTCAATTGAAAACCTACTTCAAATAAAAAATTGGGATTGAGCAACAACAAAATACAAGCAGAAAACAAAAGCGAATGGTAGATATTGGATTTTCTTCTGAAAACCAAGGCCAAATGAACGATGGATATCATCAGTGCAGCCCGCAACACCGGCGGATGAAAACCAACAAATACCACAAAACTCCAAATCAATACAATGCTCAGTAAAATTTGGAAACTTTTACCATGTTTGAAGTAACGCAAAGGCACCAAAAGCACATAAAATATGCTGTAAACCATCGCGACGTGCAAACCAGAAATCGCCAAAATATGGACCACACCTGTTTTGCGGTATTGCTCCTCAATATTCTTGTCCATTTCAGTTCGATCACCCAACAACATGGCGCTGATTTGATCACAACTTTGTTTGCTGTAACCTTGTTGCAATAAACTTTGATGAATTTCATCTTTGAATTTTGAAGTAAAATATGCGACGCTCTTGTAACTTTCTTTTTGATCTGAAATCTCATACGCATAGATGGTCGATTGAATTTTCTTTCGACTTAGGAATTTTGAATAGTCAAATTGATAAGGATTTTTTGCTGCCTCATTTCTCTTCAGTTGCGCACGTACTTCAATGACCTCACCCGAATACAATTTCGCGTTGTTTTTACTCAAATAAAGCAAACTGTATGCTTTTTCAAAAGATTGTCCATTGCTGGACAGCAACTGCACTTTGTATTTGTGAAAATGTTCGGTTGAACGGTAAGTGTCCATGATTTTCAAACGCATTTCTGTTTTCTTCTGATAGAATTGATCGGGAATTTTTTGGACATGGTTGTATTGTTCAAAACGAAAGAAGCCCAAAACCGAAAAGACAAACACGACCCACAAAATGTGATAATGCTTTTTCCAGAAAAATAAAGCCGCAATCAGAACGAAGAAAATCAACCACTGGAGTTGAAATGACAAAACTACCAGGGAGTTTTCAGCAATGAGAATGCCGAGGATTAGCCCGACAATGGGTCCAACAAAGGGCTGACTTTTCATGTTGAGTTTGGTTAGTTCTCAGAAAGATACAAAAAAAAACGTCTTCAATGAAGACGCTTTTATACATATTTGATATGATCTAGTTTTAAGGAATTTTCACCCCAGGATAATTGTTGGGATTGACACTTCTCAAAGTGGCTCCAAATTTAGCATTGATGGCATCGATGAAATAGTTCGTTACAATGGCGTAACCTTTTCCAGTCAAATGCACCCCGTCCAAGGAGAAAGCTCCTCCACTCACATAGGTCGTTGTGTAGGTATTTCCGAAATAAATCAATCCAGATTGACTGCTTAAATCTTTCATCGCTTGATTGGCATTGACAATCGCCAAACCATATTCGTCCGCCAATTGTTTGATCGACAAATTGTAAGCGCTTGTTGCCGCAGCGACTTGAGCCGTTTCATTTTTGGTCAACACCCATTTGTTTTCCAAAGGATAGGTAATCCCTGCAATGGACAATTGAGCCGCTTGTTCTTGAGGCACACCCATTTGCATCAAGGCTGCTACACGCGCAGTATCGAGTTGTCCAATCACGGTTTGAGAAGTGAATACCATCAAATCTTCTTCCGTCGCTTGACGCGCTTGACCATACGTCATTCCCATGATGGTTGCCGTTCCTGCATCCATTCCTGATTGCATTAAAATTTGGGTAATTTGTGTGCTCAAATCCGTCAAATCAGCATCAGCAATAACCACTGCGCTGGCCGCATTCGTATTGAAAACGATTTTTCTTTCTGGCGCGCCCAAAGCATCAAACACCATGTTCAATTGACCAAAAGTTTGGTTCAAAGTGGGAATCATTGGCCCAAAGGCTGGATTCGCTGGACTCAATGGATTGTGTGGCACCGTAGTGAAAAAAGGAATGTCTGTTACGCTTGGAATGTTGGCAATCACCCCTTTGGCACCGCCTTGGTTGACCAAAGTTTCCAACACCATTTGAATAGAACCCGCTACTACCGCTGGATGCGAAATGTCGTTTCCTCCATAGGTTGTTGCATCTGGGTTGTTGGCTGCCATTTGATTAACGCCTGACCCACCGCTTGTTGCATAGCCTAACACATCATTGTTTCCAATCCATAAAGAAATGAAAGTCGGTTGTTGTGCCGCGGCATCTTGCAACACCGAAGTGGAAGCCGAACTCGCAAATCGCGCAAAATAAGGATTGGCCGTTCCTGTCACAATGCCTGCTGCATTTCCATAACCTGGCGCCACCAAATGATACGATTTTGCACCGGGCACGCCCATGTTGTTAAAAGGGCCACCTGAAGCCATTGAGAAAGGCGTTGCAGCGGGTGTTGGAACAGGCGTTAACGCACCATTGACCAACTGCAAAGTCATTCTTCCATCGATCCCAAAATTGCTGAATCCGCCGATTTCATCTGCCATCAAAGGCGTTTTGAATTCACCTCCACCTGCCATCGCCATGCTTTTTGCCAACATATTGGGATAAGCATTTTCTTGCCCACTGATGAAAAGTGCATTGTCTGTAAATCCAGAAGTCAACGAGTTGCCCAATGCGATGTACTTGCTGAAATTCGCACTTCCTGAAGTTGCTACAAAATCATCTACTGGATGGTCAAATTCTGGTTCGCAACTGGCAAAAGCGACCAATGAAGTTGCGATAAATATTTTTGATAAATTTTTCATGTCCTGCATTAATTAAAGTTATAAGAAAGTCCTACACCAAACGAAGTGGCTGATAAGTTGAAATCCCCTTGGAAACCAGTTTCAAGATTCTCCACATATCTTTCTACGCCCATAATATAAGAACCGAATACATCCACGTTGAAAGCACCAAAGTTGAATCCTAATCCACCGTTGAAGGCATGACGAGAAGCATCTGGTGTTTCTGGTGACCAATAGTTGGATTGAGAAACAAATTGGTCGTAATAATAGCCCAAACGCACCGCGATCATATCTGTCGCTTGGTATTCTCCACCAATTTTCCAAACTGGACGGTCCACAAAGTTTTTGGTCGCATGCGATCCATACACTTCACCTGTATCCGTATTTTCTAAATGAATGTCCAAACTTCTGTAAGCACCCCATCCATGAACGGAAACCTCTCCAGCCAACAACAATTTAGAAGTCGCTTGTACAGAGATTCCAGCCATAAATTCAGAAACCAATGGCAACATCGCGCTGAACTGATTGGTCGAGAATGGCAAAGTATTGCTTTGTGAAACCGGCACATCCGTCCAGCTAACTTTTCCTTTGTTCGCTTTCATGTCAATGCCTGAGCGGTAGGCCAAACCTATGTTGATTTTTTCAGTCGGACGGAAATACGCTCCCACATTGAATCCTAATCCATGGGCATCTTGGTCATCGATTTCCAACCCGATTTCATTTCCTGCCACAGCAGTCGAACGCTTCAAGTTCACGCCTCCATGCGCATAAATGAATCCAGCTCCCAAACTAAACCATTCGTTGAATTTTACAGCAACAGTCGGTTGTATAAAAAATGATTTCATTGAAATTTCCGTAATGTTGGCGCGTCCTGCCCAATCATCTGGCCAAGTCACCGTACTCCCAAAAGGCGTAGTTACGCTCACCCCCACCGTCAATTCTTCTACAGGTCGGTAAGACGCTGCAAAATAAAACGGCGTGCCCAGAGGGCTATCGGTTTTTGCTGATTCCAACGTTTTTGGATTTTGCCATTCCACATTGTTGATGATGCCAAATCCACCGGCAGCAATACTGATTTTACTTTCTACAAATGCCAATCCTGCTGGATTGTAAAAAGCGACACTGGCATCCTTGGCGTGCATCACACTGGTCAACCCCATCGCGGCTTGGCGTACACCTTGGAAAGCAACGCGGTAACCTCCAGCAAATGCAGAGGCACTCAAACCTAAAAGAAGGGCTGTTAAATAAATTCTTCTCATATCAAGTTTATTAATTTGTTAAACGTAACCTAACAAATGTAAATAAAATTTCATAGAAGATGCTGTACGTAAAAAGATTTAACGACTTTTATCCTAAATCACAGGAAATCAGCCGTTTTTAAAATCAACTCATCCGGATTTTCATCTCAAACTTTGACTTTGTTGAATGTATGGAAAGAAATGTGTTCTTTTTTTTGACTAAAACATGCCCTTCCACTTGTGTAAAGTTTCAATTTTCTCTTTGAGTCAATCAATGCTATCGCTTGTTTCATGAATGCAACTGCTTGTTTCATGAATGCGGATGTTCTGATATGAATAATAAAAATGGCTTTTATAAGCATCAGTCGGCAGGAGTTTCATCGGTGATGAATAGAGATCGAAGCTTTTTAAACATGAAGGAATGAAGGGTTTTCTACTCTGATGTAACCTCTCCTTTTCGGAGAGAGGGGATTTTTATGCTTGCGACCTTGCCGCAAGCTGCATTGTATTGCCCTTTTAGAACAAGAGAAAATTGGAAATTTGAAGAAGCTTCGAGTCCTGCCGAGGCTAAAACAAAAAACCCTTTCTTTCGAAAGGGTTTTGAATATTGATTAGGAAGGGTATTTACTTCGGTTTTTGAGTAGATAATAACTGCCGACCATCATGCCTAACAAAGGCAATAGAAATAAATAATCATCGATGGGGGCTTTAGGATCACTAGGATTTCCTCCAGTACCTCCAGGGCCTGCATCGGTTCCATATTCTGGTGTTGGCTGGCTTTCAAAATACGATGAAGACTGTGTTTCTTCCGCCTGGTTGTCAGCGCCCTCAAAATATTGAGCTTCTGCAAAGTGAAAACTGAACAATAGTATTAATATGCTTGCTTTTTTCATTTTTCAGGTATTTAGTAGGTTAGAATTTTGAATGAATGAACTTTTCCATCGGCTGTTTTCACGTTCAACAGCAATACTTGTTTGCCTAATTGCCCTTCTGGTAAATGATATTGCTTTCCAGACAGTTGATCTTCATGCAAAAGCAATTGACCATTCAAATTATAAATTTTCAATTCGCTTAAGTCTTTCGCCAAAGAACGAATTACTGTGGTTTTGTCTTGTCGATACACTTGAATGTCGGCATTGGCAAAATCAATGGTATTCAGTACTTCGTCCTCTTCGTAAATGATCAAGAAACGTTCGTTGAATTCGCCTGCTTCGGTTTTGAAATGATAGGTTCCTTCTGACAGATTATGGACAACATCCAAATCTTGGTCCACCAAATAAATCGTCGTACCATTGCCAAAAACACCTTCTTGTTTGAAGATATCCATTTCGTATTCTCCTTCTTCAAAAGCGCGATAGCCCAAGGCAATCGTATCATTGACTACAAAAGGAGATTTTCCTTGAATGCCTAATTGATACCCCTCTATCCAACTGTACAATTCGTCAGAAGATCCAAAAGCTTGTGAATCATATGCGGCATATTCATTTTTTCCGCCTTCGAAATAAACCACTACATTCATGACTGAAATTCCATTGGGCTTTTTTAAAGTCAACCAATAACGGTCGTCCTCTACGGTTTCTGTATTGCTTTTTCCAAAGAAATTGGGTCCGTCATTTTCCGTAGTTCGGTATTCGTTTTTATAATTCAACGTACTTTCTTGTTTTGCTTGAATCATAAACCCAGTTCCTACTTTGATGTTTTTGGTAGGAATCTTAAAGGCTTCACAATTATTTTCTACATTACTTCCACAAGGAGCTGGCAGCCCTGAACCATTGGTTCCGGATGCAGCATTGAATGAGGCATAATTGGAACCGTTATATCCTGAACCTTCTTGTTCGTAATTTGTATTGTTGATGTTGTCCCAGAAAAAGAAAGTCGATTCGATCTTGTCTGAATTGTCTGTGTAAAGTTTGTATAAATCTAAATTGGATGGATAAGGATTTCCTAAGACATTGAAGCCTTGTCCTTCTTTTTTTAGTGGGAAACTGAATTCACCATTGCTGATACCCCCCACATAATTTGCTGTCATGGTAGCTGTTCCTGAGCCTTCAACTTCTTTGATGGCAAATCCATTTTTGTTGGCATATTCAGCTGTTTGAGGCACCAAAAAATAATCTGTTTTCTCATTATACACCAAAGCAAAAGGAATGGTATTTCCATCGCCGAAGATTTGTCTAATGTCTTGGCCTTCTACTGGAGACATGGTAAAGTTGTATTGTTGTCTTCCTTCGGTGAAATTGAATTCTCCCAAAACGGTCATGTCTCCCGTATTTACTGCCTCGTCATTGATTTGGACCAAGTTCGCGCCACTTTCTACTACAAAGTTGGTAGCAGCTCCTAAGTTCACCATTTCATTGGTTACGGTCAATGAACCGCCGCTTGAAATTTGAATGTTCGCATTTTCTTCTACGGTGATTTTTTCTGCCAAAGCAGTTCCAGTAATTGCTGGATAATTATTTGTTGTTACTTCTGGAATCCATGTAGTATCTTCTGCGGTTGGTGTTCCGTTGGGTGTCCAGTTAGATGGCTCATCCCATGAAGTATCTACGGAACCGTTCCAAGTGAAATCGGCTAATTCGTAGCAAGTCCAGGAAATGTTGTCTAAGGTGATTTGTTGATTCCCATCTACCCCAAACAGACGTAACTCAAGCGTAAATTCTCCAGCAATATTGATGTCATTCACAACAAAAGGGATAATTGTATCGTCTGCATTATTGGAAAATGAAGGCTGGAATTGTTCAATCACATTTCCATTGATCACCAATTCCAATTTCCTTTGAGTATTCCCTGTAAAAGCTTTTCGGGTATCCACTGAAAAATTCCCAATTCCGCCTTGAATGGTTGCACTAATACTACTTGGTTCATTAGATCTTCTTAAAAGAATTCCTTGACCATTGATTGAATAATTACTTGATGGATTTCCCGCATTAAGTGGACTCATTGCATGTAATTCCATCATTTCCTACAAAACTTTCATCACCATAAGTTGTGCCTGTTGGAAGATCAGTCGCATTATCAAACGTTTCCAAACCACCACAAGGGATTTCTCCAGTTACCGTTCCTGAGAGGGTGACTTCTGCACTTGTATCATAACCTTCTATCAATATCAAGTCATTACTTGGATCGTTATACACTCCTTCAGCTAAACCAATTTTCAAACGAACATAAATGGGTGTAGAACTTCCATTGTAATTTGACAAAGTTATTCCATCATCATTGTATCCAAACCAATCTGTATCGTTTATAGAAACTTCCCAATTGTCTCCTGGTAATATATCTACATCTTCTGAACCATCTAAATTGGTTCCGCTTAGGGTAAAGGTTTGAGCAGTAGAAGTTGAAGAACCAACCTCATAACCTAAACCTGTGATTTCTGTTGGAGAAACGGAAAGGCTTGGGTCGGTGGAGACTTCTTGTAATTCAAAAATCTCAATTTGAGTATTTTCAATATTAGTATGTACTGATTCATAAGTACGCCAATCTTGGTTATTATATACTCCTAAATACCTATCCTTATTAGTTGTTGTATTTACAAAACCTTTATAAGCGCCTGAAGTATGACCTAATCTCCATTTATTTTTTGAGTCAGTTCCTATTCGTACACCATTATTAGTATTCTCAGCATATAAATTTGTAATTTCTCCTTTTGGACTTATAATATAATTAGCCCCAGACGATTGAAAAGTCCATTGTAATTCATCAGCTATATTACCTATGATTGTGTTTCCTCCTGTAATATTAACAGGAACAGCGCTTGGAGCTGAATCTGTGCCATTTGCACTGGTCAATGCTCTTTCTGAAGTCACATCAACAATCATATAAATTCCTGAAGAGGTTACATCTGTATGGTTATTTATTTTTGTCCAAGTACTCTGCCCCCACGCATTAGGCAGCGTGATCAGCATTAGGCTGAGAAAAAGTAAAAGTTTGTTTTTCATAAGAATTTTGTTAGTTAAACAATGACCAAAATTTCATTTAATTGGCTGCAAAGGTAAATATTTCCACAAAAGAAAAAGCGATAGTGCGTTAAATTTCAGTTATATAGATGTGAATCCTTCATTAAGCCTACTACAATGGTAGACTCCCATTGATTCTTGAGAGAATACCTCCGCTTTGGAAACGGTTGAATTGCGCATTCTCTGACTTTCAGGTACAATGCTCAAACGCCTGTACGCCTACTTGTCCAATTGCTTGATAAAAACAGAGGGCGACAAAGTGGTCGATTTCTTGAAGATGGTAGAAAATTTATTGGCCGAAGAAAAACCGGCTTCTTCTGCCAAAGTAGCAAATTTGTATTTGCGATACACTGGCTCATTCAGCAATTTGTCAATGATGTATTTGATCCGTAAATCATTGATGTAGTTGTAGAAATCCATTCCTTTGTGGTGGTTGATACAATGCGAAAGATATTTCGTATTGGTTTTGCAATAAGCCGCCAAAACGGAAAGCGATATGCTGTTTTTGGTAAACAAGGTAGATTGCTCAAACTTCAGCAATTGCCTCAGAATCCGCGCTTCGATCTCAGGTGACATCATCGCTGTTTCTTGTTCGACTTCCTCTTTTTCTTCCAACACTTCTTCCAAAACCGCTTCTTGCTCAGCAGCCTGTTTTGCCCACAACGCCTTTTGTTGTTCCAGTTCCGCCACGATGGATTGAATCTTTCGTACTTGGCGTTTTTGTTTTTTTCGGTAATGCATAAAATACAATAAACCGCCCAAAAACAAGACGATACTGCCCAAAATCACCCAACCTCTTTGCTGCAATTGATCACTAAATTCTGTATTGGCGGTGTTTAGATTCGCATAACTTTGGTCCAAATACTTGCTTTTTTGAGTGGTCAATAAGGCCTGAATCGAATCGCGTCGATGACTGTAAAAATTCAATTGCTCCACATCGCCCACCAAACCATGGTATTTGAAAGCCGTCGAATAATATTTGTTCAAAAATTCCAAATAAGAAGAATGCTTTGCGATTTCTCCAGCTTTGATTAAGTTTTCTTTGGCTCGATTCAAGTTTTTCTGTTGCAAATGAACTTCTGCCAATCCTGTATAAATCAAGCCTTTTACATAATTATCTGGCAAATCTCCGAAAAACTCCAAAGCGGTTTGATAATACATAAGTGCTTGATCAAACTCTTGCAGCCCCAAAGCACAAGCGCCTTTGAACATTTCATTTTGAGCAATTAAGTAAGAATCTCCCATCTGCTTGAAATATTCCCCAGCGGTCGTGAAAAGTTCCAAAGCCTCGTTGTAATTTTCTTTGTCTTTTGCCAAAAAAGCTTTTTCTTGCAACAATAAGTTCAAAGTAATCCCCGCCACTTGTGGGTCTGAAATTTTCTTGGCTGCTTCAATCGCTTGGTTCACATGAAACTCCGACTGACTATAAATCAACATGTTTCGGTGCTGTGTCGCCAAAAAACCATGCACTCTTGCTTGCCAATCATAAAAAGTCGTTTTTTCGATAATTTTCAATGCTTTTTCAGCGTATTCAATCGCTTCTTTTAAATCTCCTGCTTGCGTAAATAAACTTGCGCTCAACATCAGACTTTTGGTTTGAAAAAAAGGAGTTTCAGAAATTTGAAACAATGAATCCGCAATGGCCAATGATTTTTCGAAATCAGTATGCGAAGTTTCAACAAAAGTTTGGGTATAAATTTTATTGAAAGCTTCTGTTTCCTGAGACAATGAACTGCTGAATATCCAAAAAGTAAGCAATAACGCGATTGTTTTTTTCATGGGTACAATTCAGTTTTTTAGGAGTTGGGGTTAGACAATTTCAGGTTTGCTTCTTTACGCCCAGCCTAAATTCTTTCAAATAAAAGGGTTCAAAGTAGGCGACATCTTCCCATGCTTTTTGCACAAATTTCTTTTCAGCCAAAGCGATCATCTGCTGAGCGGAAGGATACCATGCATCCGAAAAAACCGCTTGCGGCAAGTCGAGAACGCTTTTGCTTTTCTCCACCGCATCGCCGACAAAAACCACTTTTTTGTCTCGGAATTCTTGGAAAGTACTTTCATCCAAAATTTTGGCTTCAATGGCGGAAAGTGCTTGTCCTTTTCCATCAAAAATCGCGGTATAAGCTTCCATTCGCCTTGCATCAATCATCGGAATAATGAAATCAAACCCTTGGTCAATTGGGGTTTGCGCCAAGATTTCCAATGAATTCAAAGCCAACAAAGGAATGTTTAATCCAAAACACAGTCCCTTTGCAGCAGAAACGCCAATCCGCAATCCTGTAAAACTCCCCGGTCCTTTGGACACGCAAACGCCATCGAGATCGCTCAATTGAATTTCCGCACCTTCCAAAGCCCACTGCACAAAGCGGTGCACTTTCTCCGCTTGCCCTGTGGTACTTTCACTTTCCTCGCACAAACTCAGCAATTGTCCATTTCGTGAAATGGCCACCGAGCAATTTTTGGTCGAAGTTTCTAAATGTAATAGGGTCATGATTTGATGGAACTGTCCGCAAATATAGTCAAACTTGAAAATTAATTTCAAAAATTATTAAAGCCCCTCTGTCAAAGGTATGCCTGCGTAGAAATCCAAAACTTTCATGCGAAAGATAAAGTTGAATTTCGCTTGTGCCATTTGGGCCTTTGCCACCATCAAATTATTTTGAGCGATGTTCAAATCATACCTATTGATCACCCCTGCGTCTAAACTTTTCTGCGCAAAATCAGCCGACAAGGCATTGGAACGTACGCTTTCTTTGGCCGCTTGGAAAGCTTCATAAGAAGACAAAGCATTGAAATAAGCTTCTTGCACATTCTCTTTGATTTTTTGTTTTTCTTGCGCCATGGCATTTTGTGCCAAAGATTCGCTGATTTTTGCCCGTTGGATGTTCAACTTATTGGTGAATTTCTCAAAAATTGGAATTTTCACACTGACACCCACCACTTGGGTCAAATTTTCGTGCCATTGGCTCAACCAAGCATCGGTCATCAAACCTTTGTTGAAATAATCGGCATAGCTGGTGCCCAAATTATAACTTCCAGAAATGGTCGGTTTCAAAGAAGTTTGGGCAATTCGAATGTCTTTGGCCGCCATTTCCAAATCAATTTCCGCTTTTTTCACCGCCGGTTGTTCCGCATAAGCAATCGCCAGAATTTGGTCCAAATCATACAAACCCAAAGTCAAATCATCGGGCAAGGCAATCGGCTCAACATCAAAATTTCGGTAATCTTCCAATTGCAACAACACTGAAAGGTTGAACAAAGCACGATCGACTTCGATCTTGGCATCGGCGACATTTTTCACGTCCTGTGCCCGGTTGGCTTCTGCTTGAACCCATTCTGCTTCCGCAATTCTTCCGCCTTCAAACAAAATTTTGGAACGATCGACTTGCTCCGTACTCATCGTTAAATTCCCTTGGGCAATTTGCAAAAGCTCACGATTGAGCATCACATTCAAATAATAATTGACCACTTGCAAAGCGATGTTGTCACTGATTTGATCCGTTTGAAATTGACTGGCTTCCACATTCAAAGCCGCTCTTTCTTTGTTCAAATTCAACAAACCTCCTTGGTAAATGGTGATCGATGAATTCACCCCCAAACTATTGTTGTATTGCTGGTAACTTTTGTTGATCATTGGATGATGCGTGCCATAAGTGAATGAATTGTCCAAATAAGCACCGACATTGGGCAACCATTGGCTGCGCGTATTTTCCAAATCATTGGCGATGATTTCTTGTTGAATTTTACTTTGGTTGACCGTCAAATTGTGCGCCACTGCATGGTCCACACAAGTGCGCAAATCCCATTTTTCTTGCCCAAAAGTGGTGGTCAACACCAACAAACCAATAAGAGAAAATACTTTATTCATAATCTTGTAACTAATGGCATTAGTCAAAGTCCGCCCCAATTTGTTACAAATTTCCACCAATTATTTAAAAAAGAGGGATCCAAAAAGACAAAAGTCCATTGAGCTTGGATTCATCACTGCATTCATGCTTTTTTGGTCTTGTGTTGGAAAGGGTTAGTTTTTGGGTGGAAATTTCTTGAACAATTTTTGGATGCCTTTTTGGATGTTTTGAGCAGACACTTCAGGACTAGCATGGATCGGTTGTTGTACGATCAACTTTCCTTCCCAAATCAATTCGTCCGCAGCATTGCGCATTGAAATGCGGTAAATCTGGTTCAATTTTTCACTGTTGATCGGAATGCTTACGCCCATCGACGTACCAAAACCTCGACCGCCTGTTCCCACGCCCATGCCCACTTGTGAACTTTGTTGTTCGCTCACAAAACTTTCTGAAGTGACTTGAATTTTAGTAGTGGATTGGTCTTGATAAATCATTTGTTTGCTTTGTAAAACTTCGACCAAAGCAGTCTCAAATCTATTTTTATTCAAGTCATTCCAATCTTCCCCTTCAAAAAACAAAGCATAGTTTTGAATGGAAGAAAAATCTTGGTTTCGGTCATAGTCCATTGAAACCGTTTGTGTACTACAAGATAACGTAAAAGCCAATAAACTCAGTGCGATGATTTTTTTCATGGGTTTAATTTTAAAGTTTTTCTTGGTTTAAATAGTCTGAAACCGCATTTTGCAAAGATACAAAACCAATGTCTTCCACATTGATATCCGTTTTTGGCACCCAACGGTAAGCTTCGATCTCCTCTTTTTCTAAAACAATGTTGGCTGCTTTTGGGAATTGGGCAATGAAAATCAAATCGGCGGTTTTGTACGGAATGCCACGGTAATCGTAATCATTGGGTTGGGATTTGAAATAACGAAAATCCTCCACAGCAAAATCCAAATTCAACTCTTCTTTCAATTCTCTTTGACAGGTTTGCTCCACCGTTTCATCGGGATCGGTAAATCCACCTGGCAAATCCAAATAACCTTTTTTAGGCGCACGGTTGCGAACAGTAAACAAAATTTTGTCATCTTGTTCGATGATCACCGCTACAGCTGCTGCGACATTGTGAAAATAAAGCATACCACAATCTTGGCAATTGAATTTTCTGTTGTTTTCAAAAACGATGTTGGCCGATTGGCAGTTGGGACAAAAATTAAAGTATTCCATTGTTAGTTTTCTAAAAAAGCATTGATCAATTGGGTAAATTTACAACAATTCAACCTTTTTTTTAGTTCATTTTGAATGCACTGATCAAATCTGCTTGGTGCCAACTCCTAAAAAAACACTATATTTATCGCTTGATTTTAAAACCAAAAAATGTTACAAAAAGGAGACAAAGCCCCTGAATTCAAAGGAATTGACCAGAATGGAAACACCATTCAATCAACAGATTACAAAGGAAAAAAGTATGTGTTATTTTTTTATCCAAAAGCCAGCACCCCAGGTTGCATCAATGAAGCTTGTAATTTGAGAGACAACGAAGAAGCCTTGAAAAAAAGAGGTTATGAAATCATCGGCGTCAGCGCGGATTCCGTCAAAAGACAATTGAATTTCGCGACAAAATACCAATTGACTTATCCTTTGATTGCGGATGAAGAAAAAGAAATCATCCAAGCCTTTGGCGTTTGGGGACCCAAAAAATTCATGGGAAGAACCTTTGATGGGATCCACCGCACCACTTTTTTAATTGATGAAAATGGCGTGATCGAACAAGTCATCGAAAAAGTAAAAACCAAAGAACACGCCCAACAAATTTTGGATTTGTGAATAAATAATTCAACAACGACATGAAATGACGGGCGCTTGCCTTATTTTTGTGAAATAATAGAAAACAGAACAATAAAACACAGATTATGAGTGATTCAGATAATAAAAAGAAAGCCTTGCAGTTGGTTTTGGAAAAAATGGACAAAGCCTACGGAAAAGGAACCGTGATGCGATTGGGCGATAGTGCCATTGACGAAAACATCAGTGTGATTCCAACTGGATCATTGGGATTGGACTTGGCTTTGGGCATTGGCGGTTATCCACGCGGTCGTGTGATCGAAATCTATGGACCAGAAGCTTCTGGTAAGACGACTTTGACCTTGCACGCGATTGCTGAAGCACAAAAAGCAGGTGGAACAGCCGCTTTCATCGATGCAGAACATGCTTTTGACCGTTCTTATGCAGAAAGATTGGGGATTGATGTAGAAAACTTGATCATTTCTCAACCAGACAACGGCGAGCAAGCTTTGGAAATTACCGATAACTTGATCCGTTCAGGCGCGATTGACATCATCGTCATTGACTCAGTAGCGGCTTTGACCCCTAAAGCGGAAATTGAAGGAGAAATGGGTGATTCCAAAATGGGATTGCAAGCACGATTGATGTCACAAGCTTTGAGAAAATTAACCGCCACCATCAGCAAAACAAAATGTACGGCGATTTTCATCAACCAATTGCGTGAGAAAATTGGGGTAATGTTTGGAAATCCAGAAACAACTACAGGTGGAAACGCCTTGAAATTTTATTCATCGATTCGTTTGGACATCCGTCGCGTTTCTCAAATCAAAGCAGGTGATGAAGTGGCAGGAAACAACGTTCGTGTGAAAGTGGTAAAAAACAAAGTCGCACCTCCTTTCCGTCAGACGCAATTTGACATCATGTTTGGAGAAGGAATTTCCAAAGTCGGTGAAATTTTGGACATCGGTGTAGAAAAAGGCGTAGTACAAAAAAGCGGTTCTTGGTACAGCTATGGCGAAAGCAAATTGGGCCAAGGAAGAGATGCCGTGAAAGAATTGCTAAAAGACAACCCTGAATTGGCGGAAGAAATCGAACAAAAAATCATAGAAATCGTCAAAGAAGCGTAAGAAAATAGATTTTTCAATTGATCAAAAAACTTTCTCAAGGTGAAATACTTTGAGAAAGTTTCGATGAAATAAATCTACATTATTTCAAACCAAGGAGGTTCTTTCAACTCTCAAATTGGCTTATATTGCACCATATTTCATGAAGATGTTGACCACAGATGTTTTAGTGATCGGTTCTGGCATTTCAGGCCTTTCTTACGCAATTAAAATTGCACAAAAATTACCCCAAACCCAAATCACCATTGTGACCAAATCCGATGGCGAAGAGTCCAATACCAAATACGCACAAGGTGGCGTGGCGGTAGTGACTGATTTTGAAAACGATAGTTTTGAAAAGCACATTCAAGATACGTTGAGAGCGGGCGATGGCTTATGTAAATTAGAAGCTGTGGAAGTCGTGGTCAAGGAAGGTCCGCAACGTTTCAAGGAAATTGTTTCTTGGGGCGCCAAATTTGACAAAGATGATTTGGGCACTTTTGATTTGGGCAGAGAAGGTGGACATACTGAAAATCGCGTCGTGCATCACAAAGACATTACTGGCTATGAAATAGAAAGGGCTTTGTTGGCCGTGATTGAAAAATCACCCAACATTCAATTGTTGCCTCACCATTATGTGATTGATTTGATCACCGAGCACCATTTGGAAAATGAAACATTTGATTCGGAAAACTTGAATTGTTTTGGCGCCTATGTGTTGGATGTGGGCAGTGGAAAGGTCAAGAAATTTACGTCAAAAATCACTTTGATGGCGACCGGCGGTTGTGGACATGTGTACAAAAACACGACCAACCCTGTCATTGCAACAGGCGATGGCATTGGTTTGGCGCACCGCGCAAAAGCCAAAATTTCCAATATGCAATTCATTCAATTTCACCCAACGGCTTTGTACAGCAACCGTACGGGACAATTGTTTTTGATTTCAGAAGCGGTACGTGGTTTTGGCGCAAAATTATTGACCAAAGACGGTAAAAAATTCATGCACAAATACGACGAAAGGGAAGAATTAGCTTCTCGTGACATCGTGGCGCGTGCGATTGACAATGAAATGAAATTATCGGGCGATGATTATGTGTGTTTGGATTGTCGGGATTTGGACAAAGAAAAGTTTTTGGAACATTTTCCCAACATTTATGAACGCTGCCAAGAAGAAGGTTTGGACATGTTCAAAGATTTGATCCCAGTCGTACCGGCTTCGCATTATTTGTGTGGTGGAATCGATGTGGATTTGCATGGACAATCTTCGATCAAAAACATGTTTGCCGTCGGAGAATGTACCAACACTGGTTTACATGGTGCGAATCGCTTGGCGTCAAATTCACTTTTAGAAGCCATGGTTTTTGGCCATCGTGCCGCCATGAAAACGATTGAATTACTAAATGAAAATCAATTTTTAATTCAAAAAATCGAGCAAATTCCGGATTGGAAAGACGATGGATTGCAGTTGACCCAAGAAATGGTATTGTTAAATTATCTCAAAAAGCAATTGCAAATCATGATGAGTGATCTGGTCAGCATCGTGCGAACCGATGAGCGGTTGAATTTGGCCAAAGAAAAACAAGAAGAAATTTACCGTTCGGTCAAAGAAATTTACAAGATGAATTTGCTTTCTCCTCAATTGTCTGAACTGAGAAACTTGGTCAGCGTGGCTTGGTTGATCATTTCGCAAAGCATTGAGCAAAAAGAAAACAAAGGCGCTTTTTTCAATAAAGATTTAAATTAATTATACAATGAAACAAATTTTAATTACAATCAGTTTAATCATTTCTAGTATTTCGTTTGCGCAGTCTTTATCGGTTGTAAAAAGAACTTCACCGGTTTTTCCTGGCTGTGAAAATACCATAGAAAAAGATAGAAAAGACTGTTTTTTTGAAAAATTGAATCAAGAAATCAGCTTAGAAATGAAAAATTATCAAACTGAATTGGAGGCTTTGTCAATTGCTTCTGCTTCAGCTAAAGTCAAATTGAACATCTTAAAAAGCGGGTCATTTGAGAAATATAGTATTTTGAATTCATCTAGCAGTGATTATTCAATCTATCTTAAAAAAGCACTTGACAAAATTGCGCAAAGGATTGGACCGGTTGTCCCTGCAAAAACCGAAAAAGGAGAAGCTTCACATTCTACTTTAATTATGGATGTACTTTATCAAAAGGAAAAATAATTTAGAATTAGAGAAATCTCTTTGACCTAATTCACTACTAATTAAAAAAGGCGCTTTGTATTCTAATAAAGCGCCTTTCTCAATTGAAAAAAAGGGGCGGCTGTCCCTCTCGAGTATGAAATCTCGCAACCGACCCCCAGTTAAAATCTATTACTTTTTGATCATTTTCATGGTTTTCAACAACTGTAGTTAATGACAGGCATTTTTTCTTGAAAATTGATTTTATTTTTTTTATGAATAGCGATTGCATAATAGAAATCAATGGCATTGGTCAAGAATGATCTGTACCAACTTTTTTGCCCAAACCAAATTCTCTTCCGCTTCATGGCTTACTTTGGTATAAATTGAAAACTTCTCATTGCCAAAAAGCACCACCAATTCACCACCATTTTGAGGATGGAATTTCCAAAAAGCACTTTGCCCCAAATCTTTGACCCTCTCAAAAACATTTCTTTTTCTTGCTTCAAGCATTTGATTTGCCACTTTCTTTTCTGGCTGACGCCTGTCTTCCAACTCGTTGTCGTCAATCGCTAAGAACTCAGCATCTGAAAGTTGATGGTATCCCATTTCAAAAGAAGAAATGATGTCTTGCTTGCTTCTGTTTTCATTGTAAGCATACAATCCTGAAACGCCGACAAAGTTGTCATCAGGAGATTGGGTATGTTCATTATCGGTCATTGATAGATCAGGTCGATCGCTTTTCCAAGAGTAATAGACATTGCCATACTCGTCGTTTCGGTCATTGAGACTGGTCTTAACTTCCGCCTTGTCAAGTAAAAAGATCTGAGCAACTTGGTCCACTGTCAACAATTCCTCATAAGTCAAATTCAATTGAGTCAAACAGCCTTTTGAATGATTTCCAGAATCCAAAACCACCTGCTCAACACCATACATATTTGTTTGAGAGGTGTTTTTACAAGAAAAAAACAATACAACCAACAAAAAACACAAGGTATTTTTCTTCATCAGCCAAAGTTTTAGAGTGAGCAAAAAACAAGCGCACTGCATCAACAATGCGCTTGTTTGAGGTAATTATATAAAAATAATAAGAGAGTTTAATAGACTGCTGAAACACAACCTTCGTTTTCCACAGTAATGTTAGGACCGATAATCAAATTCGCATCACCTGGCGTACCAAGCAATCTGTAATTGATGCCACAACCATTGATGTTTTTGAATTTGACATCATGGATGTTCAATAATCTTTCATACCACAACCAAACATTTCCAGTGGGTGCATCAAGTCCTGAATGATGAAATTCTGCAAAAGCAATTTCATTTTCAGGGTGTTTGCTATCGATGTAAATTCCTTTCCAAGCTTTAGCGACTTTAGATGTCCCAGTAAAAATGATCGGATCGCTGGCTGTACCAACTGCTTTCAATCCTCCACCATTTTCTTCAACCTTTATAAAAGTTTCCGCACCAAATTCAATCACCACGCCTGGCTCAATGGTCAACAAGCTTTTTACTCCAATCTGTTTTACACTCGTTGACAATACTTCATAAGGTACATTGATTTTGTGCCATGTGGAAGGCGTATTGATAGTTGCAGTATAAGGTTTGATTACTACGAAATCTTTGGTGTTTCCTTGATAATTATTTGTCCCATTCACTGCATGGATCAATTGAGGCGTAATTTGAACGGGTACATTGTTGTTAGTAAATGTATTGTTGTTCATGGTCAAAGTAATTCCACCATAATCCGCTTGAAAACCATTGGTCTTACTATTGGTGATGAAGGAATTTTCCAAAACCAAAGAACTATTCGCGTAAGCAATCACACCACCCAAATCACCATTGCTGTTGAATTGTTTTCCTCCTGCGTCTTCCACACGAACATAGCTCAGCTTGTTCAAAGGACTGTTGCTGTCAAAGAAAATTCCTCTCCAATAACCTTTTTCTTTGGTTTCTCCTCGGAAAACAATGGGTTTCTCACTGTTTCCAATTGCAGACAAAGAAGATTTAGTCACATTGAATCCATCGATTTCAATTCCAGCATCTTGTTTGAATTCGATCACTACACCGGGTTCTATTTTGATGTCAGCGCTAACTCGCATCACACAAGTTATGACATAATCAACTGCCGCATAAGGATTGTCTGTCAAGACACGGTCTTCGCTAAAATAATCACAATCCAAAATAATCGGTGGATCGGTTTGCGCTACTGGAGGCACTTCTCCTTCATCGCCTGCGTCATCATCTGAGCTACAAGCTGCAAATGTAAAAAGAAGGGAAAAAACAAAGAATGATCTCATCATGCTTTGTGTATTAAATAAGTAATTTTTCATATTGATTTGATTTATGGTTTTCTATTGTTTAAAAATTATATTTCATGCCGACCATCATGACCAATTGGTCATAATCTCCGATGACATACTTGAGTTCAGCAGCAGGTGACCAACTTTCATTCAAATGGTATTTGAATCCACCACCCAAGTTCAATCCTACTTCACCTGATTTGGCAGTGTTGGAATAACCTAAAAAGTCAGACTTGGCGGAAGCATGCGTGTAGTTCAATCCACCCAATCCATAAACGCCCATCTTGTCATTGTTGAGAAAGTAGTAGTTCACATTCCCATTGATTTCCCACAAATTCAACGTCACATAAGGATTTTTTTCTGGGAAGAAATAAATAAAGCTGGGTGAAATGGTCAAATTGGGCAAGATTGAAAATTCAGCGTTAACGCCCAAGCCCATGTTCTCCACTTCGGATCCATACGCAATTCCTGCTCCTACATTGTTCTTCTGTGCTTGTGTCATGATGCATCCCATGCAAATGACCAAAGCTGTCATCAGTGTTTTTTTCATTTTATTCATTAAAATTATTGTTTGATACCATTTAGTGTTGGTATTCAAAAAAAGTAAACACTTGCCACGCATTTTTTTCAAACCAAAAAAAAAGCCCACTACAAAATGACTAGCAGTGGGCTTTAGCAACAAAATGAAAAATTACTGTTTGATGACTTTCTTCGCTTTTTCTGATTGATTGTCTTTCAAAATATAAATTCCAGTAGTTAAATCTGCGATAGAAATTTGCGCTTGTCGATCCACTTTAAATGTCTTCAATTGCTTTCCAGTCAAATCATACAATGAAAAAGTTGTTTTTTCTGAAGTAGAAATGTTAAGGATATCTTTTGTAGGATTCGGATAAACGTGGAAATTGTCTTGGATAGCAAAATCGGCAAGCGAAAGATTGGGATCGATAACTTTGTACAATTCACTTCCGATGGCGGTATAATTTGCTCCAAAATACAAAGCACCATCATAAACATACAATTCACTATAATACAAAGGATTGCCATTCACCGCATCATTGGGTTCAATCATTTTAGTCCCCGCTGCAGTGCCGTCGGTTTCATACAATTCCCAATTGGGAGAACCTCCAGACTGTCCATTACTTACCGCTTTGAAATAAAGCTTATTACCATAAACCACAAAGTTTTCTGGTACACTCCCTCCATCTGGATTGATGTCTTTGATTTCTTGTGTTCCCGCAAAAGTCCCGTCCGTACTCCAAAGCTCACCACCATTGCCATTATCTGCTGAGAAATACAGCTTTCCATTGTAGGCTGTGAAGCCTGAATAAATATCTGTAGATCCCAAAGGACTCATGATCATGATCACCAATTGCGTTCCAGCAGCCGTCCCATCTGTTACCCAAATTTGTTGGCCACCCGCACCATTGTTGGCTTGAAAATACATTTTCCCATTGAATACAGTAAAGTCCCATGGATTACTGTTTCCTGTAAGATTGATGTTTTTAAACAACTGTGTCCCTGTAGCCGTGCCATCACTAGTCCAAAGTTCGCGATCTCCCGAAGCATCTCGCGCCTCAAAATACAATTTTTCGTTGAACACAGTTAAATAATAAGGCTCACTACTGTCAGCTCCAGGACGAATGTCCTTGACCATCTTGGTTCCCGCTTCGGTACCATCCGTCACCCACAATTCAGCACCATGCACCCCATCATCGGCTCGAAAATAGAGCTTTCCATTGAGCACTGCAAAGTCCTCTGATTCTGAATCACCTGTAGGATGGATGTCTTTGACCATTTTCGTTCCTGCCTCTGTACCATCACTCACCCACAATTCAACGCCATTGTCACCATCATACGCTGCAAAATAAAGTTGATGGTTGTAGGTAATAAATCCTGAATAACGCCCTGGGTTACTGTCTCCCGTAGGATTGATGTCTTTCACCATTCGGGTTCCTGCTTCTGTACCGTCCGTTACCCAAAGTTCTTCACCATTCACACTGTCATCTGCGATAAAAAACAAATAATCATCCATCACAGTAAATTTATAAGGCCAGCTCCCCCACTGCGCATTGATATTTTTGAGCATTTTGGTACCGGATTCTGTACCATCCGTCACCCACAACTCGTCATCATTCACACCATCATTTGCCCGAAAATACATTTTTCCTTTGAATTCTATGAAATCTCCAGGCTCACTATTTCCTGTTGGATTAATGTCTTTCACCATCGCGATGGTTGTTTGTGCTTGTGCGATCATGAACAACGCAAATGCAGTTGCAAAACATATTTTTTTCATATTTGTTTTTGATTTAAAAAATTTCCCTATCGTTTAGTATCTAATTGGACAAAAAGTAAACATCGATGAGGATATAAAGTAAATCTTGATATTTTAACTAAATTTCAAATCGAAAAAAAGAATAATTCAGAATGAAATCAGAAAATAAAAACTTTAGAATTACTCAACAAAATGAAACAACCCACATAGAAATTGAAGTCAATAAAATCAATGGCATAGCAAAAATGACGTTAATTTCTCTTATTTTAATTTCTATGTTAATGCCTTTTCTTGTTCTCATTTATGCCTTCAATGAGCATCAGGAAATCAGAATCGGTTATTTTGTTTCTGTTCTAATCTTTATAGCTTGTTTTGCCTTTTTTCTGAGACTATTTTTATGGAATCATTATGGAAAAGAAGTGTTTGTGATTGAAAACAATGCCCTACTCTTTTACAACGATTATCTTTATTTCAAGGACAATTTGAAACAATGGAAATTCAATCAAATCACATTGGGCTACATTAATCCAAGTGCAGAAGAATTTAATTCGATGGAAACTATATTTGGGAACAATGAACTTTGTCAATTTGCTGTTTTGATCGACAATTCCAAAATAGTGACCTCCAATCTATTGATTGAAAAAAGTATTTTAAAAAATGGAGTGATTTAATACCCAAACCTTCTCAAGTCGCTGTCTTTTTTTCGCCAATCTTTTTTGACCCGAACGTACAGTTTGAGAAAAACTTTTTTATCAAAAAACACTTCCAAATCCTCGCGGGCTTCTTTGCCTACTTTGGACAAAGATTCGCCTTTGTGTCCAATCAAAATGCCTTTTTGAGAATCGCGCTCGACGTAAATATCGGTTTCGATTTGGATCAATTCCAAACCTTCTTTGAAAACTTGGGTCACGACTTCGACCGAATAAGGAATTTCTTTTTGGTAATTCATCAAGATTTTTTCGCGGATGACTTCATTCACGATGAAACGCTCTGATTTGTCGGTCAATTGATCTTCTGGGAAATATTGAGGTCCTTCTGGAAGAAATTCAATGATTTTGCTTTTCAACAATTCAATGTTCACATTTTCCAAGGCTGAAATCGGTAAAATTTCCGCTTTGGGCAACAATTCATGCCAATGTGCCACTGATTCCTCCAATTGGGTTTGGTCTGCTTTGTCGATTTTATTGATCAAAATCAAGACAGGCAAATCCATTTTCTGCAATTTGTCAAAGAATTCCTGATTTTTAGGCCGTCTTTCGCCCACTTCCACCACATACAAAATGACATCTGCATCCACCAAAGCTTCATTGACATAATTCATCATTTTGGATTGCAATTCATAAATCGGCTCAAGAATTCCTGGTGTGTCCGAAAAAACAATTTGGTATTCGTCCGTCGTCAAAATTCCTTTGATACGGTGACGAGTCGTTTGTGCTTTGTGGGTCGCAATCACCAAACGCTCGTTCATCAATAAATTCAACAAAGTCGATTTTCCTACGTTGGGGTTTCCAATGATATTGACAAAGCCCGATTTGAATTGTTTTTTCTCTGACATCATCCTGCAAAAATAAACATTCTGACTGAGTTTAAAAGATTTGAAGCAGACAACCCTTCAAATAAATCAAAGATTACCTCCTGCAAACTTTTCAACACAAGACGAAATGCTTAATTTAGCCCTTTCAAATAGATCGTTTCACATGGCAACACGCAAAGATTTTTCGGATTTACAATACATCGTTCCAACGCAAAAACCAGCTGGAAAAGCAACGACTTTTGAATTGGACAATTTACAAGTCAAGGATATTTATACAGAAGAAGACACCGCAGATTTTGCTTATTTGAACAATCTGCCAGGCGTTGCACCCTTTATGCGTGGACCTTATACAACGATGTATGTTAGAAGACCATGGACGATTCGGCAATATGCAGGTTTTTCTACAGCGGAAGAATCCAATGCGTTTTACAAAAGAAATTTAGCCGCAGGCCAAAAAGGTTTGTCGGTTGCTTTTGATTTGGCAACGCACCGAGGCTATGATTCGGACCATGAACGCGTCTTGGGCGATGTCGGAAAAGCAGGTGTAGCGATTGATACCGTGGAAGACATGAAGGTTCTATTTGATGCAATTCCATTGGATGAAATCTCAGTGTCGATGACCATGAACGGTGCGGTTTTGCCAATTTTGGCTTTTTACATTGTAGCTGCAGAAGAGCAAGGCGTACAACAAAATCAATTGAGCGGAACGATTCAAAATGACATTTTGAAAGAATTCATGGTGAGAAATACCTACATTTATCCACCCACGCCTTCGATGAAAATCATCGCCGATATCTTTGAATATACGTCACAACATATTCCAAGATTCAATTCCATCAGCATTTCAGGCTACCACATGCAAGAAGCCGGCGCGACGCCTGTTTTGGAAATGGCCTACACCTTGGCCGATGGCTATGAATACGTGAAAACGGGTTTGGTGGCGGGATTGGACATTGATGACTTTGCGCCGAGACTGTCCTTTTTCTGGGCCATTGGCATGAACTATTTCCAAGAAATCGCCAAAATGCGTGCGGCAAGAGTCGTTTGGGCACAAATGATGAGTGAATTCAATCCAAAAAATAAAAAATCACAAATGCTGCGGACGCATTGCCAAACTTCAGGTTGGAGTTTGACCGAGCAAGATCCATACAACAATGTGACGAGAACAGCCATTGAAGCCATGGCAGCAGCTTTGGGTGGAACGCAATCTTTGCACACCAACGCTTTGGACGAAGCCATTGCTTTGCCAACGGATTTCTCGGCAAGAATTGCCCGAAATACCCAATTGATCATCCAAGAAGAATCCCAAATTTGCCGTACGGCTGATCCCATGGCGGGAAGTTATCTCATCGAAGCTTTGACCCAACAAATGATCGAAGAAGCTTGGAAATACATCGAAGAAGTCAAACAATTGGGCGGTATGACACAAGCCATTGAAGCAGGAATTCCTAAAATGCGCATTGAAGAAGCGGCGGCCAAAAAACAAGCCAAAATTGACATCGGCGAAGATACCATCGTTGGGGTGAATGCCTACAAATCTCAGTTAGAACAAGATGAGTTAGAAATTTTGGAAATTGACAATACGGCGGTTCGTTTGGGACAAATTGAAAAACTGAACCAAATCAGACAAAATAGAAACGCTGAAAAAGTCCAAGAAATTCTCGATCAACTCGTTCAAGCTGCACAATCAGGCAAAGGAAACTTATTGGAATTGTCCATCGAAGCTGCGCGGAGAAGAGCGAGTTTAGGAGAAATATCCGATGCTTTGGAAAGTGTTTTTGGACGACACAAAGCACAAACAAAATCAATCAGTGGCGTATATGCTATGGAAGCTCAAAAAAATCAATCGTTTGAAAACGCCCGAAATTTAGCAGATGAATTTGCTGCTAATTTTGGACGAAGACCCCGCATCATTGTGGCCAAAATGGGCCAAGATGGGCATGACCGTGGCGCAAAAGTCGTTGCGACTTCTTTTGCTGACATGGGCTTTGATGTGGACATTGCTCCACTTTTTCAGACGCCAGCAGAAGTGGCCAAACAAGCCGTAGAAAACGATGTTCACATTTTGGGAATTTCTTCTTTGGCGGCTGGACACAAAACTTTGGTACCAGAAGTCGTCGCCGAATTGAAAAAATATGGCCGGGAGGATATTTTCATCGTGGTGGGCGGCGTGATCCCAAGACAAGATTATGCCTTTTTGTACGAACACGGTGCGCATGCGATTTATGGACCTGGAACCAATTTGGCCGAATCCGCCATCGACATTCTTCAAAAATTGATGAACGACAACTAAGTTTTTGAAGTTATCTTTGCCTTTGAACCGCCAAAAAAACATCCAATTGAAAAAAACTTTGTCCATTTTGCAAAACACCTTAAAAGTATTGTTCAGTGCAACCATTCTTTGGTTTTTGGTGTATTTTATTTGGGGAGAGCAGTTGAGTTTGTATTTTACTTCCAGAAATGTTGCGGAAATTTTTCCACAAATTTTGGTCTTTGCTGCATCGGTTTCGATTTATGGATTATTTATTTTGGCCATCAAAAATAACCGAAAAAAATGGGTGAATCTTTCTTTGTTCTTGGGAGGTTTGCTGTTGGCCAGCCTGCCTTTGTTGACTTATCATGGTTATTTTCAATACCAATGTGGCTTTTGGAACCAAAAAGTACAATCCACAAAAAAACTCTTTGTCCACCAAAAAAATCCTTCAGAAACCATACAAGTCCTTCAAACTACTTGTGAAAATACCATGGAAGAGAAGTTGGATACCATTTATTCCAAAAAAATCACCCCCTTTTTGGAAGTGCACCACAAAGTAAAAATTCGGCCAGTAGAAAATTCAGATTGGATGTTGCCCGTTCATTTCAAACAACAATGATTTCATTGAACTTCTTAACTGCAATCACAATAGAACTTTCGTCTTGAAATCGGTTGTATAGCGCCAATAACTTGATGAAAGTCATTGATGAAAGTCATTGATTAACACCTTGATTTATGTGGAATTGTTCTAAATTAATAAGTAACTTTGCCCAATTATTTATCACAAAACCATTTCAATGGGAAATCTAAAATGGGGAATATTTGTCTTGCTCTTTTTGCCAACTTTAGCCCTTGCGCAAAATGATGAAGAGGAATGGGAAGACCTCGAAACCGTCAACTTAGATCGCGCGGTCATTACTGGTCAATACTCTGCGCAATCTGTGGACAAGTCTTTGTACCAAGTGGAAGTCATCACCTCTGAGGACATCAAAAACCAAGCAGCCAATACGATAGCCGATGTGCTGAACCAAAACTTGAACATTTTGATCAAACCCAGTCAAGGAACAGGCGATGCACAAATCGAAATGATGGGATTGGGTGGCAGTTATGTCAAAGTTTTGGTGGACAACATTCCTTTGGTGTCTGATTCTGGATTTGGGAACAACATCGATTTGACCAAGATCAATTTGGACGATATAGAAAAAATAGAAATCGTCAAAGGCGCCATGGGCGTGGACTACGGAAGCAATGCCTTGGCGGGCATCATCAATATCATCACCAAGAAAAACATCAAAACTGAGTGGCGCATCAACATGATGGTGCAAGAAGAAACCGTGGGCAACGAATACGATTGGTATGAAAATGGTGGAAATTCTAAAGGAAAAGGACGACACATCCAAGCTTTGGACATTGGCAAAAGGTTTTCGGACCAATGGTTTTTTAGCATGGGCGTCAACCGCAATGATTTCAATGGATTTTGGGGAGAGAAAAAAGGAAGAAAACACATTGAGCAAGATGGAAAAAGAGGCTACGAATGGTTGCCTAAAGAGCAGTGGAATTCACATGCTTCGTTGAATTATCGTACCAAAAACTTCAAAGCTTTTTATCGCTTGACTTATTTGAATGAAACCATCAATTACTACAATGAAAACGTCAATCAACTGATCGAACCCAATGGCAATCGAACCTTCACAGCTTCTGACCGTGATTATTTCACTTCGCGCTGGTCGCATCATTTGAATTTGCATGCCAAATTATTTGACCGAATCATCTACAATGGTGATTTTTCTTACCAAACCCAAGAACGAAATTCACAAGATTATTTGTACAACATTCCTGTACGCAACAACATTTCAAAGGAAAACAAAAACAAATACCTGTCGACCAAATCCACTTATTCAAGAGGAACTTTCAGTAAATTTCTCAACAGCAAAACACTGGATTTCCAAGTCGGTTATGAATTTGATTTGAATGAAGGTTATGCGCATACTTTTTCGGAAGATATCGTCTTGGAAGGAGATTTGAACAACAAAATCAACACTTATGCGGCTTTTGCTTCGGCAGAAATTTACACGCCTTCAGGCTTGTCAATTCGCCCAGGATTTAGAGCGACATTCAGCAATAAATTCAACAACCAATACAGTTTTTCATTGAATTCAAAATACGATCTGACTTCTACTTCCAACATTCGTGCAGTGATCGGCTCGGCCAATCGCTATCCTGCTTTTACAGAAATGTACACGAGTTTGGTAGACAGCAACCACAGCGTATTGGGCGATGAAAACTTATCACCAGAAAATGGATTTTCTTCTTCTATTCAGTGGAATAAAAAATACAGCATCGGCGATTTCCGCATGGAAAACAACATCAGTACAATTTACATGAATGTAAAAGACCGCATCGAACTCGTCCGTTTGGATGCGGTGAATGCCAATTTTAAATTCATGAACATCGATAAATTCCGTTCTTGGGGCTTCATGACAGAACACAAAGTTTGGTGGAAAAATTTAAACTTCAATTTTGGCGCTTCGATTTTGGGGGTTTCCAAATCCTTGTTGAGTTCAGATCTCAACTTAGATACAGGCATCAACAATGCGTATCGCTATACTTTTCAAGGAAATGTTTCGGCCAACTATGGTATTCCAAAATGGGGTTTGACCGCTTCGGCTTATTATAAATTCACTGGAAAAACCTCTGAATATGTGACCGATGCCAACAACATCTCCACGACCCAACAAATTTACCGTTTGATCGAAAGAGAAGGTTTTCACATGTTGGACGCCTCGATTCGAAAAGGATTTTACAAAGACCGTTTTGAAGTGACTTTGGGGGCAAGGAACATTTTGGATGTCAATTCCATCAAAGACAATTCACTGACTGGACAAGGTCATGGTGGAGAAGGTTCAGGAACGATGCCTTTATTTTATGGACGTTCTTACTTCTTGAAATTAAATTACAATTTAGCATTTTAGACCATTAAAAAATGAAAAAAATAACCACCTTGTTGTTGACTGCTGTTTTACTCAGCGCTTTCAGTTGTCTGAAAGAAGATGACAGCATCATTGACATTCCGCCTGTTCAAGGAAAATTGATGTCGCCCAACATCGGCGGTCCCGCACAAGCTTTTCAAGTTTGGGTAGACCTTTCGGACGACCAACAAATACAAACAGAAAGAAGCCGTTGGGATTTGGGCTTTTATTCGGGTGATCAATTTCGGGTGATTTTGAATTATTCAACCATGATGGCCGCCGTAGCGATTCCAACAACAGACATTGACGCGGTGAATCCATTTGAATACCAAAATATCCTCACAGAAATGGAGCCAACAGCGGGTTTAAATCCTGCTTATATCGACCATGTGGCAGGAAATTATTTGCAAGATGGGACCGTCATCAGAGAAATCAAAGAAAATGACGCGGACAATCCAGTGTATTTGTTGAAATTGGGGTACGAGCCTTTTACTGGAGAAATTCCACCGTATGGCACCATGGCAACAGGTGCAAAAAGAGGCTTTAAAAAAATCAGGATTTTGCGCAATGATGAAAATTCGTACAAAATTCTATTTGCTGATTTGAATGAAAGCACCCACCAAGAAATTATCGTTCAAAAAGACAACAACTATCACTTCAGCTTTTTCAGTTTCAAGGATTTGGCTACACACGAAATCCAACCCACAAAAAATGAATGGGATTTGTGTTTTACAGTGTTCAACAATGTGGTTCCGATTTTAGGCACCTATACTTTTTCGGATTTCATTTTGACCAATACACTTTCCAAAGTCGGCGTTTATGAAGTCATTGATGAACCCAACAACATAGAAAACCGCTACAATCAATTTGCAGCATCGGATGTCAATATGGCGTTGTTTAAAACGCAAGACCACCGTGCTTTGGGGGATGAATGGCGCACGACAGTGAGCGGGACGACTTCCATGCCAGTGGTGCAGACCGATCGCTTTTTTGTAATAAAAGATGCAGAAAATAACTTTTTCAAATTGCGCTTCATCAGCATGTTGGACGAGCAGAATTACCGCGGCTATCCGTTGTTTGAATACAAGCAATTGTGATTCAATTCACGGCATATTTTTGAGCATCGCCATGATGTAACCCAAATGCAAGGATTCGTGTAAATTGTTGAAACGAATCGCATCTTGAATGCCATTTAATGGAATGCCAAAACTCGTTTCATAGGCATTGAAATTGGACAAACGTTCGGCAAAATAATCTTTGCGCAATTGCACAGCGGTCGAGCCCAGCCATTCGATCAATTGTTTGACTTCGTCTTCCGTCACATTTTGTTCTCCAAAAGTTCCTTTCTTGAAACGCGCCACCCAGTCGTGGTCAATCAACATCGGCACATTGGCCAAATAATACGTCATCAATTGCTGGGTCACCAACACATGGGCACAATTCCAAAAAATATGGTTGCGGTAGCCCATCGGAATAAAAATCAATTGGTTCAATTCAAAGGTCTCCAAATAATCGATCAAATGTTGGCGAATGACCGTTAAATCTTCAAAATATTTTTCCATGGTGTTTGCATTGTTTCTTCAAATTTACAAAGATTGTCCATGGAAAAACCAAGCATAAGTAAAATCATAGTCAATGTTTTTTAAGACCGGGTTGAAATGCGTAAATTTGACCTTTAATTTTATCGGAATGAGTCATTTAAAAAATCAAGCAATCAACCTATTGGAAGACTTAGGTTTAGAGAAATGGATGAAAAACATCCAAGTGATGGGCAATGAAATTATTTTGGACATTGTTTCCCATTCTCCAACCATGCACGAGAGAAAAAGATTGGAACAAGCTCTAAAAGCGGCTTTTGCTGAACAAATCCCCGAAGCGAAATTAAAACTCAACATTTTGGTGGATGCACCTGAAAAAGAAGTACCCAACCAAATCAAAGGAAAAGAAATCCCTGGGATCAAAAATATCATCGCCATTGCTTCTGGAAAAGGAGGCGTTGGAAAATCAACAGTAACGGCAAACTTGGCGATTTGCCTTCAAAAAATGGGCTTCAAAGTCGGTTTATTGGATGCCGATATTTATGGGCCTTCCATGCCCACCATGTTTGATGTAGAAGACGGGCAACCTTATTCGGTCAAAGTCGATGGAAAATCCAAAATGGAGCCCGTTGAAAGTTACGGCATCAAAATGCTGTCGATTGGCTTTTTTGGTGGAATGGATCAAGCGGTTGTTTGGCGCGGCCCCATGGCTTCAAAAGCTTTGCAACAAATGATTCACGATGCACATTGGGGAGAGTTGGACTTTTTATTGATTGATTTGCCTCCAGGAACCGGAGACATTCATTTGTCCATCGTTCAACAAATCCCAGTCACCGGTGCGGTGATCGTCAGCACACCACAACACGTGGCTTTGGCGGATGTTCGCAAAGGGGTGGCGATGTTCAACATGGACGCGATCAATGTGCCTGTTTTGGGGGTGATCGAAAACATGGCGTACTTTACCCCTGCTGAATTGCCAGACAACAAATACTATATCTTTGGACAACATGGCGCCAAAGAATTGACCGAACAAATGAAAGTTCCTTTCTTGGGTGAAATTCCTTTGGTACAAAGCATCCGTGAGGCCGCAGATGTCGGAAGACCCGCTGCTTTACAAGACAATACCGAAGTGTCGAAAATTTATGAAACCATCACCCAAAACATGATCAGCAGTTTGGTCGAAAGGAATGACAATCTTCCGCCAACAGAAATCGTAAGAATTACCACCATGGCAGGTTGTTCTACGCCTAAAAAGTTTTAATATTGTAACATGATGGATCAAACAGATTTAATTGACAGAATCAAAGCGGCTTTGGATGAAATCCGCCCCTTTTTAAACAATGATGGCGGAGACATTGAGTTGGTTTCGGTAGAAGGTGACATCGTGAATGTCCGACTTTTGGGGACTTGCACCGATTGTACAGTCAACCGAATGACCCTCAAATCTGGCGTGGAAATGACGGTGAAAAAACATGCACCCGAAATCAGCCAGGTCATCAATTTAGATTAAGCCCCAATGGGTTAAAATAAGCTGGCAAAGATTTTGTTAAATACTACGAAACCATTCCAATGAAAAAAGTCTTTCTATTTTTGACCATGGCTTTATTGTCCCTGTCTTTTGTTTCCAATGATAACAACAATTACAAAGCGGGAGAATACCTTCAATATCGCATTCATTATGGTTTACTGAACGCTGGATTTGCTTCTTTGGAAGTCAAAAACTCCAATTATGATGGACGGCCGCACCACCACATCATTGGTGAAGGCTCTTCTTCTGGCGCCGTTCGTGCATTTTACAAGGTCGATGACCGCTATGAAAGCTTCATTGATTTGGCGACCAATCGCCCATCCAAGTTTGTGCGAAACATCAGTGAAGGAGGCTATACGCGCGACCAAACGGTGCTGTTTGATTATTCAAAAAAAGTTGCCCAACTCAATGACAGAAAAGCCAAAAAAATTTCATACTACAACATCCATACAGAAGTTCAGGATTTGATTTCTGCTTTTTATTATTTGAGGAATTATGACACCAGTAATCTTAAAACTGGAGATTTCATCGGCGTTGATATTTTCATGACAGATGAAACCTTCAAATTCAAATTAAAAATACTGGGAAGAGAGGCCAAGAAAACAAAGTTCGGCACAGTCGATTGTTTGATCATTCGTCCCTATGTGCAATCCGGCCGTGTATTCAAAGCTTCAGAAAGCGTCACCATGTGGATCACTGATGACAAAAACCACATTCCCATCCAAATCAAAGCGGAATTGGCAGTAGGTTCTTTGAAAGCCGATTTACACAATTTCAAAAACAACAAATACCCCATCAACTTCAAATAAAAAAATCCACAGAACATAGTTCTGTGGATTTTTTTATTTGAAGTTGATTGATTTAAAGATGTTGGTCAAACAAAGTTCTGATCTCGCTGTCAGAAGGTCTTGGCGCATCTGCTTGGATGATTTTCCCTTCTTTGTCCAACAAAATAAATCTTGGAATGCCTTTGATATTGTAAGCAGTCACAAAGTCTGATTTCCAATCTTTATCCGCAAAAATTTGGTACCCTTGTAAATCTTTCTCTTTTACCATGGTCAACCATTTTCCGTGGTCTTTTGCTGGGTCGATGGAAATGCTCACGATCGCTACATCTTGGTCTTTGTAATCCTCCGCCAAAGCTTTCAAAGAAGGAATTTCTCGAATGCACGGACCACACCAAGTCGCCCAAACATCGATGTACACCAATTTTCCTTTGAAATCTTTCAATGCTACTTTTTCGCCTGAGACATTGGGATAATCAAAGTTGGGAGAAGGATTGCCTGGCAAAATTTTCTTGACCACCTCAAAAAGTTCTTGCGCTTCCTTTTTCAAGTCCTCGTCTTTGCTTTCTTTTTGAATGAATTGAAAATAGCGTTCAGATTGGTCATTGGCCAAACCAATGTTGTACAACCCAATTTCTTTCATCAACGCATCTTTGATCGCAGGGGAAGGTTGATCCATCAACATTTTCTCGATGGCATCCCAACCTTCGGTTTGCTCAATTTTTGTGGCGTAGCGGTGGACTACAAAATCCTTGTACGCTGGTATCGACAAGAAATCTGCCTCATTGTTCAACGGTATTTGGTTCAATTCTTCTTCGAAAATCTCACTGAAATCTTCTTCCGATTGAGTGAAATAAGCGTGCGCCATAGGATATTGCAACAACATCATATGGTACTGGTGATCGAGGTTTTTGGTTTCCATGGTTTGGAAAACTTCATTGGCACCACTGTTCTTCAATGTTGTTTTCAATTCCGATTGAAACGCCAATAGTTTTTGTTGAAATTCTGCTGGAGCTACTGAAAAGAGCGCACTTGGATCGCTATAAATCGAAGATTGTTGGTCCAGTACTTTTTTGGCCAAAAAGTTGTTTTCAGCCGCCAAGGTCCCACTGTATTTCAAGTCTTGGTCAAATTGTTCCATATTGGTTGTCAAGAAAACACTGTCACCAGGTGCCAAAAAAAGATCGGTTCTTTCTCTTTCCGAATAAAACTGGAAATAAGTTGGGCCTGTCAAATGGATGGTGTCTTTGAACACGCCATTTTCTATTGCGATGGCGTGTCGATCATTGTCTCTGATAACAAACACACTGTCAGCCGATGAATTTTCGATTTCTCCCGCTAAAATTGCGTAGTCTTGCTTGGGCTTAGAACCACAAGAAGCAATGAAAATCGCTGTCAAAGTGGTGAGGAGGATTTTTTTCATTTGATTGATTTATTAAAGATCGAATGTAAAGAAAATTTAACCAATGTCCCTGTTTTCTTCAAAATTAACATCCGCTAAAAGGTTTTTCCCATTGGCAGCTGCAACGGCCAATTCATCGGCCCGCTCATTCCAAACATTGCCTGCATGCCCTTTGATCCATTGAAATTTCACCTGGTGCTTTCGGTATTGGATCAAAAAATTTTTCCACAAATCAGGATTTTTTTTGCCTTTGAATCCTTTCTTTTCCCAACCAAATACCCATTTTTTTTCCACTGAATCACTCACGTATTTCGAATCGGTATAAATGGTAATTTCGGTATTGGGTTGCTTTAAATTTTCGAGGGCCACAATCACCGCCAACAATTCCATGCGGTTGTTGGTCGTGATCCGAAATCCAGCAGAAATTTCTTTTTTCACCTCTCGAACGGTGTCCAACAAAATGATGCCGTAACCCCCTGGTCCTGGATTGCCCAGCGAAGAGCCGTCAGTATATGCGATGATTGCCAATTTGAATTGAATTTAAAATGATCAATGATTGAAATGACTCATTGCCGCATCAGGGCTGTTTCTAGTTGATCAAAACAATGGTTTTTCAATGCATTTTTATCGGCCAAAGATAGGTTTTCAGTCGGAATTACTTCGACTAATTCGGCGATTACTTTTCCTGGATAGCCTTTTGTCCAAGCTTCTGGGAACATTTCTTTGGGACCTTTTAACGCATACACCGCAATTGGCGTTTGAGTCGCAATGCCAATGGTGAATGCGCCATCTTTGAATGGATGAAGTACAGGCGTTTGATCATCAGCAATGCCACCTTCTGGAAAAATGACCAAACTATTGCCTTGACCAATTTTTTGTTTGGCACTGCCAAAAACATGGGCTTTGCTTCGGGCGCTTTTTCGGTCCACCGTGATGCAAATTTGTCGGTAAATTTTTCCGAAAATGGGAATTCTCGCCAATTCTTCCTTCCCGACAAAAACCAATGGATGATTGGGGTGTAAAATGGCCAAAATCAAAATATCAATCATTGAAGAATGGTTGGCAATGAATAGATAGGTTTGATCTTTATTTAATTGGGTCGAACCTTGCGATTCCAACCGAAAGCCACTGCCGTAAAAACTCAATAGGGCCCAAAGTCGAATGCCTTTATACGCCAAAGGAAATGTTTTGGAAGAAAGCGCCAAAGGGAAAGTCCAAAATACACCGATGATCAGCACCAAAACGCTGCTTAGTACCACCAACCAAACTTTCCAAAGGACAACCAATATCTTTTTCAGTAAGTTCATTTGTTTGTTAAAATACCCCGACAAACCTCTTGATTGACATTCAAGGAGCTTGTTTTATTTCTTGAACAAGTTAAAAAAAAGCGACATTTTAGACAAATATCGCTTGATCCATCATTACAACAGTTGGTTATTTGATTTCTACACAGCCCACTCTTCCACCGGCGTTTCCTGTGGGTTGGGTATGAAAGTCGTCTTCTTCTGCGTGAATGATCACCGATTTGTTCATGATGTCTTTGTTTTCATCCAAACAACTGATGCACCAGTGATCCGTAGTAAAGGTCATACTGGCATGTCCATTTTCGTCCGCCATCAAATTACCGATGTCTCCCATGTGGAAATGTTCATCTCCCCACTTTCCATGATCACTTCCTGCAGGATTCCAGTGGCCTCCAGTGGACATGGCATCAGGCGCTGAACAATCGGCGATTTCGTGCAAATGTATGGCGTGCGCACCTGGCGTCAAACCTGTGACATCGACCTGCATGGTCACCTTGTCTCCATTTTGTTTGAAAGTCACTTTTCCAGCAGTTTGGGTGTCGCTTTTGGGTAGAATATCGTAAGAAAGCGTTTTGGTGGAAGAGCAGGATGTGGTGAAAATTCCTATGCTTAATAAGAATGCACCTATGGCAAATTTTTTCATAACTAATTTTTTATAAAATTGAATGGAAAGTTACAAAAGTTTGAGAAACTACCGAAGTTAAATTCTTGTGAAGTTCAAGTTTCAACCAAAAAAAAAGCCTGCAGATAACTGCAGGCTTTCCATTTTATTCTGAATCTAACTTTAATTTATTCGATCACAAAGTTGTCGAAATGCAAATCGTAAGCAGCTTCTTTACCGATTTTCAAAGCAAATAAATTGGCATTGGTGTTGTTCACATTTAAATCTGAAATACCGGTCAAATCCAATGTAATTTGAACCCATTCGCCATTGGTATTGATTGAACCTGTGTATTGATTGTTTTCCGCTTGTTGGACGATAGTGCTTGAAGTGATATTGCCTAAATTAAATGCATAGAATCCTTCACCTGCACGATATACGTTCAATGAGACCGATTTGGCCGAAGTACCTTTCACAAAAAATGAAATTTTAGAATAAGTCGTTGGTAAATCGCTTGAAGCAAATGAAGTAAATACATAGTCATTTCCAACTGGTGTACCTTGGATGTGCAATGAATGGCTTCCATTTTGGCCCAAACCAACACCTTGTGTCGCATAAGGTTTCAATCCAAAATCATTAATTCCTGCTAAGAAAGCACCCCAATTTTCAAAATCACTTCCTGGGAACAAAAGTTTGGCATCTGCTGAAGGAGGAGTTGGATCTTCTCCACCACCACCATTACCGCTTCCACAGTTTGCATCTTCATTGTCAATAATTTGAATGTCATCCAATTGCATGGTAGTGGTCAATGCAGGACCGTTTCCTTCGTAAGCAAAAACAACCACACCGTTTCCACTCAATTGATTGAAATTGTACACACCTGATTCTGTAAAGTCATTGGCATAACCATTGGTCGTACCTGAAGCGATGGTAAAGTTGTTGGTGATGTCCACCAAAGTTGCGTTGTTGATGTTTCCACCTGGAGTGTAATTGGTCGAATAGTATACTTTCAAAACATTGCCATTGTTGTGTCCATCTTTGGTTTTGAAAGACATCGCATCTGCCTTGCTGAAATCAACTGGAACAACGAAATAAGATACTACCGGTCCAGTTGCTTGGAAAGCACTTGCTTCGATGTATTTGTTTCCACTGAAATCTTTCACTCGCCATTTTCTGGTTCCTGCAATGGTCAAGTTTTCATAATTTGGAAAATTCTCATTGTTGACTGCAAAAGCATTGAAAGTTTCATTCAAACAAGAAACAAATTCTGAATCTCCTGTTGGTGGAGGCGTATCGCCAAATCTTGCGTCGTTGAATTGAACATCATTGGTATCACGGATGTACAATTGGTACTCTGAAGGAGAAACTGTTCCGTTCACGTTTTGGTCATAACCATTCAATACTACAGTAATGCTTCCACTTTTTTCTGGAACAATTTCACTTGCAAATGAAGCATAGCCACTGTTTCTCAATTTGATGGTGTTGTCTTTGTTGTCAATCAACAATCTATCTACCGTTTGATTGGTTTCTGCGTAAGGTTTTCCTAATTCAGCATTGTCAAATTGAATGTTTTTGATGGTCACCAACGTATTGAATACGCCTGCATTCAAAAGCGCTTCGATATTTTCAAAAACCACTGGTTTGGGTTTGGCAATCTCATCACAAGTTTTTACCACATGCCCCTTGACTTTCGCATCCATCATACGACCTACACGAACGTTTCCGTTGTTGTCTGTGTACGTTTCACCAATTTTCAACATCCCTCGGTCATAAGCCACGTTCAATCCTTTTAAATTGATTTGTACTCTTGATCCCAATGGGAAGTTGTTGAACAAATTGGTTCTGTCCATTTCTACTTGCAATCCACGGGTAGGGTTTTCCAATTTGTTTTGGATGGACATCGTTTTGAAGAAGTTTCCAGTACTGTCACTAGAAACCACGTATCCTTCCAAAATTCTTTCTTGGTCAAATGAGAGAATTTCTCCATTGGCCGCGTCAGCCATTGCAAATAGTTCTTCCATGGTAAGATCTGTCGTCCAAGCATTGTTGCACTCAACGGGTGGCATGGACCAATCGTCGTCTTTTACACAGGAATTGATGGTGAACAACACCATGGCTGCGATAAAGGCATTTTGAAGTTTTTTGATTGTATTCATTTTAAATGTAATTATTCGTTTGTATAAAATTAAAATCTAAAGAAAACATTGATAAAGTAAGAACGTCCTTTGTCGTACCAATATTTAGGCCCAAATACTTTTTGGTAACCTGGTCTGGTTTCTAAAACGTCCAAACTACCGATTCGGGTTTGTTCAAATCCGCCGGTTACATAGTCACGGTTGTCCAACACGTTGTTGATGTTGGCACTGATACCCATGAAATATTTCCCCATTCTGAAAGTTTTTCCAGCGTTGATGTTCAACATGAATTCATCAGAGAATTTCTCTTGTGCCAAATATCCTCTCACAAAATCATCAGAGAAAGAATGATTGCCTTCTCCCCAAACAGCAGAAGTTCTTCTGTATGGCGCAGGATCCAAATAGTTTCCAGCCATGAAGTTTCCAGTTGCACCTACCCACCAATATTTAGGGTCACGGTACTGAAGACCCAATGAGAAACCTTGTTGAGGACCAGTAGCCACTCTGTAGTTTTCTAAATAAGTAGTCATCGGCGCTGTTGCCCCAGCAGTTTGTGAAGTCAAATCCAAATCATTGATCGAATAACTGTCAGAAAAACGCTGGTAAGTCGGGTTGTTGCTGTAAACATACTGTCCCAAAGAAGCCACTGCACTCAATGTAATGGTCGTGGTCAATTGTGCTTCCAATCCAACTTCTCCTCCCATGAATTCTTTGTCGATGTTGTAAATGTACTCTGCACCAAATAAGTTGCTGGCCCCTTGTCCTTCATCGATGTATCCAAAGTTCTTTTCGTATTCATTCATGAATTTGGTATAAAAAGCAGTTGCTCTTGCTTTCACACGTGGTGCTCTCAAGATATAACTGATGTCAGATGCCCAAACCTGAGTGCTCTTCAAATCTTTTCCGCCTTGGACAAAGTTGTTGTCTTCGATGGTGTAATCATTGGATCTTGCATTCGGGAAAACTTCATCCGCAGTCGGTGCATAAGTTGCATACATGCTGTTCAACTGTAAAAAGTTTCTACCGTTCAACTCATACAACAATTGCAATTTTCCGCCGAAATCCAAAAACTCATAGGTTTTGCTTTTTCCTTTGGAGTTGTCCAAATATTGTTCGTGGCGGTAATTTCCTTCTCTAAAGATGGAAGTATAAGCCGCTTTCATCCCCAAAGTCACCAAGAATTTGTTCCAATCCATTTCAGCTTGTACAAAAACGTCTGCTTTTTGATGGTTGATTTCATAATTGTATTGGTACTTGTCTCCTTTGTACACTTTTCTATCGGCTTCCTCATCTACGTTATAATATACGTTTTGAAAAGCATTGTGGTTCACATAGTAGTTTCCGCCCAACAAATCCAATACTTCTCTGTACAAATGCGAGCGCGTGTTTTGGTAATTGAAACCAGTGGTAAAACGAATGTTGCTGTCCAATTTGGTTTTCAAAAGCGTTGAAGCGCTGATGATTTTGTCCTCATTCACATCTGCTGACAAAACATAAGCAGCACCGCCTTGGCCTCTGTTGTAGTTTTGGTTGTAAATGTCTGACCAATCCAATTGAGAATACGTTTGGTCAGTTCTCCATTGATTCAAAATGAAATCGATGTTGCTTTGAGGCGCATCAATCGACTCATGGTAGCTTGGCAAATTTCTATAATACATTGGTGATGGATTATTCGCCCTGTACCAATCCAATCTGCTTCTGCTGTCTTTTCCGAACTGATAACCTACGGAGGTCAACAATTTCGTGTCTTTGTTAATGTCCCAATGGTGAGAAAACGTGAACAAAGGTTGGTGAAATTGACGAATTCTTTCGTTTCTTTTCTCACCATCTTGCCATCCCCAGTACGCATTGTAGTCTTTGCCCATCAAGTCATACACTTCTTGGGTGTTGGGACTGTTTCCACCTCTTCTGGTCGGTGCACCCAAACCTGTAAAACTCAAGGTATGGCGGTCATTGATTTTCTTTTCAATGCCTAAATAGTATGCCCATGAATCATAAAAAGTACCTTCTATTTGTCCTTCTTCCGCCCATCTTCTTGCGACAGACCCCATGAAAGCCCAACCATTTTCCATCAAACCAGTATTGTACGAAGCCAATACTCTTTGGTTGTAAGAACGATTGGTGAAAGAATAAGCCAAACTGCTCCCTTTTCTCAATTGTGAAGGACGGGTATCAAAATAAGTCACTCCACCTGCATTTCCAAAAGCATATTCAGAAGGCTCGATGCCCAATGTTTGCTCTGCTGGTCTTCTGGTCACATCGTTCAATCCTCCCCAATCCCCGAAGTTCACTCGGTTGTTGTTGATCTTGTTCATGCGTACACCATTGAAAAACACATCATTGTATTTGTTATCATACCCACGGACTTTGAACCAATAAGCACCCAACTCAAAGGCTGCTGTCCTGGTAAAAACATCCTGTGATGATTGTAACAAACCTGCTGCTGATTGAGAAGAAGACTCATCCGCTTCCAATTCATCATCGGTCAAAGTGATGATGCCCATTCCCTCTCTTGCAGGATTGAAAGTAACGAAAAGTTCCCCCAAATCAATCGGTGAAGTACCGCTCACTTCGATTTTTCTCTCCATGCCTTGGTAGCCGATGCCTGAAATCCTCAGGGTATAAGTTCCCTCACCCACATCGATGAATTGGAAATACCCAATCCGGTCGGTATGTACAAGCTCACCAGTTTCAACCATCAGAACATTGAGATTGTAAATTTCTTTTTCGGTGGAACTGTCCTTGACAATCCCCGAAATTTTAGTTTGACCCAACAGATTCATCACACTAAATGTGATAAGGGTCATCGTTAACAATAATTTATTCATTTAAAGAATTTTTTGTCTTTACTTTGCATTTCATACAAAAGTTTCAGACTGCAAATTTAATAAAATAGTACAATGTTTAAAATTAAAGAATCCTTAAGTATTTTATCTTTTTTAGTGGTGTTTTCGACCTCACTAAATGCTCAACAAAAATACCAAGCAGCCACTGTTGCTTTTTACAACGTTGAAAACCTTTTTGACACCATTGTTTCTGTCGATTACATTGACGGGACGCGTAGCCAAAATGACCCACTGTACCACGTCACCATTCCTGAAGCGGACATTTACAAATATGACACCGTGTATTTCAGAGGACCATATACCCATGAAGCCATCAAAGGAAAAAAAGTAATTCGTCCACAAATCCTACAAAAAGATGAGTTTTCGCCCAAAGGAAACAAAGTTTGGAACCACGAACGTTACCAAATCAAATTGCGTCAATTGTCCAAAGTCATTGCTGAATTAGGCAAAGAAGAAACCAAAACAGCACCCGTCATTGTTGGTTTGAGTGAAGTAGAAACTTTACAAACCGTTGAGGATTTGGCCAATCATCCAATTTTGAAAAAATACAATTATGGCGCGATTCATTTCAATTCATTTGATGCAAGAGGAATTGATTTGGGATTAATTTATCAGAAAGACCGTTTTCAAGTAACTTTAGCCAAACCTTATCCAATTGAAATTTATTCAGTAGAAGGACGAAGAATTTACACCCGAGATATTTTGAGAGTAACTGGTTTATTGGACGGAGAAGAAATTACTTTTTTGGTCAATCACTGGCCTTCTCGTTCTGGTGGCGAAAAAAGAAGTATGCCCAACCGTATGAAAGCTGCTGAAGCCATGAAAAAGATTTTTGACGAAATTCGCGCTGAAAACCCGGAGGCAAAAATCATCGCCATGGGTGACTTCAACGATGATCCAATCAACCCAAGCATCAAAATCGGTATGGGCGCCATTGGCAAAAAAGAAAAAGTGCAAAAAGAAGACATTTACAACCCAATGGAAGCCATCTACAAAAAGAAAGGCGTAGGCACTTTGGCGTACCGTGACGCTTGGAACTTGTTTGACCAATTCATGATGACCGGAACTTTGGTCGACAATGCCAAACAATACGACTCGTACAAAATTTTCAAAGTCGAAATTTATTCGCCCAGCTATTTGAGATCACCATCAGGACCGTACAAAGGTTTTCCTTACAGAATGTTTGGTGGCGATACCTTTTATCCAGAAGGATACAGTGACCACTTTCCGATTTACACAGTGCTTTTGCGCAATGTAAAATAAGATTTGAATCCGATTCAAAAATCCCATCATTGTTCGCAGTGATGGGATTTTTTATTGAAAAAATTGTCACCTCATCCATAATTGTACACAGAAATTGTATCTTGCTGTTTCAAAATTTAACCCATGAAAAACTACTTAATTTTTAGCATTTTATTTTTAAGCTTTTCCGCTTGCAATAAATCCACCGACATCGCACCAAAAGATGAGTTGTCCATTGTCAGTGAAGGATTGACCGGCGACAAAGTATTGATCCGTTTGAAACCAAAAGTCGGCACCCACCAAAAGATGATGATGCAAATGGCATTGACTTCTGATGGCAACCAAGAAATGGAAATGAATTTGAACATGAAAATGAACCTAAAAGTCGTTGACAAAGAAGCAGAAGTTTTTGTGTATGATTTGACGTACAATTCCATCCAAATGGACATGAACACCATGGGCATGAGCTTCTCTTTTGATTCAGAAGCCACCACCCAAACCGGCATGGGCGAAATGCTCAAAACCCAACTTGAACCCATTTTGAGCAAGTCTTGGACCATGAAAATCGATGAACAGGGAAGATTGGTAGAATTGGAAACAGGCCAACAAGACAACCTCCCTTCCATGGGTGATATGGGATCGATTTCGATTCCTATGCCAGACAAAGCCGTCGGTGTAGGTGATACTTGGTCCGCAAAAAGAGAAATGGACGATATGGGCACCATGCTCATGAACATGACCGTCGAGAAAATCACTGTAGAAGATGTGCTCATCGCCACCCAAGGCGACATGGTCGATGCCTCTGGGAAAGTGTTGGGAACTTATTCAGGCCACTACACCTTGGACCGACATTTGGGCTTGACCAAAAATGGAGTGATCCAGGCCAATATGCAAACTGCGGGTCAAAATATCAAAATGACGGTGAACTTCAAATCGCTTTAAAAGAGAAGGTTCAGAAGGAGTAATTCTATTATAAGCGCGCTATAGAAACGATAAACCGCAAAAAAGACTTAATTCTTCTAAATAAGTATTTAGTAATTATTCCATGAGAGAGCTAACTTTAAAATCAAAATTGATGATCCTATTCATAGATTATATTGTATTTATAACCACAATAGCTTTATTGGATAAAGCTTCTATAACAGGATTGGAGCAACAATACCCATTGATTTTATGGTTGTTTGTTTATATACTATATTACGTTGTCCCAGAGTACTTTTTTAAAAAAACTTTAGGAATGAAAATGCTTAAAGTGAAGATCACAGATGATGAAAATAAGCATTTTAGAAAAAGATTTTTAATTTATACTTTTTTGATCTTTTTAGACCGATTCATCTTTTTAATTTTTTATTTGGCCTCAGCTATCATGATGTTTGATTACAAATTATTACTAAGTGAAAAATTGACTAATTTAAAGTGGAAAAAGGAAGAATGAAGAATTCCCCCTCCGCCGCTCGTTTGAGCGATAGCAGAATCGAGTGTCACAATTAATTAAACATTTGTAACACACAAAAAAGACATCTTAAATACACATTATCCCACTAGAAAAAAACAGTCAACGTTAATTAGGCATGGACAAACTCTAGTGTCTAATAGCTAATTTCCAATGTCTAATTCACAACCACTACATCTTCAAATAAAACGCTTTTGTCAGTTCAATGTAAGCTTCAGAATAAACATGCCTTTCCAACTCGATCGTCAATTCATCCACCTGACTTGCTACTTTCTCTTGGCCCAACAACAACAAACTGCGTTTGAAATCTGCTTGCGCATGTCCTTTGACGCGGGTGATTTTCTCTGGATACAAATCCAAGGATTCAGCGATAGTCAACATTTTACTTTCCGTCAAATAAGGAATCACATACGCCAATTTCGCATGTTCATTCATCCATTTTTTACTGTAAAACAACAATTCCTCAAAGGTCAAATCACTTTGTTGTCGTGCCAAATTCCGAGAAGTTTTGTCGGAATGGGTCCAATCAAAAAAAGGCGGATTGCTCACAATCAAATCAAAAGATTGATTACTTTCAAAATCCTGCAACGACGTCCATTCTACATGACAACGCTGCGCAAATGGACTATTCTCGACATTCAATTGACTTTCCAAAAAAGCATTTTCTTCAATTTCAATTCCATGAATGCGTGCCTTAGGAAACCGCTGGGCCAACATCAAACTGACCAAACCCGTACCACTGCCAATGTCCAAAATATTTTGAGGATGCTCCATCGCCGCCCAAGCGCCCAGCAAAACACCATCGGTGCCGACTTTCATCGCGGATTTTTCTTGGACAATGGAAAATTGTTTGAATCTAAACATCGATGGGAGCATAAGGAATGCGGATGCTGAATTCCGTTCCGTGATTGATTTCACTGATGTAACGGATCTCGCCATTGTAATCTTCCACAATTTTTTTCACCATTGCCAAGCCCAAGCCCATGCCACCCGTCGTGGTTGTAAATTTGGGTTCGAAAATCTTATCGCCCAATTCAGGCGAAATGCCCACACCATTGTCAGAAATCCGAAGCACAAAATGGTCTTTCATTTTTTGCAAATACAAATTCACTTCTGGTTTGCGGTCATTTGGCACTGCTTGTATCCCATTTTTCACCAAATTCGTGATGATTCGGATCAAATAAATACGGTCAAAATTCACCTGTAATTCTTTCAATCCTGTATGAAATTGAGTCGAATTTTCAGGAAATATCTCCAAGGTCGTTTTGATGATTTCGACCACATCCACCCGCTCATCCTTGCGCGTTGGCATTTTGGCAAAATCAGAAAAAGCTTCGGCAATCGTGGACATTGTATCGATCTGTGTCACCAAAGTTTCAGACAAATCCTTTAACTTTTCTTGGGTATAAGGATCGTCAGGATTGTACTTTCGCATGTAATTTTGGATCATCATTTTCATCGGTGTCAATGGGTTTTTGATCTCATGTGCCACTTGTTTGGCCATTTCGCGCCAAGCCTCTTCCCGTTCGGTCAATGCCAACAAATTCGATTGATGGTTCAATTTCTCCAACATTTCATTGTAAGAATCCACCAAAGGTTTCAATTCATCTTTTTGAAGGTATTCGATCGGTTTGTTGTGAATCACCACATCGGTTTGTTTGATTTTTTCGGCAATCAACTCAATTTTTTTGGTGATGTATTTCGCAATGATCCAAGAAACCAAAGCGCCTATGAGCAAAATGAAAAACAAAACCACCGCAAATTGATGCAACAAAGACTGCATGTTCTCATTGATCAAAGTGTCGTCTGCATGGTAAGGAATGTTGACGATCGCCACAGGTTCATGCTTGAAATTCCGCACATACTGATAGGTCCTCAGCACCATTTTCCCGTCTTTGTCACTTTCCAAATATTCCTCATTTCTGGTCAAACTGTCCAAAATGGGTTGAGGAATCACCCGATTTTCAACCAAGCCAGAACTCAAAATCAAATTGCCACGCGTGTCAAAAACATTGATATCCGTTTTGTGGATATCGGCAATGCCTAAAATTGAATTTTGAAGAATGGGAAAAACATTCTCTACCGTAGCTTCTTCATGGTATCGATCCAATTCATAATCGATCGATGCCAAAACACATTTTTCTTTGTATTTGATGTTTTCTTCCGCATAAGCATAACTCTGCGCGCGGAAATTGTACACTATCACCATCACCACAGCCGCTGAAGTCAACAAAATCACTGTCAACAAAGCCAAAAAAATTCTATGGGATAGCTTCAAGTTTACAAACATATTTTCACACTTTCATCAATCGTTGGATGTATTTTCCAATGATGTCAAATTCTAAATTGACAGGATCACCCAATTTCAATTCATGCAAATTCGTGTGTTCCCAAGTATATGGAATGATCGCCACTGAAAATTCGCCCACTTTGGCATCCACCACTGTCAAACTGATGCCATTGATACAAATCGATCCTTTTTCTACCGTCACATTCCCCGTTTTTTCTTCGTCATAAGCAAACGTCAAACGAAAACTTCCGGCTTCATTTGCTAAATTTTTCAAATGACCAATTTGGTCCACATGCCCTTGCACGATGTGTCCATCCAGTCGGCCATTCATCTGCATGCAACGTTCCAAGTTGATTTTGTCCCCTACTTTCCATTGCCCTACATTCGTTTTTTGTAAAGTTTCCGCTATGGCCGTGACTTGATAATTCGAAGCATCAATGCCCACAACGGTCAAACAGACGCCATTGTGCGCCACGCTTTGGTCAATTTTCAATTCATGGGTAAAATCACTTTTGAGCCAAAAATGAAAATTCTCTTTTTCTTGTTCAATGCTTTGAACAATGCCCATATTTTCTATAATTCCTGTAAACACAGTTTCTTTTTTTAATTGATCAATGGTAAAATGCTCCTTCAAATTGCTATAAATTTCAACTTTGTCAACAAAAAAACCCTTTAACAGTTAAGATTAAAGGGTTCCATTTTCAACGCCTTTGTTTAAACAAATTCGTTGTACGCTGCTTTCAAATTTTCTGCGATTACTTCTGCTGGATAACCTTCGATGTGGTGACGCTCCACCATGTGAACCAATTCACCATCTTTGAACAAGGCAATGGCAGGAGAACTTGGAGGAAAAGGCAACAAATGCTCTCTCACTCGCTTGATCGCATCCAAATCAAAACCTGCAAATACAGTGGTCAAATGATCTGGTTTTTTATCTCCGCTCAATGACTCAATCGCACCTGGGCGAGCCGCTCCTGCAGCACATCCACAAACACTATTGATCATCACCAAGGTCGTTCCCTCTCTTTTAAGTGCGGCATCCACCATTTCTGCACTTGTTAAATCTTCAAACCCATTGGAAGTCAACACTTCCTTCATCGGCATTACAATTTCTGCTGGATACATATTTATTCGTTTTGAAAACAAAAATACGGCTTTCTTTCTAATTTACTGGAATGATTTATCTTTGGATGCTCTATCGAGTGATAAATCAAAACTATGGCATTGACTTTGGGTAAAAATAAACGGTTGAAAAGCAAGAAAAAAATTCAATGCTTGTTCGATTCAGGAGAGAAATTATACAAATTTCCCATCCGAGCCATTGTCTGTACCCAAGATGAAATCACTGAAACTCCCTTTGAAATCGCGGTAAGCGTTCCCAAAAAATTGCACAAAAATGCCAGCGATAGAAATTTACTCAAACGAAGAATGAGAGAAGCCTTTCGGCGCAACCAACACCAACTAAACCACCCAAAGAAAGTGGACATCATGTGGATTTATACCACAAAAGAAAGTTTGACTTTTGAAAAAATTCAAACGGCTATTCAGTTTTTGATTGCTGAGATAAATGCGCTTTCATCCGATAAAACTTCAGAAAAATCAAACACAATATAAAACCGCAAATTCCTGACCCCAAACCAATGATGAAAGGCAAATTTTCTTTATTTAAAATCCCCAATTGGTAGTCAATCGAAATCAGATTGAACACAAAAGAAGCGATGATAATCACCAATGCGGTATAAACGAATTTTTTCATTTTTTAAAAATTTTGTACAAATAAAACGCCAATGTTGGAAACAAAGAGTTTGATCGCAATCGACAGCAAAACAATTCCGAAAACTTTTTGCAAAACTGACATGATCCCAGGTCCCAAGATTTTTTCCAATCTTCCTGCTTGCTTCAACACCACGTATACGATGATCATGTTGAGGATAATGGCCACAATGATGTTGACATCAAAAAACTCTGCTCGCAAAGTCAAAACCGTGGTCAATGCTCCTGCACCAGCCACCAGTGGAAAAGCAATCGGCACAATGGAAGCGGATTCTGGACTGGTCGATTTGTTGATTTCAATGCCCAAAATCATTTCAATCGCAATGATGAAAATGACAAATGCACCGGCTACGGCAAACGATTCGACATCAATGCCAATCAAACTTAAAATTTTGGTTCCAAAAAACAAAAATGAAATCATGATCAGGGTCGCGACCAAAGTCGCCTTTTCGGATTGAATGTGTCCCACTTTGTTGCGGATGTTCACAAAAATTGGAATGCTTCCCAAGATGTCGATGACCGCAAACAATACGGCAAAACAAGTTCCGACTTCCTTCCATGAAAATTTTGATAAAAACTCTACCATGATTCAATTTTATACAAAGGTATAAGCCTAATCCTAAAATCGGCTACTTTCCCATGAATTTATTCTACTTTCCTGCGCGCAATCAATTTCCAAAAGCTTTCTAACCGTGCGTATTTCTCCGTCAAATCCACAGACTCGCCCGAAAAAGCATACTTGGCTTGTTTGCAATTCAACAACATGTCTTTCCATTTTTCTGCCAAATCTGCATCCATTTTTTTCAATTGTGCATGCGCCGATTCTGTGGTGAAATCTGCCAATTGCATACCGGCATAATGTCGGCCAATTGTTGTTAATATGTTTTCTTCCAAAGACAAAAACGCCACCGCATCTTGGTCTTTTGCCATTGTCTTCAATGTTTTCAATGCTTGTTGAACTTCACCTTGAAACTGCTTTTGAACCTGGCTGGACGTCAATTCCCTTTGCTTAGAAGTTTGTTTTTTCTTTCTAAAACCAAAAAATAAACCGATCAAAAGCAACAGTCCCAACAAAGCGCCCAACCAATGGGTGTAATTCGTCGAAACACTTTCAACAACCTGCGTTCTGGCTTCTTTCAATTTTTTGGGCAAAATCGACGTTTTCACTTGCGTCGCCGTATCTTCTACCGTGTTCATTTGGTCCAAATGGGACAACAGTTGCGTTGAATCCACGACAGGCGGACTTTCTCCCTCAACTTCCAAATGAAAAGGCTTCGATTTCAAAGTCACATATTTGGCTTTTTCTGGATCGAAATAACTGAATGAAATCGGTGAAATCTTGTAATTCCCACCATATTGAGGCACCAAAATGATGTTTTCAACAATTTTTCCTTTCAAACCAGAAGGCCTTGCCTCAAAGGCATTCCGCTTTTTGGGTGCATACGCTTCCAAATGTTCTGGCAAATCAATTTCTGGCATTTGCAACGTATTCAAATTCCCAGAACCGATGATTTCTACTTCCATGTGAAGCGACTCTTCTTGCTTGGCTTTGTTTTTAGACAAAGTGGTATTCATCGTAAATTCGCCCACGGCACCTTGAAAGTTTTTGGGCTTGCCCGAAGGCAGATTTTTGACATTGAGTCGCAAAGGATCTGAACTCAAAGAAACCGCTTCTGCTCCATAATAACCTGAAATCAACACATCGATCGAAAAAGGATCAATAAGCAATTCTCCTGATTTTTGAGGAAATAAAATGTAGCGTGCCAATTCTTTGGCGATGAATGTTTGTCCATTGATCAACACTTGCTTTTCATGGTCCTGGACTTTTTCACTCACAAATTTTGCCACCACATTCGAAAAATCAGGTTCTTGAAAATTTCTCAAACGATGCAACAAAGCATAATCACGAACATAAGCTTTGACCACCAAAATGATTTCTTGGTTCAAATAAGGATTGGGTTCTGAAATCTCCGTGGTGATGAATGCCCCTTGAATGCGTTGACCTCCTCGGACTTCGGGTTTCAGTCCTTTGGAAACTTTGACTTTGATCGCTTGAGTGCGGTAGGTTTTTCCATTGATTTTCAACACCGCTGGCGCGATCGTAAATTCTCCTTCTTGCTCAGCAACCAACACCGCTTCAACCCCAAAAAGCTGGGTCATCTTCCCATTGTCATACTGCACGCGGTTGATCTGTGAAGTGCCCAAATGCTGCAAACCACCAAAATTGGGCAAATCCATCGGTTCGTCCGAATGGATTTTTTCTTGGCTGGTCAATAAAAATTGCACAAAAAAACGTTCGTTCACAGAAACCTCCGTCTTGTTGACTTCTGCTTCAAATGTGATCTTTTGCGCATTCAATGGAATGCTTGCGAATAAAATCAATAAATAAGTGTATAAAATCCTTAACATCACCAATCTTTTTCTGATTTAATCAATTGTTTTTTTGCTTTTTGACTGATTATTTTTTGAAATGTTGCTTGTTCTTGTAATTTCAATGCGTCCAAAATGGCGGACTGTCTTTGTTCATTCAACGCTTGTTGCGCATCCATTTCTTTGCCATCCTCGCCTTGTTGGATCTGCTCTTCCATCGGTTGCTTCCCTTCGCCTCTTTGCTCACCTTCTTGTCCATCGGGAGAATTTCCTTCGTTTTTATCGGATGGCTTCTCTTGATTTTCTTCAGAAGAATTTTCTTCAGAAGCTTCATTTTTATCCGCACCTTCTTTTGGTTGGTCGCCCTTTTCGTCTTGGCTTTCGTCTGAATTGTCTTGCGATTGGTTTTCTTCTTTTTCCAATTGACTTTTGGCCAGTGCATAATTGTATCGGCTTTCGTCATCATATGGATCGAGTTTCAAAGCAGATTTGAAATGTTCCATCGCTTTTTTATAGTTTTTTTGGTCCAAATCAATTTTGCCTAAATTATAATAAGCTTTGGCTTTTTGGGCTGCATTGGCTTCAGGATGCTCGAGAACTTTTTTAAAATGCACTTGCGCTTCGTCCAATTTGTTTTGTTGGTAGAGCGCATCGCCCAAATTGAAATTGCCTTTGATTGATTCAGCATCTTTCGACAAAGCCGTTTTATATTTGGCTTCTGCTTTCAGATAATCGCCTTTTTGATAACGCTCATTGCCTTGCACCAAGTTTTTCTTCTCCTCAAAACTTTGAGCGAAAACCACACAATGGAAGACCAAAAAAACAAAATGAAACAGTAAAAATTTCTTCATAGGCATAGCAGGACAAAACTATTGTTTTTTGTTGTTAAAAAGTTGATGTGCTGATGTTAAAGTATCTATAAAAATTAACAAGAAGGCCAAGCCCAAAAACCACTGGAAAATATGCTTTTTATTTTGTGACAAACTCTCTTCTCCAGGATTTTTTTCCAAACGATTGAGAAAAGCATGCAATTGATCCAAAGTTTCTTGGTTTTGCCGCGCATGAATGTAAATCCCCGCAGATTTTTCGGACAAATTCCGCATCGTCGTTTCATCCAATTTTGAAATGATGACTTGCCCATCGCTGTCCGTTCTGTATTGCTCAGCAGTAAAAGGAATCGGACTGCCATTTTGAGTACCAATGCCAATTGTCACCACATGAATCGAATGTTCTTTGGCCAATTGAATGGCTCTTTTGACGCTCTCTTCATTGTCTTCTCCATCCGATAAAATCACCAAAGTTTTGGAGGTATTGGGCGCATTGTCAAACATTGCTACAGACTGATTGACCACCGCTGCAAAGTTGGTGCCTTGGTAAGAAATCAAATGGGGTGAAGCGGTATTGACATACGATCGAATCGCTTGATAATCATGGGTCAAAGGAGAAATCGCATAGGCATCCGCTGCAAAAACCAACAAACCTACCCGATCGCCGCCCAGGCGCTCCATCGATTCAACCAATAATTTTTTGGCTTTTTCCAAACGATTCGGCCCGACATCCTCTGCCAACATGCTGTTGGACAAATCCAAAGCATACACCAAATCAATGCCTTCTCTTTTTAACTGCACTTCTTCTTCTCCATACAAAGGATCCATCAACGCCAAAACAGCGAAAATCAATCCCAGTGCAATGAGTAGGGTACTTTTCCAATGGTTTTTGTGGGTATTTTTTGGAAATAACTTCTCAATCAAATGCTCATCGGCAAATTTCTTGCGCGTGGACTTTCGCCAACCTTGTACATAGACCGACAAGCCAATGAAAATCGCCACGAACAAAAACCAATACCCATTCTCTATCTGTCCCCAATCCATCAATTCAAAGCTTTAAAAACCGTATTGCGCAACAACAATTCAAACAACAAAAACAACATCGCCCAACCCAAAAAACTTTTGAACAATTCGGTGTACGAATAGTACTGCACTTCATTCAAATCCGTTTTTTCCAATTGGTTGATTTCTTTGTAAATTTCTTCCAAAGACGCATTGTCCGTCGCCCTAAAGTAACGACCGCCCGTCAATTCGGCAATTTCTTTCATCATCGGCTCGTCCAATTCATTGGGTTGTAAAGTATAAATAATTTCTCCCGTGAATAAATTTCTACTGCTTGGAAACGGTGCCAATCCTGTTGTTCCTATCCCGATCGTGTATACTTTGATGCCGAAATTTTGTGCAATTTGTGCCGCTTCATGTGGAGAAACATACAACAAACCATTTCCATAATCAATCGACTCCACGCCGTCGGTCAACAAAATGATTACCTTGCTTTTCGCTTCACTGTCTTTCAAATGATTGATCGAAGTCGCCAAACCTACACCAATCGCCGTTCCATCCGCCAAAACACCCGTTTCCAAATTTCTGATTTCTTGGATGACCACTTTGTGGTCCGTCGTCAAAGGCGCTTTCAACACGGCTTCGCCTGAATAATCCACCATGCCAATGCGGTCGGTCGGTCGCGCCAACACAAATTTTTCTGCCACTTCCTTCAAAGCTTCCAAACGATCGGGTTTCAAATCTCGGGCAAGCATGCTCAGCGAAGTATCGACGGTCATGATGATGTCAATTCCCTTGTCTGACTTGACCGAAACGGTCGTTTCCACTTTTTGTGGTCTCGCCAAAGCCAATACCATCAAAAGCAATGCACACAAACGAAAAATATACAACAAAGGTTTGATTTTTCCTAAAAAATTATCGGTGTTTTGAAAGGCTTTCAAAGACGACATTTTAATCGCCGTATTCGATTTGTTCTTTTTGAAATGCACCCACGCCAAAATTGGGAGAAGCAATAATAGCCACAAAAAAACAGGATGTTGAAATTCGAAATTGCCCATCATGCTTCTTTTTTATCAGGGTTTGTTGCTTCTAAATCCAAAGGTTTGATTTGCTCAATCCAAGCCTCAATAGATTTTCTGTACTGCAAATGCTTCTCAGGAGCAGGCGTCGCTTTGGCAAATTTCACCAAATCGGCATCGTGCAAAAACTGTTTCAATTCACTCAATTGTTCTGCATCCAAAACCGCCAATTTCCTCATGTACTCCACCAAATCATCGGACAACAATTCCAAAGAAGGAAAGTCATACACTCGCCCCAAATATTTTCTCAAAATATAAGACAGTGACGAATAATACGGATAAATTGCTTGTTGTTTCAAATGATCTTGTTGGTCTAAATTTCGCAAGGAAAGCTTCGCTTCTTCATAAGGCGACAACGGAATCAGCACTTTAATTTTTTGTTTTTTTCTTCGAAAATAAAGGTACACCAACAACACAATCAATAGCAAAATAACGGCTAGAGCCAATACAATGAATTGGAATTCTTTGTAATAATCCATTGCGGTCAACTCTTCTTCCATGATCGGTTTGATCGGGAAACCCGTTAAAAAACTCGAATCAATTTCCACATCATGCACCGTAATTTGAAAGGCTGCCGTCAACAAAGTATCTTCATCGACGACGATGGGCAAAGAAGACAACGAATAATTTCCCGCTTCAAAGCTCGTCAAACGCAAGCGCTGCACCAAGGTCTTTTTTTCTTTGTTTTGAACCGTATCCAGTCTGGATTCAACGATTTCCAATGGCGCAATGGAAGGATTTTCTGTTGAAACCCACACCACTTTTTGTCCTTCTCTCAAAGGCAATTGTATTTCCAAATGAATCGGTTCGCCAATCGTGATGTCCGTGGTATCGATTTGGGTTTTAATCTGTGCAACAACCAAAGCATTCAACAAAAAACAAATTACAAAAGTGAGCCAACCAACGACTTTGTACACTTTCCAATTCCACCCAAAAACAAAATCTTCTTTCCTCATTTCAGCGCATGTTTTTTGAAATAATTCAACAAAGGCTTGGTGTAATCTTCGTCCGAACGAATGGTCAAACTTCCAGCAGCCGCTGCGCTAAAACTTTTTTCAAATTCGTACGCCAAACGCAAATAATAATCGCGGTATTGTTTCCGAACCACAGGAGAACTGGTATTGATGTATTTTTTTTCGCCCGTTTCATTGTCGATCAAATGAATCAGTCCTACGTTAGGAAATTCCATTTCTTTTTCATCATAAATACGCACACCTGTCAGGTCATGCTTTTTGGCCGCAATTTTCAAGTTTTTCTGGTAAGGACTTTCATCGATGAAATCAGAAAACACAAACACATTGGCTTTTCTTTTGAACGTATTCAACAAAAATTTCAATGCATTTTCGAAATTGTTGCCTTTGTTTTGGGGAACAAAAGTGATCAATTCTCGGATGATTCTGAGCACATGTGTTTTGCCTTTTTTTGGTGGAATGAACAGTTCAATGCTTTCAGAATATAAAATCAAACCGACTTGGTCATTGTAGGTAATCGCTGAAAAAGCCAAACTCGCACAGATTTCCGCAATGGTGTCTGCTTTGAATTGTTTCCTGGTACCAAAGGCTGAAGATGCACTCACATCGACCATCAATAGCATCGTCATCTCTCTCTCTTCTTCAAAAACCTTGACATAAGGTTCGTTGAATTTCGCGGTGGTATTCCAATCGATGTTTCGCACATCATCTCCATATTGGTAGGGTCGAATTTCAGAAAAAATCATGCCTCGTCCTTTGAAAGAACTTTGGTATTCGCCCATGAAAAGGTTGTTGGCTTTTCGCCGACTTTTCAATTCGATTTTCTTTACTTTCTGAATGATTTCTTTGATGTCCAAAATTTCAATTTCAATCAATGATTAGGGTGTCCATTATGGAATGGGAATGGCATTAAGAATGGCTTCAATGATTTGGTCTGAAGAAATGTTTTCTGCTTCTGCTTCATAACTCAAACCAATTCTGTGGCGCAGCACGTCTTTGCTCATCGCACGAACGTCTTCTGGAATCACATAAGCTCTTTGTCTCAAAAACGCATAAACACGCGCTGCCAAAGCCAAATTGATCGATCCACGCGGTGAAGCCCCAAAAGCAATCATCGGCTCAAGCGTTTCCAAATGAAATTCCTTTGGAAATCTCGTTGCAGAAACGATGTCCAAGATGTATTGTTCGATTTTAGGATCCATGTAAATCTTTTTGACCACTTCTCTTGCGCGCAAGATTTCTTGTAAGTCAATGACTTTGTGGATGGTTTCAAAACTGCCATCAATGCTGTTTCTCATCACCAACCTTTCCGCTTCTCGGTGGGGATAAGTGATCACCGTTTTCAACATAAAACGGTCGATTTGCGCTTCGGGCAAAGGATAAGTTCCTTCTTGTTCTACTGGGTTTTGGGTCGCCAATACCAAAAAAGGATTTTCCAAAGTATGGGTTTCGTCGCCGATGGTCACTTGTTTTTCTTGCATGGCTTCCAACAAGGCGGATTGTACTTTGGCGGGTGAACGGTTGATTTCATCTGCCAACACAAAATTGGCGAAAATCGGTCCCTTTTTGATTTTGAAATCATTTTCTTTGAGATTGTAAATCAAGGTTCCAACCACATCCGCTGGCAATAAATCGGGCGTGAATTGAATTCTGGAAAAAGATCCATCTACTGCTTCTGACAAGGATTTGATCGCCAAAGTTTTTGCCAAACCGGGGACGCCTTCCAACAAAATATGTCCATTGGCCAACAGGCCGATGACCAAACTTTCGATCATTTTTTCCTGACCAATGACCTTTTTGTTGATCTCTGAAGTCAACCGAAAAATCGCTTGGCTTTCTCTTTCTATTTCTTCTGTCACTTGTTGTATATCCAACGAGGTTAGTTCGTTCTGCATTTTTCTCTGATTGAACACGCTAAATTGCGCAATTAGTCGCTAAGTTTAAGCTAAAATAATGGTAGTGTTGTGTTAATCTTTGTTAATAATCAATTCTTTACCACATTCCTCCCTTCTATTTCATCTTAGCTGAAAAATAAGCAATTATTTTAAATTAAAAAATTAGATCCAACGGAATTTTGGCAGTGCATTTTGCGTCCATTTCGGGAGAAATGATCGTTTTATTTTAGAAAGAATTTGGTCACGATCGCATAGGCTGCGAAGGTGCCTAAGGTATTGGCTACAATGTCTAGTACATCGAAACTTCGTCCTAAATTCATCGCGTTTTGAAGCAATTCAATGCCAATGCCCAATGAAATCGGCAAAAGCCAAAGCCATTTTTTTTGTGAAAAGAGTTGAGAGAAAAACAGCAACAAGGTAAAAATGAAGAACAAAATGAAATGCGCCACTTTGTCTTCATTTTTAAACTGTAAACTCGATAACCAACTTTCACTTTTATCGGCCAATAAATCGACTGGCATCAAAGTGATGAACAGCATCAAAGGCAGATAGAGAAAAAGTAGGATTTTGAAGTAAAACCTGTATTTCTTATCCTGCGACTTCTTTATAAGCTGCTGCATCTAATAAGTTGTCAAGATCTGATGAATCGTTCAATTCAATTTTCAAAATCCATCCGTCTCCATAAGGATCCGAATTGATGGTTTCTGGTGCGTCTTCCAAAGCGGCATTGATTTCTACCAACTTTCCAGCAACTGGCATGTACAAATCAGAAACGGTTTTAACGGCTTCGATGGAACCGAAAATCTCTGAGGCATCGATGTCGTCTCCTTCATCAACAGAAATGTCCACATACACGATATCACCCAATTGATCTTGTGCAAAATCAGTGATGCCAATGTAAGCAAATTCACCTTCTACTCTGACCCATTCGTGGTCACTACTGTACTTTAATTCTTCTGGGATGTTCATAACTTAACTATTATATGTTTTATACTTTATTATTAATTTCCAAAGGTCAAGGTCAAACTCAGACCTGCACGGATGGTTGAAATTGGATAAGCTGTTGAGATTTTGTATTCAGACATCATTTGGTCCCAGAAAAATCTTAGGTTCAAATTTTGGCTGAAATCATAATCGGCTGAGAACTGCAAAGACAACAATTTTTGTCCACCTGTTACCTGTGAATCTCCATCTAAAATTCGACGAATTCTGGTTTCACTGTCTCTCAATCGCGCATCCAAACGGAAGTTCATGTCTCCTTTGATGGTTTTATTTTTTCCTTGGTAACGCATCGTAAATTTCAAATCTTTCCAAATGTACCCCAAACCAAACACATATTCGGTACCATAATCTTCGGTCATGGTGTAGTTGCTCAAACTCATCGTCAACAAACGGTCGCGGTTGTATTGCGCTCGCATTTGGAAGTTGTTTCTGAACGTCATGTCCACACCAATCAATGGCGAGAACGATTCGATGATGTTCACATTGCCATAGATATTTTCCGAATAGAAATTGTTGTCCATGTCTCTTGCAGACGGATCGGCGAAGAAGTTAGGATTGGACTGAATGCCGTTGACAGTGTACGAAGACAAATAAGCATGTTGTACTTCAAAGGTGTTGAAAATACGGTTGATCATCGGTACATTCGTCAGTCCGGTATACGTCATCGTCCAGTTGGGCAATGGAATTTTTCGGTTGTAACCCAACGAGGATTTGCCCGCATCTCTTCCTTCTACTGCAGCTACAAATGCTGGGATCAATACATCGTAATTCGACAAACCAAACCCATCATAATACCCATCACCGGTCGGCGCCATCGCATTGGCCATCCCCAATCTTTCTGAAATAATTTGGGTATTGTCCAAGAACTTTTGGTACATCGCATCTGGGTTCATGAACGCAGTGGCAATGGCAATGTTGCTCGAATTCAAAGTTTGCTGACGGTCCAAATAGGTATTCAAATGTGGATTGTCATGGGTTCTTAAATTGAAGGCGTGTTCAGAAGTTCTAAAGCTTGAATTTCTTTTGGCGTTCAAATCAATGCGCAAACTCGGGAAAGGTTCGATCATCGCAGAAGCTGTAAAGTTCGTTCCTCTGGTGATTTCATACGGTTCCAACAATTGTTCGCTGCGCGTGACCCAATCATTTCCTGATTCGATCAATTTTCGTTTGATGTCAAATTCAGTTCCATACAAAAAGCCTGCGCCTGGTCCACCGCCATCTTTTCCAAAACCAAAGAAATTCGGTTCGGCCAAAACGCCTGGGATGATTGCGCCATTGTTTTGGGTATAATTGAATTGGAATTTTTTAACACTCGAAACCACCATCCAAGCATAATCTTGTCCTCTGAATTTGCTCTTGAATTTGTGTGGTTTTTTAATTCTTCTCAACGCTTTCATGGACAAACCATCGTAGGCGCGGGTCAAAGAATCTATTTCACGTTTTCTTCCTCTTTTGATCGAATCCATTTTGTTGTATCCACCAAATTCTGCATACAATTTAGGCATGTCGAAATTTCCAATCATGCTAAAGTTCGAAGAGTTTTGCGCGATATTTCCTAAACCTTGTCCACCGGTATTGGGTGCATTCAAGAAAACTGTCGATCGGGCTTGCCAGTTGTAATGGTTGGTCACGCCCAATTCCAAACTCGTCCAATTCATGTAAGGGAACATGTGGATCGGCGTTTTCCAGTTGACTTGAATTTGATGATCATAGTTCACTGGACGTCCAACTTTGAAGAAATCATTCCAAATCAAACCGGTATTGGCATATTCAAAATTGGCGCCATCGTTCAAGGTTCTTGTCGAAGAAGTATAATCGATGCGCAAAGATTTCGTCAAATCAAAACCTACGTTGTACTGCCATGAGAACAAGAAGTTGTTGCTAAAAGCAACTGGGAAAATGTAGGAATTCCCACCAAAGAATTGGTTCAAATCTCGGTATTGTCTTTCTGAATAAATTCGGTCAATGTCCGTTCTAAATGACAAACGCGTCGGCAAAGGATTGACATTGACTTCCTTCAAAAATTTCAAATATTTGGCTGATTTCGCTGTATCCTGTACTGCTCTCCAGTCTTTCAATGGACGGTACGACTTCTGTGGAAAACTGTAATTGTAGTTCAAAGAAGCACGCAAATTTTTGGTCAAATTGTACGCCGTATACACATCTCGGTTGTACTCGTCGGCATACATGAATGACACCGCAAAGTTCGAAGGATCATAGAATTTCGCAGGCTTTCCGTTCGTCTTGATTTTTCGAATGTTGCTAAACGTAAATGATTTCTGCTGTGCATACGTTCGCACAATGTCTTTCAATTCATCTTTTCTTGGATCTTCATCAAACAAAACATCATTGTCCAAAGGATTGTATTTCGGGTCAGAAAACTGCTCGCTCATCGTGAAGTTGAATGGAATTTCCATGCCCCATTTTTCGGGCAAGAATTTGTCCAATTTCAATTGTGCATTCACCGCATAATCTCGGTAATCTTCTTGGCTGCGTTGGCTTGGTCCTTGATCAATGGCCCCAAAACCAGCTGAACTAATGCTTCCTGACAATTGCACTTGTGCAAAATCACCCAAAGTAAAGCCCAAACTCGCCATGGCGGCATAACCTCCTTGGTTGTCAATTTCACTCAAACGCATTTCGTTGACCCACACCAAAACCTCTTTGTCTTGGTTGTTGGTCGAACGCAATCCGATCATTACCGAAGTCACTGAGCCCAACGATGGACGTCCCTTGACGTAAATTACTTTGTTGGGATTGTCCGCATCTGGAACAAATGCATAACGGTTCAATCCACTGATGTTCGGATCCAAATCCCTTTCTTTCTTTGCATCGACAAAGAAATCAGTTTGCAATTGGATCAAGTTTTCCTCAGGCCAAATTCTGCTCGGATTTCTGTCCGGTGTTCGGGCTGTATATTTCAAAGGCATTTCATATTCGTAGTAGTTGTCCGAATAGTCACTTCCCAAACGAATGAACAATTTGGTGTTTTCGTCCACACTTTGGTTGGTCGCGTCTTGCAAATCTTGTGCGTGAATGAACATTTCCAACTTCTTGTATTGTCTCAAATCCAAATTCGTATTCTTGAACACTGCTTTGGTTGGACTGTTGGCATTCAATTTCGCTTTCAAAACCATCGAAGCTTCATTCTGACTTTGGTAACCTGTGGTTCCTTGCATTTCTTCTCGGTCAACGCCTGGAGGCAAAACATACGGCGGAACGTTGGTTGAGTTCTCTTCCACATTCACCTGTCCAATTTCCAAATTCGAAATGAACTCATCTGCATCGACACCTTCTTCTTCGCTTGAAGAACCGGCTATCGGGAACAAAGTCTTAGGATATCTTCTCCATTCGCTTCTTACCAAATCCATCGTACCAAAACGCAAAGTGGTTTCTTGATTGAAATCACGCATCAAAACACGCATGAAACGAACTGAAGTCAATACACTTTTCGCAGCCGAAAGTTGTTCTTCTGTTACAATGTCTGGTATACCATCTCCATCAATGTCCAAATCAAAATTGTCTACTGGAATTCTGAATTGGTACCATTTCACGGTGCTATTTTGTCCGTTGGGCAACCTTACATTGACTTCTTTGGTCGCTACAATTTGGTTGTTTGAATTGTTCTCCAAAGAAGAAGGACTAATTTTCAATGAATATTGGTTGTACATCTCGGTTTGGTCCAAGTTGTAGTCCATGTTGATGTCTTCCGCATCGGGTTGCATGCTGTAGGATTGCAACAGGTCATCGGTGGAGTTGTTTCCTTGGGTTCCTTGGAAATATTTGTATCGGGCCGTGATCGATCCTGCCAAATTGGTTTGTCCCCAACGGTCATCCAAATAGAAAACATAGTTGTCTGACGCCGGATCATTTTCTCCGGTCACCATATTGATGTCGGTGATGCCATAAGCCGCAGCTTCTTCCGCATCATTCAAACCATTGTATCCTAAATCCTGCTCTTTTCTTGCCGCACCTTCGGTTTCGTAGGTATATAAAATTGGGTAATTTTCGGGTTGTTTTCCCCAATTTGAATTGGTCACAGCGGTTCCATTTCCAGAATGTGGCATGCCGTTTTCGTACATCATTTGCCCATCTTTCAAAATATCTTCTGAGACATTTCCTAACTGAATCAACAATTCACCATTGCCTCCAGTTCCATCTGCATAAGGATCCATCATCCAAAATTCCAAGTATTCTACGTTGGAATCTACAAAGTTGGTCACTGAAATTGGCCGCATGGTTCCGCCCCAGGCATTGGTATCGGTTGCATTCGGATTCACGTTATAAGGTCCTTTGAACTGAGGGTAAAACGTCATATCAAAAGTAGAAATATAAGAAGCTGTTCCTGCCAAGGCATCTCTTTGGTCAAAGAGCTCTTTCAATTCAACTCTTCTTACGCGGTGGTTCGACAATTCTGCATCGGTAATTCCCGCAGGAGCACTGCCACCAATCCCATAAAATCTTGGATCAATAGTGTACCATGACATCAATCTTCGACCATTTCCATAAGAGAAATCATCGTTTTGCATACCATTCGGGAAATAAGGGTGCGGCACATTGTTGGTTCCAGCTGGAGCACCTGGCACACTCGCCAATTTCCAAGAACCGATGTCCATCAAACTGATGCGCGATTGGGCATCGTCAAAATCATCGATATAGGAATGTCCTCCCGCTGCTTTGTTTTGTCCTGGCATCAAATAAGCGCCTTCTGCACTGAAATTAATTTGAGAAATTTCATCGGTTTTGATGCCTGGTATTTTGTTGGTCAAACGCGTCAACCATTCTGATTCGCCTGTATATTCAGTATGCAATCCAAAAATGGTATTGCTCACTGGTTCTGCACCAAATTGTACTTTCTGGGTCAATGGTCTTTCTTGGTAATTGACCAAAGTTCCTCCGACCAAAAACCGGTCTGAAAAACGGTGATCGACATTCAATCCCAAGAATCGTTTTTTCTGCATGTTGAACGCCGATTGATTTTCCATGCTGATGTTGATCGGCACTCCAGAGTTTTTCAATTGTTCGTTCAAAATCGTCACTTGACCCAATGCATAATCGACGGTATAGTCCACACCTTCCATCAGCGTCATTCCGTTGGCCGTTACTTTCACTGATCCTTCTGGTACATTGAAAGCGCCCAATGGGATGCCTCCACCCACTTCGCCTTTGTATCGTCCGCCGATGCTGTATCGTTGGGCCAACTTCTCAGAAGCCAAGGTATTGGGCAATTGTCGGTACAATTCTTTGAAGATGTACGGTGAATTTTGGGTTCCTAAAACATCTGCCAAATGCGAGCCGAAAGGTTCTTTCTTGGTAAAGATGATGGTTCCTTGTTGTGAATTGACCGTAATTCCTTCGACAAAGTCAAAAATTCCATCGCCATAGTGTCCGTTGCCACTCATTTGCAAGTTGCCGTTCAAATTCAAACGGTCCATGTTCATCACTTGCAACAAAGTTTGGTCTTGTACTGGCGTATTGGGCAAATAATTGATCAATCCTGAAGAATTTTCTGAGTTGTCTTTGAATTCGACATTCATGATAAAATCTTCTGGAGAGATGCTCAAAGCATTGATCGAATAAATGTTTTTCATCATCAAATCCCACATCGGTGAAGTGGTGTTCACCACGGTATTGGGTTTGATCAATTTGGCAATCAACAATTGGTTTTGTTCGTCCGACATTTCCCCCACTTTGTAAATCACGCCAGGCGTGCTGTTTCGGGTATATTGAAAAGAAACGGCCAATAAATCTTCGCCATCGACGATGGATTGGTTCAATGAAATGTAACCCAAAGAAGGATAATAGGTGTATTCTCCTGGATTCAATTTTCGAACATTTTCGTTCACCAAGAAGTGTTCACCATCTTGATAAGTTTGTCCGCCAAAAGCATAGCCATTCATCAATGTACGTGCGGAACTCGCTTGACGTATCGATGGATTGGTGCTCAATTGATTGTACAAAGTTCCGTTGTTGGGTGCAGAACCATTTTCACCCAAATCTCTCAAAGCCAAAATCGAACGACGGTTTTCTTGGTTGGCATTTCCTTTGTCTATGCGCCAAACTTCCATTCGTGTGATGACAATGTCGCTTGAGATTTGTGGATAGTTGGACAAAGCATTGTCGTAATTGTCTCTAAAGAATTGTCCCAAAAAGAAGTGACGGTTGTAATCGTATTGCTCTGCAAAAATTTTGTATTCGGTCAAAACACCACCACCTTGTACGGTAATGTTTTTAGTTTCTGAGCGTTGTTCAGAAAAAACCATGGTCACGTCCGTATTTCCAAAACGCAAATCGGTCCGCACCCCAAAAAGCGATTGCGCACCTGTAATCAAAGAAGTATTCAATGGCATGCTGATGTTTCCGACTTCAATGTTTTGGATGATGTCATCTTCACCGCCGTCTTTCATGTTTTTCCATTGCAGCTTCATTTCATTTTCAAAACCAAAACCAGCTTGGGTATCGTAATTGGCTTTCAATTGTAAATTTTCGCCGACTTTTCCGAGGACGCTCATTTGGATCCGCTGTTGCAAATCCACCGTCAAGGTATTTCTGTTTTGTGGCAACAATTGTGGATTGTCGATTTTTTGAATGAATACCCCCAAATCCAATTGTGCCGATCCTTGTGGAATCAGCTGAATTTCATTGCCGCCAAAAATGGTTTCAAAAGTTTTTCCTTTGATTTTTAAACTCGGTAAGATATTGCCCGAATTCTCGCTTTCTTTGTCTCCAAAAGCGCTGGCACGATACATTTCGTCATAGGCCCTGGATTTTTCTTTGTAATATTCATCGATGTTTCTTTTCAAGATGATATCCATATAATCCTTACTTGAAAGATAAATCGGTGCGCCAACAACGATGTCACCTATTTTTGGCCATAAAACATATTGGTCTTTGCCTGCATCATAGGTGATGTCATAGGTGATTTGGTTGTCCAAATACAATCCGCCACTTTGTTGGTCAAATGGATATTTCAGTGTGTCTGAATCTTCTCCTTCCTGCGCACTTGCTATTCCGATAAATAATAAAAATATCCAAATCGGAAACAAGCTTCTATTTCTCATATTGTGTAAATCAAGCTGTTTCAAAAACTATAATCTTTTTAGTGTTTCTTTGACCAACACCTCTGCAACTGCATCTGGATAGTCTTTCAAAACAATGTCCATCACTTTTTCAGCGGTTTTGGTCGGTATCCCTAATACTTCTAATGCTGATAACGCCTCAAATTTAGATTTATTTTTAGAATTATTGGAATTAATGTTAAAATTCAACGCCTCTCCTTCCAACTTATCTTTCAAATCAATTATTATCCGCTGCGCTGTTTTAACGCCGATTCCTTTGGTTTTTTGCAAAGCTTTCGCATCTGCATTGACAATGGCGCCGATCACTTCTTCTACTTCCATCGATGACAACATCATCATCGCTGAAGCTGGCCCCACACCATTCACTGTAATCAACCGCAAAAATAAATCCCGCTCTTGTGGCGCATAAAATCCGTACAAAATTTGGGCATCTTCACGAACGATCAAATGGGTGAAAATTTTGATATTTTCTACTTTTTCAATTCTCGAATACGCATTCAAACTGATGTTGACTTTGTACCCCACGCCGTGGCATTCTACCACCAAGTCTGTTGGGTTGATTTCAACCAATTTTCCATTCAGGTGTGCTATCATTTTTCTCTTTGTTGAACGTCCAAAACTGCAATGGTCGCCATATTGACGATTTCATCGATTGTTGAACGCATTTGAAGGATATGAACGGATTTGTTCATTCCCATTAAAACTGGACCGATGATTTTTGAATTTTCGATTCCTCTCATGATTTTATAGGATAAATTTCCTGAGGCCAAATTCGGGAAAATCAATACATTGGCGCGCTTTCCATTCAATTTAGAAAAAGGAAAATTGCTGCTGATCAATTCTTCATTCAATGCAAAATCGGGCTGAATTTCTCCATCGACCACCATGTCTGGATAATATTTGTGCAACATCGCCACGGCTTCACTGACTTTTTTGGAAGTGTCGGTTCGTGCAGCAAAGTTTTCATACGACAACATCGCAATTCTGGGACGAATCCCAATGCCTCGCACCACGTATTCGGTCAAGCGCGCAATTTTCACCAATTCTTTGGCAGAAGGCTCCAAATTGATGGCGGTATCTGCAAAGAACAAAGGTCCTTTTTTGGTCATCACAATCATCATGCCCGCCACTTTTGAAATGCCTGGTGCTGTACCGATGGTTTCCAAAACCGGTTTCAATGATGCTGCATAACTTCGGGTGGTACCTGTCAAAAAAGTATCGGCTTCACCTGCTTCGATCATCATCGCACCGAAATAATCCCGGTTGGACAAAAATCTTTTCGCATTAAAAAGCGTCATGCCTTTTCTTTTTCTTTTTTCCCAAAGCAAAGTAGCCAATCGATCGATGTGTGCTTCCGCTTCTTTCGATTTTGGATCGATGATTTCTGCCTCCATTTGGATATCATAGGTCGCCATCATCATTTCGATTTCTTCTTTGTTTCCTAAAAGAATGGGGTTTCCAATGCCTTCGTCATGAACTATTTGTGCTGCTTTCAACACATTGTATTCGGTCGCATCACTAAAAACAATGGTTTTCGGATCCTGTTTTGCACGGCTTTGCAACATCCGAATCAATTTCTCCTCATTGTTCATTCGGTTCAACAATTCTTCTTCATAAACCGTCCAATTGTTGATGTTTTTTCTGGCAACGCCCGAATCCATTGCTGCTTTGGCCACTGCCATCGACACTTTGGTAATCAATCGGTTGTCAAAAGGTTTGGGAATGATGTATTCTCTTCCAAAACTCAAATTGCCTATTTTATACGCCATATTGACGATTTCAGGCACAGGTTCTTTGGCCAATTCTGCCAAAGCTTGGACTGCGGCCAATTTCATTTCTTCATTGATCTTGGTCGCTTGAACATCCAAAGCGCCTCTAAAAATAAATGGGAAACCCAATACATTGTTTACCTGATTGGGATAATCCGAACGACCCGTTGCCATGATGACATCTGGTCTGGTTTCCATCGCCAATTCATATTCAATTTCTGGATTGGGATTCGCCATCGCAAAAACAATGGGGTTTTCATTCATCGACAACAACATGGCGGGTGTAACCACATCCGCTTTGGAAAGGCCAATGAAAACATCGCAATTGGTCATTGCATCTTCCAAAGATTCCAAATTCGTTTCACGAACAAAGGCCAATTTTTCTGGCGTTAAATTTTCTCTTTTGTGGTGGATGACTCCTTTGCTATCACACATCAATATGTTTTCGGGTTTTGCGCCCAAACTGATGTACAAATTCGTACAAGCAATTGCTGCAGCGCCAGCGCCACTCACAACAAAACGAACTTCTTCTATTTTTTTCTCAGCAATTTCCAATGCATTGAGCAATGCTGCTGCAGAAATAATGGCCGTCCCATGTTGGTCATCGTGCATGACCGGAATGTCCAATTCTTCCTTCAATCTTTTTTCAATTTCAAAAGCTTCTGGCGCTTTGATGTCTTCCAAATTAATTCCACCAAAAGTCGGCGCAATGGCTTTGACCGTTTGAATGAATTTTTCTGGATCTTTTTCATTGATTTCAATGTCGAAAACATCGATGTCTGCAAAAATTTTGAACAACAATCCTTTTCCTTCCATCACAGGTTTTGACGCTTCAGGGCCGATATCGCCCAAGCCCAAAACTGCTGTTCCGTTGGAAATCACCGCCACCAAATTTCCTTTGGCCGTATATTTATAAACAGCGTTTTTGTCTTTTGCAATTTCTAAACAAGGTTCGGCTACGCCTGGCGAATAAGCCAAAGCCAAATCTCGTTGGGTATCATGCGGTTTCGTCGGAATTACTTCTATTTTTCCCTTTCTTCCCGTTTCGTGGTAACGCAAGGCGTCAAGACGTAATTTCTGGTCATTTTTATCGTTTCTCATCTTCACTTTCACTTTTTGCAAGATGCAAAGATAAGTTAAGGTCAGCGAAGTATAAAATCCACTGATAGAAAATGTTTTGAAGAAAAAAAGAGAACGAAGTTTTCTGAATTTTTAACCTTTCCTATTTTGGGGGAAATGATCCGTTTTCAACATTTTTTTTGTGAGAGTAATTCGGGTATTTTGGGGAAATTCAAATGGTCTTTTCTGGTTTTTCATGACTCACGCCTCTTTGGATTTTATTTTCTATTTTTTGATTAATTTGAGCAAAAAACCCAAATCCTTTTAGAATGACTATCATACCAAATACGATCAAAATCAATCCAACTGTTTTTTTGAAATAAAAAATTCGACGCAATGTGAAATTTTCTTTTACCCGATGTGCCAGAGTAATTTTCAACAAATCCAATGCAAAAAATGTGATCAAAACTATGCACATATAAATCAAGGCATCTTTCTTTTCTGGGTATTGAATGACAACGGTACTTACAATAAAAAACCAAAAAACGATGACGCCAATGTTGACCAAATTGAACAAAAATCCATTCAAAAAAGTTTTGATGTAATTTCGGTTGGCGACGTGGATGTGTCGCATCTTGAAATTGGGTTTACTGATGAACATGACCAGTCCATAAATTAAGATGAAAAATCCGCCAAAAATGTACACCGAAGGCGTATTTTGAATCACTACAGCCAAATCCTTGCTGCCATAATAAGCAATCAATATGCAAAAAATATCTGCTGTCAACACCCCCAAATCCAATGCAATGGCCGCTTTCCAACCTCTGGAAATGCTGGTTTCCAATAGCATAAAAAACACCGGACCTATCAGCACCAAACTGAGAATTACACCAATTAATATTGCGGATCCAACCATCTCCATAAGCCTTGCAAGTTACAGTTTTAAACAATAGAATTTTGTCTTTATTGAATTGGTATCATCCCAACAACTCAAAATCCAATTGTTTGTTTTGCAGATCCGTTTTGGCTACTTTGATTAAAACCTTGTCTCCCAATTGATAAGTTCTCCCCGTTTTTCTGCCAACAACAGCATAATTTTTTTGATCAAAATAATAAAAGTCATCCGACATATTGCGCAAACGAATCATTCCTTCGCAACGTGTTTCAGGAATTTCTACAAAAATTCCAAAATCCTGTACGCCGGTAATGAATCCATAAAATTCTTCACCGATGAACTGTTCCATGTATTTGACTTGCATGAATTTGATCGAATCTCTTTCTGCATCCACCGCCAATTTTTCTCGCGCAGAACTGTGTTTGCATTTTTCTTCCCAAGCATCTGGATTGGGAGATTTTCCGCCATCCAAATAATGTTGCAACAATCGGTGCGCCATCATGTCAGGATAACGACGAATCGGTGAGGTAAAATGCGAATAATATTTGAAAGCCAAACCATAATGTCCTACATCGTTTTCGGTCGAATAACGCGCTTTGCTCATCGTCCGAATCGCCAAAGTTTCAATCAAATTCGCTTCTGGTTTTCCTTGGACATCCGCCAACAACTGATTCATCGATTGGGTAATCGACTGTTGACTGCGCAAATCCAACGTATAACCAAATTGTTTGATGAACAACTTCAAATCTTGTAATTTATCGGGATCTGGATCTTCGTGGATTCGATACACAAAGGTATTTCCACTGGGTTTTCCATCTTTTTTGGTGGAAACAAATTCAGACACTTTTCGGTTGCAGAGCAACATAAATTCTTCGATCAAATGATTGGATTCTTTGCTAATTTTAAAATAAGTTCCAATCGGATTGTTGTCTTCGTCCAGCTCAAATTTCACTTCAATTGAATCAAAGGTGATCGCGCCATCCGCCATTCTTTTTTTGCGAAGTTTCACCGCCAAATGATGCAAATGTAAAATTTCATCTTTCAATTCTCCTTCTCCACCTTCAATGATTGCTTGGGCTTCTTCATAAGAAAACTTTCGAATCGAATGCGTCAAGGTTCTTCCATACCAAGCGTCCACAATTTTGGCATTTTTGTCCATTTCAAATACCGCCGAAAAAGTAAATTTGTCTTCATTCGGACGAAGTGAACAAGCTTCATTGCTCAATTTTTCTGGCAACATGGGCACCACGCGATCGACCAAATACACCGATGTGGCGCGATTGTAGGCTTCTTGTTCCAAAAAAGAACCGGGACGAACAAAATGTGTCACATCGGCAATGTGCACACCGACTTCAAAATTTCCGTTGTCTAACACTCGAAACGACAAAGCATCATCAAAGTCTTTGGCATCTTTTGGGTCGATGGTAAATGTGGTCACGTCCCGCATGTCGCGGCGTTTGGCAATGTCTTCTTTGGTGATTTCAACGTTCAAGCGATCGGCTTCCTCTTGCACTTCTTTTGGAAAAACCATCGGTAAATTGTACTCCAACATGATGGCGTGCATTTCGGCATTGGTTTCTTCTGGTTGCCCTAAAATTTCCACAATTTCACCAAAAGGATTTTCGGCTTCAATGGGCCAATCTTTCAATTGTACCACCACGCGCTGTCCATTTTCTGCTTTGTTGAATTTTTCTTTTGGAATGTAAAAATCAACGTGCATCGAACGGCCATCACTCAGTACAAAACCATATTTTTTGTTGGCACTCAATTGAAAAACACCCGTGAAGAGTGTTCTAAAGCGTGACAAAACTTCTACCACTTCTGCTTCTGCCCGTGATTTTTTATTGCCTTTTTGTGGATAAACAAAGATCTTGACCAAATCACCTTGCAAAGCATTTTTCTTTTTGCCTTTTTGAATGACGTAATCTTCTTCCACACCTTCTACACTCACATAAGCTGTCCCGCTTTGGGTGATGTCGATCGTACCGATCAAAGCATGTTCTTCCGAATTGATACTGAATTTTCCGCGCGAAGTTTCTTGGATTTTTTTATCGCTCAACAAAGCTTGTAAATCCTTGTTAACCAATTCCCGATCAATGATGTTGTGAATTTTTAAATGGCCACAAATCTGTTTGTAGTTCAACGATTGATCAGCGTGTTCAAACAAAACTTCAATGATTTTTTTGGCATATTTTCCCGAAGTATTTTTTTTATTTTTAAAGTGGGTTCTCTTTTTTGACATAAGAATTAAAATTTATAGAAGCGATTCCTTTGAAGACACTTGATTCGATTCAAATCCATGAATGCTTCCATTTTGTTACTTTTTAATAAACAAACTAAAATGCATTAATTCATTTATTATCAATCCAATTCAATATTGAATTTCGGGATAAAATTACTACTATTCCATTGATATGCGATAAAAAAGAAAGAAGAATTAAAATAATCGATAACTTTCAAGCTTTAAATTTCAAGGCATGCACCCACATTCTTTTGTTCTTATTTAATTAATTTGGAACGTTCACCCGATCGTTTGGCTACGATGAAAAAAGAATTTGAATCAAATGATTATATCCTGCAAAAGAAAAGCCAACCTAGTTCGACAAATGCGTTATGAATTGAACCGACTTTTTCCAAAATACAATTATTACATCCAACAGCATGAATTCAAAAAGTTTTTGCAAAGTTTCATTTTAAAGCAAACCGATAAAATCTAACGACACTATATAGTATAGCGTTTAGCAACAAGAAATTTTGTTGACACGTCCTTCGTGTCTTCCGCCTTCAAAATCCGTATTCAAGAAAACTTCAATCATTTCAATGGCATATTCCACCGCTACAAATCGTGCAGGAAGTGCGATGACATTGGCATTGTTGTGTTGACGACTCAAGCGTGCTACATCGGTATTCCAACACAAAGCAGAACGAACGCCTTGGTGTTTGTTCGCAGTCATGTTCACACCTTGACCACTTCCACAAATCAAAATTCCTGAATCGGCCGAACCATTTTCAACCGCTTCTGCTGTCGGATGCGCAAAATCTGGGAAATCCACACTGTCTGTTGATAAGGTGCCAAAGTCCTGTACTTCAAAGCCTTTCCCTACCAAATATTCTTTGATTTTCTCTTTATAAACAAATCCAGCATGATCTGAACCCAAAGCAATTTTTTTCATTTTAACGTTATTAACAAGGTTTTTTAACTATTTTTTCAATTCGCTCATTATCAAGCTTTCTATTTTTTAATAAAATGTTGATAAGTGTCCCATTACTTTTTATTGATTTCACCGTTGATCATTTGGAAATTTAAATTCAATTTTTAGGTAACAATTATTTAATACGAGTCAAGCAAAACTTATCTTTTTGAACTTTGACTTATCCACAGCTTTATGGGCAATTATTGACGAACGACTTATTCCGTTTTTCACTTATAAACAATGAACATTTTATTGTTGATAACCTGATAAAGTTTTCATTTTGAAACAAAATTACAAATATTCTCATGTCAATAACCACCCCATAAAATTATTTCAACTTTAGTTATCCACATATCAACAGCGTATATATCATCAGTATCTTTTTCTTTTTAATTTTTTAAAAAACAAAATATATAATAAAATATAGGATTGTGAACAAATGCAATCGGCGATCAAAATAAATTCGCTTATTTTTGCTTTCACAAATTTAACCCATGAATACAATCGATCAATTTAATTTCAGCCATCAAAAAGTTTTAATCCGTGTAGATTTCAACGTGCCACAAAACGAAAATTTAGAAGTAACCGATAACACAAGGATTTTAGCTGCAAAAGCTACCATCCAAAAAGTGTTGAAAGAGGGTGGTGCTGTGATTTTGATGACGCATTTGGGCCGACCAAAAAATGGTTTTGAAAACCAATTTTCACTCAAAAATATTGTTTCTACAGTAGAAACAGTGTTGGAACACCAAGTGATCATGGCAGAAGATGTCGTTGGTGAAGATGCGCAACAAAAAGCTGAAAATTTAAAACCTGGCGAAATTTTGTTGTTGGAAAACCTAAGATTTCATTCAGAAGAAACCGCTGGAGATGTTGATTTCGCAAAAAAGTTGAGTGAATTGGGTGATTTTTATGTGAATGATGCTTTTGGAACCGCCCATCGTGCGCATGCGTCAACGGCCATCATTGCCCAATTTTTTCCTGAGAAAAAAGCTTTTGGTTATTTGATGCAAAAGGAATTGGAAGCGATTGAAAAAGTGTTGGTTGCTGGAAAAAAACCGATTACTGCGATTTTAGGAGGCGCAAAAGTTTCGTCAAAAATTACGATCATCAACCATATTTTGCCTGTAATTGATCACTTAATCATCGGAGGTGGAATGACTTATACCTTCATCAAAGCCCAAGGTGGTGCAATTGGTAATTCGTTGGTAGAAGAAGACAAAATGACTTTGGCTTTGGAAATTTTGGAAGCTTGTCAACAACAAAATGTGCAAGTGCATTTGCCTGTGGACAATGTGATTGCGGATGCGTTCAGCAATGATGCAAATACCGAAATTGTTCCCATAGATGCAATTCCAGAAGGATGGATGGGCTTGGACATTGGACCAAAAACAGAAAAAATATTTGAAGAAGTGTTGTTACAATCCAAAACCATTTTATGGAATGGTCCTTTGGGCGTGTTTGAATTGCCAAAATTTGCCAAAGGAACGGTGGCTTTAGGAAATGCCATTGCTGAATCGACAAAAAATGGCGCTTTTTCTTTGGTGGGCGGTGGAGATTCTGTCGCTTTTGTCAAACAATTTCATTTTGATGACCAAGTGAGTTATGTTTCTACCGGTGGCGGTGCGATGTTGGAAAGTTTGGAAGGAAAGGAATTGCCTGGCGTTGCGGCGATCAATCAATGATTTGATGGCTTTTGTTGGATGAAAAAATTATTCTATTTTTTTATTTTTTCAGCTGTTTTCGTTTCTGCACAAGAAAAGGAAAACCAATATACGTTGGATGTCAATTACTATTACGGCAGTATTTTACCACACTCATCAAAAATTGAACACCTGATTACGGAACATCCTGACGGTGTTTTTGTGTCTTTTCAACAAAAAACTTTTGGAAAAAAAGAATGGCAATCGCGCTTGAATTATCCAGATGTTGGTTTGACTTTTCATTACCAAAACAACCACAACGCAACTTTGGGTGATTTATACGGTCTTTTTGGGCATTATAATTTTTATTTTTTCAAACGAAATTTACAATTGAGAATTGGGCAAGGCATTGCCTACAATACGAATCCATACGACAAAGAAGACAACTACCGCAACATGGCGTTTGGTACGAAATGGATGCCTTCGACATTTTTCATGTTGAATTTTCAGAAGGAAAATATTTGGGAAGGTTTGGGCATTCGCAGTGGATTGTTTTTGATTCACCATTCCAACGGAACCATCAAAACGCCGAATACCAGTATCAATACGGTCGGTGCCAACATCGGTTTGCACTATACTTTTGACCATAAAAATGAACGTATTTATTTGGAAAAAAATGAAAATGACAGTGTTTTTACCGAACCGATTCGTTACAATTTGGCTTTTCGAACAGGAGTCAATGAAAGCCACATCATCGGCAGTGGACAACATCCTTTTTATTTCATTTCATTGTATGCGGACAAAAGAATCAGTCGTTCAAGCGCTTTTCAAGTGGGTTTGGATTTGTTTTTATCGATGTCCTTGAAAAAAGAAATTGAAATGATGGCGGTTGCTTTTCCTGAACAAAACATCGATCCCAATACCGATTACAAACGGATTGGAATTTTTGGTGGATACGAATTGTTCATCAACCGTTTTTCTTTGGAAGCCCAGTTGGGTTGGTACCTTCATGACGAATACAAAACCCACGATGCGCTGTACCAACATTTGGGTTTGAAATACCATTTGCATCCCAATCTGTTTGTAGGAACCGCTTTGAAAACCCATTTTTCTAAAGCTGAAGCCATGGAATTGATGGTTGGTTTTCGTTTATAAATGATTTTAAAACCCAATAATTGAATGAAAGTTTTTAAATTTTTAATTGTTTTTATATTTCTGTTGAATTGCAATTCAGAGCAAGGAAGCGATTGTTTTACAAAACAAGGAAAAGCAAAAACCGAAATGATTTTTATCGAAACTTTTGAGGAAATTCACATTGGCGAAGGCATTGCATTGATTTTAGAAGAAAGTGAAAATCAATTGATTGAATTGAATTATGGCGAAAACTTCATTCAAAACATTCAGTTCGAAGTCCTCGATGGAATTTTAAAAATTGAGAACAAAAGCAGTTGTGGTGTATTGAGAAATTACCATGCCGCGGAAGTATTCATTCGTTTGCCCAATTTGAAAAAGATCTATTCGGCTTCTCAATATTCGGTGAAATCCAAAGGAATTTTGCGTTTTCCACATTTATTATTGGAATCAGGCATCGTGAAGGAAACCGCTGCTTCGGTTTTTGAATTGACGGTGGACAATGCTTCTTTGACAGTGAATGACAATATTTCTTCTGTATTTAAAATTTCAGGCAAAACCGATTTTTTGAAAGTCAATTTTTGGGGAGCCAATGGCAGTTTGGAAGCAGGACATTTAGAAGCAGAAACGGTTGCTATTTTTCACAGAAGTTCCAATGATATGATTGTTTTTCCTTTGAAAAAAATCGAAGGAAAATTGATGAGTACTGGCAATTTGGTATTGAAAAATGTGCCTGAAATCATTGATATTGAACAAATATATACTGGGAAAATTATTTATCCTTAATTGAAAATCAAGTTTCTTTCTTTTTTAGAAAAATTCGTAAGTTTACCCACAAAGCTTACAAATGAAAAAAATACTGTTGATTTTATGTTTTCAATGGATCTTATTGCCAGTTTTTGGACAATATCTAGGGTATTGGCAACAACATGTGGATTATGCGATGGAAATCGATGTGGATGCCACGAAATTTCAATACGATGGAAAAATGAAATTGGTCTATTCCAATGCCTCGCCTGATGATTTGTCCACGGTTTATTTTCATTTGTATTACAATGCTTTTCAACCTGGAAGTGCAATGGATTTGCGTTTGCAAAACATCAAAGATCCTGATTCTCGGATGATGGTGACCGATAAAAACGGTCAAAAAATGAGCAAAATAGCTTTGTTACAACCCGAAGATATAGGTTTTCAAAAAATTCAATCGATTCGTCAAAACGGAAAAAACTTGAATTACAGTGTGCAAGGAACCATTTTAAAAGTGGATTTGAACCAAGTGTTGAAAGCAGGAGAAAAAGCTGTTTTTGAATTGGATTGGCAAGCTCAAATTCCCAGCATCATCCGTCGTGGAGGAAAAAAATCAGCGGAAGGCGTTGATTTTTCAATGACACAATGGTATCCAAAAATGGCGCATTATGACCAAGAAGGTTGGCATTTGGACGAATACATCGGACGCGAATTTGTGGCGCCTTTTGGCAATTATGATGTGAAAATCAACATTCAAAAAGATTACATCATCGGTGCTTCTGGAAAATTACAAAATTCGAACGAAGTCAAAGGCTATGAAAAAAATGCGCAACCAAAAGTCAAAAAGGACAAAACGACTTGGCATTTCAAAGCAGAGAATATTTTGGATTTTGCTTGGGCAGCGGATCCAGACTTTGAGGTTTCGAAACAACAAATTAAAAATGGAGCAACGATTTATTTTGTCCATAAAAAAGATGAAACTATCCGGGAAACTTGGAAAAAAGCTGAGCCGATTACAGTTTCATTTTTTGAATTCATGAGTGAAAATTTCGGACAGTATCCTTGGGAAACTTATACGATTGTGCAAGGAGGCGATGGTGGTATGGAATACGGAACGGTGACTTTGATTACAGGAAAACGGAATTTAGAGAGTTTGGTCGGCGTTATTTTTCATGAAGTAGCGCATTCTTGGTACCAACACCTATTTGCGATCAACGAAACGGTACATGAATGGATGGATGAAGGTTTTACGTCTTATGCGCATCAGTTGGCAGACATTCATTTGAGTGGACAGCCGATTCCTCCGAATCCCAATCCAGAAGCGTATGCGGATTATTTTCGATTGGCGAAATCAGGCATTGAAGAACCGATGAGTTTGTTGGCCGATTATTACGATTACAACTATGCATACAGCGTTCAAGCCTATGTAAAAGGACAAGTTTATTTGATTCAATTGGGGTACATCATTGGCGAAGAAAATTTGAAAAAAACCTTTCATGAATTTTACAAAACATGGAAATTCAAACATCCTGCACCCAAGGATTTTACACGAATTGCCGAGAAGATTTCTGGTTTGAATTTAAAAACGTATGACAATTTGTTCATCAATACGACCCGAACGATTGATTATGCCGTGAAATCGATTGATCATAAAGAAATTCAATTGCAGAATTTGAGCAATTTTGAAATGCCGTTGGATGTGTTGGTTGAATTTGAAGATGGAAGCAAAACCTTGTATTATATCCCGAATTTGGCATTGAGAGGAGAAAAACCTGTGGAAGATTTGGCGATTTACAAAGGCGTAGAACGAAAAACTTTGACACCTTGGGCATGGACACAACCAAACTATACTTTCCAAGTGGAGAAAGCAGTTAAAAGTGCAACCATTGATCCAACCAAACGTTTGGCCGATATCGATGATACCAACAACCAACTCATCCGTAAATAAGATGCTATTAGTTGTAAACATCGGCAATTCCAACATTCGTTTTGGTGTCTTTCAATCGAAAGAAATTTTGGATTCTTGGACGATCAATACACGTCCTTACCGAACAGAAGATGAGTTTTTTGCGAAATTCAACAGCATGTATGAACCATTTGGTTACCATAAAAATGATTTTGAGGAAATTGTGATGGCATCGGTGGTTCCGCCTTTGACGCATCCGATTGAACAAGCTTTGACGCGGATTCATGGATTTTCACCAACGGTCATTGACCGCAATTCACCTTCTTCTGTGCAACATCGATCGAAACAAATCGGAACGGATTTGTATGCCAATGCAGTGGCAGCGCAGGAATTGTATGAAGGTCATAAAATTGTGATCGATTTTGGAACGGCTTTGACTTTTATTGGCATTGGGCCCAATGGCGAAAGTTTAGGCGTTTCCATCGGTCCAGGCATACAAACTGCTTTGAATTCCTTGGTGGGTGCCACGGCTCAATTGCCAGAAATTGAAATGAAAGCACCTGAAAAAGTATTGGGATTCAACACGGAAGCTTGCATGCAAAGTGGGATGATTTATGGTTATTTGAGTTTGATTGAAGGTATGATCGACCGCATCAACCAAGAAATAGGTGCAGAAAGTGTGGTCATTGCGACGGGTGGTTTGAGTGGTATTTATGCGCCTTTGACTTCAAAAATCAATCACCAAGATCAAATGCATACTTTGAAAGGCATTGTTGAAATTTATCGATTCACTCAAAAATAAATCAACTGTTTTCTCCTTTTTGGTGGGCATCTTCGATGAATTGCACCAAGCGAACCGCATGTTCTCCATCCAAAATGGATGGACGATTTTCATGCAAGGCAGCAATGATTTCTTCAATGGCTTTGGGATGGAAATTTCGGGTGGTTGTCGATAAATTATTGGGAGAAGCGACATTTTTTAAATTGCAATACACCAATTCATTCAAGTATTGATCACCGATTTCAATCGTACCTTTTTCAGCCACGATGACAATGCCGCTGCGGTAATTTTTCTCAAAATTTGAAATCGTAAAGACCATGCTTCCTTTGGCTTCATTGGCATCAAAATCCAATCGGCCGCTGTCCGCAAATTCGGTTACGCCTTCATGGTTGAAGTTGAACAAAGAAGCGTGGGTACAAGTGGTTTCGTCAAACCAATAATTGACAATGTCGATGAAATGAGAAAATTGCGTAAACAATACGCCACCATCCATTTCCTTGCTTCCACTCCAATCTCTGACCAAATAATAGTTTTTGTTTCGGTTCCAATAACAGTGGATGTTCACCATATAAATTTTGCCCAAACTGTTGTTTTCCAACAAACTTTTGACGAAACTTACTGGTGGAGAAAAACGCAATTGCATGGAAGAAAACACCCTTTTGTTGTATTTTTTGGCGACTTCCAAAATCTCTAGCGCATGTTCGCGGTGCAATGCCATCGGTTTTTCGATCAACACATGTTTTCCTGCTTTTAAGCAACGAATCGCGTGGTCTCGGTGCAAACCATTGGGCGTGGCAATGACGACGATATCGGTTTCGGTATCTTCTTCTAAAAAACTTTCCAAGGTTTTAAAAACCGGCAAGTCCAGATCTTCTTCGTGTGCATTGATGTCAATGATGGAGACGAGTTTCGCAGCTTCAGTTTCTTCGATGGCTTGTTTGTGGACTTTTCCGATGTGGCCAAAACCTAAAAGAGAAAATTTTAACATGGTGTATTTTTTGGGTTGAAATAACGAAGCAAATCAATGTTTCGACTGAAAATCGGCGCAAATATAACGGTTTAATTCAGTAAACAGGAAGAGCCATTAAGTGAAATCTTCGCCTTTGTTGAGTTTCAAATCACTCACAAAAGCTTTCAAAGTTTGGTCTTTATCCATCGGACAAATCAACAATGCATTTTTGGTATCCACCACTACAAAATTGTCCAAACCATCGACGATAATTGCCTTTTTTTGATTGGTATAAATCAATGAATCTTTGGAATTGTAGGCTAAAACATGTTTGCCTTTGATGACATTGTTGTCCTCGTTTTTGTCCAATTGTTCATACAAAGATTTCCAAGTGCCCAAATCCGACCAACCAAAAGAAGAAGGAATAACATAGACGTTTTCTGCTTTTTCTAAAATTCCATTGTCGATGGAAATCATCTGAACGATCGAATAAATTTGTTGAATTTTCTCTTGATTTTTTCTCAACTCTGCTATGCTTTCATCGGTTTTGAAAGCTTCAACCATTTCAGGAAGCAATTCTTGAAAAGAAGCCAAAATGCTTTTGGATTGCCAAATGAAAATGCCGGCATTCCATAAAAAATCACCCGACTGATACAGCACTTCTGCCAATTCTTCCCCAGGTTTTTCAGTAAAAGTTTTTACTTTTTTGATGTCTGCTCCTTTTTCTTGAATAAATTGAATATAACCATATCCCGTATCTGGACGCGTAGGTTTGATCCCCAAAGTGACTAAAATTTCATTTTTTTCAGCTTGTTCTAAAGCAAATTGTAATTTCTTCAAAAAAGTAGTTTCATCCAAAATCACATGATCAGAAGGAGCAACCACGATGTTGGCATTGGGATTTTTTTCATGAATGAGCAAAGAAGCATACAAATTACTGGGCGCAGTATTCATACCATAAGGTTCACCAATGATTTGTTCTGGCGTCAATTCTGGCAATTGTTCCAAAGTCAACTCCACATATTCTTCCAAGGTGACCACATAAATTTGATCTGTTGGAATAATTTTAGCCAAACGGTCAAAAGTTTGTTGAAGAAAAGTTCTTCCAGTGCCTAAAATGTCATGGAATTGCTTGGGATTTTTTGTGGTACTCAACGGCCAAAAACGACTGCCCACTCCGCCAGCCATAATTACGCCAAAATGATTTTTATTCATGAATGTATAATTTCATCGACTACAGCTTGTCCATTGACCAGATATAGTTTATTCGTTTTTACTTCTCGACAAATATACCTTATTTTTTGCTTCTCTCCACGGATGTAAATTCTTTTGCCCAACCTAAATTTCTGTCCATAAGGCAATTTTTCTACCCATTTGTCCCAATCGGTTGGATCTACAAATAAATGTTGGTTCAGCAATCGGTCAGCACCCACACTGGCTTTGGGTTTGAGCGCATGTCGGTAAATGTAAGGCCTTAGATTTTTAGGGTAAATTTCAATGGATTCCAACAACATTTTTCCAAACATCAATTGCCATTCTTTGCCATGTGAAAGCACCCTATTTTTGAATTGATTGTACACCATCATGTGGGCAATTTCATGGGTAAAAACAAAGAAAAAAGCATCAGGTTTTAAATTCCCATCCAGGGTAATTTGATGTTTTTGTTCGTTGATCAAATAACGGTAATCGCCCAATTTCGTTTTGCGACTGGGCAAAACTTTGAGGCGAATTGGCTCATCTTTTAACCATTGATGGATGTAATGAATGGCATCTTTGGGCAAAAAATTTTCTAAAGAATTCTGATTCATTCGTGAAAGTTAACCAACTTTCTCAGAAAAAAAAGGCTAATTTTGCACCGATGTTGAAATTATTAGGATTCATAGGTGCTTACTTTCTTTTTTTGAAGAATGTATTCAAGAAACCACAAGGCGGCAAAGTCTTTCGAAAATTGATCGTTCGCGAGTTGATTGATTTGGGATTGAGTTCAGTTGGTTTGGTGGCGTTTATCTCACTTTTTATGGGGGCGGTTACCGCCATCCAGATGGCACAAAACTTTCAAGGAGCAGACATTCCTGTTCCCAATTACTATATTTCTTATGCGACCAAAGCGGTATTGATTTTGGAATTTTCACCGACGATTATTTCTTTGATTTTGGCGGGAAAAGTAGGGTCTTACATTGCTTCGAGCATTGGCACCATGCGGGTGACCGAGCAAATCGATGCGTTGGACGTGATGGGCATCAATTCCCCTTCATTTTTGGTCATGCCCAAAGTGGTGGCTTCGGTTTTGTTCAACCCAATTTTGATCATGATCAGTATCATGACCGGGATTTTTGGTGGTTATTTGATCGGTGAAGTGACTCAAATGTGGACCACTTCGGACTACATTACCGGTTTACAAATTCCGATGGCAGGAAAGATGTTTGTTTATACTTTCGTGAAAACCATTTGCTTTGCTTTCATCATCGCAACGGTGCCTGCGTTTTACGGTTATTACGTCAAAGGAGGTTCGTTGGAAGTTGGACGATCCAGTACAAAAGCGGTGGTTTGGACTTCAGTGATTGTGATCATTATGAATTTAGTGTTAACCCAAACGATTTTGAGCTGATGATAGAAATTAAGAATTTAAAGAAACAATTCGATGACATCGAAGTGCTCAAAGGCTTTTCTACGCGATTTGAATCTGGGAAAACCAATTTGATCATTGGCCAATCGGGTTCTGGAAAAACGGTTTTTTTGAAATGCATGACGGGTTTAATTCAACCAACTTCAGGTGAAATTCTATTTGACGGACGCGACATCACCCAACTCAGTTATGAACAACGACAAGCCTTACGAGGAGAAATCGGAACGGTTTTTCAAGGCAGTGCTTTGTTTGATTCGATGACGGTTTTGGAGAATGTGCGTTTTCCTTTGGAAATGTTCACCAATTTGTCATTGAAAGAAATGAACAAACGCTCCGAAGAAGTATTGGAAAGGGTGAATTTATCCCAAGAAGCGTTGCGTAAGTTTCCTTCTGAAATTTCTGGCGGAATGCAAAAACGGGTAGCGATTGCACGCGCCATTGTGAACAAACCGAAATATTTGTTTGCAGATGAACCCAATTCAGGTTTGGATCCACAAACTTCAATGGTCATCGATCAATTGTTGCATGAATTAACCGTGGAATACAACACCACAACGATCATCAACACCCATGACATGAACTCGGTAATGGAAATCGGTGAAACCATTATTTTCTTGAAAAATGGATTCAAAGAATGGGCAGGCAACAAAGAAGAAATTTTGACGGCGGACAATGAATCGGTGATCAATTTCGTTTATTCATCAAAGCTGTTCACCAAATTGCGGAACGTATTATTGGACGAAAAACATAAAACTAAATAAATATGAAAAAACTATTTTTAATGGGCTTTGCATTGCTTTCTATGGGTGCATTTGCCCAAACGATTGATTTCGGATTGAAAGCAGGTATGGCCTACAACACTGACAAAGGTGTTTTGAAAGCTTTGAACGGAGCGTATGAAGAAAAAGGAAAAGGTGCCATGGGTTTCCAAGCGGGAGCGATGATGCGCATCAAAGCGGTTGGATTTTATGTACAACCAGAGGTTTTGTACACTTCATTTAAAAACGAATACGAAGGCGGTGATGTAAAAAAGAACCGAATTGACATTCCTGTGAATGTGGGAAAAACTTTTGCGTTGGGCTTGGTTCAAGTACAAACAGGACCTGTTTTGTCGATGAATTTCAAAGACAAAATCGATGGAAAAGAATTCAAAGACATCACAGCAGACAAAACGGATAATATGAGTTTGGGTTGGCAAATTGGAACGGGCGTGAACATCAAGAAATTGAACTTGGACGTGCGTTATGAATTTGGCTTAGGAAAAACAACGTCTAAATTTATCCAAGATGGTATTGGAACCAACTTTGAAACCAAAGACAGAACCAATATGTTGAACATTACATTGGGTTACTTTTTATAATAAGTGATTCATTCTCCATACAAAAAACTCCTCTTCCGTTTTTGGTTGAGGAGTTTTTTATTGCTTAATTTTGTGGCAAATAATGCACAATTCTATGGACATTCTTCACTCAAAAATTTACGGCAATCATTCAGAACATTTGTTGATTCTTCACGGTTTGTTTGGACAAGCGGATAATTTTGCCGGTTTGGCGAAACAATTTGCTGAACATTTTACGGTGCATGCGGTTGATTTGCGAAACCATGGACGAAGTTTTCATTCAGACGACATGAGTTTTGAAGCGATGACCCAAGACATTTTGAATTATTTGGATCAGCATGAAATCGCGCGTTGTCATTTGTTGGGGCATTCTTTGGGCGGCCGTTCGGTGATTGAATTTGCGTATGCCCATCCAGAGCGTTTGGATAAATTGATTGTTGCGGACATGGCACCCAAAGTTTATCCACCGCATCACCAAGGAATTTTCAAGGCTTTGCATTCGGTGGATTTCAAGCAAGTGCACAAGCGTTCCGATGCAGAAGACATTTTGAAAGTGTACATTCCAGAAATGGGCGTTCGACAGTTTTTGTTGAAAAACATTTATTTGACAGAAAATCAAGAATATGCTTTTCGTTTCAATTTGAAGGTCTTGACCGACAACTATGAAGCGATGGTGGGTGAAAATTTGACCCAAGGAATCTTTGATCATCCTACTTTATTTTTGCGCGGCGAAAAGTCGAATTATATTTTGGATGAAGATTTTGATTTGATTCATGCGCATTTTCCACAAGCAATCATCGCCACAGTTCCTAACGCTGGGCATTGGTTGCATGCAGAAAATCCCAAAGTGTTTTTAGAAGAAATTTTGAATTTTTTGGGTTAAAATGAACGCATTATAATTTTGCATCAATTTCGCCCATCAAAAACCCTTTGACATCATAGACAATAGCTGTATCGCTTTTCAAAGCATCTAAATCCAAGTCTTTGAATTCGTCGTGTGCCACACCCAAAACGATGGCATCATATTTATTTTTCATGGCCAAAGTAGATTTGCAATCGATGTTGTATTCAGCCTTTACTTCATTTGGATTGGCCCAAGGATCATACGTAATCACCTCCACACTGTATTCTTCCAAAGCCTGGATCACGTCCACAATCTTGGTATTTCTCACGTCAGGACAGTTTTCTTTGAAAGTAATGCCCAACATCAAGACTTTGGCGCCATTGACTTTGATGCCTTTTTTGATCATGGTTTTTACGATTTGCGAAGCGACATAAGCACCCATCGAATCGTTCAACCTTCTTCCTGCCAAAATGATTTCAGGATGGTATCCGTGTTGTTGTGCTTTTTGTGCCAAGTAATAAGGATCGACGCCGATGCAATGTCCACCGACCAAACCCGGTTTGAACGGTAAGAAATTCCATTTGGTACTAGCGGCTTCCAAAACCGCATGGGTGTCAATGTCTAGAATATTGAAGATTTTAGACAATTCATTCACAAAGGCAATGTTGATGTCTCTTTGTGCATTCTCAATGACTTTGGCCGCTTCAGCCACTTTGATCGAAGGTGCCAAATGCGTTCCTGCCGTAATCACAGAAGCATACAATTCATCCACTTTTTGACCAATTTCTGGCGTAGATCCTGAAGTGATTTTCAAGATTTTATCGACCGTATGTTCTTTATCGCCTGGGTTGATGCGTTCTGGCGAATAACCTGCAAAGAAATCTTGGTTGAACTTTAGTCCAGAAACTGCTTCAATGATCGGCACACAATCTTCTTCTGTGGCACCTGGATAAACTGTGGATTCAAAGATGACGATGTCTCCTTTTGAAATCACTTTACCAACGGTTTCACTCGCTTTTTTCAAAGGCGTTAAATCAGGATGTTTGTTGTGGTCGATGGGTGTTGGAACGGTGACAACGTAATAATTGCAGTCCTTGATGTCTTCCAAATCCATCGAAAAATAGAGTCCGTTTTGGGCATCGTTTTGGGTTTTTAAGACAGCTTTTAACAAATCCTCTTCGACCTCCAAAGTGCTGTCCACGCCATTTTTCAATTCCTTCATTCGGTTTTCATTGATGTCAAAACCAACGGTATTGAATTTTGTTGCGAACAATCTCGCCAAAGGCAAACCAACATATCCCAAACCAATCACTGCTATTTTCGTATCCATCTTGTTGTATTTAAGTTGTGAACCGCCAAAATTAGTGGTTTTTGTTCAATTCTATTTCAACAAATCAAAGAAATTCATCGTCTTGGGTTTTGGATTGCTTGCAAAAGAATACCTTTGTGGCATGCAAAAATATCTGATTGTCGGCTTGGGAAATATCGGTGAAAAATACCGCTATACACGACACAACATTGGTTTTTTGGTAGTGGATGAATTGGTCAAACGATTGGACCAAAGTTTTGCTTCTTCTAATTTTGGTGAAGTGGCGCAATTCAAATACAAAGCACGTCCAATTACGGTGTTAAAACCCAATACTTACATGAATTTGAGTGGCGATGCGGTTCGGTTTTGGATGCAAAAAGAAAACATTTCGATTGAAAATGTGTTGGTGATTACCGATGATTTGAATTTGCCATTTGGCAGCATGCGTTTGCGTGGAAAAGGTAGCGATGGCGGTCACAATGGACTGAAAGACATTCAAAACAAATTACAAAATCAAAATTATCCCCGTTTGAGAATGGGCATTGGCAACGGTTTTGCAGGAGGTGGTCAGATTGACTATGTATTGGGCAATTGGTCGGAAGAAGAAATCGAACAATTGGGAAAACGCTTGGAATTGGCGACAGATGCGACTTTGGCGTTTATTTTTCAAGGTTTAAACAATGCGATGAATCAATTCAATGGAAAATAAAAATTTATTACAATGAAAAATATAATCCTTTTATGCAGCGTTTTTTTGTTTAGCTTGGCGAGCTGTCAATCTACAGGAGCAACTGCTTCGGTCAACGACATGGAAAATGTTGATTTTACAGATAACAGCCAAGTTTTAATCGATGTGCGAACGCCAGAAGAATTCGCGGAAGGTCATTTGCCCAACGCGATCAACATCGATGTGAAGTCCGACAATTTTGCTTCTGAAATTCAAGCGTTGGACCAAGACAAAACCTATTATATTTATTGCAAATCAGGCGTGAGAAGTACCCAAGCGGTTCAGCAATTTGAAAAAGCAGGTTTTGAACATTTGGTGAATTTGAAAGATGGCTATTCGGCGTATAAGAAGTAAAAATGCAAGGAGCGAATCCCGAAATACTGAAAGAATTGATCACCACAGAAATGCCTTTTGGGAAGTACAAAGGCTATAAATTGTGTGATTTGCCATCGCATTATGTGGAATGGTTTGCCACGCAAGGTTTTCCGAAAGGAAAATTGGGCATGCAATTGGCCACGCTTTTTGAAATCAAAACCAATGGTTTAGACGAAATTTTGTACAATTTGAAACGGATGAAATGAGTTCATCGATAAGTTGAACTTCCTTCCAAATCTTCCCAAACTTTTTCTGGCAACATCGGGCGAATGAACTTTTTCTCCTTCAAAGCCGTGCGAATGAAAGTGGAAGAAATTTCCATGATGGGTGCGGAAACAAATTGAAATTTCGGGTGATTTTCCCAATTTCCTGCGGTAAATCCTGGTCGAGGATAAACGTAAATTGAATAATTTTTTAGGATTTGTTCATGGTTTTTCCATTTGTGAAAAGCTTTCAAATTGTCCATGCCCATGATCAACGCAAATTCTTCTTGCGGAAATTTTTCTTGCAAAACCGCCAAGGTATCGATGGTGTAAGAAGGTTGCGGTAGAGAAAATTCAATGTTGGACGAGCGCAAATGGGGATAATCTTCAATCGCTAAATTGACCCAATGCAAACGGTCGTGGTCCTTGGCCAAAGAGGCTTTTTCTTTGAAAGGATTTTGTGGAGAAACCACAAACCACACTTGGTCCAAATCAGAGAATTGTTGCAAATGATTGGCTATGACCAAATGGCCGATATGAATCGGATTGAACGAACCAAAATACAAACCTATTTTCATGTTATTTTATTTTTAAACCGCTTTTCTGTGCAACAATCGGGTGAGTCGGATCGATAAATCCAAGAAGACAATTTTGGCATTGGCGTTTCTTTCAATGTGGAAAATTCCTTCGTTGATTTCTTCCAAAATTCCTTCGATGTTGGCACCATGAATGAAAGGCGCAAACCGATCCCAGTTGAATCCATCGGCTTTGATTTCCATAAAAATCAAACTTTCTGTTTGGTAGGTTTTCAACAAAGCTTGTCTGAAAATTTCTGAACAATACACCAAAAATTGTTTTTGTTTTTCTCTTGGCCAAAGGCTCAACTCATTGGACCATTGCACCAAATTTTTCAAAACAGTCGGTGTTTTTGCTGCCATGAAAGCATTTCTAACCCATTGCACAAAATAAGTTTCAAAGGTTTCGTCCGCGACTTTCAAATTCCGCATCGCCAATTGCAAATCTCCGTTGGACGCCAAAGCGATTTTTCTGGCTTCAGTTGGGTTGACACCTTTTTTCTCGATGAGAAATTGTTCGACTTCTTGGTCGCTGAGTCGGTTCAATTTGACCAATTGACACCTTGAAATAATGGTCGGCAAGAGCAAATCTTCTCTTTCGGTCACCAATAGAAAAATCGTTTTTTTAGGCGGTTCTTCAATGACTTTTAGCAATTTGTTGGCTGCGGCATCGTTCATCATTTCCGGCAACCAAATGATGACGAATTGGTAACTTCCTTCATAGCTGCTCAAGGAGAGAAACTTGATGATTTCTTGGGCTTCATGCACATTGATGTTGCCTTGTTTTTTTTCTACTTCGTTATATTCCAGCCAATCAAATAAGCTTCCGTACGGATTGTCCAAAATAAATGCCCGCCATTCTTTGAAAAACTGATTGCTGGTTGGAGTTTTGACTTTATCGGTAGAAGTCACTGGAAAACTAAAGTGGATGTCGGGATGTTGCAAGGTCAATACTTTGTTTTTGGCACCTTCGCCTTTTTCTGCGGCCAAAATTTCCGCTGCATAGCCCAAAGCTAAGCTCAACGTGCCCCAACCGTTTTTTCCTGAAAATAATTGCGCATGACTCATGCGTTTGTTCGTGATCGAATCCCTTAATTTCTGTTTGATTATTTCGTGTCCGAAGCTATTCTCCCAATTCATTTCCCAAAAATAAGTTTTTAATTTATAAATTTGAGCTTTATAGAAAAACAAACACACAATGAAAAAGAAATTTCTGGTTTTATTAAACATTGGAATGGCGATGAATTTAATGGCGCAAGATTTTACTGGGAAATATCCTGAGACCCAAAAAGGAAAACAAGTCGATGATTATTTTGGCGTGAAGGTCAATGATCCTTACCGTTGGTTGGAAGATGATTTGTCCAGCGAAACCAAAAAATGGGTGGTGGACCAAAACAAAGTGACCTATGATTATTTGGACCAAATTCCTTTTCGTGATCAATTGAGAAAACAATTGACGGAATTATGGAATTATGAGAAAATATCAGCGCCTTTCAAAAGAGGAGATTTCACTTATTTCTATAAAAACGATGGTTTGCAACAGCAGTCTGTGTTGTACAGAATCGATAAAAATGGAAAAGAAGAAGTATTCATTGATCCCAATCAATTTTCAAAAGACGGAACGACGTCCTTGGCTGGCATTAGCTTTACCAAAGATGGATCCCTTTGTGCGTACCAAATTTCAGAAGGTGGATCGGATTGGCGAAAAGTAATCGTGATCAACACTTTGGACAAAAAGCAAGTGGGTGACACCTTGGTAGATGTGAAGTTCAGTGGAATTTCTTGGAAAAAGAACGAAGGCTTCTATTATTCAAGTTATGACAAACCAGAAGGCAGTGAATTGTCTCAAATGACCGACAAACACAAATTGTACTTTCATCAATTGAATACGCCTCAAAAGCAAGATGTTTTGGTTTTTGGTGGAGACCAAACGCCAAGAAGATATATCAGCGGTGGTGTGACAGAAGATGAGCGTTTCTTGGTGATTACGACTGCGGTTTCTACGACAGGAAATGAATTGTACATCCAAGATTTGACCAAAAAGAATGCACCGATTGTTCCGATTTTAAATGATTTTAACTCAACCACCAATGTGGTGGACAATGTAGGTGATGAATTGTTTTTGTTGACGAATTTGGATGCACCCAACAATCGTTTGGTGAAAGTCAATGCAAAAAATCCTCAACCTAAAAACTGGAAAAATGTGATTGCAGAAAGCGACAATGTATTGTCCATTTCTACTGCAGGTGGATTTTTGTTTGCCCATTATATGAAAGATGCTTTGGATGTGGTACAACAATTTGACCACAAAGGAAAGAAAATCAGAGACATTCAATTGCCTGGAAATGGTTCTGCAAGTGGTTTTTCTGGCACGAAAGAAGAAAAGTTAATCTACTATTCTTTCAGCAATTACGTAACGCCAGGGACGATTTATGATTATGATGTGAATTCTGGAAAATCGAATTTGTACAAAAAGCCAGCGATTCAATTTGATCCGAACCAATACGAATCCAAGCAAGTTTTCTATACTTCAAAAGATGGCACCAAGGTTCCGATGATGATTTCTTATAAAAAAGGCATGGAATTGAATGGTAAAAATCCAACCATTTTGTATGGTTACGGTGGATTTAACATCAGTTTGACGCCTTCATTTAGTGTGGCCAATGCTGTTTGGATGGAAAATGGTGGAATTTATGCCGTAGCAAATTTACGAGGCGGTGGTGAATACGGAAAGAAATGGCACGATGGTGGAAGGCAGTTCAACAAATTGAATGTGTTCCATGACTTCATTGCGGCAGCGGATTATTTGAAACAAAACAACTACACTTCAAGTGATTATTTGGCGCTTTCTGGTGGTTCAAACGGTGGATTATTGGTCGGTGCAACCATGACCATGGAGCCAAAAATGGCAAAAGTAGCTTTGCCAGCAGTAGGTGTTTTGGACATGTTGAGATACCATACCTTCACTGCAGGAGCGGGTTGGGCGTATGATTATGGTACTTCTGCAGATAGCAAGGAAATGTTTGAATACATCAAAGCTTATTCGCCTGTGCACAATGTGAAAAAGGGCGTTTGTTATGCAGCAACGATGGTAACGACAGGTGACCATGATGACCGAGTGGTGCCTGCGCACAGTTATAAATTTGCGGCAGAACTGCAAGACAAGCAAAGTTGTGCGAATCCAACCTTGATCCGAATTGATACCAATGCAGGACACGGTGCTGGAAAGTCAACAGAGGCGATTATCAATGAAACAACAGACAAATTCGCATTTACCTTGTTCAATATGGGGATTGTGAAGTAAAACGTTTAAAGTTGTTAAAAATAGAGGAAGCCGCTTCTTTTGTGGTAAAAAGCCAGTTTTTATCAGATGAATATTCTTTTTTTGATGGAATGCAATGGATAAAACATTGTACAGTAGTGCATTGTGATTGGTGATCGATTCACTTTTTTATGATGAGATGAACAATGTGAACAAACTGGACAGGTACCAGCTCATCAATGATGTATGGACGCATGTTTCTTACATCGACTATACGTATGATGAAAACGGTAATAGAACTTCAAGAACCAACTACAATAGCTATGGAGGGCCAGACTTTTACATCGGTGGTGTATACACTTATTTGTATGAAGATGGTGTTCGCAATGGTTGGGAGTTGTCAATGGGTGGTAATTTGGTAGAAAAGGCTACTTTGGTTTACAATGAAGATGGGAAATTGCTCGAGGAGTTGGTGAAAGCTGGATGGGGAAACGGCCCTTTTGAAAATTCATGGAAAGCAGATTATGTTTACAATGAGGATGGAACTTTGAAAAATACATTGATGAATCATTGGGATGCTGGTTCATGGAATGTGGTCTCTTCTGATTGGTTTGAATATGATGAACATGGAAATTGTATCGAATGGACGCATAAAAATGGGAACAGCGTGTACGACCGATATGAGTACGAATATGATTTGAACTATAACTTCGATCAAATTGTTTTCCTTTACAATCCTGAAGAAGACATCGCAACCAAAACCTTGGTTGAAATGAACAATAAGTTAATGCTTTCACACTGGTACACCTAGAATGATTCTGGAGTTTTGATTTACGTTTGTGGCTATATTTACAGTTACAACTTGATCGGTACTTTGGGTGTTCAAAACCCTACTTCTGTTGCCGGAGACATGCTTGTTTACCCGAATCCAGCTTCTGATTTGATTACTTTCTCTGCTGGCAATATGACCATCAAAGGATTGGACATCACGAATACGGCTGGCCAAGTTGTGTTGAAGAAAACCAACCTTAATCAAAGAGAAATGAACTTGGATGTTTCTAGCTTTAATCCAGGCGTTTATTTTGCACGAATTTTGACTTCAAAGGGCGTAGTGACCAAAAAGATCATGGTGAAATAAATTGATCCAAACATCAATTGTATAAAGTTGGGAAGCAGTGAAAGCTTCCCAATTTTTTTTTGGAATGCTTTGTTGAATGTATAAGCTATTGATATTGGCATAGGAACTAAAATGAGCCAATTTAAGCAGTTATTTGGCCATGAACGCTGCTCATTATTAGAACCACATCGTTCGGTCAATTGGTGCAACAAAAAAATCCCACTCTTTCGGGTGGGATTTCACAAACGTTTTATTAAAAAATATTTATTTTACTTTGTCGACAACTGCTTTGAAAGCTTCTGGGTGATTCATCGCCAAATCTGCTAAAACCTTACGGTTCAAACCGATTCCTGCTTTCTTAGAAGCGCCCATAAATTGTGAATAAGACATTCCGTTCAATCGTGCACCTGCATTGATTCTCTGAATCCACAAAGCGCGAAAATTTCTTTTCTTTTGACGACGGTCACGGTATGCATAAGTTAAACCTTTTTCAACTGCATTTTTCGCTACAGTCCATACATTTTTTCTACGACCAAAGTAACCTTTGGCGAGTTTCATTATCCTTTTTCTACGCGCTCTTGACGCTACTGAATTTACTGATCTTGGCATAATTTTAATTTTTTTGTGACGGGCGAACCAATTGCTTGGCTACTTGAAAGGCACCGGCACAGGGTGAATAATTGTTTGAAATAAACCGGAGATGAAAATTAATTCAATCTCAATTGTTGCTTGATACTAAACTCATCCGCTTTATCAACTAAATTGGTATGAGTCAACCTACGTTTCTGTTTGGTTGTTTTTTTAGTAAGAATGTGGCTTTTAAAAGCGTGTTTTCTTTTAATCTTACCGCTTCCAGTAAGTTTAAAACGCTTTTTAGCTCCTGACTTTGTTTTCTGTTTTGGCATAATTGTATGGTTTTTAAAACGTTTGTATTTTTATGGTTAGACAATTTTTGTCTTTGTTATTTCTTGTTGACTTTAGGCGCCATCATCATGATCATCCGTTTGCCCTCTAATTTAGGCAACTGCTCCACTTTTCCGATGTCTTCTAACTCTTGGGCCAATTTTAGCAAAAGAATCTCCCCTTGGTCCTTAAAAACAATGGATCTTCCTTTGAAAAAAACATAGGCTTTCAATTTTGAACCTTCTTCCAAAAAACTGCGTGCATGACGCTTTTTAAAATCATAATCATGTTCGTCGGTTTGAGGGCCAAAACGAATTTCCTTGATCACCACTTTTTGTTGTTTGGCTTTCAGTTCTTTTTCTTTCTTTTTTTGCTCGTACAAGAACTTTTTGTAGTCCACAATACGGCAAACTGGAGGATTGGCTTTCTCAGTGATCATCACCAAGTCCAGGTCCATTTCATCAGCCATAGCCATGGCTTTATCGATGGGATAAATATCGGATTCTACACCCTCACCTACTACTCGTACTTCGGGCACTCTAATCTTATCGTTGATCTTGTGCAGATCTTCTTGGATTACTCTCCTTCTCGGGCCTCCTCCACGCCCACCTCTTCTTTTAATTGCGATAGTCTATAAATTTTTAATTAATGTCTATTTGTTTGATTAACTTATCTTTCAAGGCTTCTAAACTCATTTCTCCTAAATCTCCGCCGCCATGTTCTCTTACAGAAACCGTTCCGTTTTCCATCTCCTGCTCACCTACAATCAACATATAAGGGATTTTTTTCATTTCTGCATCCCGTATCTTCCTGCCTGTCTTTTCGTTGCGATTGTCAATCAGGCCGCGAATATCGTAATTTTCTAGGTATTTTGAAACTTTTTCACCATATTCTTGGTATTTCTCACTGATTGGCAATACAGTAAACACATCCGGGGCCAACCACAATGGGAAATTTCCAGCCGTATGTTCCAGCAAAATTGCCACAAAACGCTCCATCGAACCAAAAGGCGCACGGTGAATCATCACCGGTGTATGGGCTTGATTGTCTGAGCCAATGTAAGTTAATTCAAATCGTTCGGGCAAATTGTAATCCACTTGGATGGTCCCCAATTGCCATTTTCTACCCAAAGCATCCTTCACCATGAAATCCAATTTCGGTCCATAGAAAGCCGCTTCTCCGTATTCGATCACTGTTTTTAAATTCTTTTCTTCTGCTGCTTGTATGATGGCTTTTTCAGCTTTTTCCCAATTTTCATCCGAACCGATGTATTTTTCTTTGTTGTTGGGATCGCGCAAAGAAACTTGGGTCACAAAATCTTCAAATCCTAAAGAACTGAAAACATACAACACCAAATCGATCACATTTTTGAACTCTTCCAACAATTGATCTGGCGTACAGAAAATATGCGCATCATCTTGTGTAAATCCACGCACACGAGTCAATCCATGCAATTCTCCACTTTGTTCATAACGGTAAACCGTTCCAAACTCCGCGTAGCGTTTCGGCAAATCACGGTAAGACCATTGGGCCGATTTGTAGATTTCACAGTGGTGTGGACAGTTCATGGGTTTCAACAAAAATTCTTCGCCTTCGTTGGGCGTGTGAATCGGTTGGAAGGAATCTTCGCCATATTTGGCATAATGACCAGAAGTCACGTACAAATCTTTGTGGCCAATGTGCGGTGTAATCACCGTTTCATAGCCTGCTTTTTGTTGTGCCTTGCTCAAGAAATTCTCCAACTTTTTGCGCAAAGCCGCGCCTTTTGGCAACCACAAAGGCAATCCTTGGCCTACTTTTTCTGAAAAAGTAAAGAAACCCAATTCTTTTCCTAATTTCCTATGGTCGCGCTTTTTGGCCTCTTCGAGCAATTCCAAATATTCAGTCAAATCTTTTTGTTTGGGAAAAGAAATTCCATAGACCCGAGTCAACTGTTTATTTTTCTCATCACCGCGCCAATAAGCACCAGCCGCATTCAGAATTTTCACTGCTTTGACAATGCCGGTGTTGGGAATATGTCCTCCCCGACACAAATCGGTAAAATCGTCGTGCGTACAAAAAGTAATTTGTCCGTCTTCTAAATTTTCGATCAATTCTGTTTTGTATTCATTGCCCGCATATTCTTTCAAAGCATCGGCTTTGGAAACGGCATACAATTTAAATTCCGCCTTTTTGCGGGCATTTTCCAACATTTTCTTTTCGATTTTATCAAAATCTTTGTCCGAAAAAGTTGCCTCACCAAAATCGACATCATAGTAAAAACCATTGTCAATTGCGGGGCCAATTGTTAGTTTGGCGTCAGGATAAAACTCCATGATCGCTTGTGCCAACAAATGCGCAGAAGAATGCCAAAAGGCTTTTTTGCCCAAATCATCATTCCAGGTCAACAACTGAACGGTGGCATCTTGGGTGATTTCGGTCGTTGTTTCGACTTGTTCCCCATTGACTAAGGCAGAAATTACATTTCTGGCCAATCCTTCGCTAATGCTTGCTGCAACTGCGATTGGACTAACTCCGCTTTCAAATTGTTTGACGTTTCCATCTGGAAGTGTGATGTTGATCATTTTAAATTGATTTTTAAAGTTGCAAATTTACAATTTTTAGAGACATTTGTTGATTAATTTATTTGACAAACAAAAAAGTCGATCTATATTATTTAGTAAGATGAATGAAATGAAGTATACGACTGCGGAAGAAGCAGTCAAACTCATCCAGAGTGGAAACCGCGTATTCGCACATGGTAGTGCAGCAACCCCAATCTATTTGTTGAACGCTTTGTTGAAAAGAGCAGGAGAAATCAACCAAGTAGAATTGGTTTCGATCAGTATGTTTGGTGATTTGGAATGGCAAGAACCAGGCGTGACCGATAGTTTTTATTTGAATTCTTTGTTTGTTTCTAGCAACATTCGCGAATGGGCCAACAGTTCGAAAGGGCGTTATGTGCCTATTTTTTTGAGTGAAATTCCTCTGTTGTTCAGTGGCGGTTATTTGCCGTTGGACGTAGCGATAGTGCATGTTTCTCCGCCGGACAAACATGGCTTTTGTAGTTTGGGTACTTCGGTGGATGCGGCTTGGTCTGCGGTAAGAAATGCCAAAATAGTGATTGCACAAGTCAATCCCAAAATGCCGAGAACCTTGGGCGATTCACCGATCCATCATTCGAAATTCTCTGCCATGGTTTGGCACGAAGAAAATTTACCAATTGTGGATTATGGCGGAAAAACCAATGACATCATCAATCAAATTGGACAAAATGTAGCGGAATTGATCGAAGATGGTTCTACTTTACAAGCCGGAATTGGTGCGATTCCAGATGCGGTTTTGAATTGTTTGACGAGTCACAAAGATTTGGGCATCCATACCGAAATGTTTTCAGATGGCGTCGTGCCGTTGATTGAATCGGGTGTCATTAATAATTCCAAAAAGAAAGTGCTCAAAGGAAAAACAGTGACTTCTTTTGTGGCTGGAACCCAAAAAGTGTATGATTTTGTGGATGACAATCCGAGCATGTCTTTTATGAATGTGGCTTTGGTCAATGACTCTGGCGTGATCCGTGAAAATCCAAAAGTAGTTGCGATCAACAGTGCATTGGAAGTGGATTTGACTGGGCAAATTTGTGCAGACTCCATTGGAACGTATCAATATTCAGGGATTGGTGGACAGATGGATTTCATGCGTGGCGCAGCTTTATCCGAAGGTGGAAAACCGATCATTGCGATGCCTTCTGTGACCAACAAAGGCATTTCGAGGATTACGCCTTTCCTAAAACAAGGTGCGGGTGTAGTAACGACGCGCGGTCATGCGCATTATATCGTAACAGAATATGGAACGGTGAATTTGTACGGAAAGAATTTGGAACAACGGTCCAAATTATTGATTAGCATTGCCCATCCTGACCATAGAGAAGCTTTGGAAAAAGCGCATTTTGAACGGTTTAAATAATGGTTTTTTAAATATTTGGTGAACCACCGAATGAGCAACTGTGCTGATTCGGTGGTTTTTTATTTTAGGGGAATTCTTTTGAGTTGATTTCTTAACGAAACAATATAAACTCTAAGCCTTTGCGCGTTTCAAATAAAACCAAGCGGTCAATCCACCAAAAATCACATTCGGTCCCCAAGCAGCAACAAACGGAGAAACATATCCTTGGGTCGAGTACGTCAAGGAAATTTGGTTGAAAAAGATGTAAACGAACGCCAATAAAATCCCCATCGCCAAGTTGACACCAATGCCTCCCCTTCGTTTTTGAGAAGAAAGCGAGAGTGCCAAAATCGTCAAAATAAAGGCAGAAAATGGCGAAGAGTTTCTTTGGTGCAATTCGTTCAAATAGGCATTGATGCTCGCGGATCCTTTGAATTTTTGTTTTTCAATGAACTGGTTTAATTCAATGGAATTCATGGTTTCAGCCACATAACCTTCGGGTAAAATCTCATCGGGTGTTGCACTGAATTTCTTTTCTAAATTGACTTGATGGCTGATGCTGTCTCGAAATTGAGAAGGAATTTGCCGCAGCAAAACATCCCGCAAAATATAAACAGAATCTTCCGAATCCCAACTGAATGAAGCCGCTGTGATTTGTTCGACCAACTTTTCGCCTTCAAACGCTTGGTAAATAAAATTGTTGCCTCTTTTTTGAACGCGGTCATAATTCAATGCGAAAATGAATTCATCTTGCGAAATTTGAGAAGAAATTTTTTGTCTTTCGTAATATTCTCGGCTTTTGGAATTGCTCAAAAGGTATTCGTACTGGTAGGTATTCTTTTTGATGTTGGCCCATGGCAAAGCGAAGTTATTGACAAATAGCGCGACCAAAGCAATTCCTGCAGCAACGATCAAATAAGGTTTGGCAATGCGGTGAAAGCTAATGCCGCCGGCTTGTGCCGCAACGATTTCGGTTTGCATCGTCAAACGCGACGTAAAGTAAATGACCGAAATAAATACCGCCACAGGTAAAAAAGTGTTGACCAACCACACCGCCCAAAAAGGGTAAAAATGAATCAGCGCTTCCAAAGGCGTCGATCCATTGTCTTCAATCCTTGCCAATTTCTGACTCAAGTCGATGACTACAGCAATGGTCGAAAGGATGATCACCATGAAAAAAAAGGTGCTCACGAAGTTTCGGATGAGGTATTTGTCAAATATTTTCAATTACAATCGTTGTTTAATTCGTGGCAAAACTTGGTTTTTCCATGCCGTGAAATCGCCTTCTAAAATATGCTTTCTTGCGGTTTGTACCAAATTCAAATAAAAAGCCAAATTGTGCACCGAGGCAATTTGTTTGCCCAACAATTCGCCAGCAACAAATAAATGTCTGACATAAGCTTTTGAATAGTAGCTGTCTACATAGCTTGTCCCATTTTCGTCCAAAGCAGAAAAATCATCTTTCCACTTGGCATTTTTGATGTTGATAACTCCGTCCCAAGTAAACAACATGCCATTTCTTGCATTTCTTGTCGGCATCACACAATCGAATTGGTCAATGCCCATGCCGATGCATTCGAGCAAATTCCAAGGCGTACCCACGCCCATCAAATAACGCGGTTTTTCTACTGGTAAAATGTCGGTGACCAAATCGGTGATTTCATACATCATCTCTTCGGGTTCGCCCACGCTCAATCCACCGATCGCATTGCCTTCAGCATTGAAATCAACCACGTAATTCGCAGATTCTTTCCGCAAATCATGGAAGGAATTTCCTTGAACGATGGGATACAAAGTTTGTTCGTGACCATACAATTCAGGATTTTCATTCAACCAAGTTCTGCATCTTTCCAACCAACGGTGGGTGATGTGCATGGCGCGTTTGGCTTCTCCATATTTGGCTGGAATTCCAGTTAATTCATCAAAAGCCATGATGATGTCCGCACCGATGTAGCGTTGAATTTCCATTGACTTTTCGGGCGTAAACATGTGGTAAGAGCCATCGATGTGTGATTTGAAACGTACGCCATCATCGGTTTTTTTGCGGGAAGTCGCCAAAGAGTAGACTTGGAAACCTCCGCTGTCTGTTAGAATCGGTAAATCCCAATTCATGAAACGATGCAAACCACCTGCTTTGTGCAGCACTTCTGTGCCTGGTCGCAAATACAAATGATAGGTATTGCCCAAAATGACTTGGGCTTTGATGTCTTCTTTTAATTCTTTTTGATGCACCGATTTTACACTGGCCACCGTGCCAACAGGCATAAAAATCGGGGTTTCAATCACGCCATGTGCAGTCGTAATTTCTCCAGCCCTTGCCTTGGAGTTGGGATCTTTTTTTTGAATTTCAAATTTCATGGCAGCAAAGATAAGTATGTTTCCTTGGATATGATGGCAGAGTTTTGAGGAATTGCAAGGGGATGTTTTCCGCTTTATTTCAAAACTTTCTGAAATGCTTTTCGCTTTCCATCTTGGACTTGAATTTCGCCACAATAGACATAATTCAATTTTTCTAAAATCCTTAGCATGGCTAAATTGTCGAAGTTGGTGTCGATTTTAATGTTGAATATTTGTTGTTCAAGCGCGACACCTTCCATCAATTCAAAAAATTTGGTGGCGATTCCTTTGCCCAGCACTTTGTCAGAAACGCTCACGCGGTGGACGACCATAAAGTCTTCGTCAGACAACCAAGCGCCATCGATGTTTTCATAAGTGGGTTCATCATTGATGATCAAAGCGGCTGTACCGATGATTTCATCGTCGCGTGTCATGACATAGGCAAAGCCATTTTTGATGTCATTTTCTACCGATTTGGGATTGGGATAGCCATTTTGCCATTGTTGGCTACCGTCTGCTTTTCTACGTGCTATGGCAATTTGCAACAAAGTCCAAATGGCGTTTGCGTCCGTTAAAGTTGCTTTTCTGATCTTCCAATTCATGGGGTATTTTTTATGGGCTTCAAACTTCACACAATGTTAGGGTGAAATAAGAAATAAAAAAAGCCTAACAGATTCATTGTCAAATGAAACAAATTGATTAATTTTGCACCCACTTTGGCGGATTTTGAAACAAAGTATTGAATTACACAAGTTTAACCACTCTCAAGGTCTTGTTTCCGCACCTTTCAACAAGGCAACTTTGGGATACAAATTTTAAAATTATGTCAGAAGAGACAAAACACGAAGAAACAGAAGACGTATTGCACTTGAATACCGATGTTTCTCAAATCAACGCCAACGTACCAACAGAAGAATTTGACTGGGAATCATTTGAGTCAGGATTGAACGAAGCCGATCGTAAAGAGAAAGCGGAGTTGGAAAAAATGTACGATGATACCTTAGAAGATTTGGATGAAAATGCCGTTTTCAAAGGAAAAGTAGTACGTTTGACTGACAAAGAAGTGATCGTTGACATCAACTTCAAATCAGAAGGTGTGATTTCATTGAACGAATTCCGTTACAACCCAAATTTAGCTTTAGGCGACCAAGTTGAGGTAATGGTAGATGTTCGTGAAGACAAAAACGGACAATTGATTCTTTCGCACAGAAAAGCAAGAACATTGAACGCTTGGGATGCTGTAAACAAAGCACACGATACCCAAGAAATCATCAATGGATACATTAAAGCACGTACCAAAGGAGGTATGATCGTTGATGTATTTGGTATTGAAGCTTTCTTGCCAGGTTCTCAAATCGATGTGAAGCCGATCCGTGATTACGAACAATATGTTGGTAAATCAATGGAATTCAAAGTGGTTAAAATTAACCCAGAATTCAAAAACGTGGTAGTTTCTCACAAAGCGTTGATTGAAGCTGACATTGAAGAGCAGAAAAAAGAAATCGTTGCACAACTTGAAAAAGGACAAGTCTTAGAAGGTGAGGTGAAAAACATCACTTCTTATGGTGTGTTCATTGACTTGGGTGGTGTTGACGGTTTGATCCATATCACTGACCTTTCTTGGTCAAGAATCAACCATCCTTCAGAAATTTTGGAAGATGGACAGAAAGTCAATGTGGTTATCTTGGATTTCGACGAAGACAAAACAAGAATCCAGTTGGGTATCAAACAATTGGAAAAACACCCTTGGGAAGCTTTGGATCAAGGATTGAAAGTTGGAGATACAGTAAAAGGAAAAGTAGTGGTATTGGCTGATTACGGTGCATTCGTTGAAGTAGCGCCAGGTGTAGAAGGTTTGATCCACGTTTCTGAAATGTCATGGTCAACGCATTTGCGTTCAGCCCAAGACTTTGTAAAAGTTGGGGATGAAGTAGAAGCGGTTATTTTGACTTTGGACAGAGACGAAAGAAAAATGTCTTTGGGTATCAAACAATTGACGCCAGATCCTTGGACGGACATCACAGCGAAATATCCTGTAGGTTCACAGCACAAAGGAAAAGTAAGAAACTTCACCAACTTTGGTGTGTTTGTAGAATTGGAAGAAGGCGTAGATGGATTGATTTACATCTCAGACCTTTCTTGGACCAAGAAAATCAAGCATCCATCAGAGTTCTGTAATGTAGATGACGTTTTGGACGTTGTGGTATTGGAATTGGATGTTGAAGCACGTCGTTTGAGTTTAGGTCACAAACAACTGACTGAAAACCCATGGGATCAGTACGAAGGAAAATATGCGGTAGGAACTCGCCATACGGGAACTGCTGTGGATGTTTTTGACAAAGGAGCAACCATTCAGTTTGAAGATGTAGACGTAGAAGCCTTTGCACCAGCCAGAACTTTGGAAAAAGAAGATGGTTCACGTGTGAAAAAGGGTGAGGAATTGGAATTTGTTGTTATTGAATTCAACAAAGAATTCCGTCGTGTAGTAGTTTCTCACACAGCGACTTTCCGTGAAGAAGAAGAAAGAGCAGCGAAAAAAGCAATGGAAAACCAAACGACTGAAACAGCGACTTTGGGTGACATTGACGGTTTGGCCGCTTTGAAAAAGAAGATGGAAGGAGAAGGAAATTAATTTCTTTTGAAATTAACCATAACAATCCCCAGCAGTTTCTGTTGGGGATTTTTTTTGAAATTCATTTTGAATCCAATCGCCAATTCACAGAGAAATAAAGGGAGAAACCCTAAGATTTCTATAAAAAAGCCTAATTTTACCTTTCAAAAATTTTGACATGAATAGACCTGAATATGTAACGCCAGCGCGTTTGAAGCATTTTATTTCGGAAGCATTTGCAGAAGACATTGGCGATGGCGACCATTCCACTTTGGGGAGTGTTCCGGCTGAGTTGATCGATGAAGCGGAGTTGTTGATCAAAGAGGATTGCGTGTTGGCAGGCATTGCATTGGCCCAAGATATCTTTCATCACTTTGATCCCAATTTAAGCATCGAAGTACTCAAAAAAGACGGTGAAACAGCCCAAGTGGGCGACATTGCTTTTCGGGTGAAAGGCGCTGCACGGTCAATTTTGACTTGTGAGCGTTTGGTATTGAATTGCATGCAAAGAATGAGTGGCATTGCGACTTATGCACGTGAAGTTGTGGCGCAAGTAGAAGGTTTTGACGTGAAAATTTTGGATACCCGAAAAACAACACCGAATTTTAGAATGTGTGAAAAGTGGGCTGTGGCCATTGGTGGTGCAGCCAATCACAGGTATGGATTGTATGACATGGTGATGTTGAAAGACAACCACAACGATTATGCTGGTGGCATTGCTCAAGCCGTAGCCGCAACGGTGGATTATTTAGCTTCCATTAAAAAATCATTAAAAATTGAAGTAGAAACCCGGAATTTAGATGAAGTCAAAGAAGCTTTGTCCACGGGAAAAGTCGATGTGATCATGTTGGACAATATGTCGAATGAAATGATGCGTGAGGCTGTTGCTATCGTCGGAACACAATGCCAAACCGAAGCTTCTGGTGGCATTACTTTGGCGACCATTCGCGAGGTAGCCGCAACAGGTGTTGACTTTATTTCTTCTGGTGCCATCATCCACTCCTCGCCCAACAAAGACATGAGCCTGAAAGCAATTAGGTAAATGAATGCTTAGTAAAAAGGTAACTTATTTATAATGATTTTTTAACCTCATCCGATTCAAGTTTCCTTAGTTTTGCAGTGTAATTTACAAATGCAGTACAATGAGAAAACATCCAATTATTTGGCATTCATTTTTATTATTTTTTGGTGGAATTTCCTTGGTTTATGGACAGGTAGATCCTGAATTGACCGACTCCATTGATTATGATGACAGTGTTTTGCTTTCAGAAACTGTGATCGTCGCAAGAGGGCTGATTGACTTAGAAGAAGACCGAAAAACGCCAGTGGCCTCTTCCACGATTTCAAGACAAGAAATACAAGACAAAGCAGTAGGAAACGTTGAGTTTCCAGAGATTTTGAAAAACACGCCATCCGTTTATGTCGCTGGACAACAAGGTGGATTTGGAGATTCCAAGATGTTCTTGAGAGGGTTTGACCAATCCAATACGGCTTATTTGCTGAATGGTCAACCGATCAACGGCATGGAAGACGGGAATATGTATTGGTCCAACTGGAGTTCATTGACCGATGTGGCCAATGTGATTCAAGTACAACGTGGTTTGGGTTCATCAAAATTGGCGATTTCATCGGTGGGTGGAACGGTCAACATTGTGACCAAAGCGACTGAGAAACAGCAAGGTGGAATGGCGCGTTTTGTCATGGGAAATGACAGTTATTTCAAAGGAACCGTGGCGTATGATACGGGGCTGAAAGGAAAATGGGGTTTCTCGATGTTGATCGATTATTGGGAAGGTCACCGCAAATTTTCAAGAGGAACTGCTGGTCAAGGCCAGAGTTATTTCTTCTCTGTAGGTTACCAACCGAACGAAAGACACAATTTGAACTTGATGATTTTTGGTGCACCCCAGTGGCACGACCAGAATTATTCAACCAAAAGTGAAAAACAATGGGAAAAAGGTGGTTTTGACAAAAAATACAACAATACCTATGGTTTTTTAAATGGTGAAGCGAAGAACTTTAGAAGAAATTATTACCACAAACCTGTAGCGAATTTGAACTGGGATTGGACGATCAACAACGATTTGTCTTTGTCTACCGTAGTTTATGCTTCTTTGGGTAGAGGGGGTGGAACTGGAAATTTAGGAAGTTCTGGAAACACAACCAACCTATTGACTTCAGATGGTTTGATTGATTTCACCCAAATTTACAACAACAACTTGGCCGATACAGATGGCATTGGAAACAATGGTGGTGGATTTAAAAATGGTGCGATCCGCGGTTCAGTGAACAACCACTTTTGGTACGGAACAGTGACCAATTTAAACTACAACATCAATTCGTTTTTAACCTTGAATGTTGGGGCAGATATGCGTTTTTACAAAGGAGACCACTACCGTCAAGTATCCGACTTATTGGGATTGAAAGGATGGCAGGAAACCAAAAGATTTGACGGTGCAGAGCCGTACATTGTTACCGATGTATTTGAAGCAAACCCTTGGAAAGCTTTGTTCAACAGTGCAGACGAAAACCAAAGAGTGGCCTATGATAATTCAGAACAAATCAACTACCAAGGTGGTTTTGGGCAATTGGAATTTGCGATGGGTGGATTTTCAGCTTTTGCACAAGGAGCAATTTCGAACCAGTCATATGTGAAATACGACCGTTGGAATTACGCTACTGAAGCTCAATCTGACAAAGTCAACAAAATGGGTTACAACATCAAAGGAGGGATGGCTTTCAGTTTCAATGAAGAAAATGCGATCTTTGGAAACGTAGGATTCTATTCTCGTCAACCTTACTTAGACAATATTTTTGTACCCAACACAGTGGATTTGTTTGAGCCCAAAGTGGACAATGAAGAAATCACAGGTTTTGAAGTAGGCTACCGTTACAACACCAGAAATTTGAAAGTCAACGTCAACTTGTACCACACAGAATGGGCCAATCGTTTTGATACCGCTTCTGGACAGATCGATGGTGCGGACTATACTTTCATGTATCCAAACATCACCCAAGTTCACAAAGGAATTGAGGTAGATTTCATGGCGAAAATTACCAGAAACTGGATGTTCAGAGGTTATGCTTCTTTGGGGGATTGGCAATATGATGGTGCTTCCAGAGTTTTGGCAAGAGATGCAGATTTCAATTTGACCGAATTCGGAGAGCGTGATTTTACTGGCATCAAAGTAGGCGATGCTGCGCAATTTACCTTTGGTCTAGGAAGTCAATTGCAAATCGCAAGAGGTTTGTCCGTTGATGCAGATTTCAACTATTATGCGTCAACTTTTGCAGGTGTAGATCCATTGAGTTTTGACCCGAAAACAGACAGACAGTCCACCATTTCGCCTTTTGCTTTGATCGATGCTGGAATTTCTTATGAAGTAAGAATGGGCGCGCAGAAAGTAAGATTGCGAGGAAATGTGAAGAATTTAGCCAATACCCAATACGTGATTGCACAAGATGCTTTTGGTTATGGATTTGGTTTAGGAAGAACTTACAACGCAGGAATTCAATTGAATTTCTAATTTTATCAACATTATCAATAAAAAGTTCTTCAGCAATGGAGGACTTTTTATATTTTTGTTCATCACAGTAAATACTTAAAATATGTTATTTTTCTTACAAAAATTTCACAGCGGTTGGGCCTATTTGACTTTGTTGATGGGCTTTGTCTTTTTAATTGCTTTGGCGTACTATGCTTTTAGCAAAAAATCAAGAGATACCACGATCCGAAGAATCAGTTTATTCACCACTTTGGTCTTTCATATTCAATTGTTGATGGGCGTTTTGCTTTATTTCTTGTCTCCCATCGCAAAATGGTCCGATGAAACGATGAAAAATTCAGAATTGAGATTGTATGCCATGGAACATCCATTGATGATGTTTGCGGCTGTCATTTTCATCACCGTGGCCAATTCAAAAGTGAAAAAGTCTGAGACTGTACAGCCCATGACCGTAGTTTTTGCATTGATTGGTTTGGCATTGGTATTGTCCAGAATTCCATGGAATGCTTGGTTAGGATAAAATTTCTTCATTTTTTTATGAAAAAGCCTCTTTGTTTTGTTGAAAAATAAAGAGGCTTTTTGATTGTTGACTGCCACAGTTTGGTGCAATTCTTCCTCTTTTCTTTTCAGTTTAATTTAAAATGGCCCATCAAATTCACGGAAATTAGACTTTTGTTTGAATTTTTGGAGAAGCCAAAATGCATTACAGCCAAAACACTTTGCTTATATTTGGATGCAGTAAAAATATAACATATGATTAAAAGAATGATTATCATTGGATGTTTGATTGGTTCGGTCAGTTTGCTGGCCCAAGCCCAAACCGTCCATAAAAAAGATGCCAACGGTTACAATTATGAAACGGTTGAGAACGATCCTTCTCATGCGAGAATTTATACATTGGACAATGGGTTGAAGGTTTATTTGGCACAAAATAAAGATGAACCAAGAATTCAAACCTACATTCCTGTTCGTACGGGATCCAACAATGATCCGGAGGACAACACAGGTTTGGCGCATTATTTAGAGCACATGTTGTTCAAAGGAACTTCCAAGATCGGTTCGCACAATTGGGAAACAGAAAAAGTGTATTTGCAACAAATTTCAGATTTGTATGAAGCGCACAAAGCAGAGCCGAATGTAGATAAGAAAGCTCAGTTGTATCGTCAGATTGACTCGATTTCAAACATTGCTGCCAACTATGCCGTGGCGAACGAATACGACAAGATGATTTCTTCTTTGGGCGCAACTGCGACCAATGCGCACACTTGGTTTGATGAAACGGTGTACAAAAATAACATTCCAGCGAATGAATTGGAAAAGTGGATGTACATCGAGTCTGAGCGTTTCTCTGAATTGGTTTTGAGATTGTTTCACACCGAATTGGAAGCGGTTTATGAAGAATTTAACCGGGCACAAGACAATGATTTTCGTTTGATTCATTATGCTTTGATGGAGAACTTGTTCCCAACTTCACATTATGGAACCCAAACGACCATTGGTACTTCAGAGCACTTGAAAAACCCTTCATTGAAGGCAATCAATGCTTATTTTGAGGAATATTATATTCCGAACAACATGGCAGTGGTTTTGGTGGGTGATTTCGAATTTGACAAAACGATTCAAATGGTGGATCGTTATTTTGGTCAATACAAAAAAGGCCCAGAACCCAAACGTTATGTGGCCAATGAGCCTGCTTTGAAAGGCATCAAAAGCATCGAAGTGTTCAGTCCATCGGCTGAGCGTTTGCAATTTGCTTTCCGTTTGGGTGGTGCAAAAACCCAAGAAGCCAAGTATTTGAAAATCATGGACATGTTGTTGAGCAACAGTGCGGCGGGATTGATCGATTTGAACATCAACCAAAAACAATTGATGCAGTATGCAGGTTCTTATCCGCAAATCATGAAAGATTATTCTGCGCATACTTTTAATGCCATGCCAAAAGAAGGGCAAACTTTGGAAGAAGCGCGGGATTTGGTGTTGCAACAAATTGAATTGATCAAAAAAGGAGAATTTGAAGATTGGTTGTTGGAAGCGGTAGTGAATGATTTGAAAAAACAAGAACAACAAGTATTGGAAAACGCAGATGCTTTGGCCACGATGATGTATGATTCATTTATTCTGGAGCAACAATGGAACGATGTTGTGACTTATTTGGATGATTTGTCCAAAATTACCAAAGCGGACATTGTAAAATTTGCCAATGAACACTACAAAGACAATTATGTGGTGGTGTACAAAAGACAAGGAGAAAACAAAGATTTGGTACGGGTAGAAAACCCTGGGATCACACCGGTGAATTTGAACCGTGAAAATGAATCACAGTTTTACAAAGATTTCCAAAAATTAAAAGTAGAAGAAATCAAGCCTGTATTTGTGGATTTCAAACAAGCGATTCAGAAAGAAAAAATCAAAAACACCCACATTTCTTCGATCAAGAACACGACCAACGATTTGTCATCTTTGTATTATATCACAGAAATGGGTTCTGACCATGACAAAAAATTGTCATTGGCCATCAATTATTTGGATTATTTAGGCACTTCAAAGTACAGTGCAGAAGACATCAAAAAACAATTTTACCGTTTGGGGATTGATTTCGGTGTAGGTGCAGGCAGTGAAAGAACTTTTGTGTACATCAGTGGTTTGCAAGAGAATTTGGCCGAAGGCATTCAATTGTTTGAGCATTTGTTGGCAGATGCAAAAGCGGACCAAGAGGCGTATGACAATTATGTAGATTTGATTTTGAAAGGCCGTGGTGATGCCAAAACCCAAAAAGGAAGCATCCAGAATGCTTTGAACAATTATGCGATGTACGGCAAGGAAAGTCGCTTTAGAGACCAATTGAGTGAAAAGGAATTGAAGTCGATGAATCCAAACGAATTGGTGCAGTTGTTGAAAAATTTCTTGAACTATGAACACCACATTTTCTATTATGGAAATGATTTGGCTTCGACCAAAAAAGCTTTGGAGAAGTTCCATCATTTTGGTGCGAAAAAGGCCATTCCTTCGCCCAAAGTATATGCACAACCTGCGACTGATGGAAAGGTGTATTTCACGCCTTATGACATGATTCAAGCCGAAATTTCAATGGCATCGAGAGAAGGGAAATTTGACCGAAAATTGTTGCCGGCTTCAGGAATCTTCAATGAATATTTCGGTTCTGGTTTGTCGTCAATTGTTTTTCAAGAAATCCGTGAGTCAAAATCATTGGCTTATTCTGCCTATACGTTCTTTTCGAATGCCAGTGATTTGAAAAAACACAATTATGTGCGTGCTTACATTGGAACACAAGCGAACAAATTGCCACAAGCAGTGGATGCTTTGCATGATTTGATGAACAATATGCCAAAGGCAGAAAACCAATTTCAAAACTCAAGACAAGCAGCTTTGAAGAAAATTTCGACCAAACGCTACACCAAATCACAGTTGTTTTTCTACTGGATGAGCTTGCAAGATAGAGGGATTGATTATGATATCAATAAGGACATCTATGCAGCGACAGAGAAAATGACGATGAAAGATTTGGAACAATTTTTCAATCAAAACATCAAAGGAAAGAAATTCAATGTAGGTTTGATTGGTAGCAAAGAAAACTTGGATTGGGATGCAGTGATGAAAATGGGTGATGTCCAAGAATTGACTTTGGAAGAGCTGTTCGGTTACTGATCCGATATAATCCGTGCTGAAGTTTAGAACGAATTGAGAAAGAAAAAAGCCGCTGATTCAGCGGCTTTTTTTTATTGGGTCAAAGTGTGGCGGTTAATAACCGGCTTCTTTCTGTGCGTCCTGTATCATTTTTTCATTCGCAGTGATGGCAAACTCCACACGGCGGTTTTGAGCGCGCCCAGCCTCAGTAGAATTGTCTCCACGGGGCTCTTCTTTTCCTAAACCGATCGATGAAAGTCTGGAAGAAGCAATTCCTTTTGATTTCAAGTAAGTCACCACGGAAGCGGCTCTTTTCTGTGACAAAGGCAAATTGTAATCCTGTGAGCCAACACCGTCAGTGTAACCTACGATCATGATGTCGGTGTCTTTGTATTCGTTAAAAATTGGAACCAATTTATCCAAATTGGCTTTTGCTTGTGTGGTCAAATCAGATTTGTTGTACTCAAAGCGAACATCAGAAGCTTCGTCCAAAATGATTTGAATGCCTTCTGCCGAACGCACCACTTCTGCGCCAGGCAAAGTATTTTCAATTTTTTCAGCTTGTTTGTCCATTTTGTTTCCGATGACCCCACCAGCAACGCCCCCAACGACTGCGCCCAAAATAGCGCCCAAAGCGGCGTTATTGCCACTGCCTACATTGTTTCCGATGACGCCACCGATGACAGCGCCAGAGCCTGCGCCAATGGCTGCTCCACGTTGTGTATTGTTGGTGTTTTGAATGGCTTCACAACCTGTGAACAACAAACCGAAGGTCAATGCGAACACGGTCATTTTTAAGTTTAAATTTCTCATAATTTATTTTTATAGATTAGATATGATTAGTTTTTGCTAAAAGTATAATTTACACCAATGGGTTTTCCTTCAAATTGTAAGTTTTGGCGAAGTACAAGATGAGTGCCGGTGTTGCTGATGACATTCAAATCGTAACCATCCACCACGTGTTTGGGTTTTTCTCCTTCAAATACTTTTTTGAATTTAAACGTCATTTGTCCGTTTTGCTCTGTCAAAAACCATTTGATTTTTGTAGTTTCTGCAGGGCAGTCGCCTCCTCCATTCAATGTGTAATTTCCCGTTGCATTGTTTTGTACCAAATGCCATTGGCTGCCAATGAAGCAATCGGCTTTGGCTTGGTGAAATACTGTGATGTTCACATGGGCTTGGTTGATACCATCCACTGAAACATCCGTGATGGTCCAATCGCCTCGCATCAACTTTTCATTGTTGACCACTTGTTTGGATTCAGCACATCCAATAAAAATGAAAAGCGCTAGCATGCTGATTAAAATTGATTTTTTCATAGTTTAATATTAAAAGTGATTATTTCCTTCAAAAAAGCATAGGCTTTATCTTTGATTTAAGCCCATATCTCACCAAGGGTAATGGTTGAGCAAGTTCAAGCTAAATTTAATCAATTATTTCGATTTATTTTCAATAATTTTAATTTTATAGATGATAGCGGAGTAATTGCCATCCAGAATTCCTTTCAAATTTGAAATTGTGCCGATCGCAATCGCCCGAAGCCATCGGTTTTTTTTGCCACGGTATTTTTCAGAAAGCAAACTGACGTAATAGCTATCCAACCACATCGGATATTTTTTTTCAATTTCCATGCCATAAGCATACAAAAGCTTTTCAAGGCTTTTGGGGCAAAAGTGCCAAAGGTGGCGGGGAACATCATAAGCGGCCCAGTATTTTTTGTAGTATTTGGCGTCGAATGATTGGTGGTTGGGCAAGGCCAATAGAATCCGTCCGTCGGGTTTCAATTTGTGTGGCAATGTGGCCAAAATTTCATCCAGATTGGGAATGTGTTCCAATACATGCCAAAAAGTAACCGCATCGAATTTTGGTGTGATTTCCAAGAGATTTTTTCTTGTGACGAAGTCCTCCCCTATTTTTTGTTGGGCAATCTTTCGGGCGGCTTCATTCGGCTCAACGCCCAAAACATTTGCGCCTTTGGATTGTGCGTATTTTAAAAAGTCGCCGGTGCCACAGCCATAATCCAAAATCATTTTGCCCTTGTAATGCTTCCCAAGTTTGTTGAATTTGTAACGGATGTTTTGGCTCTTTAAAATTTGGTAACAGCGGGCAAAGAAGTTGTCTCGCGCATCTGTGTGCGAGATGTAGGCTTCACTCGCGTAGTAAATGCCTAAATTCTCTGGTTGTGGATGGGTTTCGAGATAGCCAAAGTTTTTATTTTTATTTAACTCAAAGACTTCATTTGTCAAGAAATAATCCACTACTTTAAAGTTATTTTTCAATTTAGTTTGCTTTAAATCAATTCTTTGCGCGGTTTGTTTCACGTGAAACATGTTCATCTTCCTAAATAAATCAACAAGATGCTGATGTCAGAAGGCGTTACGCCACTGATGCGCGAAGCTTGTGAAATGGTTTCGGGTTGTGCTTTGGTCAGTTTTTGTCTCGATTCTGTGGAGATGGAATTCAGTAAGCTGTAATCAAAGTTTTTAGGAATTTTCACGTCTTCCAAACGTTTTAATTTGTCTGCATTTTCTTTTTCTCTGTGGATATAGCCTTTGTATTTCAATTGTATTTCGGCTTGTTCTAAAGCTTCGTTGTCAATTTCTTTTTCTCGAACAAAATCATTGACGCGTTCGATTGTTAAGAAGTCGTTTAGCTTAATTTCAGGCCGAGTAACGACGGAAATCATTTTCACGCTTTGATGCAATGGTGTTCCTCCTCTGCTTTCGATCACAGGGTTGATTTCCTCAGGTTTGATTGATTGATTCTCGAAATAGTGCATGGTTTTGGCTGCTTTGTCAAATTTCTCTTCCATGCGGCGGAGGCGGTTGTCGTCAGCCAGTCCCAATTGATGGGCCATAGGCGTGAGTCTTTCATCGGCATTGTCTTGACGGAGCAAGATGCGGTATTCTGCTCTTGAGGTAAACATTCTGTAAGGTTCTTCGGTGCCTTTGGTAATCAGGTCGTCAATCAAAACTCCGATGTAGGCTTCGTTTCTTTTGAGGACAAATTCGGGTTGTTCGTTGAGTTTTAAATGAGCGTTGATGCCTGCCATTAATCCTTGGCTTGCGGCCTCTTCGTAGCCTGTGGTGCCATTGATTTGTCCAGCGAAATATAGGTTTTCAATGAGTTTGGTTTCCAGAGTTCGGTACAATTGGGTCGGTGGAAAGTAATCGTATTCGATGGCATAGCCTGGTCGAAATATTTTTGCTTTTTCAAATCCGGGAATGGCGCGCATGGCCTTGACTTGGACTTCATCTGGTAGAGATGTGGAGAAGCCGTTGATGTAATATTCGATGGTTCTCCAGCCTTCTGGTTCTGCAAATATTTGGTGTCTTTCTCTTTCTGAGAAGCGGTTGATTTTGTCTTCAATGGAAGGGCAATAGCGTGGTCCGGTACTTTTGATGGCGCCGTTGAACATTGGTGAGCGATCGAAACCTTCTCGAAGTAAGTCGTGGACTTCTGGGTTGGTGTAGGTGATCCAGCAGCTTCTTTGTTGTGCTAATTTCGGGGTTTTGGTAAATGAAAAACGTTGTGGGTTTTCATCGCCTGCTTGTTCTTGCATTTTGCTGAAGTCGATGGTTCTTCCATCCACCCTTGGCGGTGTACCCGTTTTCATTCTACCAGCGGAAAAGCCCAATTGAACCAATTGTTCAGTGATGCCAGTGGCTTCCTTCTCCCCCATTCTTCCGCCACCAAATTGTTTTTCTCCGATGTGAATGAGTCCATTCAAGAAAGTGCCATTGGTCAGAATTACTGCCTTCGATCGGATTTCTGCGCCCATTGCTGTTTTGACTCCCGCTACTTTGTTGTTTTCAATCAGTAATGATTTGACCATGTCTTGAAAAAAATCCACATTGTGGTTGTTTTCCAAAGCAAGTCGCCATTCTTCAGCAAAACGCATGCGGTCAGACTGCGCCCTTGGGCTCCACATGGCAGGGCCTTTGGAAAGGTTGAGCATTTTGAATTGGATCATGGTTTTGTCTGTAATGATGCCGGACATGCCGCCCAATGCGTCGATTTCACGGATGATTTGCCCCTTGCCGATGCCGCCCATGGCTGGGTTGCATGACATTTGCGCTATGCCTTGTAGGTTCATGGTGACGAGTAGCACTTTCGATCCCATGTTGGCTGCTGCTGCAGCTGCTTCGGCGCCTGCGTGACCGCCGCCTACCACGATAATGTCGTATTGATTTGAAATCATTGTTCTGTTTTTAATGAGTGTTCCACGTGGAACACTTAGTTGATATTGGTGAACAAAGCAAGGTATTTGTCTTCTGCTTTGCGCATGGTGGTTGCTTCTTCTGCTGAATGGTCTTGGTAATTCATGAAATGTAAAATGCCATGAATCATGACGCGTGCCAACTCTTTTTCAAACGAAACTTTATGGGTTTTTGCGTTGTCTCTCACGCGATCAATGCTGATGAAAATGTCACCGCTCAAAGCTTTCCCTTCTGACAGTTGGAAGCCAATCACGTCGGTGTAATAGTCGTGTTGCAAATGGTCAATGTTGATTTGAAGCAAATATTCGTCATCACAAAAAATGTAATTGACTTCTTGGATGGTGAAGCCTTCGCTCTCAACCGCGGCATGTATCCAATTTTTCCAAATGGTTTCGTTCTGAATTTTGAAATCAGTTTCAGAGAATAGTGCAATCATTTTGCAAATTTAAAACCAAAATCCGAGAGAAACATTGAAAAGTCCTGATTTTGTGTTGGGTGAATAAGTCCATAGTCCAATGATGGGCCCCAAAGGGCTGTCATAACCATAACCAAAGCCAAAGCCTGAATATGTATAATCCCAGGGTTTGAGGTCATCGAAGTTGTCTTCTAAATTGGCGATGTTGACGAAGGCAGACAAATAATGGTTTTTTAAAATTTTGCCTTGTAATTTACCGCCCATGGCCATCAGGTTGTCGCCTGCCGCATAGAAAAAAGGCAATCCGTAAAAGCGGTTGTAATGCATGAAATCTTGCTCGACAAAACCTCCCAGCACAAATTTTTGTGAGAGTGAAGGATAATTGCCGAAGAAAGTACCAAATTCTCCAAAAGCTTGGAGCGATAACCATTGGTTCAGCGAATGGTTGAATTGCATGCTGGCGGAAATCATGGAGATTTCAGTAAAGTTTTCAGCGTTTGAGTTCAATAGATATTTGAATTTTCCATCAAACTTGATCCCTTTTCTGGGGAAATTGGGGTTGTCCAAATTGTCCGCTTTGAAGTAGGCATAAGGTGCAAAAAAATAACTGCTTTCCAACTCTTGGTAAGGATTGTTTTTGGGTAAATTGTTGGTGCTGATGTTCAAATATTGGTGCTCAAAACCTGCGCCTATGGCGTATTTTTCATACAAAGTAGATTGTAAATAAATGCGGTTGATGACTTCATTGAAACTATAATTCAATAAAATGTCAGGAAATTCATCGCTGAAATTGTTGACACTGGTGTCGGCTTTGAACCTTTTGTAACTGGAGTTGATGCCAATGCTGGGGAAAATGCCATTGTCGATAAAGTAATTGATTTCATACCGTGGAAAATCTCCCAAAACGAAATCGGCAGACAAGGTGGAGTTTTTTAAGAGTACATGTCTGTTGGTGTAGTTTAACAATAAACCTGTTTTGAATAAGTCGTCGTAATGCAAGCCAAACTTGATGGATTGCTGGCTGGGATTTTCTTGCAAATAAATCGAAAGGGTTTTGTGTCCAGCATCATTGTTGCGGATTCTGTAATAGATGTTGTTGAAGTTTCCAGATGAAAAAAGCGTCTTGACACCGTCTCGTATGGTTTTGAAATTGGCGACTTGTGGTGGAAAGATGCCCAATTTTCCCTTGATGTAAGATTCGTTGATGGTTTTCAATCCATTGATTTTCAATTCAGTAAATAGCATGAACTCTTTGTTGCTTTTTTGTCTATTTTCAATTTTTGGATGGCCTTGCGCTTTGGCGATGTCCTTCAATTGGTCCAAAACGTTTTCTGCAGCCAAAGTTCCTGCTTGGATGATTTCTTTTTTGTAGTCAAAACTGGTAACCGAATAGCCATTTAGATTGGGTAGAATGCTTAAGTTCACTAACTTACTTTGTTCAGCGGACTTTTCTGCAATGTTGTAAGTAATCAATTGTTCAATCACTTTGGTGGCCGAATTCAATTGCGCATCCTCCATCAAGCCTTCTTGCAAATCAATGCCAATGATGTAATCTGCGCCCAAATCCAATACTTCTTGAACGGGATAATTGTTGCGTACGCCGCCATCGACATACAATTCTCCCTTGATGCTCACAGGCTCCAATAGCGTGGGATACGCGCCGCTGGCCATCACAACTTGTGGTAAAAAGCCTTCATGGAACACCACCGCCTCACCCGTGCTCAACTTGGTCGCAATACAGACAAAAGGAATGTCCAATTCATTGAAATTCTCTATATCATGCACATGTCGAAACAAATATGTGAGTTCGTCCACTGTCCCTTGTCCACTAGAAAGTGCATTCGGAAAGCCCAATTTGAAATCATCAAAGGGCAATTCCAACAAATATTTTTCACGGTAAGTTTTGTCAAACAAAGGGAGTTCTCTTCTTGACTTATCGTTCAAAATCAAGCTGTTCAAATCCAAAGAGTACATGATTTCTTCCAATTCATCGGCAGAATACCCCGAAGCATACAAACCACCTACGATGGCGCCAATACTGGTGCCACCGATGAAATCAATTTTGATTCCTGCTTCTTCAATCACCTTTAATGCGCCAATATGGGCATAACCTTTGGCGCCTCCCCCACTCAAAACCACGCCGACTTTTGGCCGATTTTCTTGTGCATGGAGGAGGAATAAACCGAAAACGAAAAATTTGAAAACGAAAAACTGAAACTTACTCATCTTGTTGGAACTGGGTTTAGAATCTCTTTGTTCAAAGATTCTTAAGTGTTAAATTAGCCATTTCTATTCAAACAAAAGTACTACTTTTGTTAAAAAATCAATAAGTCATGAAAATCGCGGTTGTAGGCGCTACAGGTATGGTAGGGCAGGTTATTTTGCAAGTTTTATCCGAAAGAAAATTTCCTTTGGATGAATTGATTTTGGTAGCTTCAGAACGTTCCGTAGGAGAAGAAATCAGTTACAATGGAGAATTAATTCCCATTGTTTCCATCACGACTGCATTGGAAAAAAAACCGGATTTGGCGATTTTCTCTGCTGGAGGTAGTATCTCAAAAGAATGGGCGCCAAAATTTGCCAAAGTTGGCACAAAAGTCATCGACAACTCTTCTGCATGGCGGATGGAAGCTGGAATTCCTTTGGTCGTTCCAGAAATCAACGGAAATATTTTGACGGCTAACGATTCGATCATTGCCAATCCCAATTGCTCTACGATTCAACTTGTCATGGTATTGAAACCTTTGCACGATCGTTATGCAATCAAAAGAGCGGTTATTTCGACTTATCAATCGGTAACCGGTACGGGCAAGGAAGCGGTGGATCAATTGGAAGGTGAAATCAAAGGAGAAAAAACGAAGATGGTTTATCCTTATCCGATTTTCAAAAATGCCTTGCCGCATTGCGATGTTTTTGACGAATCGGGCTACACCAAAGAAGAGTTGAAATTGATGAATGAAACCCAGAAGATTTTGGGAGACCATTCGATTGCGGTGACGGCAACAGCGGTACGCGTTCCTGTGCAGGGCGGACATGCTGAGTCGGTGAATTTAGAGTTTAGAAATCCTTTTGAAGAAGCTGATTTGAGGAAGTTATTGCACCAAACACCGGGTGTCGTTTTGCAAGACAGTCCTGCGACCAATAGCTATCCGATGCCTTTGTATGCGGAAGGGAAAGACGATGTTTTTGTGGGAAGAATTCGACGGGATTTGTCTCAGCCCAATGCGTTGAATTTGTGGATTGTAGCAGACAATTTGCGGAAAGGAGCAGCGACCAACTCTGTGCAAATTGCAGAGTATTTGGTGCAAAATAAATTGGTCTAAAGAACGGCTCCTAACTTAAAATGAAGAAAACGTGGTAATCGAAAGTACGCAAAATCCAAGGATCAAGCATTTAATCAAATTGCAAGAAAAAGCCAGAGAACGAAAAAAGCAAGCCTTGTTTTTGGTTGAAGGCATCCAAGAAAATGAATTGGCATTGTCAGCTGGTTTTCAAGCGGTGGAATTTTATGTTTGTTCTTCGATTTTCAAGGGACGTTTGGATTTGTCCCAATTTTCTCAATTTGAGTTGTCCCCTGCCCTATTTGAAAAATTGGCCTACCGAAAAACAACCGGTGGCATCATTGGTGTTTATCAAACCAAAAATTTGTCTTTGGAAGCCATTCAGTTACCAGCGGATCCTTTGATCGTTGTTTTGGAAGCTGTAGAAAAGCCTGGGAATTTGGGTGCCGTATTGCGAACATGTGATGGTGCTGGCGTGGATTTGTTGGTCATTTGTGATCCTTTGGTTGATTTTTACAATCCCAATGTCATCCGAAGCAGTGTGGGTACAGTTTTTACGAACCAATGGATCGCTGTTGAGAATGAAAGATTGCTGCCTTGGCTAAAAGAAAAAAACATTCAAATCATTTCTACTTATTTGAGCGAAACCACCCAAAGTTTGTATGCGATGGATTTCAAGAAAGCTTCGGCGATTGTTTTAGGAACAGAAGCGACCGGCTTGTCTGCGTTTTGGAAAGACCATGCAGATGCTTTGGTCAAAATTCCCATGCATGGAAAAGTGGATTCGCTGAATGTTTCCAATGCGGCAGCGATTTGTATTTATGAAGCCGTGCGTCAAAAATCGGAATAAAGTGAATTTACATAAAAAAACGACGGCTATAAATTGAATTTAAACAAAAAACTAAGAAAAAACAACGTTCAGCACCTCCAAGGATTTTGGCTGCCTGAAATTCGATGTATGCAGCTTGTAGTAAGTGAGCAGGTGCTCGATCAGTGATTTTCTTTGTTTTTGGTTGAATTGATTTTCTTTTTGTTCAAAAAAATCCAATTGATACAAAGATTCCCAATCCTGCAATTCGTTTTTTGACAAATAAATGTCATTGGGTTTTTGGTTGGATGAAGTGCCTTCTTTTAAATCAAAATAAAGCGAATTAAAAATCAGGTTGGGTTGAAATCCCAAAAATTGGGTCAATTGCATCAAGAACCACAGATGGAAATCAGCAAAAGCATCTTTGTTTTGGTCAAAAGCTTTCAATGCATTTTGAATGAATTCGTACAAAGGAAGGTTGGTTTCTTCTTCTTGTAAAACGGTGTGCAGAATTTCCGCCAAGAAAAGAATGATGCTGGTCTTTTGTGGGTGAATGTAAATGCTTTCATAATAGTGTTGAGGCTGAATTTCATGAAAGTGGTACAGTTGTCCGTTTCGATTTTCTTTGTACACGATTTCAATTTGGTTCAAAGCATAAAATAAAGCGTTGATTTTTTGTTTTTTGGAATGCATGCCTTTCACGAAAAAAGTCCGAATGCCATGCAATTTCGTGTAGCATTTGACAATTCTCCCCGATTCGCCATAAGGGAGTGAAGAAAGCACGATGGCTTCGGTTTTGATCCACATTAGCGCACGATTGCAATTTTGGTTTGTTTGCTTTCAGTCACATCTTTGTTGGTCATCAGTACCAAATAAATGCCAGATGCGACGGGTTTGCCTTTGAAGTTTTTGGTGTCCCATTTGGCGACGCTTCCCGTGGCTTTGGTTTGGTAAATCAAATTCCCCACCACATCGACGATGCGCACATCTGCATCGATGGGCAAGCCTTTGATGGTGACCTCGCCTTGAAAACCTGGTCTGACAGGATTGGGATACGCATAAACGTCTCCAAAAGAATCGCCTCCTTCCACGGTATCGCTTCGGTAAGATACCACGCCTTTGTCTGTTGCGAAATAGACTTCGCCTGTGCTTGTATCAATGCTGATTTTGTTGATTTTGTTGGCTGGTAGTGGCGAATTTTCTTTTGAAAAATAATGAATGGTTTTGGTTCCATCTGCTGAAACACAATATACACCACCTGTTTCTGTAGCAATCCATTTTTGGTTGGCACCATCGATGGCAATGTCATTGATTTGCACGTTGGTCAATAAAGCTTCTGGAATGCCATTTTGCTCGATGATAACTGGCTGGGTTTCAAAATTGGCCGTTTTGATGGTTTCGATGGGATTGTATAAAATTCGGATGCCTAGGGTGGTGCCGATCCAAAGCGTACCTCTTTTGTCAATGGCAGCGGCTATCACTTCACTCGATGGAAGCGCTCCACGATTGGCGGATTCGTCCACTGTCCAAACTTGGTTCATGTCCGTCATCTTTAAACCACTGGTTTGTCTGGGCAAAGCCATGAAGGCATGCTCATTGTAGACAAAAGGCTTTCTCGCACCGGGATTTCCATTGGCTGCCAATAATCGGATGGATTTCCAAGTGCCGGCAGGCGTTTTTTTGTGGAGCATGGCGTCATCGCCATAGTCAGTGGCTGCGGTTTGTCCTACCCAAAGATTGCCCATGTCATCAAATGCACTTCCAGCAATTCGGTGTCTGTGCTTTAATGAGCTGTTGTCTAAATTATAATGTTTGGTCATTTGTCCATTTTTGTATTGGAACATGCCGATTTTTAGAATTTTCTCATCCCAACTGATGTATTCCATCCAACTCGAAACATACCATTCTGTTGGATCTTTGGGGTTGACTTCTATGTCCACAATGTCTTTGGCGTTGAGCATTTCTTGTGAGAGATGGTGGGTCCATTTCATGCCATCAAAATGATAAAATCCATCAGGATTACTCGAGGGAGAATTAAAGTTGTTTATACCGCCTGGCGCGATCCACAATTTTTTTTGATGGGCCGTGACCGACCAAGATTTGTTGTTGTAAGGGCCATCAGGGAGAATTTCTTGGTTGCCCAAGATCAATCCATACAAAGTAGAACCTCCATAAGTTTGGTTGCCGATTTTGAGTGCAGTATTTAGGTTTTGGGTGAAATTTTGGGTGTCAATTAAACCCAGATTTTCATTGTAATTTCTGACAGTATTGCTTTGAACGATGCTCAAAACGCCATCATTTACGGTGAGGTCTTTTAAATTGGGGAAATTTCCAAACAGTTGCCAAGTGTCCCCATCAAATCGATACACATTTTGTTGGTCGGCCACAAAAAGTTGCTGTTGAAATTGAATGATTTTCTGAAAGGCAGTAGTTGGAAGCGCTTGAATTTGTTCCCATGCAATGAAGTTGGTGATAAATTCATTCAAAGGATGGCGAAAAACGCCTTGGTCACTGGCGGCATAAATGACACCGTCCAATAGGGCGGTTTGTTTTACGCCAAAATAATTTCCTCCCATATTGAAATAACAAGTTTCCAAGAACTCAAAGGCTTCCAAATCAAAAGTAGCCAAGCCAAATTCTCCTGAAATAATGGCTGTTTTGCCTTCAGAAACCATGTGATTGACTTGTTTGCTTCCCGTAAAAAATTGGTGCAAAGGAATTTCCAATAAGTTGCGGTTTTCATCTGGTGTGAGGAAATCCATTTCTCCACTTCTGTAGCCGATCATCATCATTTCCAACTCATTGCTGTAGTTAAAAGAAGTGATGTCCACATCGTTCAGGTCATCAACTTTTGAGTTTTTTTCTAATTCTCCACTGTTGGGATCATAAGAAAACAGTCCATTTTCTGAGGCAGCAAAAATATAGCCATTGATTGCTTTAATTTGCAAAACATTGGCATAAGAAAAATGGTCAGTCCATCGAATTTTGCTGTTTTGTGCGATTGAACAATGAAAAGAAGCAGTGATCAGAACACAACTCAAAATGAGTGAAAAACGCTGTTGCAAATAGGGCATCATAAGACGAAGTGGTTTTGGAATCAACGATTAAAATAGCTTTTTAGTATGGTCAAGGGTATCAGAAATTCTGTTTCAACATGTATTTGTCATAAAAGGCTTTGATGTGCGCAACGGCCTCTTCAGGCGTGTCAACAATTCGGTACAAATCAAAATCCTCTTCAGAGATGTAGTTCTCTCCCCTGACTTTTTCTTTCAACCAATCCAATAAACCGGACCAATAGTCTTTGCCGACCAAAACAATCGGAAATCTGCCTGTTTTTTTGGTTTGTACCAAAGTCAATGATTCAAACAATTCATCCAAAGTACCCAAACCACCAGGCAAAGCGATGAATCCCTGTGCGTATTTCACAAACATCACTTTTCGGGCGAAAAAATAATCAAAATTGATGCTGAAATCGCGGTCAACATACGGATTCAAACCGGTTTCGAATGGCAAACTAATGCCCAAGCCTACTGACTTTCCTTTGCCTCTTTGGGCGCCTTTATTGGCGGCTTCCATGATCCCAGGTCCTCCGCCTGTAATCACCCCAAAGCCCAATTGGGTCAATTGATAGCCAATTTCCTCCGCCATTTGATAGTATTTGGAGTCGGCTGGCGTTCTGGCTGAGCCAAATACGGAAACACAAGGTCCTGTCTTGGCCATGATTTCATAGCCTTTGACAAATTCTGCCATGATTTTGAACAATGCCCAAGAATCGTTGGACTTGACTTCATTCCAGTTTTTAGGAACCAATTTTTCTCGGATTCTATGACTGTCTTCTTCTTTGTGCATGTTGTTTGTTTCAAATATTGTTTACGAATTTAGTGAAATTAACTCGGTGTATTTTTCTGTAAATAAAAAACCTTGGATGATCGAGGCTATCAGTTCATCATGAACGATCGGTGTCATGCGTTCTTGTCGTCTCTTTTTGGTTTTGATTTGGTGGTGCAATTCGTAGTAAGCGTAGCCCAAACATAGGCCATCTTCTATCCAAACAAAAGACTTCTCCCCTATTTCTCTGCCCTGTCCGATCAGCAAAAAACTTCGGTTTTCTAGGTGGATTTTTTCCAAGAAATGGTCAACTCTTTCGTTGTAATTGACGGCTTTTTCTACTTTTTCACAAGCGCCATGGCACTCCCCGATCTTATAACTGAAACAACTTTCATCTGCTGGCGAAAGTCCATTTAGCTTTGCACAAAGGTCAAATTCCTCACTGATCAAAGACAGCATTTGATCGCTCATTTTTTCGTTTACAAAACGCATCAAAGGCGGTTGTTCTGTTTTTTTATAACGAGCTATTTTCAAAGTTTTATAGCCTTCATTTTCGGTCAAATACAAGCCCAAAGGATAAGCCAAAGTACGGGTATTCAGCGGAGGTTTCAATTGTTTTATTTCATTGATTTCTTTGATTCTTGCAATCAAATCATTGCCCGTCGTTTCTTGGAGTATCTTTTTGAATTTTCGTCGAATTTGATTGCTCAAAGCGGTTTTCCCTGTCAGAACCTTTCTTACGCCTTGGGCGATGTTGTTGGTTCTGGCCAAATAAATCACTTGGTCATTTTCATCCAAAAAATAAAACAAACCGATGGCATTGGGCAAGTCTTGGTAAAATTCGGTGAATTTACTCTGGGCTTTTTTTGGCTCAGCCTTGTGTTTGGCAATGGCTTTTTCAGTGTCTTTTTCCAACAACAATTTGAACAATTCGACCGTCGCCCTTGCGTCACCCGATGCGCGGTGGCGGTCAGATACCGGAATGCCGAGTTCTTTGCTCAGTTTTCCGAGCGAATAAGAAACCGCATTTGGAAAATGCTTTTTGCTCAAATCGATGGTGTCAATCGTTTCTCTGTAATAAGGATAACCCAGCTTTTTGAATTCCTGTTTGAGCATTCTATAATCAAATTCCACGTTGTGTCCCACCAAGATGGTGCCTTCTGTAATTTCAACAATTCTTTTGGCCAATTCATGGAATTTTGGCGCAGTTTTCACCATTTTTTCGGTGATTTTCGTCAATTTTTGAACATAAGGATCGATTTTTCGTTCGGGTTGCACCAATGAGATCACTTGGTCAATCACCTTTTTTCCATCAAATTTATAGATGGCGATTTCGATGATGTCCTCTTCTCCTTTTTTACCGCCAGTGGCTTCTATGTCTAATATTGCATACATTTTTGTCGGCTGTTTTTTGAAATAATGTCCGATTGCGTCAGCTTGTTTTCAAACGAAAAGAGCCTGATCGGAATTATTGGGTTCCAAAAGTAGAGTAATTTTATCTCAGGTCGAAGAAACTGTCGTTAAAATATGAAATAGTGCCTTTAAGGCATTTTAAAATAGGCAACCACAGGATAATGGTCCGACAATTTGATGTCATGGAGCACTTGGTATTTCGTTGGCAATATTTCTTCGGAATGAAAGATGTAATCCAAACGCAAAGGATACTTGAAATCATGAAAACTCGTGCCTGAGGAGCGTCCAACCTGATGGTAAGCATCCTTCAGTCGGTAAAGAAATTGTTGGTATTCGTACGAATTGGGCACGGCATTCAAATCGCCTGCCAATAGCACTGGATGCGGAGAATTGACAATGAAAGGAATGATTTTTTGGATTTGATTTTCATGCATCAGAAAGCCTTTGGTCAACTTGTTCTTTAAAATTTGTGAATTGCTTTTTGCTTGGTCCACGCTATTGATTCCTTCTTTCACCAAACTTTTGTCGATCAACATCGTTTCCAAATACACATTGATTACCCGCAAAGTATCTTGTCCCAAATCAATGTCGGCATAGGCTGCGGTGGCTACAGCATTTTTACTTTCAGACAAAATTTGTTGAAATTCAATGATGGGAAATTTGCTAAAAATCTGCACTAAACCATGTTTTTCATGGTAATAATCCGTCAAAGCAGCTGTTTTTAATTCTTTGAATAAATCGTCTCGCCAATAGACTTCTTGCAACAAAATGAGGTCAGCTTTTTCTTGGTTGAAAAAATTCGCAAAACCTTCTCCTCGCATGTACTGTGCATTGAACGAAAGGACTTTAAAGTCAGGTTCAACCGTCACTTTTTCTCCAAAATATTGGTAAGTATTGCTCAAAGGCGGCAACAACCCAATCGATAAAATCGTGAAAAGGAGGGCATACATTAATCTTCTACTGAGTAAAATCAACAACAAAATCAGATTGGCCAACACAATCAAAGGGTAAAAAATCGGAATGAAACCAAAGTACGGAAAAGTCGATGGTGCAATGTGTGGCGACAAATAGATGCAATAAGAAATGCCCAAAAAAAGCAAATGAGAAACAAAAAATACGGGATCCAATCCTTTTAATCGAAACAGTTTGCTCATTTTTGACCGGCTTTGAATAAAAAATCTTTTTCTTCTTTGGTCAAACTTTCATAACCCGAGCGGGAAATTTTCTCCAAAATGACATCTACTTTCTTTTGCATCGCATTTCTCTGCCCGTTGAACTCATAATCATCCACTGGACGCTTTCTTTTGGTCGTTTTTTGCTTCAATTTTTTAGGGCGAAAGAACAAAGCGCGAATGATTTCACCCAAAAAGTCATTGCCTTTTTCAAATTGTTTCATATACAAAAAGCCGAAGGCAGCACCACCCAAATGCGAAATGTGCCCACCGATGTTTTGGTTGGCAAAAATCATCCAAACATCAAAACCGAGCAAAGCATAGGCGACATAATCCAATGGAATGTTGAAATTGAAAAACATCAACTGTACTTTCGTTTTGGGCACATAGGCGACCAATGCAAAAAACACCGCGTATATCGCTGCAGACGCCCCAAGCAAACTGCTTTTGTAGTTGAGGACTCCTGACAATAACATGAAAGTCAAAGCGCCTGAAATCGCGCCAAAAAAGAAAAAGGTCAAGAAATCTTCTTTTCTGAAATAGCGCAAGAACAATTGGCCGACAAAGTAAATCATCAAAAGATTCAAGGCCATGTGCAGGAAACTTCCATGAAAAAAAACATAAGTAATGATGCCCCAAGGTTGGCTAAAAAAAGCAGTCCAATCCGCTTTGGCAACGAAGTAGTGCTCCAAAGGATACGGCAAAATTTTTCCTAAAATCAAATTCAAGGCATTGACCAATAAAAACACACCCACACAAATGAAAATCAACTTCACATTGATTTCTCCTGCTTGGTATTTGGCTTTGATTTGTTGAACGATGTCTTTCATGTTACCATTCTCTATGTAAATTCTTTTTCCAGTGACGTACGATCAGGAAACCAATCAATGCCCCACCGATGTGGGCGAAATGCGCCACTGGATTCCAAGCGTAATTCTCCAATCCCATGTAAAATTCAATCGCTATCAATGCGGGAATAAAGTATTTGGCTTTGACTGGCACAGGGAAAAATAGCAAGGCCAATTTCGCGTTGGGATACAATACCCCAAAAGCAACCAAAACTCCATAAATCGCACCTGAAGCACCGACCATGGGCGTGGTATAATAATTGACCAATTCACGTGTTTTGTCGATGTTGGTCATGGTTACTTTGTAATCAGGATTGTTGATGTTTGCAAGCAAGTCTTGAATGTTTACGCCAGAGGCCTCGACGATGGGTTTCAATTGTTCTACTTGCAAATAATTGGTAAAATTGAACAAAATAAAAGACCCCAAACCAGCCGCAAAAAATAAGATGAGGAACTTTTTGGGACCCAATGTGGTTTCTACCGTTGAACCAAACATCCACAAGGCAAACATATTGAACAAAATGTGTGAGATGTTCGGAAATGGCGCATGCATGAACATGTGGGTGATGATTTGCCAACTTTGAAAATTGGGTGATTCTGGGTAAAATGCACCTAACATTTTAACCAAATCTATTCCTCTTTCGCCAAAAACGATGGTTGCCAAAAAGAAAAGACCATTGATGATCAGCAAGTTTTTGGTCACATTGGGGATGGGTTGTCTAAACATTAATTTAATTTTTTGAAAATTTCTTGGTCAGAAATCTGCACGAAAACCGCTTTTCCATAAGGGGAAAAATTGGGCTTTTCCAATTGTAACAATTGCTGTGCCAAATATTTTGACTGTTCGGGTAACAAAGTTTCGCCTTTTTTGATGGCGGTATTTTTAGCGATAATTTTGGTGATTTCCAAGCCGAGATCCACTGTGCCATGCCAATTCAATTCAGCCAAAAAATCCGCAAAAATTTTGGGAGCATCATCTGCCTTGACTTCCGTGGGCAAAGCATTGATTTGAATGATTTCAGCATGAAACGTGATGTCAAAACCAAAATTTACCAAATCGATTTCGATGCTTTTTAGTGCATTGATTTCTTGTGGATTGCTTTCAATTTCAATGGGAAACAGCAACCTTTGGCTCAGCGCATTGCCTTTGCCTTGTTGTTTCAATTGTTCGAAAATCACCAATTGGTGGGCACGGTTTTGGTCGATGACCAGCAAATCGCCGTTGTAATGGGTGATCAAATATTTGTTTTGCCATTGAAAAACTGAAGCGATGATTTCTTCCATTTCTTCCGTGGGCAATGTAGTTTGTATGGGTGCAGTTTCGGTTTCAAACGATTGGAAACTTTCATACAAGTTTTTCAAAGGTTCGATTTGATGGCTTTGCGTTGGGCTTTCAAACGGGTTGAAATTTCGGTTGACTTGGACGTCAGGCGTTCTGATCGATTGATTTTTTGGTTTGCTCGGAAGCAATGCCCAATTCGGATCTTGGTCAAAATCCAAAGATGGACTGATGTTGAATTGTCCCAAAGAATGTTTGACGGCTGAACGCAACATCGCAAAAATTGCATAATCCTCTTCGAATTTGATTTCGGTTTTGGTGGGATGGATGTTGATGTCAATCTTCGCTGGATCGATCGTCAAATACAAGAAATAACTCGGTACATGTTGGTGGGGCAACAAATTTTCAAAAGCATCGACTACGGCTTTGTGCAAATAGCTGCTTCGAATAAAGCGTTGATTGACAAAGAAATACTGCTCTCCTCTTTGTTTTTTGGCACTTTCAGGTTTGCCGACAAAGCCCGTGATTTTTACCACTTCGGTTTCTTCGTTGATCGGCACCAACTGACCATCGATTTTTCGACCAAAAATCTGCACAATTCTTTGTTTCAAATTGCCTGCTTTGAGGACATACACTTCGGTGTCATTGTGAAAAAAACGAAAACTGATTTGTTCATGCGCCATGGCTACCCTTAGAAATTCCTCTTGGATGTGTTTGAGCTCTACAGGATTTGATTTCAGGAAATTGCGCCGTGCAGGTACATTGTAAAATAAATTTTTAATAGCGATCGAAGTACCAATTGGTTTGGCGATGGGCAATTGGTCGCGAACGGTTCCCCCTTCGATGATGAGTTGATTGCCCAAATCTTCTTCTTGCTTTCTACTTTGTGCATCGACTTGCGCTACGGCAGCGATCGAAGGCAAAGCTTCACCCCGAAAACCTTTGGTTTGTATATGGAAAATGTCTTCGGTGGTGCGAATTTTGGAGGTAGCATGTCTTTCAAATGCCAAACGCAAATCGGTAATACTCATGCCGTCTCCATTGTCCACCACTTGGATCAAAGTCCTGCCCGCGTCTTTGACAATCAAGTCAATTTCGGTCGCTTTAGCATCCACTGCATTCTCCATCAATTCCTTTACAACTGAAGCTGGGCGCTGTACCACCTCGCCTGCTGCGATTTGGTTGGCCACATGGTCAGGCAACAATTGTATGACATCACCAGTAAAAATCATAGCCAACAAAGTTACGAATCCAATGTTGAAATTTAAAATCCGATGGACGATGTTTTGAGAAAAGCAGTCAATTGGGTGGGAAATTGATGATTAAAAATCAGTTTCTCCTTTTTAAGCCTTTAATTTCTCTTTGAAATCTGCCATGATCACAGCTGTAACGGCTGCTTCTGTGCCTTTGTTGCCATGTTTTCCGCCAGATCGATCGATGGATTGTTGTTCGTTGTCATCGGTCAAAACACAGAAGATAACTGGGATGTCCGATTGAACATTCAAATCTTTGATGCCTTGGGTCACGCCTTCGCAAACATAATCGAAATGAGCGGTTTCACCGCGAATCACACTTCCGATGACAATGATGGCATCAAAAGCTTCTTTTTTGCACAGCTGTGCAGCGCCGTAAATCAACTCAAAACTTCCAGGCACAGCAAAGTTCGAAATGTGTTCTTCTTTCGCGCCTAAGTCAAGCAAAGCATCAATTGCGCCTTGTTGGAGATTGTGGGTGATGTGTGCGTTCCACTGCGAAACAACAATGCCGAAACGATACGCTTCGGCATTGGGTAAATTGTTTTTATCGTAAGCCGATAAATTTTTATTTTCAGTTGCCACTGTTTAAATATTTTAATCTTTCAATGTATTTCTGTACCTCGTCATTGGGTTGAGGGTATTTGTTGGCAAGGGTTTGGAAGTATTTCAAAGCCGCTTCATTTTGTCCCAACTCCATGGCTAATTTTCCAGCCTTAACGTAATAAATATTTTCAATCAATTGGTTGTTGGTGCCTTCTGCTGCTTTGACATAGTAAGGCAAAGCTTCTTTGAATTTGTTGGATTCGACCAAAGCGTTCCCAATCATTCCATTTTTCTGTGCGTTCAAAATCTCGTCTTTGGTGGAGAATTTCTCAAAGCTGGATACCGAAGAAGCATAATCGCCCAATTTGTAATAAGCTATCCCTGCTTTGTAAAGTGCAATGTTGGCCCCGGCAGTTCCGCTGTATTTTTCGATGATTTGTTCATATCCTTGGAAACTTCCAGGACTTCCTTTCAATGCCAGAACGATAGAGTCTTGTTGGAAATATTCATCGGCTTGGATCATTTCAGTAAATGCTTTTTCTGATTTGGGCTCCAAAACCGTTTTCAGGTAAACGAAATAGCCAATGGCGAGAATTGCCAAAGCTACAAAAACACCAATGATGATTTTTGCATGTCTTTCAAAAAAATTCTCTGCTTTGTAAGCAGTTTCGTTCAAACTGTCCAATACTTTTTCAGTTGTATATACTTGTTTCTTTTTGCTTTTCGCCATTTTGATTGAATTTCAAGTGTGCAAAAGTATAAAATAAGTCTAATTTTTACAAGTTTAATTTAAATCATTTTAAATCAAAGTCTTAGACGGGTTTATACTGGTTTGTGTTGAGAAGTGTGATGTCAATTGAGAAAAAAAGGGTCCAAATTTGAACCCTTCTTCTTGCTATAAAAAAATAGTGTTATTGGAATTCTGTTTCAGCGATGTTTTCGTTGAATTTTACATCCAATAAATTAAATTCCATGTCCATGCCTACGTTCATCGTAAAAACCGTAGGAACTTTGATGCCATCAAATGCTTTGTAAGCTTTGAATGAAATTACTTGAGTCATGTTTTGACCTTGGACTTCCATGGTAGTGCTTGCCCCCAATTTCAATCCTGAAGCGATGCTGTAATAAGTGTTGGTTTTTCCATCTTTGATCACATAAGCGTCTTCGCCATTGAAGTTTTCAATGCCTTCGATGGTCAAACCTTCCTTGTTGGCCAAAGTCAATTCTGGAAAAGGCAATGCATTGTATTTTAATGCGTTGATTTCTTCTTCGGTCAAGTCAGATTTTTGTCCTTGGACAGCATTGTAGCCTTTTTTTCCGTCAAAAACTGTTTTTTGAAATTCCATGCCCATGCCGCTGATCAATGTCAAGTTCTGTCCATCGGTGGTTGAAATTTGTTTCATGTTGATTTTCATTCCTTGCATTTCGGTTTCATAGTTGGCCACCATATTTTTCACAGTTTTGACTTTGTCACCACCAATGGCTTGAATGTATTTGTCGAAAATTGAAGCAATGCTGACATTGGCATCCACTTGTTTTTGCTCTGGTTTGCTGGTTGCATTGCCAAAACGGTCGTAGTAGTTGATTGGATAGCCCAAACGTTCCAAGCCTTTCAGTACTTCACTTCCTTTCCCAACGACCAAAATACGGGCGTTGTCTAAGCTAAAGTATTTTTGTGCCGCTTTTTTTACATCTTCAATGCTTACATCGTTGATGTTTTGGATGTAATTTTCATAATAATTGGCAGGCAATTGTTGGGTTTGGGTCAAAAGCGCTTGTCTGGCCACGAATTCTGGTTTTTCAGCATCCATGACGAATTTACCAATCAAACCCGCTTTTACCGTTGCCAAAGCTTGTGCATCTACTTTCTCTGTACGGATTCTTTTCAGTTCTTTGATCGCTTCAAAAACAGCGCTGTCGGTCACTTCATTTCTAACAGAGGACGAAGCTTTGAACTTGCTGGTGTATTTGTCACCACGAATGGAAGAGCGTGCACCGTAGGTCCAGCCGTTGGCTTCTCTCAAATTCATGTTCAAATAACTGTTGAAATCACCCCCAAAAATTTGATTGGCCACCAATGCTGCAAAATAGTCATTGTCGGTCATTTTCAAATTCACTGTGCTCAAAATCGCAATTTCTGATTGGACCGCATTGGGCATGTCCACAAAGTTGATTTCCGTTTTGGCTACGTTTTTAGGTGCATCGAATTGGGTTTTTGGCAAATCGCTTTTTTTCCATTTTCCAAATTCTTTTTCGACCAATTTCTTGACCTCAGCAAATTTCACATCGCCCAAAACGATCAAATACGCATTGTTGGGAACGATGTAATTTTTGTAATGGTTTTTTACGTCATTCAAGTTCAATGCTTTCAATTTCTCTTCTGTGGTGAATTCGCCATTGGGATGGTTTGCACCAAAAACCAAAACGTTTTCTACTCTTTGCGCATTGGCTTGAACGCTTTTCTCTTGTGATTTCAATCCATCAATGTATCGTGCAATGTCTTTGTCAAAATCTTCTTGGGTGAATTTAGGATCGATGAATCCTTGTGCCATCAATTCCAGAGTTCTTGAAAAATACTTTGAAAGCGTGTTGGCGTAAGCCCCAGAAGCATGAAAGTTGATGGAAGATCCCATGAAATCTACTTCTTCTTGGAAGTTGTCTTTTGAGATTTTATGGGTGCCATTTCCAATTAAACTTCCACTGATGTCGTGGATTCCTTTTTTGTTTCCTTCAGTAAAAGGAGGATTGTCCAAGCTCAAGGTCATGCTGACACGTGGCAATTTATGGTTTTCTACGACCATGACTTTCAGTCCGTTTTTCAACTCAAAACTCTGTGGTTTTCCTAGATTTACTTTCGGAGCAGGGCCTGGTTTGGGTTGTGATCTGTCCACTTGTGCAAAAGTTCCAGAGGCAAAAAACACCATAACGAAGATGTATATTAAATTTTTCATTTTTTCTAATTTGTTGATTCTAAGTGTTTATTTTTTTTCAGGACCGTATTCCAAAAAGAGTCTTTGGTTGTCGTTCAAGTACTTTTTTGCAGCATTTCTGATGTCTTCTCTGCTGATCGAACGGTAAATGTCCATTTCGTTGTTGATCAAATGAACATCTTTGTACAACAAATAATATTCTGCCAAACTGTGTGCAACTCCTTCTAAATTGGCGTTGGAATTCACGTATTCATTCTCCAATTTATTGATCAAGGTTTGGTATTCTCTTTCAGAAATCAAATCCGTCTGCAACTTTTTGATTTCTTCAGAAAAGCTTTTACCCAAATCTTCCAAAGTGGTTTCGCCGATCGGTAATCCAAAAATAAAGTAGGTGCCATAATCCTCTTGGCTGTAGTTGAAGGAAGAAACCTCCAATGCTTTTTTCTCTGTATCGACCAATTTCTTGTACAGTCTTGAACTCTTCCCATCACTTAAAATCATGGAAATCATGTCCAAAACACGGGCATCTTTTGTTTTCATTGAAGGTGTTCTGTACGCTGTGATCAACATCGGAATTTGAACGTTTGGATCTTCCCAACTCGCTCTAATTTCTTGTGTGATGGGTTCTTCAACATATTGTTTCTTAGGAGTGACCACGCCTTTTTTAATTGGACCAAAGTAATCAGCAATCATTTTTTTGGCTTCCTCTTTTTGGAAATCTCCCGCTACGACCAAAACCGCATTGTTGGGAATGTAGAATTTATCAAAAAATGCCAAAAACTCGTCCAATTGCGCCGCATCCAAATGCTCCATTTCACCAATGGTGGTCCAACGGTATGGGTGGTTTTTGAATAGGTTTTCTTTCACCGCTTTCAATAAATTGCCATAAGGTTGGTTGTCGATGCGCAATCTTTTTTCTTCTTTGACCACTTCATTTTGGGTCGTTACTCCAATTTGGTTGATCACAGGATGCATCAAACGTTCTGATTCCATCCACAAGCCCATTTGAAGGTTATTGGAAGGGAAAACTTCGTAGTAATAGGTTCGGTCATCGGTGGTATTGGCATTGTTGATTCCGCCATTGGAAGAAACAATTTTAAACCACTCTCCTCTTCCGATATTCTCGGTTCCTTCGAACAATAAATGCTCAAAAAAGTGTGCAAATCCTGTGCGGTCTGCTTGTTCATCTTTTGCGCCAACATGGTACATGACTGAAGTGACAACAACAGGTGCCGAATGGTCTTGGTGCAAAATAACATGCAAACCATTGGGCAAATCGTATTCTTCAAATTCTATCTTTTGCGCATAGGATTGACTGCCCAATACGCCCATGAATGCGAACATAAGTCCAATTTTTTTCATAATCATTAATTGTAATTGACGTATTAGTTTCTCAAAATAAAGATTTGTTACATTGTTTTTTAAAAACTTTATGAAACTTTGGTTCAGTTTACCAAATTAATTTTGCTTCCAATTGAAAACTGCCTTGCCAGCGGTCGTTTTGGGTAGAAGAAGCGTCCAATATAATTCGGTGAATGCCTTGTTTTTCGATGGGAAATCTGACTGATTTTTCAAAAGGGCCAGAGGCATTTCCATTTTCATCGATGATTTGGTCAATTTGCAATGCGGCCAAACTGTCTTGGGTTGACAAGTTGATTTCCAAATGTCGCGCGGTATCGGTATTTAAAACAAAAACAAGTTTTTGATTGGCCAATTTCGCAGTATCGATTCGGGCAACGCCATAGATGGCTTTCAAGAAAATAGTATCTGCTGGAAGGTTGGGAAGTTGTTTTTCTGGAACAGCAAATTCAGAAGTATCGACGAGGCTTTCTTCTGTCTGAAGATTTGACGAAAGGTTTCGTTTGCTGTTTTTTAAATTGTCTGCATAGGCTTTGTGGTCAAAATCTTGGGGTTGGGCCACAGGTGTTTTGGGTTCCATTTGGCAAGAAATGAACATTGAAGCAAAAATAGAGAGCAAAACCACTGAGCGCATACTTGAAACTTTGTGTAAATTTACAAGGATTTATGAAAATGAAAAACCGATTACACTTCCGAAGTAAAGGACAAGGAAAACCCATTGTTTTGTTGCATGGTTATTTGGAGAATTTAACGATGTGGACGGAATTTGCCAATGAGTTGGCGAAGAATTATCAAGTGGTTGCCATTGATTTGCCTGGGCATGGAGAATCCGAAGTTGATGCTGCAACGCATACGATGGAATTCATGGCGGAGAAAGTGGTCGAGGTTTTGGAAGCGTTGAATCTCCAAAAATCGATGTTTGTGGGACATTCGATGGGTGGTTATGTGGTGTTGGCTTTGGCGGAATTGTTTCCAGAAAAAGTAGCTTCCTTTGTTTTGATGAATGCTTCGACTTTGGCAGATGATGCTGAAAAAAAGGCGCTTCGTTTGCGGATGGTGGCTATGGTGGACCGCAATTTTGACTTGTTGGTGAAATTGAGTTTTTCAGGATTGTTTCATGATACTCAACGGTTTCATTTAGAAAAAGAAACCATGCAAGCCATGGCGTTGTCTACCGAAATTGAAGGCGTAAAAGCTGCTTTGCAAGGGATGCGGTTGCGAAAAGACCGCAGTTTTGTTTTGGATGAATTTTCGGGTGAGATAGGCATCATTCATGGTGAGTTCGATACAATCATTGATGTGAAAGCTTTTGAGAAAGTGTTGCCTAAAAAAGAAAACATTTCCGTTTTGACGGTTCTATCGGGGCATTTGTCTTTTATAGAAGCGGCGGAAACCACCTTGAAATTCATTCAAAAAATGGCCGAAAAATAACCATTTTACTTTTTATTTTTTTCCAATTCCTTTTTGTTTTCTATGCGTTTTAGCCGGTCTTCTTCGGGAAGGTGTTTCTCCAATTCAGCTTCTATGCCCTTGAGAATTTCAGTGAAATCATCTGGATTCAAAACGTAGTAACGGTAGCTCTCGGTGAATTGTTGAATGTCCAAACCTTGTGCGGTGATGAGTTGGGCGTCATTTTCGGTCGGATTCCATTCACTGCTCGGCACCTCGTTCATGTAGGCAGATTGTTGGTGCAGGTAGATTTGTACCAAAGTGGTGATCATTTTGTCTTTTTCCACCAAATGTTTGGGCTTGTCAATGGTGTGATAACAACTGACAGCAAAAAATGAAAGGGCCAAAAGTAGGATTGCATTTCTCATAATCGACCAAATATACTACGGATTCTCAACATTAAAATGCCAAAAACAGCTTCTCCCATGATGTTCGCGTTGATTTTTGATTCTCCAGCCACCCGGTTGGTAAAGACGATAGGTACTTCTTCCAGTTGGAATTTGTTTTTCCAAGCTTTGTATTTCATTTCAATTTGAAAACCATAACCTTTGAATTTGATTTGGTTCAAATCAATTGTTTCCAAAACGATTCTTTTGTAGCCTACAAAACCAGCAGTCGCATCTGAAATGGGTAAGCCGGTAACGAGTCTAGCGTATTTTGAAGCGATGAATGACAGCAATACTCTTGACATGGGCCAGTTGACGACATTGACGCCGTGCGAATAGCGTGAACCGACGGCCAAATCTGCACCTTTTTTTAAGGCTTTTAGTAAACGTGGTAAATCCTTGGGGTTGTGCGACAAGTCCGCGTCCATTTCAAAAATGTACTGGTAATCCTTTTGAAGCGCCCATTTAAAGCCATGTGTATAAGCTTTTCCTAAGCCTTCTTTTTCTTTTCTGATTTCCAAATGCAGTTGCGGAAAGCGGGTTTGAAATCTTTGTACAATCTGTGCAGTCCCATCCGGTGAGCTGTCATCCACAATCAAAACATCAAAAGGAACGGAGAGCGAAAAAACTTGGTTCAACACATTCTCGATGTTGTCTTTTTCATTGTAGGTGGGAATGATCACTAAATTTTCAGCCATTCTTCAAAATATGGGGCTAATATAATCCATATCTATGGACTGCTTTTAGTATTTTTGCAAAGATTATGAAAATCTTGGCAACGAATTTATTTGTAGAACGTTCGGTAGCGGACCTGGATTGGGTGCTGTACATTTTGGTCACGTCCATGGCATTGGTGGCGATCGGTCGGGTGTTATTTAACAATAATTTTGAATCGTTGAATAAATTTGAAAAATTTCAAGAGGTCAATGACAACCAACGGCTTTTTGGATTGTTGTTTCAATTTGTTTTTGCGCTGCTCATCAGTGCATTGGCATTGAATTATTTTACGGAAGAATATGATTTCTTGTTGAACACGCCTTTGTTGAAAGTGGTGTTTCTCAGCAGTTGCATTTTGTTGTTTTTTGGCATTCGTTCGATTTTAGGCAAAGTAGCCAGTTTTGCTTTTGGCATCAGCCATGACCGAAGTTTTAACGCCAAGGCTTTCAATTACTTTCGGGTGCATTCGGTAGCTCTTTTGTGGGTTGGTGTTTTGTTGTTTTATTTTTCAAGCCTTCATCAGTTGATTTTGGCAGCTACCTTGTTGTTTTTTCTGTTGCTGATCCGGATCGTGGCTTACTATACTGTAATGAATCATCAAGAAGTCAAACAATCCAAGATTTGGTATTATAATATTTTATATCTTTGCGCATTGGAAATATTGCCACTTTTGGTGCTTTTCAAGTTTTTAAACATCTGGTAATCAAAAACATATAATGAAAGTAAAATCTATACTCATTTCTCAGCCCCAGCCAAATGAGTCCTCCCCGTACCATGAATTAGGAAAAAGAAATAAAATTAAAGTTGATTTTCGTTCTTTTATTCAAGTCGAAGGTGTCGATGCCCGTGATGTAAGGCATCAGAAAATTGATTTCTCAAAATTCACAGCTGTCATTTTTACCAGCCGAAATGTGATCGATCATTACTTCCGTTTGGCAGAAGAAATGCGGTTTCAAGTGCCTGATGATATGAAATATTTTTGTCAGTCTGAAGCGATTGCTTTTTATCTGCAGAAATACATTGTTTTCAGAAAAAGAAAAACTTACATCGGTGAGCGAGGAATTGAAGATTTGGCAGCGCATTTCAAAAAATACAAAAACGAAAAATACTTATTGCCTTCTTCGGACGTCTTGAATCCATCTGTGCCTGCTTTGTTGGACAAATGTGGAATTGATTGGGAAAGAGGTGTTTTGTGTCGCACGGTTTCAAGTGATTTGTCGGATTTGTCAGATGTGAAATACGATATCTTGGTGTTTTTTACGCCTTCTGGTATCAAATCGTTGTTTGAGAATTTCCCCACTTTTGAACAAAACAAAACCCGCATTGCTGTTTATGGAAAAACAACCGTAGCCGCTGCTGAAGAAATGGGGTTGCGCATTGATATTGAAGTGCCTACACCGGAAACTCCTTCGATGTCGATGGCTTTGGAAAAATATATACAGCATGTAAATAAAAAATAAGTCTTAAATTAGGGAGAAATTACCATTTGGCGTATGAAAAACCAATGGGTAATCAAGCCCAAACCCAATGAGCGTTTAGTCAACCAACTGATGGAAGAAGTTTGGTTGCCCCAGTCTTTGGCCACTATTTTGGCGCAAAGAGGCGTCGAATCCTTTGAACAAGCCAAGGCTTTTTTTCGTCCAGACTTGGCCCAACTACATGATCCTTTTTTAATGAAAGACATGGATTTGGCCGTCGATCGGATTATTTCAGCCATTGAAAAAAACGAAAAAATTTTGGTGTATGGCGATTATGATGTCGATGGCACCACGGCTGTGTCTATGGTATATGATTTTCTGAATTCATTTTATCCCAAGATCGGTTATTATGTTCCTGATCGCTATACCGAAGGCTATGGTGTTTCCATTCAGGGAATTGACCATGCTTTTGAAAACAATTTCTCATTGATTATTGCTTTGGACTGTGGCATCAAAGCAGTTGAGCAAGTGAAGTATGCGCGGACGAAGAATGTGGATTTCATCATTTGCGACCACCATTTACCTGGTGAAAATTTGCCTGAAGCCGTAGCGGTTTTGGACCCCAAAAGAGCAGATTGTGCGTATCCTTTCAAAGAATTGAGCGGTTGTGGCGTTGGATTTAAACTGTTGCAAGCTTTGTCTCAGCGTTTGGAAATCAGTGAAGATATTTTGTTTGATTATCTCGATTTGTTGGTGGTGAGCATTGCGGCTGACATTGTGCCCATAGTCGATGAAAACCGAGTTTTAGGACATTTTGGTTTGAGAAAATTATTAGAATCGCCTCGTTTGGGTTTGTCGAGTTTGTTGGGTGAGAGCAAACGAACGAATTTGACGATTGCCAACATTGTTTTTCAAATTGCCCCAAAAATCAATGCGAGTGGCCGTTTGGAGCACGCGTCTCAATCTGTCGATTTGTTGATTTCAAAAGATGAAAAGGAAGTCGCTCTATTTGCTGAAGCCATTGCGACATTGAACGATGTGCGCAAAGAAACCGATAGCGATGTGACCCAGCAAGCGATTGCATTGATCCAAGAAAGCCAAGAAGAGCAAGCTTTTTCTACGGTGATTTACCATCCGGATTGGCACAAAGGCGTTTTGGGAATTGTCGCTTCGCGTTTGATCGAAACTTATTATCGTCCGACTTTGGTGTTGACCGATGGCAATGAAGGGGAAATCAGTGGTTCGGCGCGTTCGATCAAAGATTTTGATTTGTATGAAATCATTGACCAATGTTCGGATCTGTTGACGCGCTATGGTGGTCATAAATTCGCCGCAGGTTTGACGATGAAAAAAGAGAATTTGCCTGAATTCAAAGCGCGCTTTGAAGAGTTGGTGCAGCAGAAAATCAAACCGATTCAAAGAAAGCCTTCGATTGAAATCGATGTCGAATTGGATTTTTCTGAAATTGACGATAAATTTCTACGCATTTTGAAGCAAATGGAACCTTTTGGACCGCAGAATATGACGCCTTTGTTTTTGACTCGCAATCTTAAAGGAGGCAATTTGCGGTTGATGGGGAAAAATGAAGAACACATCAGTTTGACCTTGATGGATGCAAACAATGTGCAGTTTCATGCAGTGGGTTTTGGTATGGGCAAACATTTCGATGAATTCAAGTTCAGCCAAAATTTTGATGTGGTGTATTCGATCGAAGAAAACCATTGGAAAGACAAGGTTCATTTGCAATTCATCCTTCGTGACGTCCGTTTCAAGGATTTTTAAGCCCTTAATTTTTACTAAATCATTGTAAAACAGGTTTCGATGGACAAGAAAAAGTTGATGATAGTATTGTTAAGCATTCTATTGGCAAATATTTCTTTTGGTTTTTTGTTGACGAAATTTGATGGTTTTGGGTTCAATGAAACCTATCTTTTGGTTGCAAGTAAGCTGGTTTATATTTCTGTCATCCTTTACTTTTGTTCTCGATACAAATTGCTCAATTTCAAATTGTTTCGTGTGGATTTCTACTTTGCATTGGCTTTGGTCCTTGCGGTGATGTCTTATTATCAAATGAATGCATGGTTGGCAACAAGTACTTTGGTGCGCAGTGAGCACAGCCATTTTGATTATATCATCCGATGTTTGAGTACTGGATTTTTTGAAGAAATTTTATTTCGGGTATTTGTTTTTTACAGTTTGCTTAAAATCTTTAAATTCAAGAAGTTGATTCATCCAATTTGGATTGCATCGATCCTTTTTGGTTTGGCACATACAAGCAATGTTTTGAATCCAGACTATGTAAGTATATCGGTTTTGGCTCAAATAGTATTTGCCATTTTCATCGGATTTTTCTTTCAGAGCATATTGGTTTATACCAAAAGTTATGTGTTGGTTGCGGTTTTGCATGCAGTAGTGAATTATTTCGGCATGTATGAATCTTATTTGTTTATCCGAGAAATGGACAAAACGCCTTATTTGATCAGTGATTTGTTGGGTTCCATTGCATTGTTAGGCGCCGTATTCATTTTGATTCGCGCCATTTGATCCGAAGTGAAAGTAAAAAGTTTCAAGCTGAAATCAATTTAATAGATGGTTGATCTTAATCTTCTTCCTCGTCCAAACTTTCTTTGAGTTTGATCAATTCCGCGCGAATCCATTCCATGCGGGTGATCAATTCTACCTCATCTTTGATGCTGGAATTTTCTTCCAAAACAATTTTTGCACCTTCCAAAGTATAGCCCCGTTCTTTGACCAAATGGTAGATTAGTTTTAAATTCTTGATGTCTTTTGGGGTAAAATAGCGGTTGCCTTTTTTGTTTTTTTTGGGTTGAATGATGTCGAATTCTTTTTCCCAGAAACGGATCAAAGAAGTGTTGACGTCAAAAGCTTTGGCGACTTCTCCAATACTGTAAAATAATTTATCTGGTAATTCAAATTGCATCAATCCAAAGATACGGACATTTGTTGAGATTTCTGAAGCAAAATCTTGAACTCATCTGGACTCACATCTTGGTAAAAGTAAGAAACCGGATCGATGGGTTTGCCATCTTTGTGGATTTCATAATGCAAATGCGGGCCAGTGGACAAGCCAGAATTTCCCACATAACCGATGATGTCGCCTCTTTTGACGCTTTGTCCATTTTTAGATTTGATGCGGCTCATGTGTGCGTAAAGCGTTTCATAACCATAACCATGGTTGATGATCACGGTATTGCCATAGCTTCCATGCCTCCCAGCCAATTTTACTTTTCCATCACCCGTAGCATAAATCGGTGTGCCGATATTGGCAGAAAAGTCGGTTCCAGCATGTAATTTTCCAATTTTTAAAATCGGATGCATGCGCATGCCAAAACCTGAAGCCAATCTTTTCAAATCTTTATTAGCAACGGGTTGAATCGCTGGTAAATGAGCGAGCATTTTGTCTTTTTCTTTGGCGCTAACAATCACTTCGTCCAAAGATTTGGACTGGATCACCAGCTGTTTGTTGAGTACATCTATGTTTTTGGTCACATCTGCGACCAAGCTTCCGTATTGCCAGTCGGTGAATTTCGCATAGCGGTTGACCCCTCCAAATCCTGCTTTTCGGATGTCTTCTGAAATGGGATCCAACTCGAAGTAACTGCGGTAAATGTTGTTGTCTCTTTCCTCGACTTGGGCCAAAACCTCTTGCGATTGTTTGATCTTTTTATTTAACAATTGGTACTGAATTTTCATTTCTTGCAACTCAGCGGCCAAGGAGTTTTCTTCTGGAGAACTCATTTTTTCACTAAAAATGAAGCCGGAGATGATGCCGAAAAAAGCAGTCACTATTAAAAATGCCGCCATGTTGCGGAATCTTCTTAATCGTTTTTGTACTATAGGTTTAAAGGTGGTAGTTTGTGCGTTGTATTTGTATTTTTTTATACCCATTGGTAAAGCGCTTATGATTATCTTTGTAGGCTGAACAAATAAACGTCAATTTTTGATAGCTTATTGTTAATGAAAATATAAAATATACTTAATAAAATGAACGCCAAACAGATACGTAAAAACTTCTTGGAATTTTTTGAGTCGAAAGAACATTTAATTGTCCCATCTGCACCCATTGTGCTGAAAGATGATCCGACTTTGATGTTCAATAATTCAGGAATGGCCCAGTTCAAGGACTTCTTTTTAGGCTATAAAAAACCCACTTCTTTGCGGATTGCCGATACCCAAAAATGTTTGCGTGTTTCTGGGAAACACAATGATTTGGATGATGTTGGAAAGGATACCTACCACCACACCATGTTTGAAATGTTGGGGAATTGGTCATTTGGCGATTATTTCAAAGAAGAAGCCATTGATTGGGCTTGGGAATTGTTGACAGAAGTGTATAAAATCCCGAAAGATTGGTTATATGTTACAGTTTTTGAGGGCGATCAAAAAGATGGCACGAAGCAAGATGATGAAGCCTTGAATTTATGGAAAAAGCACATTGCTCCTGATCGAATTTTGTTTGGCAATAAAGACGACAACTTTTGGGAAATGGGCGAAACGGGACCTTGTGGTCCTTGTTCTGAAATCCATGTGGACATTCGTTCTGTCGAAGAAAAAGCTTTGGTTGATGGTCGTACTTTGGTGAACATGGATCATCCGCAAGTGATTGAAGTTTGGAATTTGGTGTTCATGCAATTTTTGAGAAAGGCGGATGGTTCTTTGGAAGAATTACCAGCGAAAAGCATTGATACAGGCATGGGATTTGAGCGTTTGGCGATGGTTTTACAAGGCAAAACCTCCAATTACGATACCGATATATTTTACCCATTGATCCAAGAATTGGAAAAAATTTGTGGCAAAAAATATGGCGAAAATGAAGCTGATGACATTGCATTTCGAGTGATTGTCGATCATTTGAGAGCGGTTTCATTTGTGATTGCCGATGGGCAATTGCCTTCAAATTCTGGGGCAGGTTATGTCATTCGTCGAATTTTAAGAAGAGCGATCAGTTATGGTTACCGTTTCTTGAATTTGAAAGAAGCATTTATTTATAAATTGTTGCCGAAATTTAGAGAAGAAATGGGCGAGTTTTTCCCAGAATTAGAGAAACAAGCGCAATTGGTTTCTGATGTGATCAAAGAAGAGGAAACCAACTTTTTGAATACGATTGAACATGGTTTGGTTCGTTTGGATCATTTCATCAAAAATCACCAAGACTTGAAAGTCATTCCAGGCGATGTGGTGTTTGAATTGTACGATACCTATGGTTTTCCTGCGGATTTGTCGAGAATTATCGCAGAAGAAATCGGCATGACCATCGATGAAAAAGGTTTTGAACAAGAAATGGAAAAACAAAAACAACGCTCAAAATCGGCCACGACTTTTACGGTTTATGATTGGAACGAATTGATTGAGGACGATGTAGAAGAATTCATCGGTTATGATGAGTTGGAAGCAGAAGTTCGCATCACGCGTTGGCGAAAAGTAGAAAACAGTGCGGGAGAATTTTATCAATTGGTTTTTCAAATCACACCATTCTATGCGGAAAGTGGAGGACAGGTCGGTGATACCGGATTTCTTGAAAATCAATTTGAGAAAGTAGCAATCGTCAATACCAAAAAAGAAAACAATCTGATCGTTCACTTCACCAAGGAATTGCCAAAATACATCGAATTGCCTTACCGTGCGGTTGTGGACAAAGAACGAAGAAATCACATCATGCGCAACCACTCTGCGACGCATTTGTTGCACGAAGCTTTGAGAGAAGTTTTGGGTGTGCATGTGGAGCAAAAAGGTTCGTATGTTGGTCCAGATTATTTGCGGTTTGATTTTTCTCATTTCAATAAATTATCCGAAGAAGAGTTGATGGAAGTCAACAAAAAAGTCAACCAGAAAATTCAAGCGAGAATTCCATTGGAAGAAAATCGCGCAGTATCTTTCAAGAAAGCAGTTTCAGAAGGAGCAATGGCCCTTTTTGGAGAAAAATACAGCGACATTGTTCGTGTCATTAAATTTGGAAATTCTGTAGAATTGTGTGGTGGAACGCATGTGGAAAACACAGCGGACATCATTTTGTTCAAATTGCAAAGCGAAAGTTCAAGTGCAGCTGGTGTGCGTAGAATCGAAGCGACAAGTGGTTTGGCAGCGATTGAGGAATTGAAACAAACCTATCAGCAATACCTTCAAATGGTGCAGGATTTGAAAAATCCAAAAGATCCGATTGTGGCTTTGCAAAAGGTTTTGGATGAAAACAAAGAATTGAAATTGTCTTTGGAACAATTCAAAAATCAACAAGCCCAACAAGAGAAAAATGCATGGAAAAATGCTTTTCAACCGATCAATGGATTGAATTTCTTGTCGATCAAAACTTCAATGGACGCCAATCAAATCAAACAAATCGCTTTTCCATTGCGGAATGAAGTGGACAATGCTTTCATCGTTGTAGCTTCCAATGCAGACGGAAAACCCTCGATCACGGTAGCGATTTCGGATGATTTGGTAGCAGCCGACAAAAAATGGAATGCGGGACAAATCGTTCGAGAATTGGCGAAAGAAATCCAAGGTGGAGGAGGAGGTCAAGCCTTTTTTGCAACTGCTGGAGGAAAAGACAGCCAAGGTTTGGACAAGGCATTGAGTAAGGCTAAAGTGTTGATTGAGAAGAACAATTAAAACCTTTCGGAAAATTAATTTTAGAAGTTTTTATTGGAAATTTCTTCTGTGAAATAAGAAAATGGAAGTAATCCCGTTAGTTAACATTATTGTTACTTTTGCTGAATGACCAATCAACTCAGAGTTTTGTTGTTTTTTATTGGAATTTTGACTTTTGGTCAAGATGGGACGCGGGTATATGAATTTGTGAACATCACGACTTCTCCGCGTCAAGCAGCTTTGGGAGGAAATGCCAATTCGATGTGGGATTCAGATCCGAACATGTCGTATTGGAACCCTGCCATGGTCAGCGAAGAGTCTCATGGACAAATGGCGATGAATTATGTCAATTATTTGGCAGGAATTGGGTTTGGAACCATGTCGGCAGTTTATCAATACGATGACGACGAGTTTTTCTCAATTCATGGTCAATATGTTGATTATGGTGATTTCAGAGGATTTGACGAAAATGACATTTCGACTGGAGATTTCACCGCAAAGGATGCGGCGGTTTCCTTGGGTTATGCCAGAAATTTAAGTGATTTTTTTACGGTGGGTGCCAGTGTGAAGTACATCAATTCAAACATTGAATCCTACACTTCCCATGCAATTGCAGCGGATTTTGGGATTGTTTTTCACGACATTGATTACCAAACCAATGTTTCTTTGGCGGTTCGAAATGTGGGTTTTCAATTGCAAACCTATGCCGGGACCAAAGAAAAAATGCCGGTTCAAATCAACTTGGGTTTGTCGCATCGTTTGGAGCATGTGCCTCTGGAATTGAGTTTGAATTTTCATGATTTGCAGAAATTTGACCAATCCAAACCGACCGATGAAAATGGCATGAAAACCAAGTTTGGTAGAAAATTTATCGATCATATTTCGGTAGGCGGAGAATTATTTCCTGGTCGTGGATTCAATTTGCGTTTGGGTTATAATTTCAAAAGGGGCAATGAACTAAAAATTGATGACCACCGAAATTTTGCTGGTTTAACGTACGGTTTCGGATTGAGGGTCAATGCTTTTCGATTTGATTTTGCCCATGCGAATTATTACGAAGGTGCCAATTCGTCCCACTTTGGGATCATAGTCAATTTGGATCGTTTGATTCAAGGAAGAAATTATTGGCGAAGCAATCCTTATTATTGATCAATGCATTTTAACTTGGCTGTTTGAAATTTGAGAAAAAACGCCAAAGTTTACGGCTAACTTCTATCTTTGTGACATGAGAAACTTCATCATCGCCATCGATGGCTATTCATCCACAGGCAAAAGCACTTTGGCCAAATCTTTGGCAAAAAAACTGGGTTATATCCACATTGACAGTGGTGCGATGTACCGCGCAATCACTTTGTATGCACAGCAAAATGGGATGATCGAAGATGGAAAAGTTGATGAATCGAAGTTGTTGGCAGCGTTGAATTCCATTGACATTCATTTTGAAATGAACCCCATTTCGGGCAAAAATGAAATTTATCTCAACCAAGAAAATGTGGAAGAAAAGATCCGAGAATTGTCGGTTTCTTCCCAAGTGAGTTGGGTAGCTAAAATTCCTGAAGTCCGTCATTATGCAGTTGCACTGCAGAGAAAAATGGCGGAGAAAGGCGGCATTGTGATGGATGGGCGTGACATTGGGACCATGGTTTTTCCGCATGCCGATGTGAAAATTTTTCTCAATGCCTCAGCTGAGGAGCGGGCCAAAAGACGTTACCATGAATTGTTGAAAACAGCCCATCCTGCAACTTTGGAGGAAGTCATCCAAAACATAACGGAGCGAGATGAAATGGACAGCAGCCGAGCGGTTTCGCCTTTGCGTCAAGCAGAAGATGCGATTTTGGTGGACAATGGAAAATTGACGGCCGAAGGAACTTTGGAGAAAGTTTTGGAAATCATCAAAGGTTTAGAAAAGTAAAATTCACCATGAAAATTCGTTTCCAACTTCACTATGCAATGTACTTCGTCGTTACTTTCGCTGCTTTGTTGTTGTTGAATTTTTGGATTGACAATGCTTTGCTTCTGCGCAATTTCAATGGAGTTTTGCTCGTTGTTTTGGTGTATTGCTTTCTTTTCAGTTGGATAAAATTGCATCAAATGACCGTGATCATTGGTCTTGGTTTGTTTTTTAGTTTCATAGAATTAATTAAAATAGATCAAAAAATTATCCCAAACATTTTACAAGAAAATCAAACGCTTAAAATGGTTTTTGGCGGTAATTTTGATATGAATGCGTTGGTGGCCTATTGGGTGGGCTGTGCGATTTTGTATCTGTTGCAGCAATCCAATTCATCCAAAAAGCCAAGAAAAATCAATTTCCCAGGTTTTTCCTGATTCACTTTAGGCCAAAAAATGAATCATAGATTGTATCTTTGCGTTCTTCTGTTAAAGCTTTATGAATGAACGTAGATAAGATTTGGCTTTCTTCCCCTCATATGGGAGGAGCCGAAGAGCGCTTTGTAAGAGAAGCGTTTGAGACGAATTGGATTGCGCCTTTAGGGCCCAACGTTTCAGGATTTGAACAGGATTTAGAACATTATTTAAAAGAGAATACCCATGTGGCAGCGTTGAGTTCTGGGACGGCTGCCTTGCATTTGGGGTTGATCTTGCTGGATGTGAAAGCGGGCGATGAAGTGATTTGTCAAAGCATGACATTTTCGGCTTCAGCCAATCCGATTGTTTATTTGGGCGCTACACCCATTTTTGTGGATAGCGAATTGAAAACATGGAACATTTGTCCAGAGCAGTTAGAAAATGCCATTAAAGACCGTTTGGCCAAAGGAAAAAAACCAAAAGCCATCGTTGCGGTTCATTTGTATGGTATGCCTTATTTGCAGGATGAAATTCGTGCCATTGCGGACCATTATGAAATCCCAATTTTGGAAGACGCAGCGGAAGCTTTGGGAAGCCGGTACAAAGGCCGAGCATGTGGGACCTTGGGTGATTTGTCGATTTTGTCTTTCAATGGCAATAAAATCATCACGACTTCTGGTGGAGGGGCTTTGGTTGCCCACCGGAAAGAAACCAAAGAGAAAGCCATTTTTTTGGCGACCCAAGCCAGAGAAAATGAAGTGCATTATCAGCACCATGAAATTGGCTACAATTACAGAATGTCCAATGTTGTAGCAGGCATTGGGAGGGGGCAAATGGAGGTTTTGGACGAAAGAGTTGCACAAAGAAGGGCAAACTATCAGTTCTATCTTGAAAGGCTTTCAGAACGGGAAGATCTTGAATTTTTGGAAGAAGCAGAGGGCTTGTTTTCGAATCGTTGGTTGACTTGTATGTTAACAGATTCATACGAAAAGAGAGAGAAAATTCGTTTGACCTTAAGTGAAGATTCCATTGAAAGTCGTCCGTTGTGGAAACCCATGCATTTGCAACCTATTTTTGCGCATTGCCCGAAATATACCAACGGCGTGAGTGAGCAATTGTTTGAAAGAGGATTGTGCCTACCAAGTGGCTCAAATTTAACAAAATCAGAATTGAATAGAATCTGTGAAAAAATATGATTTCAAGTCCCTCGACTTAAATTTGCGAAAAAAACTTCGGAACGAAGTGCCTCGTTGGTTGGTGTTGCTGATCGATCTATACATTAGTAGCAATACTTTTTTATTGGTTTGTATCATTTTCAAGTTTTTAGAAATTGGCCCCAAAGTGCGTTTTTTTCAAGTTTGCATTTATCAACTGCCGATTGTTTTTCTGTGTCTTTTGGTGGCTTTTGTGCTGACAGGTTCTTACAAAGGAATCATTAGGCATACAGGCTTTCATGACATGTCAAAAGTACTTTTGGCCAATTTGACTTATTTGCTTTTGATCAGTCTGATCTTTTGGCTTTTTTTGGACTTTGAAGTGGATGCAGTATTTTATTTTGGCAAAGCGATTTTATTGGTTCATTTTTTATTGAACACCATCGCGATGATTTTTCTCCGAATTTTTTATAAAAACATTTATTCAAAGTACATTGTTGGTGGAAATTTACAGAGAAAAGTGATGATATATGGAGCGGGAGATGCCGGCGTAATCACTTATGATGCGTTAAGAAAAGACGAAAGAAACAAAGTCTCAATTGTAGGTTTTATTGATGACAATCCTAAGAAAGTCGGTAAAAGAATTGATGGTTTGCGGATTTATTCTCCTGAACGAATTGATGAGGATTTTATCCACAAACATGAAATTTCTGAAATCATTATTTCTGCGCAGCGAATCAGCGCTACACGTTTGAATGAGATTGTTGAAAAATATTCTGTAGACAAAATCAGTTTAAAGATCGTTCCGCCGATCAGTGATTGGTTAGAAGGAGGTTTGAAACCCCAACAAATCAAACCCTTGAAAATTGAGGATCTTTTGGGAAGAAAGCCCATTGTATTGAACAATGAGGAGGTGGCATTAGAAATCCAAGACAAAGTCATTTTGGTGACTGGTGCTGCTGGATCCATCGGGAGTGAAATTGCCCGACAGTTGGTCAATTATTCATTCAAAAAGTTGATTTTACTGGATCAAGCAGAATCAGCATTGTATGATTTGCAACAAACGTTGGCCAAGTCTCCTGAGCAATTGTGCGAATATGTGATTGGGAATGTCAAGAATGAAAAAAGAATGCGCGAGTTGATGGAAGTGCATCGGCCAGACATCATTTTTCATTCAGCAGCTTACAAACATGTACCTTTGATGGAAATCAATCCTTACGAATCGGTGATGACCAATGTCAAAGGAACCAAATTAATGGCTGATTTGGCAGCTGAATTTCAAGCAGAGAAATTTGTGTTGATTTCGACGGACAAAGCAGTCAATCCCACGAATGTCATGGGGGCAACCAAAAGAGTCGCTGAGTTGTATGTCACCCATCTCAACAAACAATCAAAAACCAGTTTTGTGGTCACGCGATTTGGGAATGTTTTGGGATCGAATGGGTCAGTTGTACCTATTTTCAAAAGACAGATTGAAGAAGGCGGTCCTTTGACAGTTACTCATCCTGAAATTACCCGATTTTTCATGACAATCCCTGAAGCTTGTCAATTGGTTTTGGAGGCTGCAGCCATGGGCAAAGGGGGAGAGGTCTTTGTTTTTGACATGGGGAAAGCGGTGAAAATTGTCGATTTGGCGAAAAAAGCCATTCGTTTGAGTGGTTTGCATTATCCCAATGACATTGATATAAAATTCATCGGTTTGCGGCCTGGAGAAAAAATTTATGAAGAGTTATTGGCTGATGGTGAAAAAGTGATTCCAACGCATCACCCTAAGATTATGATAGCCAAAGTTGCGGATCCGGATGAGCGATTCAACGAATGGGTAGAAATGTTGGTTTCTGATGACGCAGCTGCTTTGGAAGCACCGAGACAGTTGGTGGTGCAATTGAAAAAGTTGGTACCCGAATACATTTCTGAAAATTCGATATTTTGTTCAATAGATCAGAGAAGCGAGACAGACTGACAAAATATTTTATATTTGTACGCACAACTTAAATAAGCAATGAAAATCCATACAAAAGCATATTTTCTGAAAACCTTTTTTATCCTACTGGGTACTTTCATGGTGTCCTGTGTTTCAAGGGAAAAAATGGTTTATTTTCAAGGAGATCAATCATCGATCGAAAAAACAGTAGGAACGTATGCTGCAGTCATACAAGCAGATGATTTGCTGTCAATTACTGTATTTGGGAGAGATGGTAGCGCAACCAAAATTTTTAACCAAGAAAGTAACATTCAGACGACAGGTCTTGTGGGCCGTCCTATGTATTTAGTGGATGCAGAAGGCAACATAGAATTTCCGTTTTTGGGCAAGGTGAAATTGGCTGGATTGACTCGAAATGAAGCGATTCAATACATGAAAGGATTGCTAAGCAGTGAAGTAATCGATCCAGGCGTCAACATCAATTTTGAAAATTTTCGGATCACTGTTTTGGGAGAAGTAAGTAATCCAGGAACTTATCCTGTCAATTACGAGAAAATCAGTCTTTTGGAAGCCATTGGGATGGCAGGAGATTTGACCATCAATGGGGTGCGACAAAATGTGATGGTGATACGCGAAGAAGGTGGGGAACGAAAGTTTCATCGAGTGGATTTGACTTCAGATGAATTGTTCCATTCGCCCGTTTATTATTTGGCACAAAACGATGTGGTCTATGTTGAGCCGAACAGCAATAAGATCAATACTTCGAGCAATGTCTTTCGAAATACGAGTTTTGCGATTTCGATCGCCAGTTTTTTGATCACGATCATTGCATTAATTACCCGTTAAACAACCGAAATGAATTACAAGGAATTGAATGATTTGACGACGCATGCCAACGAAAACAGCGCCCATAGTTTTCGTGATTTGTGGGAGCGTTTTCTTAAGAATTGGTATTGGTTTGCCATTGGTTTGTTGTTGGCTTGGGGATCGGCTTATTTCTATTTGCGTTATGCGCAAAATTACTATACTGCGGAAGCGAAAGTATTGATCAAAGAAGACGCCATGCGTACAAATTCAGAGTTGAGTGCTTTGGCTGGAAAAAGTTTGGGTGGCTTGGATGGGAAGTCCAATATCACGGACCAGATCGAAGTCATGCGTTCCCGCAGATTAGTAGGAAAAGTGGTCAACAATTTACAGCTCAACGTGCGCTACTTTTCTGAAGGAAGAGTGAAAACCCAGGAGTTGATGCCGACAGCTTCGCCCGTTCAAATTAGGGTTTTTTCGGAGGAAATCCACTTTGTTAATTTTAGCGTTCAAATTCTTTCTCCAATGGATTTGAAAATCATTTACAATGAAAATGCAATCTCAACCTCCTTTGGGAAAAAAGTAAAGATAGGCAACAACGAATTAGTGATTTTACCCGCGCATCCAGAAAATATAAAAGCAGGGAACGAAATTCAAGTGACGGTGGCGCCTGAAGAAAGTATCATTAGTTGGTACCGAAACAAAATTAATATCACGCCGGTCAATGATGGATCGGTGATCAGCATTTCGATGGTGGATAACCTTTCCCAACGTGCCAAAATGGTAATTGATGAATTGATTGACCAATACAACAAGGATGCGATTCTAGACAAACAACTCGTAGGAGAAAAAACCACGGCATTCATTGAAGAGCGTTTGCGAAAGGTTTCAGAAGACTTGAGTGCGAAAGACCAAGATGTGGAAATGTTCAAAAAGCGGAACCAAGTCATTGATTTGGAAGCTGAAGGAGGAACGAGCATCGGACAGTCCAATGCGAACCATGATCAGTATTTGAATCAATCTACCCAATTGAGTTTGGTAGAATCGATGGATAATTATTTGAAAAACAACCAAAAAGCATTGGTCCCGACCAACATTGGATTGAATGATGGTTCGGTGAACAATTATGCACAACAATACAATGAATTGATTTTAGCCAAGAATGATTTGTTGAAACACTCCACTGCATCGAGTCAAATTGTCCAAAACCTCGACAGTCAAATTCAAGATGTTTATGCGAATCTGTCTCAGAGTTTGAAGAATTACAAAAGTAGCATTCAAATTACGCTGAACCGAATTGACCAAGAAGGAGGTAGGATTTCGACCAAAATCCATGCGTTTCCAACCCAAGAAAAAGAATTTAAAAACATTGCCAGACAACAACAAATTGTAGAAGCTTTGTATTTGTTCTTGTTGCAAAAAAGAGAAGAAAACGAAATTACGAATTCGGCAACGCCTTCAGCGATCAAAGTGGTGGACTTTGCTTACAGCAACAACGCCTCGATTTCGCCCAATAGAAAAATGATCTATTCGGCCGCTACAGCCATCGGTTTGGCACTGCCTTTTGGTTTGCTGTATTTGATGTTTTTGCTGAACAACAAAGTGCAAAGTAGAAGAGATTTGGCTTTCACAGGGATTTCAGTCATTGGTGAAGTGCCTTATGCCAAATCCCAAAAAATGATCCACCATAATGACCACGGTGTTTTGGCAGAATCCTTGCGGATTTTGAGGACAAACATTGGTTTTTACACCCACAGCAAGCAGGAAAATGCAAAGAAAATATTTGTGACCTCTACTTTGAGTGGAGAGGGGAAAACTTTCATTACAGCCAATTTGGCGTTGATATTGGCGGCTTCCCAAAAGAATAAGGTATTGATTGTCGGTGCGGACATCCGAAATCCTTCTTTGTTGAATGTGTTGAACATGGGCCATTTGTCGAGTCATAAAGGTTTGACGGAGTTCATGGCGGAAAGGCATTTGCAATTGGAGGATGTGTTGCTCAAAAAAGACGATTGGGAAGTGGACGTCATCCATTCGGGAGTTATGGCGCCCAATCCATCAGAATTGTTGATGAATGGACGTTTTCAGCAGTTGATGGAAGTGGCCAATGAACGTTATGACTATATCTTGGTGGATACTGCGCCGATGAGTTTGGTGACCGATACGCAGTTGATTGCAGGAGAAGCGGATTTGTTTTTGTATGTGGTTCGGGCCAACTTTTTAGACAAAAGGATGTTGGATTTCTCCAAAGAAATGTATGAACAAAAACGATTGCCCAATATGACCTTGGTTTTGAATGATGTGGGTAGAAATTCATCCTACGGTTATGGATACGGCTATACTTATGGTTATGGCAACCAAAAGAAAACATGGGTTACTCGGCTTTTGGACAAGTTCAAAAATTAAGCAGCGGCTATAGAATAGAATTAAAAAACAAAAATCCCGTCAGAAACGGGATTTTTTAGTGTTGTGAGTGGTAGTGTTTATTCAGCAGTTTCGCTCGATTCCAACAATTCAATTACTTCTTCGATGGTATCTACCGCTTCCTCTACGGCAACTTTGGTTTTTGCTTCTTCCACAATTTTTTTCGCTTCTTCCACTTTTTTATTGGCTTCTTCTACGTTGTCTTTTGCTTTTTGCAAAGCTTGCTCCGCTTCTTCCACCGTTGGAAATGGCAGCAAATTCTCCTCTTTCATTTTCAGCTTTGCGGTATTGTTGAATTTGTACGACAAACCAACGCCCAAAGTTTCTTTCAACTGGGTTCTCTTGATTTGGTTTTCATTGTAATACAAATTGACGGTCGCTTGGGCTGAAATCAACTTGTTGACTTTCATGTCCAAAATTCCTTGGTAGGCAATGTCAAAATTCAAAGGGTTGTTCAAGTAGTTGGAATAGATGCCAATGCGGTTGTCATAGAAAATGCCTTCCATCAATTCAATTTTGTAGCGTGCACCGATAAAAGCACCAAATTCATAGTAATGGCTTTCACCGTCATCCTTTAAACCATAATTTCCTTTGGTTTGTAAATCTTTGTCCAAGACAAACGTAAATCGGGAAGTAAACGGGTGAAAATTCAATTGCAAATTATCAGAGGGTTTGTAGTCCACCCCGATACCAAATGACCAATAAGCAGGCGCCATCAGGTTGGATAATTTCTTGTATTTTCCTGTAACTTCATCTTTGTTGTCGTAGTCATAGCCTTCAGAAAACTGTGTTTTGAAGTTGGTTGATGCTGCAAAATAGAAGCCATTAAAAAACTCATAACCATAAGAAGAAGTAAAGTCAATGATGTCATTGGACTTTCTATAATCATCGTTTTTGTTTTTCAACAAGCCATACGCCAAAATGATTCGGTTGTCCCAAATGTTTTTGCCTTTGGTCAAATTGATTTCATAATCGATGTTGGCGTTCAAAGCATAAGAATTCTCACCACCGGCCATCCAATTGGAAAAAGCGGCTTGGTTGAACTGCAATGAGTTGTTTCCGCTGATGTACCAACCTTGCAAACGGTTGTTGGTCGATTTGGTTTTGACATATTGTTGGCTGTTGACCTTTAAATTGCCACTGGCATCAACTTCTTGTGCATGACTGATTGCAAACCCAAAAACAAGTAAAAAAGCACCGATTTTTTTGATCATGTTCGTTTAATTTAGAAAAGTTTTAAAACAGGTTATAATATAAAGTGAATTTTAATTTTGAATGAATTTTACTTTGGCATCCATTGGATTGCGTTGGCCTTCAAATAAATCCGTTTTCAATTTTCCCATATAGAAAATACCATAACAAGTGACCTCTTCTCCAAGATCTGTAAATTCATGCATTTTTGAGATAGCGCCTGGACTTGACCAGTATGCACCAATCTCCATGCTGGTGCACATCAACCACATGTTTTGGACTGCCATGGCGGTTGCAGCCAAATCCTCCCATTCTGGCACCAAATGCGAAGGTTTCATGCCGATCAAGATGATTTTATCAGAAAGCTCACATTTGTCCACAATGTCTTTCATTTTTCTTTCATTGTGCAATTCTTCCTTGGTGTTCAACTTGTATTGATCCAACATGAAAGCCGCAAATCTGGAACGGGCTTCTCCTTCGATCACGACAAAACGCCAAGGTTCTGTTCGTCTATGGTTGGGCGCCCAATTGGCACTTTCCAAAATGAGGTTCAACTCTTCTTTTGAAATGTTTTGACCGCTATAAAATGAAGGCATAACTGCTCTTCGCTTCTTGATGGTATGAAATAGTTCTTCTGGATTCATTTTTAAATTTTTGACAAAATTACAAGAAATAAACCAAAAGCATCTTTCAAGACGATTCATTTGTGAAAAACGCAAGGCGTTTCATTGGGAATGACTACAAAGTTCTTCAAAGTTTAACTCTGAAAACTAAGCATTCTACTTTGTACAATAATAGTTTTTCTGTAATTTGCTCGCCTTAAATAAAAGTTGATGCAAAACAAGTCAAATAATTCCGCCTTTTTCGAAAGCCAAGTCCTGGGACATCCTTCAGGATTATTCGTTTTATTTTTCACAGAAATGTGGGAGCGCTTTTCATTTTATGGCATGCGTGCTTTGTTGGTGCTTTTCTTGGTCAGTGCTGTGGGCATTGGCGGATGGGATTGGCCGCGTGAAAATGCTTTGGCTTTGTATGGAACTTATTTGGCGTTGTTGTATTTGACACCGATCATCGGTGGTCAATTGGCCGACCGTTATCTCGGTTATCGAAAAGCGATCATCATCGGTGCAGTCATCATGACTTTGGGGCATGCGAGCATGGCGATTGAAACGCCGTTTTTTCTGTATTTGGGCTTATTTTTATTGGTCATAGGGACTGGATTTTTCAAACCGAACATGACTTCATTCATTTCAGTTTTGTACCAAGATCATCCTGAGAAAAAAGACGGTGCTTACACTATTTTTTATATGGGTGTGAATGCTGGGGCTTTTTTAGGCATCATGTTGTGTGGTTATTTGGGAGAAATGGTGGGCTGGAGTTGGGGCTTTGGTTTGGCTGGAATTTTTATGTTGTTGGGTTTGTTGCAATTTTCTTTGGCACACGGAATTTTTGGGGACGTCGGATTGGCACCCAAACGCTCATTGGAAGTTGAAACAACGGAAGAAAATTTGGCGAAAAAAACGGATGAAAATGAAGAAGATCGTCCCAATCCTTTCACGAAAGTAGATAAAATCATCATGGCATTGGTTGCATTGGGCGGTTTGACTTGGACGATCAATGATCCTTTGGCAAAAATTACCGAATACAATTTGTTGAAATTTGGTGCAACAGACTTTTCCAATGCAACGATCATCGTTTCCTTATTGTTGTTTGCTTATTTGTTGGTTTCAAGGGTGATGCGCTTTGGGAAAGTGACCAGAGATCGGATGTTGGCGATCATGATGATTGCATTTTTCATTATTTTCTTTTGGGCCTCGTTTGAGCAGGCGGGCGGTTCGATGAGTATTTTCGCAAAAGATTATACCAACCGCATTTTGTCTGGCAATTACGCTTTGGCTTTCAACATCATTGACATCATCATTACAGTCGTTCCTGTGGGGATTATTTCCTATGTTTTGTTTTTATTGTTCAAAAAAACCTATAAAAACTATTTGGCTTCCAACTTGATTTTAGCCTTTAGCTTTGTGATCATTTGGGCGTTGATCATTTGGAAAATTTATGCGAATTTCAATACATATTCTTACGAAATTACATATCCAACGTATGAGCTGGTTCAAACAGATGCAGAAGGCAATGAAGTGAAATCCCAAGTTGCGGTGAGTGCATTGAACGTTCCGGACGAAAACGCCTTGTTGGTCGAAGAAACCACGGTTATTCGTGCGTTGGAGAATTTCACAGAAGGCCAAACTTTGCACATCGTTGATTTGGACAAAAAAGGAAATACGTTTAAAATGATCGACAGCGAGAAAGCTTTGGAGATCAAAGAAAGCATTCCAGCGCAAGTGGTTAAGGTTAAGGAAAATGAAGTGGAAATCCCAGCGACTTGGTTTTTGATTTTGAACTCCTTGTTCATCATTGCTTTGGCGCCTTTGTTTTCTAAATTTTGGGAAAGTAAATTCAACCCTTCTTTGGCGGGGAAATATGCGATCGGTTTGTTTTTATTGGGCATTGGATTTGCCTTTCTGGCTTATGGCGCGAAAGACATTCCACAAGGAGCAACTACCGCTTCTGTGAGCATTCTTTGGTTGGTTTTGGCGTATATGTTCCATACGATGGGCGAATTGTGCGTACAGCCGGTTGGTTTGTCTTATGTGAGCAAACTGGTGCCAGCACGGATGATTGCATTCATGTTTGGTGTATGGTATTTGGCTTTGGCCATTGGAAACAAAACTTCAGGTGTTTTGGGGCAAAAAATTGATTACATCACGGAGCAATACGACATTTCGACTTTCTTTATGATTTTCACCGTCATTCCATTTGTGATTGGGATCATCGCTTTGTTGATGGGCAGTACTTTGAAGAAATTGATGCACGGTGTGAAATAATGTGTATTTTTAGCTAAATTATCAAATGAAGGGATTGACGATGAAGAAATATTTTTTAATGGGTTTGTGGCTATTGGCCATCTGCAGTCATGCACAAGAAATTCAATGGTTGAATTTGGAACAAGCCGAAAAAGCCTTGAAAAAGACACCAGAAAAGCCGTTTTTTATTGATTTTTATACCGATTGGTGTGGTTGGTGCAAGAAAATGGACCAATCGACCTTTTTGGAAAAAGAAGTAGTGGACTACATCCATGCCAATTATATTCCGATCAAATTCAATGCAGAGTCAAAGGAAGAAGTGCGTTTCATGGGCAAATCCTATCGCTTTGTGAAAGCGCAAGGTGGAAGCCGTGGCGTCAATTCTTTTGCTTACTTTTCTTTGCGTGGGCAGCTGTCTTATCCAGCTTATGCAGTCATTGCTTCGGATGGGAAATTAGACCGTTTGTTGTTGGGATTCATGAACAAAGACCGTTTGATTTCAGGTTTGAAAGAAGCCCGGAAATAAATGCGACTTTAATGGATTGAGCGCAATGAAAGCAATGCCATCGAATAAAGTAGCCCTTCGACAGTTGTACCGCCACAAGCGACAGCAGCTCAGTCCAAAAGAAATCGAAAGTTTCAGCAATCAGATTTTAGAGCAGCTCAAGCGCATGCCGATTTGGGATTGTAAAGTGTACCATTTGTTTGTGCCCATTGTGAGAAACAATGAGATCAACACTTTTCCATTGATGGACTTTTTGTTTGATCAAGGAAAAACTGTGGTGGTGCCCAAGATGAAAGGCGCGGATTTGTTGAATTGCGCGATCGATCAAAAGGTGGTTTGGGAAACAGGCAATTTTGGTGTTTTAGAACCCAAAGCATGTAAAATCATGGCCCATCAGGAAATTGAAGTCGTATTTGTACCCATGCTTATCGGCGACAAAAAGGGACATCGCGTCGGCTATGGAGGTGGCTTTTATGATCGATTTTTGGCGAAATTGCCCCAAAAATCCTTGAAAATAGGTTTGAGTTTCTATTCGCCCATTGATGAAATTGAAGCAATTGAAAGCACGGACATTCCGTTGGATTATTGTGTTTCACCCAATGAAATCGTATCGTTCACCGCTTGAATGCTGTCGTTGAGGGTTTCCAAATCGGTAAAGTAAAACACAAATTCATGTTTGAACTTCTTGGGTTCTTTTTTCAAAATATAATGCGCTCTTTTCTCAAAAGAATCAATCAACTTTTTGTTTTCTGAATAATAATCCACTTGGTAATCCACCGTTCTGACAGAATCTAAGGCCAAATCTTCTGTGGAGGTTAGCTTTAAATTGCTGATTTCTACAAAATTGACTTTCAGTGCATTCATCTCTTGCAAAATGTTTTGAATGTTGGTGCTGTCGTTTTCTAAAAAATAACTTTCCAATTGGGGCAAAAGAATTTCGCGCATCAAACTGTCTTTTTCATTCAGTGTAAACAAAGAAGACAACTCATAGATTTCGGTCAGCTTCTGCTTGGTGATGTAGTGCACAGAAGCCAAAGAATCCATTTTTGGCACATTGGTCACGCTGTTGTGGTAGGTCTTGATGACCTCAGGATCGTGTTTTCCTTGGAAAGTTTTCTCGTCTTTGCATGCCCAAAGCAAGAAAACCAAACCGAGTAATATGCTGAACATTGCTTTAGCTTTCATCTGATTCGATTTTAAATTTAATTTTTACAATTTTGCCTTCTTTCCTTTCGGCTTCAATCAACACATAATTCTTCAAAGATGTTGTCGGCAGTGAAACCAAATTGATGTATTGTTTTTTGCTCAATACTTCGACGCCAAAGAATTCGTTGTCGTACACTTGGTAAATGAGCGCGTCATTGGCGATCATTTCATTCAACATTTTGATGCGTTCTTTGACACTTTGAGAAGACTTAGAATAGTGCCGCAGCATCACCTTGTAATCATCAGGGATCAATCGGATGGTTTCTTTTCCTTGGTAAGAATGCAAGTTGATTTTAAAGGTATCTTGTTTGTAGTAGGTGGATTTAATGGTCATCAGCAAGGTATCTTCCTTGGAAGGAAAGTCGATGCAACCTTTTTCAGTCAGCAATTCCAGCGGATTGAAGCCTTTTCTTTCTACCGTGATCTCAATCGGCTCTGTGATCGGCGTATTCCTGTCCGAATCGACAAAGCAGAACGAATAGGTTCTTTGGTAAAAGAAGAAAAAGTACGCCAAACTTCCCAAAATGATGAGAAAAACCAAACTGATCAAAATCCATAAAAACGTTTTACTTTTTTTAGGGGCAAGGTCTTGCTTTTCTTCATTTTTAGGGACAATTTCTACAGCCTGGAGAGCAGGTTTTTCTTCAACAACTGTTGGTAAAATCACTTCTTGAGCGGGGACGGGATTTTGTTCGGTAGGATTTTCTTTGTTTTTCAATACAAATTCATGCCAATTGGCATAGCCTGCATATTCTGTAAGAATGTTGAGCATGTCAATTCTTGGCAATTTGATAAAGTCAGATTTGAAATAAGTATAAAACCATTTCTCGCTGACCGTCGATTTTGTTTTTTCAAATAAATCTTCTTGAAAAGTGACAATGTCGAGTCCTTTCCACTCAGAAATGTCTCTGGAAGAAGCGGTATTTTCCTCAAAAAAGCGATCAACGATCTTATCTTTGAGCAAATTGAATAATTTTATTTCTGAAATTTCGTTCAAATTTTCACAATTAAATCACTGATCTAAAGGGTTTTGTAAATTGTAAATTAATTTACAAAATGATTACAAGCCTTTTTCTCCAGTTCAAGTACAAAGCTAACGTACTTTTGGATCAAATAAAAACCATTAAAAAATTATTAGTTATGAAAAAAGTATTTGTAAAAGGATTGGCATTGGCTTTCATCGCAGGTTTATCATTCACTAACATTTCATGTGATTCTCAACCTCAAGATACTCCAGCAACAATTGAAGAAAACTTAGAAAACGCTGAAGCTAACTTGGATGAAGCTACTGAGAACTTGGAAGACGCTGCTACTGAAGCGCAAGAAGGAGCTGAAGAAGCAATCGACACTGCAGTTGAGAACTTAGAAGATGCTGCTGCAAACGTTGAGGCGAAAGTAGAAGAAGTTACTGAGTAATTCTTTTCAACAAGAAATAAAGAAGCCGTTCCAGAAGGAACGGCTTTTTTTATGATGACACTTCTGTGGTAGTGTTGCAACCAAACAAACCTCTTTCCTTGATCAGTTGAGCCACACCTACAGGCAAACTTTTTTCCCATTCTTTGCCGTTTTTTGCGATTTGTTCCAATACTTGGAACGAATAGATGTTGGCATAGTTGGGGTTGTAATTTTTGACATCCAAGATTTTTTCATTCACTTGGAAAAAACGGTACAATTCTTTGACACTTTCGTTCACTGTTAAATTTTCAGCGGTCATCAATTCATTGGTTTCTTTGTCCAAATAAGGATAGGAATAAATCACCACATTTTTCTTGAACAACTTTCCAAGCGCCTCCAAGGTGCCACCCGCCAAATCGTCGTAGTATTTTGGATTGAAAATGTTCAACAAATGGTTCACGCCCATGCCCAAGCCGATTTTTGTTGAATTTTTATTGAATTCAGAGAAATAGTCCACCAATTTATAGTATTCCAAGAAGTCAGATACCAATACATTGTAGCCTAAACTGGCAATGATGTCCACTCGATCCAAGAAATCTCTTTCGTCGATTTCACCTGTGGCGGACAAGTTGTTCAAAGTAATTTCAAATAAGATTTCGGTGTTTTCTTTGTCCACGCCTTCTTGTTTGAGAAACATGTCCAAACTGGATTCGAGTATGTCGATGTTGACATTGGTCACTGGGCGAAAGCTTCCACGCATCACAAAGATATTTTTCTTGTACAACAATTCTGAAGGCAAATAGTTGATGCCTTTCGGCCCAAATACGACGGCATCAGTCATGTCATTTTTGACCAATTGCAAACTCATCAAACGGTTGTCCACATATTGGAAACACGGACCACTGAAGTTCACGGTATCAATTTCGACCTGGTCTTTGTCCAAGGTGTCGTACAGCGAACGGAGCAATTTCCGTGGATTGTCATTGTAAAAATAAGCGCCATAAATCAAATTCACCCCCAAAATTCCCAAAGTAGCTTGTTGCAATTGTGCGGTGTTTTCTTTGAAGCGAACGTGTATGAGCAATTCATTGTATTCTTCCTGTGCTTTGTCCAATTGAAAACGAATGCCGACCCAACCATGTCCTTTGAATGTTTTGGTAAAATCGATCGTCGTCACGGTATTGGCATAAGTAAAGAACATTTTGTCTTGGTGTTCTTCGGCATCCAATCGCTCTTCGATCAGCGTCATTTCGTGGTTGAGCATTTTTTTCAAACGTTCTTCGGTCACATAGCGGCCATTGATTTCTTTTCCATAAATCGCATCTGAGAAATTTTTATCGTAGGCACTCATGGCCTTGGCCAAAGTTCCCGAAGCACCTCCAGCGCGGTAAAAAAAACGAACGGTTTCTTGTCCAGCACCAATCTCCGCAAAAGTGCCGTAAATTCTCGAATTCAAATTGATTTTCAAAGCTTTCTGTTTGGGCGAAAGTACCTGATGAAAACTCATATATATTGTTTTATAATAAAACGGTAAATTTACCAAATTAATACTGATTTTGATGCTTAAAGTGCAGTTTTTAGGAACAGGAACCTCCCAAGGCATTCCTGTCATTGGCAGTGATCATCCTGTGAATTTTTCGACGGACTTCAAGGACAAAAGATTGCGTGCTTCTGTTTTGTTGTCCAAAAATGGCAAAAATATCACCATCGATTGTGGTCCGGATTTTCGGTGCCAAATGTTGCGCGCCGAAGTAAAAAGTTTGGAAGGAATTTTATTTACGCATGAGCACAACGACCATGTTTTGGGAATCGATGACACACGGCCGTTCATTCATTTGGCACAAAAACCGATGGATATTTTTGGCAGTGAACGAACCTTGGGTGAAATTCGCCAACGCTTTCCGTATGTTTTTGCAGCAAACAAATATCCTGGAGCGCCTACCGTTCAAGAGCATTTCATCGAGGAAACGCCTTTTCAATTTGCAGGATTTGAGATCCAAGCGCTGAAGGTCATGCATGGAACATTACCGATTTATGGATTTTTGGTGGACGAGCGTTTTGCCTACATTACCGATGCAAGTGAATTGCCCGAGGAAACTTTAGAAAAAATCAAAAATGTGGACGTTTTGGTGCTGAACGCCTTGCGAAAAAGTCCGAAACATCCTTCGCATTTTACTTTGGAAGAAGCTTTGGCAACAATTGAAAAAATAAATCCAAAAAAATCTTTTTTGACCCACATCAGTTTGTCACTTGGTTTTCATGAAGTTGTACAGTCAGAATTGCCCGCTGAGATTTTTCTTGCGTATGATGGATTAAAAATTGAAATTTAATTTGGTGGAGTCAATAAAAACGTCTTATATTTGCCGTCGATTTCAGCCCGAGTGGCGGAATTGGTAGACGCGTTGGATTCAAAATCCAATGTTTGCAAGAACGTGCCGGTTCGATTCCGGCCTCGGGTACAGAAATCCCTCTTAATCTTTTGATTTTGAGGGTTTTTTATTTTTTTCAGGGACGATATTAGGGGCAATTTTTATTGTTAATAAAGTGTCATAAAGTTGTCCGACCAACCCGAGTTTGTCATAAAGTTGTCTGAAAAACGTCATAAAGTTGTCTGAAAATTGCCAAAAAACGTCATAAAGTTGTCTGAAATTCTCTTCTTAAGTCCGATTAATAGGGTGTTTTAGAGCCACTACAATTAGGTTAACCAACAATAAACTAAACAAGAAAAGGTTAAAAATTTTTTGATGAATGGTTCTGAAATGATTTTTTGACAAAAATGTCAAATACTTTTTAAGATGTTTAAATCTGTTTAAGATTTGGTGTTTTTAATTCTTTGTGATTCTTCTATGAAATCGTCCTTTATAAATTCCCAATATTTACCTCGTAAACAAACCGGACTAAAATCTTCATCCGCAAATTCAAAATTTACTAAGTTTTGAACAATTAAATCTTTATCATGGCTGTATGGATAACGTCCTTGATGAAATTCGATTAATTGAGAGATTGAGAAGTGTTCAAGTAATTCATGCAAATCCCAAAAATCTTTTTTACGTCCACCTCTTTGAACCACGTCAATTTTCATGGCTGCTATTTCTTCCATACTTGCCAATCTTATGCATTTTTCTTCGATTTGCGGGTAGATGTACTTGTCGGTGTAGAACAAGTCCAATTTGACTGATTTGTCTTTATTTTCGCCAACTAGATATGATTTGCCCAATGCAGTTGGTAAATTAATAAAGAAGTCGACATATTGAAATTTAGACTGCAGAAACTTTTCAATCCTAACAAAATCCAAACTCCCATATTCAGCATCCGAAAACAAATCAATATCAACAGAAATTCGATGTCCTAATTGCAGACTTAAAGCAGTTCCGCCTACTAAACGAAAGGAATCCAACTCTTTTGACTCCATCAAAACTTCTAACGTGTCTTTTAGGATTTTGTTTACAGTATTGAAGTGTAGCATTAGTTTGAATTTAGTTGAATTGGTTTTGTGGAATTGGAAACCAAAGCTTTATTGATTTTAGATTGTCCGTAGAATCGTTGGATTTCTAATTTTTCTTCGCCATTCCCTCTTTCAAAAACTCTTCTAATAACTGCATTTGAGTTTTTTTGCCAGTCGATGGAATCAATATTCGTATCCCAAAACAAGGATTTTCTTAAAATGTTCAAATTTGGGGTTTCACTGTTTTGAAGTTTTATTTTTTCGATTTCATAATAAGTTTGTAACAATGCTAAATCACCCTCTTTTAAATCAAGTTCCTGCTCAATCTTCAGAGCTAAAGAAATGGGCAAATTTCTTTTTCCGTTTAAAATTGAATTAAAAGATTGAGGATGTTCTCCCAAAGACAAAGCGAATGGTCTTTGTTTTAAATTTCGTTTTTTTAATTCACGATTTAAAACAATTCCCGGATGCAAACCTTTGTACTTTTTTGATAGTGAAATCATAATGCAAATGTAAGCAAATTTGTTTACATTTTGAATTCAGATAATTATAAATACAAAGCCCTCTTTGGAAAAATCCATTGAGGGCTTTTTGATAAGTCGAACTTATCATTTCAGTATTGCAAATCTATCGTTTACCTTCAAAAGATTTTGCGGTGAATTGTCTATCTGATAATTGTTTTCACCGCAAAATAAAAATTATAAAAATTTAAAGTTTGTATTTCGAATAAGAAATAGCAAGACGAAACGAGGTAGAAGCCGTCGTTTAGTCTTGCTCTGCGAGGCAAATTTCTTATAATCAATAAAATAATTGAAATGAAAATAGCTAAAAATTATATTCAAAATATATTTCAAACTAAAAAACCGATATAAATAATTGATTATAAATTAATTAATGGCAAATAAAATATATAGTTCAATATAGTTATGGAAAATCCTAAGAAAAATGCAAACACTACGATTGCCATAGAAGTTGAAGAAAATAAAAGACTTTCTGCCTTTTGCAAACGAAATAAGTTGACAAAAAAAGACTTTATTCCGATTGCCATTCAGTATTTCGAAAAGAACGGAATCAATCCAAAAACTCATTCAGAACCTAAGGTAGAAATTGAGAAAATTTCAAAACGAGTTGATCAACTTTTTGGATTCATAAAAACCCAAGAAAAAGATTATTTACGACCGGCAATGGAAGCAATTGTTTCTACCGAAACTCGGTTGATAGAAAGTATAAGTTCTCTTAGTACAAAGGATGATTTGAATATGTATTTCAAAGAAATTCCTATGGAAAATTATATAAAAGCAATATTAAAACAACTATCAAAAAATGAGGAATTAGACAATAAGCGATTAGAAGAATTTAAGACTGAAATTGAAATGTTTCATTCAAAAATTTTAAATGAATTAGAGCAAATTAAAACGAAAAAAGGTTTTACACTTTAACATTTTAGGATGCACATAAAAATTCAAGGTGGTGGCGAAAAAAGGTATGCGAATACCGGAAGTTGTAGCGATTTGATTTCCTATTTGGAACATGAGGATTTTAAACGAATAATTAGTGGAGATAAACCGGAACCTTTCTTTTCGCATTTTGATGATTCAGTTTCCACTATCGAAATCATCCATCAAATTGATAACAACCGCCAAAAACTTTGTAGAAAAGATGCTAAATTTTTTGTCATAACCGTAAGTTTTTCCGAAGAAGAAATGCTCAAATTGGGAGATACCGAAAATGAAAGATCGGAGAAAGTCCGAAAATACATCCGTGATGGTGTAATGAAAGACTATGCTGAGAATTTCAATAAAAATCTGCAAGCTGAAGACATTATGTATTTTGCTAAAATTCATCATGACAGAGAAAGAAATGACCGAGAACTTAATCTCCACGCTCATATTGTTGTTTCAAGAAAGACAACCAACGGAAAAGTCAAAATTTCGCCTATGACCAATCATAAAACCACACAAAATGGAGCTGTAAAAGGAGGTTTTGCTCGTACCGAATTTTACGATTCAGCAGAAAAATCATTTGATTTTATTTTTGATTACAAACGAAGGTTTGACGACACTTTTCAATTTAAAAACGAAATGAAAAAGGCCAAACCAAATGAGGTAGTGAAATTAGTAAAACTCAAATTATCAAATAATTATGAAACAATAAATGAAAATTCCAAACAAAAATTGGAATCAGATTTAGTAAAAGAAACTTCAACGAAAACCGTTTCTAAACAAAGAATTAAGTAAATTTACTTAGATGAGAAAATTTGTATTAGGAGATATACATGGTTCATTCCGAGCATTAAGGCAAGTTTTGGAACTTTCGGAATTTGACTATGAACATGACCAACTCATATTTTTGGGCGATGTAGCAGACGGATATACTGAAGTAGCCGAATGTGTAGAAGAATTATTGAAAATCAAACATCTGATTGTAATCCGAGGAAACCATGACATTTGGCTAAAAGATTGGTTAAATAATGGAACTGAAAGGGAAATATGGCTTAATCAGGGTGGCATAGCTTCTGTCGAATCCTATAAAAGAACGGGACTTGAAAAAGACCAACGACATATAGATTTTTTCAATCAAATGTTGGATTGGTATGTCGATGATGAAAAACGTTTATTTATACACGGTGGTTGGGATTTTACAGTAGAGGATTTTGAGTTGGGAGCAACCAAAAAAGTTTCAGAAAATGGCGAAATCGGAGCAATGGAATGTCATTGGAATCGAAGTTTGTTTAAATATTTTAGAGATTTTCAACAGTACAATCAAAACAAAAACAAAGTATTTTTTTCCTATCAGCCCCAAAAATTATTTAAAGAAATTTACATAGGTCACACGCAGCTGAATAGCCATTTTCCAGAAACCTATTTAAATTTAACCAATATGGATTCTGGTGCAGGTTGGAATGGTCGATTATCCATGATGGATATTGACACAAAAGAAATTTGGCAAAGCAATTTTTCTCCTCATTTGTACCCTTAAGACAAAAGATTTCGATAAATTCTTCTACCTAAGATTAACGACAATATGAATCAATAACTTCTTGAATTTCCTCCAAAGTCAGACAATCTGCTTCTGAAAATTCCGTTGTAAAAGCAATACATTGACTTTGTAGCCATTTTTCGACTTCTTCAGGAATTTTTCCTCTTTTAGTCTTTTGAATTAATTCTTTAAAAAACATTTCGATAGCTCTATCATATTTTATATCATAATCTTCAACAAAACCGAATTCATTTTCAACCTCATTTTCATATTCAGTTATTATTTCATGACGATCCTCCGCCGAATTGAAATAGTTCAAAGTGAATACAAGATTATTTTCAAAACTGTTTTGGGAAACAGCATCTTTGACAAGTCTTTCCACATAAAAAGAGCTTTCGACAAATTCATCGCCGTTTTGCCAAACCAAAGTCTCAAATTCAGGTGAAACTTTCACATAGGTTGATTCTCTGTTTTCTATATAATCCGGATTCTCATATCGGTTTCCCAACACCAATTTCCAAAGCAATTTTGCCATTGGGTTTTTCTGTTTTTTGATAGGAAGAAAATTCATAATTTGAGTTTAATTTGGTTGATAATATATTTAAAATCGTTCCGGAGTGATAAATCACTTGCTTTTACCAAAACCTTTATCAATAGCTTCTTTAAGAGCTCTTTTGTTTTCGTCACTCCTTCTTTTCTGCATACCTAAAACTTGGGCATTAACAAAATCTGAACTAAGCTCATGTTTGGAGCTTTCATCGTATACTGCCAGTCCAAATACCAATAATTTCATGGCAGGATTCAAATCGAGCCTGTCAGAATACGTTTCTTCACCTTCTTTTGTAAACCAAACATCTGCTGAAAGTGAATTGGATAATTTGTCTTCTGAATAGATTTTTTTAATTACGATTTCCTTATTCGAAATCAAAGAATCCAAAAATACTTTTGCTTCAGCTTGAAATTTGCCTTCAGGTGCTTCAATCCCAAAAATACGGATATTTACAGTTTCGGTTTTGTCTTTGTTTTGCGCTTTGAAACTAATTCCATCGATGGCTTCCATTCCGTATATCATATCATTTTCTTTGATGGAATTTGAAGAGTTTGAGCAAGAGAAAAGGATAACGAAAGTTGTCAATAAAATAATTGTTCTCATAATTTTGATTTTTAATTGATTATAGGGTTATTGGATTTTTAATCTAAATACAGTTGATTTTCAAGTTCAAATCTTTGAATCTCCTTTATCTTGTTTCGAATGATGGAATTGTATTCATTTTTTGAAATGGCTTTATCAGAGCCGATTTCAAACAAAGAATGAAAGTCCGCTACAAAATGAAGGAAATTGTTCATGTGAGGATGCAAACTTTTGTTGTCCACGAATGAAAAAAATATTTTTGAATGAAGTCTGATTAAATGGTCCGTTCTCTCTTCATCACCAACTTCTACGCCGCTCATAAAAACAAAAGTAACATTGGAACAAAGCATAAAATAGAGCGCATGCTTTTGTTTCTTGGTTAATTTATTCGAAATCAATTGAAAGAATTCAAAGATTAATTCATTTTCAGCATCATTGTAGCTTCCATTCTGAAAGCCAAGAGCATATTTGGAAGTGATGATTGCTTTTCCGTCCTTGAATTCAGGACTTTCCACCTGATTAAATAAGTAAAGGTTTAGAATTGTAGAGATTACCTTTCTTTTCCGGGAATAACTGATTTTTAGGATATTTTCCATAGCCATAATGTAAAAAGCGTGGAACTAAAATCAATCCGTTTCAGAGGTACTAGGATACCCAACATCCGAGAAAGACTTAGCCCACGCCGATTATGGCATGGGCGTAAGTCTATCGAATTTGGATGTTTAGAAGATTCCTAGTTTTCTGAAACCAAAACGATAGCTTACGCTTGCGTTAATTTATTTTTAGAAAGCAAACATACGAAATTATTTGTATGAATCAAAATCTAATAATTATATAAAACATTGACAGTCAATATCTATTTAGGAATTTATTTAAATTTGAAAAATTATACAAAAAATAATATTTGTAAATTAAGAAATAATTTCTAATATTTGCACTATGATTTGAAAATATCTACAATGAATTATATTCAAAAAGTTAATCTTGGAAATATATGTCAATTATCTTTTGGGCAACACCTTAAGTCTAAGGACGAAGGGGACACACAATATCTTCAAGTGAAGAATTTTTCAGAAGACGGGACTTTCCTGAACAATGTGGAAAGTTATGTTGATGCCGATGCGATTAAACCATCCTCTCTCCTAATTGAGGGCGATGTTATTTTTGTAAGTAAAGGCATGAAATTCTTTGCCTATAAATATGAATCCAAAATAGGAAAAGCAGTTGCTTCCTCTGTTTTCTACATCATGAAAGTGGATGAGGCAAAAGTTCTTTCCGATTATTTGGTTTGTATTTTAAATCAACCGAAAAGCCTTGCATATTTCTATGGTGCAAGTGCGGGAAGCTCCATTCCTTCGATTCGCAAAAAGGAGTTGTTGGACTTTCAAATTCCGCTGCCCTCTTTGGAAGAACAGAAGAAAATTGCAGATTTTTATAACAACCATATCGAACAGCAAAGAATGTTATCCGAAATCAAAACAAAAAATCAAATAATATTCAACCAAGCAATTCATCAGTTAACTCAAGTAAATAATTAAAAATGTCAAATAAAATTACGCAAACCGAAATCAATCGTATTGTATGGAATGCCTGCGATTCTCTTCGTCCTGTGATGGGAAGTGGATCTTATAAGGATTATATTTTAACCTTACTTTTTGTGAAATACCTTTCCGATGTTTGGAAAGAAAAAGCAAAACAGTACGAAGAAAAATATCCCAATAATCCGGATATGGTGAAACGTCAGATGAAACGGGAACGTTTTTATTTACCTGAAGAAAGTAGTTTCGATTATTTATACGAAAATAGGAATGAAAGTAATTTAGGAGAACTCATCGACATTGCTTTAACTAAGTTGGAAGACGAAAACCGATCCAAGTTAGCTATGGTTTTCCGTAGTATATCCTTCAATTCGGAAACGGCTTTTGGCCCGACAAAACAAAGAAATATAATCCTGAAAAACCTCTTAACCGATCTTTCAGTTTTGGATTTACAACCTTCTCATTTGGAGAACAATGATGTAATTGGAGACAGTTATGAATATCTTATTTCTATGTTTGCAGGAGAAGCGGGTAAAAAAGCGGGTGAATTTTTTACACCTTCAGAAGTAAGTACTTTATTAGCCAAATTAATTGATCCCCAATCCGGCGATCGTATTTGCGATCCGGCTTGCGGTTCAGGTTCACTGTTGATAAAAGTGGCAAAAGAAGTGGATGGTAAAAATTACGCTTTGTACGGACAGGAAAACAACGGTTCTACGTGGGCGTTGGCTCGGATGAATATGTTTCTGCACGAGGAAGATAATGCCGATATAGAATGGGGAGACACCCTAAATAATCCGCAGTTGAAGGAAAAAGATGCCCTCATGAAATTTGATGTAGTGGTTGCCAATCCTCCTTTTTCTTTGGACAAGTGGGGAGCAGAACAAGCGGCTTCGGACGAGTTTAATCGTTTTCATCGCGGGATTCCCCCAAAATCAAAAGGCGATTATGCTTTCATAACGCACATGATTGAAACCACGTATGAAGACAAAGGAAAGGTTGGTGTAATTGTTCCGCATGGGGTTTTGTTCCGTGGAAGCAGCGAGGGTAAAATTCGTCAACAATTGATTGACGAAAACCTTTTGGAAGCCGTAATCGGTTTGCCTGCCAATTTGTTTTACGGAACGGGAATTCCGGCGGCGATTCTGATTTTTAACAAAGCAAAAACGAACAAAGATATTTTGTTTGTAGATGCAAGTAATGAATTTGAATCGGGTAAAAACCAAAACAAACTTACCGAAAAGAACATCGAAAAAATTGTAGCCGAATTTAAAAAATTCAAAATATTACCGGCATTGCAAACCCAAAACGGAGAAGTTCTAACGGATAAATTCTCTTTTCGTGCAACGATTAAAGACATTAAAGCGAACGAGTTCAATTTAAATATCCCACGTTATATCGATACATTTGAAGAAGAAGCCGAAGTAGACATCAAAGAAGTGAATAACGACATTAACCAGCTTAAAAGCAGTCTAGCTGAAACAGAAGCTAAAATGCAAGCGTTTTTAAAGGAATTAAAGCTAATATAGATTAACCTACTTAAACCAAAAAACACAATTATGATTAACGCTAATCAAAAAAAACAATTTAATGACATTCTGGAATTGTTAAGTAAAAACTTAAGCATTACCAAATCTCAACATGAAGCAGCTGTTCAAAGTTATGTCGCTGTTGGTAAATATTTGTCGAATGAAAATTCAGCCCTAACAGAATTACAACCGTACATCAAACCTCAAGGTTCGTTTATTATTGGTACTACAATTCAATCCATTGATGAAGATGGAGACATTGATTTGGATGTTGTATGCGAGTTTAAAAATAAACCAGAAAGTTGGGCTCAATTCCATTTAAAAAATGCAGTAGGTGATCGTTTAAAAGAGAGTGACAGATATAGTGATATGCTAGATGAAGAAGGACGTAGGTGTTGGACATTAAAATATAGAGAAAATGCTGAATCTGCGAATCAAAGATATCACATGGATATATTACCAGCACTTATCTCATCTGGATATTCAATTATACTTGAAAAAGCTATGTCTGCGGATACTTATGAAGAGTTTGATAGATTAAGATTGAGTATTACGGATAAAGAGGAAAGCGGATATACTACTGAAACAAGACCTGAATATTGGAAACAAAGCAATCCTTATGGGTATGCCATTTGGTTTATGAATATAGCCAAAACAATTAATGGGATAAAAAAGAGAACGTTTTCATTAAATGAAGCTGTAAAACCTGCTCCTGAATACCAAGAAACTCGTTTACCACTTCAAAGGGTTGTACAACTTTTAAAAAGACATCGTGATATTTATTTTAAGAATGAACCTGATCCTGAAGTAAAAAAGCAAAAACCTATTTCTTGTATCATTACAACTTTAGCGGCGCGTGCTTATCGTGGTGAAGAAGAATTAATTGACGCTTTATGGGGTGTCGTTAATCGTATGGAGGATGAAATTGAATTTACTGATAGTCAAGGCAGAAGGTATAAAAGATCTGATTTATATAAACCTGAAGAGGTAGTTGAATGGATTTCTAATCCAACTAATATTTCAGAAAATTTCGCAGATCGATGGAATGATGAAGGATCGGTTAGACGTGAAAATTTTTACAGATGGTTAGACCAAGTGAAAGCTGATTTAAGCGATGCGCAATCTAAAACAGGATTGCAAAACATCTCAGAATCGCTTAAAAATTCTTTCGGAAAAGATGCTGTACTAAAAACGTTTAGAGATTATGGAACTCGTAGTAGATTATTAACGGAATCAGGAAATAATTATGCAGATAGAAAGTCTGGTATTTTGGGTACTGTAGGTGCCACTTTATCTAATGTATCTAAAGTAAAAGCACATAATTTTCATGGGGTTGATAAAGATTAAAAAGCTTAGTTTTTTAGAACAATATGCAGGTATTAAGCGATATTTTCCTTTTGGAGAAATTAAAAAAGTAAGTGATAAAAGCCTTCAATGGATCGGAACTCTTAAGTCTTCACCCTTAGGTGATGAGTATAAGGTAAAAGTAGTGTATGAAGAAGGTAAAGTGCCAAATGTTTATGTACTAGAACCATTCCCTTTACCATTAGCTGATGGGGAAAAATCTTTACCACATGTTTATGATACTAAAAAGCAACGATTATGTTTATATTATCCTGATGGTAAAGAATGGAATAAAACGAAATCTATAGCTCAAACAATAATGATTTGGGCAATAGAATGGCTATATCATTACGAAATTTGGTTAGTAACTGGCGAATGGCATGGTGGTGGTGTAGAACACGGTAATTCAAAAAAATAATGAAAATACAATACATTTCAGATCTTCATTTAGAATCACATAACAACAGGATGTTTTTTGAAAAATATCCTGTTCAACCTTGTGCGGATTATTTGGTTCTTGCGGGTGATATTATACCATTAAACCAGATCGATCAAATTAATTTTTTCCTAGATCATATCAGTCAGGCGTTTACTAAAGTTTTTTGGATTCCTGGAAATCATGAATTTTATGGCTCAGATTACCAATCATATCAATCCTGTAATATTCCCATTCGAGAAAATGTATTTTTAATCAATAACCAATCGGTGTTGCTAGAGGATTATGAATTGATTTGCTCTACTTTATGGTCTAATTTAGATCTGAACAAAAGATGGTTTTTACAATATCACATCAATGATTTTAAATACATTAAATACCAAGAGGATTATATAGATGCGTTCGATTATAATGCATTTCATATCGATGCATTGAGTTTTTTGGAGCATAAATTACAAACTGCAAATCCCAGTAAAACCATCGTAGTAACACATCATTGTCCTGTAATCTTATCTATTCCGGAACAAGAAAATTTCAGTTCTGTTTATGGATCTTCGTTAGAGGAGTTGATTGTTAAATACCAACCACTGTATTGGATTTATGGTCATACACATACAACCAATGAGATGATAAATATAAGGAACACGAGCTTACTTACCAATCAATTGGATATAGCTTCAGAAATTAAGTATTGCAATAAAATAATTGATTTTTAAATTAGCAACACTTTTTCTGCATAATAACATTATATTTGTTATCGTGCAATTTTAATGTTAGTATTATGATTCAGCTTAAAAATTACATCAACGAAACGATAGGAATTCATTGCGAGGTAAGCCCTTTAAGCAAGGATATCCTTAATCAATTACCCATCTATTTGCGTAATGCCTATGGATGGTACGAGTTGTTGATGTTAAATAAAAAATTCGTCATTGCCTATGCAGAAACGGATGACGAGTTTACAATTGCAGCCATAGACACGCAACTAACAAATATTGAAGAAAGAATTAATCAACCCATTATTCTTTGTGTGGACGAAATGGAAGCCTATAATCGTAAACGATTAATCGAAAAAAAACGAGCATTTATCGTACCGTTTAAGCAACTGTATATACCATACTTGTTCATTGATTTTACAGAATACAGATACCAAACAAAAGGACGTACTGCACAAACCTTGCAACCTTTTGCTCAGGTATTAGTCATTGCACATTTGCTGAATACAAATAATCAATATACAATCGAAGATATTCCATTAAAAGAAATTGCAAACCAATTTCAGGTAAATACCATCAACGTTTCGCGTGCAGTCGAAAATTTAGCCGAATTAGAATTAATAGAAATCGTACAGCGTGGTCGTTATAAAATGTTCCAATTCAAATTTGACAGAAAAACATTGTGGGAAAAAGGGCTACAAAACAACATTTTTATCAATCCCATTGCTAAAGAGTATTTCATAGCGGATAATTTTAATTGGAATTTACAATTATTAAAAGCAGGAGATACCGCTTTAACGGAGTACACCAATATAAACCCAAGCGATCAAATGGCTTTTGCTATAGATAATCAAACATTTAATTTAATTAAGAAGAATAACCAACCCAATACATTCAATGAATTTGGTGGAGAATATCTATTTCAAATATGGAAATACGATCCAAATTTCATTAACAGAATTAGTCAATCAGCATACGACAAGGTCGATCCAATCTCTTTATTCTTAACCTATAAAGACGATCAAGACGAACGTGTGCAAATGGAATTAGAACACTTAATCAATCGATTTATATGGTAAAAGGAATAGAACAATTCAAAGCATATTTTGCTGCGTTTCCAGATAATTATATCATTATCGGTGGTACTGCTTGCGATATGATTATAGAGGATGAAGGATTAGTAGCTCGTGCCACAAAAGATATTGACATCATTTTGGTGGTAGAAGCTTTAAATCCGGAATTCTTACAAACATTCTGGCAATTTATAAAAGAGGGCAATTACAACCGTAAAGAAATAAGCAGCGACGAACGCCAATACTATCGATTTATAAATCCGGAAAACGAAGATTTTCCACAGCAGATAGAATTGTTTTCGCGTAAACCAGATTTGATTGATTTAGATCCTGAGATGCACTTAACGCCTATTCCGGCAGATGATGATTTAAGTAGCCTATCTGCTATTTTATTAGACGACATCTTCTACCAATTTATTAGAGAACATAGCGTGGTCGTGGCAGATGTGCATCGTGCAAATACAGAAGCTTTAATTGCTTTAAAGGCGAAAGCGTATTTAGATATTACAGGACGTATTGCTAATGGAAGTAAGGAAGACAATAAACATTTAAAAAAGCATAAAAACGACTGCCTCAAATTAGCTTTGCTATTTACTGGAGAAGAACGCATTGAGTTGCCTCAACCCATTAAAGAAATGATGATTGAATTCCTTATAATGATAAAAGAGGATTTACCTACCCCCGATGTGTTTAAAGCAATGGGAATGAAAGGCGCTAAAAGCGAAGACGCACTACATGCAATAAAGTCTGTTTTTACGATTACAGACGAAGACCTAGCATAAAAATATTACAACAATGACAAAAACAACACAATATAAAAATACATCCATCGGACCTATTCCTACAGATTGGGAAGTGAAAAAGTTGGGAGAAGTTACTTTAGGTAAAGGTACTTATGGTATAAATGCTTCAGCAGTAATATATTCAGAAGAATTGCCTAAATATTTAAGAATTACAGATATCGATGATGAAGGATATTTTAGTACGGAAAAATTATCTTCAGTAGATGATCCAACTTCAAATGAGTTTTTTTTAAATGAAAATGATATCGTTTTTGTACGTACAGGTTCTACAACAGGAAAATCATATCTGTATGATTCCAAGGATGGACAATTAGTGTATGCTGGTTTCTTGATAAAATTTAGCATTAACCCTTCAAAAGCTAATAAATACTTTATTTGGTCATATACGAAATCAGATAAATATAATGATTGGGTTTCAACTTTTTCACAAAGAAGTGGGCAACCAGGTTTAAATAGTAATGAATTTGCTTCATTACAAATCCCACTTCCCCCACTACCAGAGCAACAAAAAATTGCGGAAGTATTATCAACGTGGGACAAAGCGATCCAAGAAACCGATGCCATCATCAAAAAACTAGAAGCTAGAAATAAAGCGTTAGCGTTTTCGTTGTTGACGGGAAAAAAACGTGTGAAAGGTTTCGAAGATAAAGAGTTTAAAAAATCTTTAGCGAATGAAGTTTTTAAAAGTGTTTCGATAAAAAATAACCCAGAAGATTCTGTATTATTATCAGCTACTCAAGAATTTGGTATGATTCCTCGTGATATGATTGAAACTCGTGTTACAATGCCTTCTGGTAGTTTAAAGACATATAAATTAGTTGAAAAAGGTGATTTTGTAATTAGCTTAAGATCTTTCCAAGGTGGTATTGAATATTCTGAATATACAGGACTTGTAAGTCCAGCTTATACTGTTTTAAAATCGATTAATCCAATTAATGATGATTTTTATAAATATTATTTCAAAAGTGAAGATTTAATTGGACGTTTATCAGTGGCTGTAATTGGTATCAGAGACGGTAAAAATATTAGTTACGATGATTTTTCAACGATTGTTTTACCAAATCCTTCATTAGAAGAACAAAATGTAATTGCAGAAATCCTAAATACAGCCAACCAAGAAGTAAAACAATACCAACAAAAACTAGAGGCATTAAAACTCCAGAAAAAAGGTTTAATGCAGCAATTATTAACGGGTAAAGTACGTACGGTATAACACTAAATAGGCTAGCACTAACATGAATATTAAAAGCTTAATCGAAGATATTATTGTGGGGATGGCGAATAACGAGCCATTAACAAATTTGGTAAGTAAAATTCAAGTCGTTTCTAAATTATTAAAGAACGAAGAATTCAAAACTTGGGTAGATAACGAATTTATCTATGGCTATAATACAGAAGATGATTTACCAGTGTATAGAAATATACATGTTTTAGCAGTAAAAGCAAGTTTTGTTCAGCATTTAGGTTTAGGTCTAATGAAGCAATACACAAATTTTGAAGTACCAATTTTAAATCTTGGTCCTGATAAATATAAAGAAGTAATGCAAATTCCTTTTAAAGAAACAATTGTAGCTTTAGATCAAATGATGCTTCAACAAAAGGGTAACATTCATTATTCATTAAATGGATATGAAAAATATTTAATTCAACAGAAAATACTACAAGATTGTGAAGTTAGTAACATATACAAAATTATATCGAGGTATAGTATAACTAATATCATTGATCAGGCTAAAGCAAAATTATTAGACACTTTTATCGAATTAAACGATTCGGTTTTCAATAACGAAATAGATTTTAACCTAATGGAGAAAAAAGAAGACATTGCAAAAATTGTGCATCAAACTATCAATACTGGGGTGTACATAAGCGATAACTCATCGGCGAACATTCAAGACACGAATATCGTTGGTGGGACTAACAATAAGGTAGAATTCAATGAAAATTTTGAAGAAGACGTACTAAATCTTACAGCTAAAATTGAACAATTAGCAAAGGATTTAGATGAGGAAAGAGATGAAATTGCTTTCGAAATTAGTAAAATCAAATTAGCGTTAGAGAAGAAAGAATCTCCAAAAATAATAAAGTCAGCTTTCTATGCGATTAAAGGCATTACTATTGGAATTGTAGAAAATGTTGCTGCAAATAAAATAACAGATTTATTAAATAATACACTTCCAAACATAGCATTTTAATCTTAGATAATAATATTCATGAGCGTAACCTCTATTTCAGATAAAAATAAATACATGCTTTGGTCTATTTCAGGAGGTAGATGTCAATACAGAGGATGTAATAAAATTCTACATACTGACATTTTAACGAAAAGAAATTTCAATCAATCATATATAGCTCATATCGTAGCCGATAGTCCAGGTGGACCACGTGGTTGTAGTACAAGATCAGTACAATTGGCAGATGATATATCAAACTTAATGTTATTATGTGATACACACCATCGCTTAATTGATAGGGATGATGTTGTAGGTAACCCCGAAAGTTTATTAGTAGAAATGAAAGCGGAGCACGAAAATCGTATTGCAAATGCTTGTGCAATTGCTCCAGATAAACAAAGTCATATTGTAACAATGAATATGAATATCGGAGTTCACACGCCTAATGTTCAATATAGTATTGTTAGTCAATATTTAGCTCCTGATTATTATCCAGCCGAAGCAAAAAATATTGATTTAGGGATCATTAATTCTTTAAATAAAGATTCAGATCCTAATTTTTGGAGTGATGAATTAAGAAATCTTAATCAAAAATTTGAACGTTTTTTATTTCCATTACTAAACAGTGGAGAGATAAAGCATATTTCATTGTTTCCATTTGGACCTATGCCTATTTTAATGAAATTAGGAACGATGTTAAATGATATCTATTCTGTTGATGTACGTCAAAAAAGGAGAAATCCAGATACGTGGAATTTTGAAGCTGATATCGATACGGTATATAACTTAGAACTAGCAGCAGAAGTCAAAACAAATATTGCTTTAAAGATTGAATTAAGTGATACAATTACAGATGATCGTATTACTTCTGTTTTAGGTGAAGATACCTCTATATACAGCATCAAAATAGAAAATCCGGATAATGATTTCGTAAAATCACGTAAGCAGATTGTAGATTTTGGCGAAAAAATGAAAAAAGCTTTTAGAAAAATAAAAGAGATTCACGGTCAAGAAGCTATATTAAATATTTTTCCTGCAATGCCTGTTTCTTTAGCTGTTCAATTAGGTCGCGTATGGATGCCAAAAGCAGATTTATCGATGACCATCTACGATCAAAATAGAGCTATTGGAGGTTTTGTAAAAGCAATAGATGTATGAAGCGAACCAATATTCAAAATTGTGAAGTTTCAGCGGTGATTGAAAAGCAACTTAACATCAAGTTTGAAAACTATGAATTTAGTCTGCAAGGTTGGGGAGATGTTGATAATTATGCTATTATTAGAGAAAGTACATATGTTTTCTTAGAATGTGAATTAGGACAGAAACACCCTAATACAAACGTTCTAAAGTTGTATCCCTTTTTAGAAGAAAATCCGGAAATTAGTATTACGCTAATTCACTTCTTTTTCAAAGAAAATAAAACGCCTAAAAACAGAATGAGGTTATGTAACTTTATTGCTAATAAAATGAAAACAGAGTTTGGGAGCCGATTTAATTACAAAATGATTATTCAAAATGACTGAAAAGCAATTAATAGAAACCTTAAACGACCTTCGAAGTCTTGCTTCTGAAAACGAAATTGTAGAATTTAAGGAAGCCAAGAACACCTATGATTTTACCAAACTGGGTAAATATTTTTCAGCCTTAAGCAACGAAGCCAATCTTTGCGGAAAACCGTATGCATGGCTAGTATTTGGAGTGAAAGACAAAGACCATAGTATTGTGGGTTCTCAATATCGTTTGTCAAGAAAGGATCTTGACAGTTTAAAAGGTGAAATTGCCAATAAAACAACCAACCGGATTTCTTTCATTAATATTCATGAATTAAATTTACCTGAAGGAAGAGTGTTGATGTTTCAAATTCCTGCTGCTCCTAAAGGTATTCCGGTTGCTTTTGACGGTCATTATTATGCCCGAGATGGAGAGGAATTAGTTCCCTTAAATATCGAAAAAATTGATCGAATTAGAGCGCAAGCCACTAAAGAAGATTGGAGTGCAGCTATAGTTCCTGAAGCCACTATAGAAGATTTGGATGTAGATGCAATTGCATTGGCAAGAAAAAACTTCAAGAATAAGTTTCCTGATAAAGCGGATGAAGTGGATACTTGGGATGATATTACTTTTTTAAATAAAGCTAAAGTTACCAGTAAAGGAAAAATCACAAGAACAGCACTCATTCTTTTAGGAAAAGATGAATCAGAATATCTGCTGAACCCTGCAGATGCAAAAATCCGATGGAAATTAGTAGATGATCAGAATAACGATATTGATTACGAGATTTTTGGAATTCCTTTTATTCTTTCTGTTGAAAAAGTATTTGCTAAAATTAGAAATATCAAATACCGTTACATGCAAGAAGGGACAATTTTTCCGACAGAAGTAGCGAAGTACGAACCCTTCTCTATTCGTGAAGCCATTAACAACTGCATTGCACATCAAGATTATACAAAAAATGCTAGAATTAATGTAATCGAAATGCCCGATCAGTTGGTGTTTACCAATCAAGGTTCTTTTATTCCCGGAAATGTAGAAAAAGTAGTGATTGAAGATGCGCCAGAAGAATCTTATCGGAATCCATTTTTAGCAACGGCAATGTTCAATCTGAAAATGGTCGATACCGCTGGTGGAGGAATTAAGAAGATTTTTAATTTTCAACGAGCTAGATTTTTTCCGCTACCAGATTACGACTTGTCAAACGAAAAAGTAAAAATGTCACTTTCCGGAAAAATTCTGGATATGGAGTATGCTCGGCTTTTAGCTCAGAACAAAGATTTGACCTTAGAAGAAATCATGATGCTGGATAAAGTTCAGAAAAAACTTCCACTTACAGCTTTAGAAGAAAAGCATTTGAAAAACAAAAAGCTAATTGAGGGAAGAAAACCGAACTTCTTTATAGGTTTAAAAGTAGCACAAAAAACAGGTCAAAAAGCAGATTATACAAAAACTAAAGGTTTTGACAAGCAATATTATTTAGACCTAATTATAAAAGCAATCAAAGAACATAAAGATCTAAGTAGGAAAGATGTAGATGAATTATTGTGGATTAAACTACCTGATTGGATGACAGAGAAACAAAAGAAAACAAAGGTAAATCACCTATTGTCAGAATTACGTAGAAATGAAGTAATAGAAAATAAAGGATCATTTGGCAAACCAAAATGGGAGTTAAAAAGATAAGATGTGTTAGTGAATTTGTTAGAGCTTTTGTTAGAGAAATGTTAGAGCTTCATGATAGAGAAAAGCTTCTCAAACGCTTGCTATAAGAGCAACTGGTGATAATGCAGAAAGATTTATTAGAGCTTTAGTTAAACAATTTGTTAGAGAAAAGGTAAACATCATAGTGATAAATATATAGTTTTTTAAAATGTCAATTCCATCGTATATAGAAGACCACATCAGCCAATTACCAGCAATTCAATTGCTGATAAAAATGGGCTATCAATATATTTCGCCAGAGCAGGCTTTGGATTTAAGAGAGCAAAGAAAAAGCAATGTTCTACTCACTTCTGTTCTCAAAAGTCAATTGCAGAAAATCAATAAAATTGATTACAAAGATGCTATTCACGATTTCTCAGATACCAATGTAGAACTGGCTATTAACGAATTAAAAAATCTGCCTGTTCATCTTGGTTTTATGAATGCCAATCAGCATTTTTACGACCTGATTACGTTAGGGAAATCATTTGAACAAACCATTAATGGGGATCGCAAAAGTTTTTCTTTCAAATACATCGATTGGGAAACTCCTGAAAACAATATTTTTCATGTATCGGAAGAATTCTCCGTAACACGTTCTAATCGTTCCGACACCTATCGTCCGGATATTGTTTTGTTTGTTAATGGGATTCCGATGGTGGTGATAGAATGTAAATCCAATGCCAATAAATCTCCTATAGAAGAAGGGATTTCACAGCATTTACGTAATCAGCAAGAAGACGGGATTCGTGATTTATATCTGTATTCAAATATCTTATTATCACTTGCGGTAAGTGAGGCAAAATATGCGACAACCGCTACGCCAATTAAGTTTTGGTCGGTATGGAAAGAAAAATTCACCACAAGTAAAGATGAAATTTCATTTCAACAAGACCTATTTGATTTAAAGCAAGCAGAATTACCCAAAGATATCCATACCAAAGTTTTTAAATCGAGGTATGGATCTACCATAAAATACTTTACAGAATTAGGAAAATTAGAAGTTGCTGTAACGGAACAAGACAGGTTGTTGTATAGCATTTGTAGCCCGAACCGCTTATTGGAATTGATGTTTCGCTTTGTTCTGTTTGACGAAGGCATAAAAAAAATCACGCGATACCAACAGTATTTTGGAATCACGAAAACCATCCAACGAATTGAAAAAATAGACCATTCCGGAAGACGAAAAGGAGGTGTTATTTGGCATACACAAGGGAGCGGAAAATCATTAACGATGGTGATGTTGGCTGAGCAAATTGCGCTAAGCAAAAAGATCAAAAACCCTAAAATTATTTTGGTTACAGACCGTATTGATCTCAATTCTCAAATTACCGAAACTTTTCAGAAGTGCAATATTCCGGTTGAAGAAGCTGCTACAGGAAAGCATTTGATTGAGTTGCTAAAAAGTAATTCAGATGCAGTAATCACTACAATTATCAACAAATTTAAGGCGGCAGTTAATCAAGAGCCTGATGGATTTAGCTCGTCGGAAATCTTTATTTTAATTGATGAAGGTCACCGAAGTCAGTATAAAACATTCAATGTGAAAATGCAAAAAACTTTTCCTAATGGTTGTTTTATTGCTTTCACGGGTACTCCGCTTATGAAATCGGAAAAAAATACAGCTGATAAATTCGGAGGTATTATTGATGAATATACGATTAAAGATGCCGTAGATGATGGTGCAGTTGTACCTTTATTATATGAAGGAAGACACAATTCTATTAGTGTAAACGAAAAACCATTGGATAGCTTTTTTGATAAAGTTTCTGAACCCCTGACCAAGTATGGGAAAGCGGGATTAAAAAGAAAATACAGCAGTAAAAACGCTATCAATAAAGCCGATCAGGTAATTTATGATAGAGCTTGGGATATTACAGAACATTTTGTGGATTTTATACAGGGAACAGGGTTTAAAGCTCAATTGGTTGCTCCCAATAAAACCACTGCCATTTTATATCGAAAATATTTGAATGAAATCGGAAAAGTAACTTCCGACGTAGTGATTTCTGCACCTGATATTAGAGAAAATCACGAAGATGCATTCGAAGAAAATGAAAATTTAGTGTTGTCATTTCACAAAGCGATGATGGATAAATACGGTACGCAAGAAAAGTATGAAAAGTCCATTATCAACGCATTTAAAAAGCAAGATGAACCTGAAATTATTATTGTAGTAGATAAACTTCTAACGGGCTTTGATGCTCCAAAAAATCGGGTATTGTATTTAACTCGAAGTTTAAAAGAGCATACTTTGTTACAAGCAATTGCTCGTGTAAACAGAGTGGCGGAAGGGAAAGATTATGGTTTAATTATCGATTATTATGGCAACCTAGAGAATTTAGACAAAGCGATAGAAATCTATTCTGGGAGTGATGAATTTAATGCCCAAGATTTAAAGGGCTCTGTAACCAATGTCAAAGACGTTATAAAAGATTTGCCTCAATCGCATTCCGAAGTTTGGGATATTTTTTCCGCTATCAAGAATAAATACGATACAGAAGCATACGCTGTACATCTTGGAGACGACCAGCAACGCCATTTGTTCTACGAAAAACTATCAAAATTGGTTAGGCTATTTGGATTAGCAATGGCAACCATAGAATTCAATGACGTGAAAAACGATGAAGTCATTGAAAAATACAAGAAAGACATTAAATTTTTTACACAATTAAGAATAGATGTTAAGCGCAGGTATTTTGATGATATTGATTTCAAAGAATACGAACCACAAGTTCAAAAATTGATTGACAAACACATCACCACAGATGGCGAAGTTTTAAAAATCACGCAACCCATTGATATTTTCAACAAACAACAAAGAGATGAAGAAGTAGAAAAATTGACGGGAAAAGCAGCAAAAGCAGACCATATTGCATCAAGGACTTCCAAAGGAATCTCCATCAAAATGGATGAAGATCCTATTTTCTATAGAAAATTATCTGAGCTAATTAAACAAACCATCGCCGATTATAAACAAAGTAGAATAGATGAAACTGAATATCTCAATAAAATCCGTGAAATTGAAAATATCTTTTTAACAGGAAAGCAAGATGACGTGCCGGAAATATTGGTTGGAGATAAAATTGGCATAGCCTTTTACAACCAGATCAATGATCAGCTATCCAATTTTTTAATTGAAAAGAACAACAATGCACAGATTGCTAAAGAGGTAAAAAATATTTTATTTCAGAATATTTTCGATGGAGAAAAACCAATCATCGATTGGAAAAAAAATAAGGATTTGGAAAAGCAAATCAGTGGGGAGTTAGATGATTACTTTTATTCAGTTTCATTGGAACTGTCACAACAGATTCCGTTTGATCTGCTTGATGTTTTCATTGAAGAAATTTTAAAAATTGCGAAAAAGCAAATTGATTAATGGAGCAGATAATGTATAAGTATGGTAAGAAAACCATCGAAGCTGATGTAAAATACTCCAATCGCAAAACAATTGATTTAAGAGTGTTTCCGGAAGGAAATGTTGAAATTACTGCACCTCTTGAGACGGAGATTAGTCTCATATTGAGTAAGGTGAAAACAAAATCGAAATGGATTATAGATCAGCAAAAATCGTTCGAATTATACAAACCGTATACAACAAAAAGACTGTACGTTTCAGGAGAAACGCACCGCTATCTGGGAAGACAGTATAAATTACAAGTAGAAGATAATGTACATCATAAGACGGGAGTTTCGTTTTCAAAAGGACTATTGGTAGTCAATGCCAAAAATGAGGCAGATGTAGAAAAGCAATTAAGAAAGTTCTATTCAAATAGAGCATCGATAATTTTTAATGAAATATTAGAAAAGATTTTAGAAGAATTTTCTCAGTTTAAAAACTATGAAATCAGCCTAAAACATCGTTTTCTAACCAAAAGATGGGGAAGTTGCTCCACAAATGGGAATATTCTTTTAAATACTGAATTGATTAAAGCAAGTAAATCTTGTATAGAATATGTGTTATTACACGAGTTGTGTCATTTAAAGCATGCTAATCATTCAAAAGCTTTTTATAGTATGTTAAATGGATTGATGCCGGAGTGGGAAAAGTTAAAATTAAAATTGGAGAAAGATTTAAGTTAGATTAATTTATCGGGATTTTTAATTTTTGGCTTCAATACAGTTTTGAGAAGAACAACTCCCAATCTGTACTTTCGACTTTTTATCGTAAACATTGAAATATCGCCAATTAGGATACTCTCGATTGAGGAAATCAATGAATTTTTTCAAGTTATTTACATGCCATTTTTTGAAAGAACCACCGCCAAGTGGAGTTCCGCCAACTTTGACAATGCATATCATTTCTTTTGATTTTATCATTTCAGAACCATTCATCATTAGTTATTTTATGCCCCAATCTTTCAAGCAATTCGTTAATATGTTGTTCCTACAGTCTTGAAATGATTTGTCTTTTTTCCGGTATTGTTTGTACATATTTTTGAGCCGATAGTAGGCTGGAGTCAACTTTTCATTTTCCATAATCTTATGGGTGATTGATAAGGCAAAATCTGATTCAGAATTTGAAAACCAATGTGAAAGGACGTTGTAAACAGTTGAAAATTGGTTATGTCGCTCGATTTGGATTTTTGTTGAAAGTGGATGAGTTGCCTTGGGGAAAATCAGAAAAGTGATGTAGCTTTCGTTAATTGATTCTCGTTTTTCAAAAGAAAATTCAAAACTTAAGTCAGCATCTTTCTGTAATTTATTTCTTGTTGTATTTAGTAACCGACGTAATTCGGAAAGCTGGTTGTATTTGTTTTCAATGAAAAGTATTTGTTTGAATTCTAATATTGAAATTTTAGTTGCTCCACGTAGTTTCCAACTTGATAGGAATTTATAAATCCTTTTTGCCAAATATCCTCGTAAATCAATTGCAATTTTTTGGTTGTATTGGGTATATTTTCCTTTTGAGCAAGTTCCAATGTAAACCAAATAGGGAACAACATGAGGGTTCAGGTAAATGTCCAATTTTTTAATTCTTGGCGTATAGTCCATCGTGGTAAGAACCATTGCAGAACGTTCTTTCAAATTATTTGATACTTCATCAAACCAAGTGTAATTGATTTCGATGAATTTCATTTTAAACGCTTGTTTCTTGATGTAAGTATAATTGTTTCTTTTATCGGAGAGTTTGGTTAAGTCAATCGTTACAAAGGGTGTTTCAAATAAGTCTTTGCTGATGATTTTTTCTTCCGTTAAGTAAGGTTGAAGTTCTCCCATTATCAAAGTCAGAATGTTTTCCTGAATCTCATTGAATTCATATCGTGCATAGGTAATGCGATTGGGTTGTTTAATCCAATTACTGATTTCATAAGATTCCATGCTTATGCTTTTACGAGATTCTTATTTTTTCGAGCAATTTCAAGTAACTCCTTTTTCGAATAGAAAATGGATTGGGCAATCTGATAACGTGGTATAATTCCTTTCTTTACCCATGAAATTAGCGTCACAACACTAACGCCTAAAAATGCTGCAGCTTCTTTTTGGGATAGTCTATCTTCTTCTGGAGTAACTGTGTCGGATGTGAGTTCTGTTTTACGGATTTCGTTTATGACCTTTCGAACAATACGTTCCAAGTCATCTTTTGAATGTGTGTAAAGTAAAGTTGACATTTGTATAAAATTAGAAGGGGTTAAACTTTAATTCAATACAACAAATGTCTAAAGTGGATTAAAATTATTTTGCGGTGGTTTAGCTGCGGATTTTAGGAAATTCACCGCAATACTTAAGATTTGTACAGCTGTTCTATGACTTTGTTCGTTTCTTTGAAGCAATGAAAGCTAGCGTTTTTATCATTGGAAGTCAATTGTATTTTATCTTTTTTAGATGATTTGCTTAATTGATCATTTAGATGATGATTTCTGATATTGGACTCCGAAAATCCTTTAATTCCTCTATTTCTAAATATTTTTTCGATGGTTTCACTAAATTCCATACCTTTCTATATGAAATGAAATGGTTTTTGATAATGCATCAAAAACCATTTCATTTCATATAGAAAGAAAAATATTCGGCTAATTCCTATTTGTCTGTCTTTTACGCTATAATTATCTAAATTTTTATCAAGTATTTTTTCCAGATAAGTTCTCCAACCTTCTTCGCAGTTGTTTTCTCCAGTTAAAAATTTTACGAAATCAATCGCTAGATTTTTAGGATGTGTGTTTGTGATTTCTCTGAAATAAGTGTCAAATAAAAGGGTAATTTCTTCTAATTTGTTGAGTGCGAAATGACTAGTTGATCCTTTGTAAATATTTAATTCTAATTCTAAGCTACTTCTTACGCTTGCTAAAGCATACAAAATAAGCCATTTGTGATTATTAATCGAGTCTTCAATTTTAATATCATGATGCACACAGTCATCATTAATTATTTGAAGAATTCTGATTTCAATCTCAGATAATAAAGAAACTAAGTATGCTGTAGTCTTCTTGTCAAACTCGAAATTATTATTAATGTTCAAATGAAGTATAGTATCATCATAAACGGGGAGCCAAGCCTTTGAGCCATATTCAAATTGCCAACCGTTTTCATTTAGTAATGAATCAAATACAGGTTCGATTACATCGATTTGGTCAAAACCTAAAAAATTATCAATATAGTTTGTGAATTCATAACCTTTTGAATTGAAAATTTGATTGGCAGTACTTTCAAAATTATTTGAAGTAACAATAACGTGATATAAAAAGTGACTATATTCTAAAAATGATAAATGCTTGATTCTATAAACATTATCTATAGTGAGTGCTTTTTTAAATTCATTCCCACTAAATCTTGTGCATAGTTCCTTTATATTGTCATTCTCATTAAAATTTATAGCAACATTGGATTCAGGAATCGTTAAATTACATTTGAAAAGACATAAATAAACATCGAATGGATTATCTACACTCTTCAAATTATTTGCTTGGTTTAAATCTTGTCCCATGTTTCCTGCATTTCTTTTTGTTTAAAGTCTTCAGCTATTTTTACATATCGCTTAAAAGTCGATTCCTTTTTGTGTCCGGTTATATTCCGCACAATCATTTCTTTCATTCCCAAAATCAGAGAATTGGTTACGAAAGTCTTACGAGCTGTATGGCTTGTGATGAGTTGGTACTTAGGAACTGTTTTATCAACTCTTTTATTTCCGCTAAATCGTGAAACAGTTGTAGGAGTGTTTATTTCAGTTTCTTTGCAACATTCTTTAATGTATTCATTGAATTTCTGTCCAGAAATAACTGGCAAGGGTTCGTAGATAGTGTTTTTGTATTTATTCAAGATTTCTTTTGCAAACTTGTTTAAAGGAATTTCGTGGTCAATAGTTTTTGTTTTCTTGATATTGAGTTTGATGCTATCCTCAAAAATATGAGAAGGCTTCAATTGATATATATCTGAAAATCTTAATCCGGTAAAGCACCCAAAGCAATACGTGTCCCGAACGTGTTCTAATCTTTTATTATTAAATTCGTGATTATATAGTGTGAGTAGTTCATGTTTGGTTAAATAGATAACTTCCTTTTCGTGGTCAAAGCTTTTAAATTTTTCAAATTTTCGATTTGTACTATATCCCCTATCAAATGACCATCTCAAGAATGTTTTTAGTTGAGTAATTACTTTAGAAGCATAGTTGTTTGAAGCTCCTCGAACACTAAATGAATAAGAAATTAGTTCATCATAAAACAATTCATCAATAGACTCGAAATTTATACTTTGTTTTCTATAATTTTCAAAGTCCTTTAAATAATTGTACGTGGTATTATAGGTTCTGAGTGTGTTATATGAAAAAATAGCCCTAATAGAATCAATATATTGCTCAAAAGTTTTAAAAAAGTTTTGTTCTACAATTGGCTCACTGTTTTGTTTTAGAAGTTTCTGGACTGTGGCTTTATTTTGGGAGAGATTGTTCAATAAAATATGACGATTTATATTTTTTAACTTTGTGTCTGTATCGTCAATAATTTGATTGTACTCTAAATGAAAATTATAATCTTCATTTTTTAAATTCGGCTTTATTCTTTGGTTTTTTGTGTTCCAATTTTTCTTAGAGCTTCTAACCTTTTGTATGTTGAATTTGATTCGTTCGCCATTTACATACACTGAACATTGAATAGGACACAGCCCATCTTTACTAATTATATCTTCTCTTAAATAATATTTAATTTGCATATCAATACAAATCTATCAAAAAATATAAAATAAGGGGCGTTTTTAGGGACGGTTTATAAATTTTAATTCGTTTTTAAATCTTTAATAAAATTAAACAAATCCTTTTATTGTTGATATTAAAGCATTTAATTTTTATGAAATTCATTTAAAAATTTAAGAACTCCGGCCTCGGGTACAAAAAGCTCTTTGAATCATTTGATTTCGAGAGCTTTTTTTATGTTTTAAGTTTCTCTCAATCCAAGCAGCGGGTGGTGTTGATCCAATTTCACTCAGTTTGTTCCCGAGGTCAATCTGTAATTTTATGCAGGAGTGTATTTCAAATGTTCCCTCTGGCACTCGTTTGAGCGTCATCATTATACAATGCGTTTATAACGCAGAAAAGGACTATTTTAGCTTTGTCAGAAATTATAATGATTTGAATAAATACTTGAAGAAAATATTGAAAAGCACAGATTGCACCCGAGACGAAGCCGAACTGAACGAAGTTAAATCCGCGCTATCGAGTTTTTTACAGTCATTTCAAATCACACGGGCGCTTTTCTTATGCTCAATGCTGATTTTAGGCAATAGTTGTACATCTAAGAAAAATAGAGAATTTATAAGAGAAGAAACCATTCTAACAAAGGAAGTAAAATCGAGAAATTCTGTTCTTTCAGATGACCCGATAAATGTGATAATAAAAAGAGATGACTTAAAAACCGAGATAAATAAATTTATAGATACTCTATATATCAAAGAAAAGGTTATGCCTGAAGTTGAAGGAATTTCTCTTGAAATACAAAAAAACACACAGCAGGATTTTGCAATAAAATTAGTGTATGCGGAACCGATTATTTGTAGCAATAGTTTTATCGGCATTACAGATTATGTATATCACGATATGACAATTTATTTGATGAGTAAAGATGAAACTATTAACAATGATTTTTTTGAATTAAAATACAAAAGCATTTGTGAGAAATTAGAAGACAAGTCGCTAATTATAAATAAAACCCATCATATACAGTATTATGAGATGCTTCGCAATATTCCTCAAAAAACATTGTACTATCAAAAAAAAGATGAAGAATATGTTTTAACAAATGTATTTCATAATGATTTTGATATTCCATAATCTGATTACCATAAAAGAAGTGTATGAAAAAACTGTTAGTAAAGTACAGGTTATTAAAGTATAAACATATTGGTGTATACTACCTCGATTTCTTAGACCAGTAATAAGTTTTTCTTAATTGACATTTATGCTGCTTTTTGGTATCTTGAAATAGGTTTTTGACCTGTTCCTTGATGTTTTCTATTATTGTACTTATCGATCCAGATCATTATTCC
>DATJBZ010000016.1:0-45580 GCA_035515075.1 Moheibacter sp. | reverse complement strand
AAAACCAAAGAGGAGAATAGGACTAATGCTCAGGATAAACCACTACGTTTAAGAGTCGAACTAGTTCACCTATTCCCTCTGGTTGTTCAGAAATTATCTTCATTAATAATAACTGAATTTACTAAATGCAAATCTAATAGCTTGTCGAAGTGAATTTTGAATGTTCTTAAAATCTAGTGTCTAGTGTCTAATGTCCAGTTTCTAGTGTCTATTCTCTACTAATAACCATATTTCTCTTTCCACTTATTGGCCAAGCTATTTTTGTCAGCTTGTTCTCTTGCATTGTTCCCAGGTTCGTAAAAAGTGGTTCCAGAAATCTCTTCGGGCAAAAATTCTTGGATCGCAAAATTATCCTGATAGGCATGTGCATATTTGTAATCTTTTCCATAATCCATGTCCTGCATCAATTTCGTTGGCGCATTTCTCAAATGCAAAGGAACCGATAAATCTCCCGTTTGGCGAACGATTTGTTGGGCTTTGTTGATGGCTTCATAGGTCGAATTGCTTTTAGGGGAATTCGCCAAATAGATCGCACATTGGCTCAGAACAATTCTCGATTCGGGATAGCCAATCGATGAAACTGCTTGAAAACAATTGTTGGCGATGACCAAAGCGGTAGGATTGGCATTGCCAATGTCTTCTGAGGCGGAAATCAACAATCTTCTTGCAATGAATTTCAAATCTTCGCCTCCTTCCAGCATGCGCGCCAACCAATACACCGCTGCATTGGGGTCAGAGCCACGAATCGATTTGATGAAAGCCGAAATGATGTCATAATGTATTTCTCCACTTTTGTCGTATTTGGCCAAATTTTGCTGAATCGATTGGGTCACCAAAGCATTGTTGATGGTGATTTCTTCCGAAGTCTCATTGTTGATGACCAATTCCAAGCCATTCAACAACTTTCTGGCATCGCCACCCGAGAAGCGAAGCAAGGCATCGGTTTCTTCTATTTTGATGGATTGAACTTTTAAAAATTCGTCTTCAGCAATGGCGCGTTGGATCAATTCTTCCAAATCTTGTTTGTCCAAAGATTTCAAGGTATAGACTTGACAACGAGAAAGTAATGCGGGAACCACTTCAAAACTTGGGTTTTCTGTGGTAGCACCGATCAAGGTAATCCAACCTTTTTCTACCGCGCCCAATAAACTGTCTTGTTGGGTTTTGTTGAAACGATGAATTTCGTCAATGAACAAAATAGGGGCAGAACCGCCTGAAAAAAGATTTTGGTTTTTGGCTTTTTCAATGATCTCTCTGACTTCTTTCACGCCCGAATTGATGGCGCTCAATTCATAGAAGTTGCGGTTGGACAATTCCGAAATCATTTGTGCCAAAGTCGTTTTTCCAGTACCTGGAGGTCCCCAAAAAATCATCGAAGCGATGTGTCCCGATTTGAGCATGATGCGGATCGGTCCATTTTTGCCCAAAAGATGGGTTTGGTTGATGAATTGATCCAATTTTTTAGGGCGCATTCTTTCTGCCAAAGGTTGTTTCATTTTTCAGCGATTTGGGACAAAGTTACAACAAAGCAAAATTGATGGGTTGAAAAAGAAATATAGGATAGTTGTCATGTGCGTTTACCACCAATTGTTCTTGAAGCAAATTCTGCGATGCAGCGCTTTCAATAACATTTGATTCCGTACATTTGTCCTTGCAAAACTATTGTTTTATGGGAATCGTCATTCAAAATTTATCCAAAAAATACGGCCAACAATTGGCTTTGAACCAAGTTTCATTTTCAATAGAGAAAGGAGAAGTCGTTGGTTTATTGGGACCAAATGGTGCTGGGAAATCGACTTTGATGAAAAGCATCAGTGGTGCGATTTTACCTGATTCGGGGGAGATTTTGGTCGACGACTTTTCGGTGTTGCATCAAGCGATTCAGACGAAGAAGCGCATTGGTTTTTTGCCAGAAAACAATCCGTTGTATCATGAAATGTATGTGCGCGAATATTTGAATTTTGTGGCCGATTTGCGCCAAGTCAATAAAAATGAAATTGATAAAATCATTGAAAAAGTGGGTTTATTGCCCGAGTCCCACAAGAAAATCGGACAATTGTCCAAAGGTTACAAACAACGCGTGGGTTTAGCGCAAGCGATTTTATCCAATCCTGAAATTTTGATCTTGGATGAACCGACCAATGGTTTGGATCCGAATCAGATTTTGGAAATCCGAGAATTGATCCGGGAAATCGGTCAAAGTAAAACGGTGATTTTGTCCACCCACATCATGCAAGAAGTCGAAGCTTTGTGCTCGCGCGTGATTTTGTTGAACAAAGGAAGTATCGTGGCGGACAGTCCAATCGAGGAATTCAAAGGACAATACAAAAGCTTGGAAGAAGCTTTTCATCAATTGACGGTTTAGTTTTATTGTCGAAGTTAATTTGCTTTTTTTAAGTGAATTGAATAATATTGCTACACTAAAACTAAAGTTATGAAAACATTATTTACTTCCATCCTTACGGGATGCATGCTTTTATTTTTCGCGAAAATCAATGCACAAGAATTTACAGAACCTTCAGAAGAACTATTATTGGAAGAGGTGGATGCTACTCCAATTCCGGTCAAACAACATGTGTTCAAGCTCAATGTACCTTCGTTGGCGGTAGCGACATTTTCGTTGCAATATGAGTTTTTTCCAATGAATTGGTTGTCTTTGAACTTGGGCTACAAATTCACACCCAATCGGGGCATGGTGGCCAAAGACAAGGTGATTGACATCATTGACGACTCCAACAGTGGCAAGGGATTGACCAATCCTTTCCAAAAGTTTTTTGAGGATTTTGAATTCAAAGGAAATGCAGTCACCCCAGAAATTCGCTTTTATTTGGGCGAAGGCTATGGCAAAGGTTTTTATTTAGGTCCTTTTGCTCGAATAGACCATTATAAATTCACATCTGCTTATGCTTTTCGCACACTTTCAGAGAATTATACCATTGATTTCGAGGGGAAGCACAAAGCATTTGGTTATGGATTGAACATTGGCGCGCAATTTCCCATCGGCCAACACTTTACGATCGATACTTTTATCGGACCTTATTTGTCCAATGTGAAAATTGATTTTCATTCAACTTCCAATTATCAGTTGACGGATCAAGAGGTCGAGCTTTTCAGGGAGGAATTGAACGAATTTCAATTGCCCAATGGTACCACGGACATTGTGCTCAGCAATTCTTCGGCCCAAGCGAAATTGACAGCCGATCAGTTTTTCAATTTACGTGTCGGATTGGCCGTGGGTTACCGTTTTTAAGCGATACCAATTTCAATGAGACATTGAAGGGAATGAATTTTGCTCAGGGATGGCAAAACAATAAAAAATGATCAGACAAGCGAAATCAGCCGATTATAAAGAAGTCGCACCACTCATCATCCAAGCCATGGAGGATTTGGCGATGAAATTTACCCGAAGCAACAACATTCAAAAAGCGATTCCTGTTTTTGAAGCGTTTTTTCAACAAAAGTTGAACCAATACAGTTATGAAAATACCTTGGTTTTTGAGGAAAACGGGGAGATCATCGGTTCTATCATCGCTTATGACGGGGCGAAATTGAATGCATTGCGTCAAGCTTTTTTGGATTATTTGTGGACGAATTTTCAGTTTGCTGAAACGCCAGAAGACGAAACCGAAGCAGGGGAATATTATTTGGACACCTTGAGCGTTTCGCCTGGTCAACAAGGAAAAGGCATTGGTCGACAATTGATCGAAGCGATGATTGCGCATGCACAAAGCAAAGGTTTTCGTCAAGTGGGTTTGTTGGTTGATGTGGAGAATCCTTTGGCGAAAAAACTGTACGAGCGATTGGGCTTTCAAATCAAAGGTACCAAACCATTGATGGGTGGGCAATACGAACATTTGGTTTTTGAAATTCGGTGAGTATTCTTGAATAAATAGTTTCAGTGAAAAAAAGAATTTTATAGATGTCTCTTCCTATCGTTCAACTTTATATCTTTGCAAGAATTTTCAAAAACAGCCCAACTTTGCTGTGCGATATTAAAAGATAAAAACAATAGTCTATGAAATGTGGAATTGTCGGCTTGCCGAATGTAGGAAAATCAACACTTTTTAACTGTTTGTCCAATGCCAAAGCGCAGTCAGCAAACTATCCGTTTTGTACCATCGAGCCCAACGTAGGGACGGTTTCTGTGCCGGATCCAAGATTGTACAAATTGGAAGAATTGGTGAAGCCAGAGCGCGTTTTGCCTGCAGTGGTAGAAATTGTGGACATCGCTGGTTTGGTCAAAGGTGCAAGCAAAGGAGAAGGTTTGGGCAATCAGTTTTTGGCCAACATCCGTGAGTGCAATGCGATCATCCACGTTTTGCGTTGTTTTGAAAATGAGAATATTACCCACGTAGAAGGTTCAATCGATCCGGTACGCGACAAAGAAATCATTGATGTTGAATTGCAGTTGAAGGATTTGGAAACCATCGAAAAACGATTGGACAAAGCCAAGAAAGCTGCGAGAACAGGCAACAAAGAAGAAACGAAAATCGCAGAAGTTTTGGGCAAAGCCCAAGCTTTCTTAGAACAAGGAAAGAACTTGCGCGAAATGGATTTGGATGAAACCGAAAAAGAAATCGTCGATGCCTTGCATTTGATTACTTTCAAACCTGTTTTATATTTGTGCAATGTAGATGAAGCCGCAGTAAAAAGCGGAAATGAACATGTAGAAGCGTTGAGAACAGCAGTAAAAGATGAGCATGCAGAAGTCTTGGTGTTGGCAGCGCAAGTGGAATCTGACATCATGGAATTGGAAACTTTTGAAGAACGTCAAATATTTTTGGACGAATTAGGTTTGGAAGAGCCAGGTGTCAATCGTTTGATTCGTTCGGCTTATGCTTTGTTGGAATTGCAAACTTACTTCACGGCAGGTGTCAAAGAAGTGCGTGCTTGGACGATCAAAAAAGGGTTTACAGCACCGCAAGCAGCAGGTGTCATTCATACTGATTTCGAAAAAGGGTTCATTCGTGCGGAAGTGATTTCGTATGAGAATTTCGTCGCATACGGTTCTGAAGCCAAAGCAAGAGAAGCTGGAAAGCTGAACGTCGAAGGAAAGGCTTATTTGGTCAAAGACGGCGATGTGATGCATTTCTTGTTCAATGTGTAAAGCCTGATTTTTTTTTAGGAACAGATTTTGTTGAGTTGCTTACTTTTTAAAATAAAGCAATGGTCAAAAAGTCATGGTTTCAATATGCAATTTTCGGAGCAATCTTGTTCATCCTGTATGTCACCGGATTATTGCCGCAAGTGATCGCTTTTGCGCAAAGAGGTTTGCTCAAAACGGGTTTGATGAACCCCAAAACGGAAATCGTTGTGGATAGACAAGAAATTAACAATGCCACCCATTTTGAAAAGGCGGATTTGGACTTCGCTTTGCGCGACGAAAATGGCCGATTGCTTTCGCTCCAAGATTTTGAAGGAAAACCGATTTTCTTGAACTTTTGGGCGACTTGGTGCCCGCCTTGCATTGCGGAGATGCCGAGCATTGACGAAGCCTATCAAAATTTGGGCGAAGAAGTAGCCTTTGTCTTGGTTTCCACCGATGAATCCTTTCAAAAAGCGATAGATTTCAAACAAAAAAGAAAATTCAAAGTGCCGATTTACCAAATTGCAGGACCGATTCCTGCCCAATTTCACAGCCAAAGTTTGCCCACGACCTTCGTCATCGATGCGTCGGAAAATTTGGTGTTAAGGCATGAAGGTATGGCGGATTACAGCAAAAACAAATTCCAATCCTTCTTGCAATCCTTAACGAAATAAACAAAATCACATGGCATTTGTTTTGGGCGTGCCCCTTCGGGTCGGGCCATTCACTGCAAGTCCGCGCTCCTTTGTCGCTGTGGGCTTTTCGTTGCTGTCCCTCACGCAAATTGCACACTTCAAATATCAAGTCTTTCTATTTAGCTCCTAAAAAGCTCAGAACCATCGAGAAGTCAAGTGAATCAGCCTTTTAAATCAAGGAAAATACAAGAAAAAACGGCATTCAAATAAAAAAGCCAAAATTTGACCTTGATTTCACGATTTAAATTAGCTATTTTTGTGAAATGACAGAAAAACTATGGGATGAAACTTCCGTTTCGGAAGCTGTTAACTATACTGAAGACAATATCAAAACCCTGGATTGGCGCGAACATATCCGTATGCGTCCAGGAATGTACATCGGGAAATTAGGCGATGGCTCTTCCCAAGATGATGGGATTTATATCCTATTGAAAGAAATCATCGACAACTCCATTGATGAGTTTGTGATGGGCGCAGGAAAAACCATTGAAATCAGTTTGACAGACAAAGATGTCACAGTGCGGGATTATGGTCGAGGCATTCCTTTGGGGAAAATGGTTGATGCCGTTTCCAAAATGAATACGGGAGGAAAATACGACTCCCAAGCCTTTAAAAAATCTGTCGGATTGAACGGTGTTGGAACCAAAGCGGTGAACGCCTTGTCTTCCTTTTTTCGCGTACAATCCATCCGTGACAACAAAACCCGAATTGCAGAATTCAATTGTGGAAACATCACTTTAGAAGAAGCCGAAAAGGATACCACGGTAAGAAAAGGAACACGGATCAGCTTTACGCCAGATGAATCGGTATTTAAAAACTACAAATTTCGGAAAGAATACGTCGAGCGCATGCTCAAGAATTACGTTTATCTAAATCCTGGATTGAAAATCTTATTCAATGGCGAAGAATTTTATTCAGAAAATGGACTGCGCGATTTATTGACCGATAACATCGATGAAGAAATCATTTACGACATCATTCATCTGAAAGGAGAAGACATTGAAATCGCTCTGACGCACAGTGCGAAATCTTATTCAGAAACCTATTATTCATTTGTCAACGGACAAAATACCACACAAGGAGGAACGCATTTGGTGGCTTTCAAAGAAGCGATTGTAAAAACCATTCGCGAGTTTTACAACAAAAATTATGATCCAAGCGACATCCGAAAGTCGATCATCTCTGCCATTGCGATCAAAGTCATTGAACCGGTTTTTGAATCCCAAACCAAAACCAAATTGGGTTCTACCGATATGGGACCAGATTTATTGACGGTTCGCACCTTTGTCAATGATTTTGTGAAAACGCATTTGGATAATTATTTACACAAACATCCTGAGGTTGCTCAAAATTTAGAGAAGAAAATCAAACAAGCAGAACTGGAACGAAAGGAACTTTCGGGCATTCAGAAATTGGCGAGAGAACGCGCCAAAAAAGTGAGTTTGCACAATAAAAAATTACGCGATTGCCGCCAACACTACAACGACCAAAAATCGGAATTGAAATTGGACTCAACGATTTTTATTACGGAAGGGGATTCGGCCAGTGGGTCGATTACCAAAAGTCGAAATGTGGAAACCCAAGCGGTGTTTAGTTTGAGAGGAAAACCACTGAACTCGTATGGTTTGACCAAAAAAATCGTGTATGAAAACGAAGAATTCAATTTATTGCAAGCGGCATTGAACATCGAAAATGGATTGGAAGAATTGCGCTACAACAATGTGGTGATCGCAACGGATGCCGATGTCGATGGGATGCACATTCGTTTGTTGATCATTACTTTCTTTTTGCAATTTTTTCCAGATTTGATCCGTGAAGGCCATTTGTACATTTTACAAACGCCCTTATTTCGGGTGAGAAATAAAAAAGAAACGCGTTATTGCTACACAGAAGAAGAGCGATTGGATGCATTGCAGGCCTTGGGCAAAAATCCAGAAATTACGCGATTCAAAGGTTTGGGAGAGATTTCTCCAGATGAATTTAAAAATTTCATCGGCAAAGACATGCGTTTGGAACCGGTGATGATCGGAAAAGATACCACCATTGAAAATTTATTGGAATTTTACATGGGAAAAAATACGCCTGACCGCCAAGAATTCATTGTCAATAATTTGAAAACGGATTTGTGATCCAATCATATCAACCCCCCAACCTCTTTTAATCATGAGAATTAACAATCAAAAACGCATCAAATTTTACATAGACTTGGTCTACAGTCTATTGTTTATCGGACTGTTGTGCAGTTTCATGTTGGTTTTGGTGCCCATTCACAAAATAGTCAATCAAGTTTCCCCATTTGTCTTGGTGGGAATTTTTCTAACCTTGATAATAGCGGTTTATAGCTTTGGTCACCAGCAATTTGACTACAACAGTGATGGAGAAGTACTGAATTTAGGTACCCAAGATGTTTTTTGGGTGAAATATTTTCCACAAAAAAGGAGTTTGGTCGATTTCCCCAAACGAAAACTAAAGGATTTCAACATCTCCAATAAAATTTTCAGGAAAGACTTGGTGCTGTTTGTCGAAAGCAAAAGATCTAAAAAAGGCTATGTAAAATTGACTTTTAACATTACATTTTTGAGCCAAAGTGAAATCAATGATTTGAAGTTGTCTTTGAGTCGAACGATCAAAAAAAATCAAGAGAACAAATTAAAACGAAGTGTCTAAAATGAGTGAACAACAAGAAGAGAGCATCAAAAAAATATCAGGAATGTATGAGGAATGGTTCCTTGACTATGCCTCTTATGTTATTTTAGAAAGAGCGATTCCATCGGTTTTTGATGGATTCAAACCTGTTCAAAGAAGGATCATGCACTCGATGCGTGAATTGGAAGATGGACGGTACAATAAAGTCGCCAATGTCGTTGGAAATACAATGAAATACCATCCGCATGGTGATATGGCGATCACGGATGCGATGGTTCAAATTGGACAAAAAGAATTGTTGATCGATACCCAAGGAAACTGGGGAAATATATTTACAGGAGATAGTGCAGCAGCAGGTCGATACATCGAAGCGCGTTTGACGCCTTTTGCGTTGGAAGTCGTTTTCAACCCCAAAACCACCGAATGGTTGCCTTCGTATGATGGCCGAAACAAAGAGCCGGAAAATTTACCGGTGAAATTTCCTTTGTTGTTGGTCCAAGGTGTAGAAGGAATTGCGGTAGGACTTTCGACCAAAGTTTTGCCCCATAATTTCAATGAATTGATCGATGCTTCGATCAATTATTTGCGTGGCAAGAAATTCACTTTGTATCCTGATTTTATTACAGGCGGTTACATTGATGTCAGCGATTACAACGATGGACAGCGCGGTGGACGGGTTCGTGTTCGAGCAAAAATTCAACAAGAAGACCGTCATACCTTAAAAATCACGGAAATTCCATTTGGGACGACAACGGGTGGATTGATTGATTCGATTTTGCGGGCGAATGATCGTGGAAAAATTAAAATTCGAAAAATAGAAGACAACACGGCGGCTGAAGTAGAGATTTTGGTGCATTTGGCGGCGGGACTTTCTCCTGACAAAATGATCGATGCGCTCTATGCGTTCACCGATTGTGAGATTTCGATTTCGCCCAATGCGTGTGTGATCAATGTCAATCGACCAGAATTTTTGAATGTCTCTGAAATTTTGAGACGAAATGCCGATCATACGGTGGAGTTGTTGAAAAAAGAATTGGAAATTGAGCTGAATGAATTGCAAGAACAATGGCATTTTTCTTCTTTGGAAAGAATTTTCATTGAAAACAGAATTTACCATGACATCGAAGAAGAAGAAACTTGGGAAGGAGTAATTTCTGCAATTGATCGTGGATTGAAACCCCACATTGGACATTTGCTTCGTGCCGTGACGGAAGAAGATATCGTTCGGTTGACAGAAATCCGCATCAAAAGAATTTCTAAATTCGATTTGGACAAAGCGCAACAATTCTTGGAAAGTTTGGAAGACAAGATCGAGCAAGTCAAATTTCATTTGGCGAATTTGATCGATTATGCGGTGGATTACTACAAAAATTTAAAAACCAAATACGGCAAAGGCAAGGAGAGAAAAACTGAAATCCGAATTTTTGATACCATTGATGCGTCCAAAGTAGCCGCGGCAAATGTGCGTTTCTATGTGGACAAAGCCGAAGGATTCATTGGAACTTCTTTGCGAAAAGACGAGTTTTTATTTGAATGTTCGGACATCGACGACATCATTGTTTTCAAAAAAGATGGAACGATGATGGTGACCAAAGTGGATGCGAAAACCTTTGTTGGCAAAGGAATCATTCATGTGGCCGTTTGGACAAGGAGCGACAAAAGAACGATTTACAACATGATTTACCGCGATGGGAAAAATGGACCTGCTTACCAAAAACGTTTTGCGGTCACTTCGATAACCCGTGATCGTGCCTATGATTTGACCAATGGAACCAAAGGTTCGGAAGTCTTGTATTTTTCGGCCAATCCCAACGGAGAAGCAGAGTTGGTACAGGTTTTATTGAAACCGAGTCAACGTTTGAAACGATTGAAATTGGACGTTGATTTTTCAGAGTTAGCGGTCAAAGGACGCAATAGCAAAGGGAATTTGGTGACCAAATATCCAATCAAAAAGATTGAACTGAAAGAGGAAGGCGTTTCTACATTGGCACCCCGAAAAATTTGGTTCGATGATACGGTCAAACGTTTGAATGCCGATGGCAGGGGAGAGTTGTTGGGCGCATTCCGCGGTTCAGATAAGATTTTGACGATCAACGATGAAGGCGAAGCCAAATTGACGACTTTTGAATTGAGCAATCGTTATGAAGACAATTTCTTGGTATTAGAAAAGTGGAAACCGACGCGACCGATCACTTGTGTGTATTATGACGACGAACGAAAACGTTATTATGTCAAACGTTTTATTTTAGAAGATCATTTGAACCCACAAATCTTTTTTACGTCAGAAAACAACAAATCGTTTATCGAATTGGTCACGACCCAAAAAAATCCAGTCATTGATTTGGTTTTTGCCAAAGTCAAAGGTGTAGAACGCGAAAATGAAACCATTGATTTGGAAGAATTCATTGCGGTGAAAGGCATCAAAGCACAAGGCAATCAATTGACGACTTTTAAAGTGAAACAAATGAATTTGCACGAAGCGGAAGAAGAGGAAGAAGAAGAGGAGGAATTTGTCAAACCAACATTGGGAGAAGATCCTGCGCAAGCCACTTTGTTTGAAACGGATGTGTCAACGGACGATGCTTCTACCGAAAACGAAGCGGATTCACCCGAAGAAACAACATAAAATTAATTATTTTAACAATTATTCATGGCATTAATCACCATCATCATCATCGTTGCAACTGTTCTCATGAGTTTGAGAGGTTTCAAAGATTACAATTTATTTCATCGGTATAAATTTCAACCCCAAGCGATTTTACAACATAAACAATATGACAGAATGCTCACAGCTGGATTTTTGCATGTGGACATGACGCACTTGTTGTTCAATATGTTGACGCTATTCTTTTTCGCCAATGTGGTGATTGGTTTTTTTGGTCAAATGACAGGAAGCATCGCCAATGGATCGGTTTTGTTTGCTTTGGTGTATTTGGGCGCCATCATTGGTGGGAATTTATTGGCCTTGATTTTCCAAAAAGACAATCTGCGTTATTCAGCCGTCGGTGCTTCAGGTGGTGTTTCAGGAATTTTATTTGCCTCGATTGTGGTATATCCTGACATGGATTTGTATTTGTTTTTTGCCATTCCAATCAAAGCCTGGGTTTTCGCGATTTTGTATTTGGGCTATTCGGTTTATGGTGTGCAAAAACAATTGGGCAACATCGGTCATGAAGCGCATTTGGGCGGTGCCATCGTTGGATTGGCTGCGCCGATTATCATTCGACCAGAGTTGTTCCAAATCAATCAAATCTATATTTTAGGCATGTTGATTCCGATCGCGATTTTATTGGTAATGGCGATCCAATCGAGCCGAAGCAGATGATTACAAATATTCTTTCAATTCGATCAATTGATCAATCACAGGAACTTCATCGATCCAAGGATGGGTTTCGTTCAATGGATTGAAATAAATCGCTTGCATGCCAAAACCTGTGGCGCCCACCATGTCAGCAATCCAGTCGTCACCGATGTACAAGGAATTGTCAGCGCGTGCATCGGATTGGTTGATTGCGGTTTGAAACGCGGTAGGATGGGGTTTTGCGATGCCGGCATCTTCAGACGTCGTGATGGTTTCCACGAAATCTTTGATCATGCAATTGTTGATTTTTTGGTGGGTAATCGCTTTGAATCCATTGGACAAAATATGCAAACGGTACTTTCCTTTCAGATAATGCAGAATTTCCTCGGTGCCATCGACCAAATAATCGCTTTCGGCGACTTCATTCATGAAGCGTTTTTCTATCGCCAAGCCCAAGTCAATGTCGTCAATGTTGAGTTTTGCTAAGGTTTCTGTAAATCTTCTTTGGTGAATTTCTTCACGGCTCACCGTTCCTGCACTGAAACCTTTCCACAACAAATCGTTGATTTCGTAGTAGGCGGCATAAAATGCTTGAAAAGAAATGCCGTATTTTTCTTCCACTTCAAAATCTTTGAATAATTTCTTTAAAGTGAACTCCGCATTTTTTCTGTAGTCCCACAGCGTATTGTCCAGATCGAAAAAAATATGTTTGATGTTTTCCATAAGCGGGCAAAAATAAGCAAACTATCCTACATCTTGGTGGAACGAATTGTTAAATGAAAATATTGCGCAGATTTATGGATGAACATTCATTATTTGTTAAATTCTAATTAGTTTTGTGGCTTAACTTCAATCCATTGTTTAAAAACCGTCATCAATTCAAAACCAAAAACTTCAAAGGCGTACTTTCTTTGTTGGCGGGCAATACGATTGCTAAAATGATTGCGACTTTGGGTGGTTTCGTTTTGGCAAATTATTATGGTCCAGCGAATTATGGCGTGTATAAAGTGTTTTTGAGTTATGTCATGATTTTACCGATTTTATCGACCATGCGTTTGGACAGCATCATGGTTTTACAAAAAGGCAGCAAAGAAATCCGGAATTTGTTCAGTGGGATTTTGGTCATTTCTTTTGTATTGACTTTTTTGATGGTTTTGGGCATGGTGATTTTGAACCAATGGCAGTTAGTAGATTTTCGATTGCCAGTGTCTATTTTGATTTTAACTGGTTTTGGAGCGTTGTTGACCGCTTGGAATTTGACCCAAAATAATTTGTTCACCAAATACAAATTGTTCAACCAAATCTCGACTTCTTTTGTCATTGCAGCATTATTTTCAGTGGTGTTTCAAATGGTTTTTTACTTTTTGGGCTGGACAGAAGCTGGATTGATTTATGGTTGGTTGGTCGGTTTGACCGCTTCATTCATTTACAATGCAAGAGTGACCAAAGGACGGATCCAAACCGTTGATGTGCCTTTATTCAAACAAAGTGTTCTTGCGCACAAAAGAATTGTACAATATACTTTTCCATCGGATGCGATCAATGGAATTGCGAACAACATCTTGCCGATTTTGGTCATCATTTATTTTTCTCAGGCCGAAGTTGGAATTTACAGCATGGCTTTCACGATTCTATCGGTTCCTTTGATGTTGTTGTCGGGTTCAGTTTCTCGGGTTTACTTTCAAAAAGCTGTTGCAGTTGGCGCAGAGAATCGAGCGGATTTGTACCGTTTGACCCAAAAAGTGATTTTGCCCAATGTGTTGATCATGTTGGTTTTTGTGTTGTTCATGAATACTTTGGGAATTTATTTGTTGAACTTATTTTTGAATGACAGTTGGGCGGATTTGTCCTTGTACATTTTGGCTTTGTCTTTTTGGATTTTGGCAAGAAGTGCGATGAATCCCATTTCGCCGATTGTCATGGTCATTGACAAAAATCATTATTCGCTGATTTTCAACATTTATTTGTTGTTGGTCAATTTCATTTCTTTGTATTTTGGCGTCATGAAAAACGACTTTTTGCATTGCATTTGGTTGTTTTCAATTTTATCGGGTACAGGTTATTTGGTTTTGTTAAGTTTGGTTTTAATTAATTTGCGCAAAAAATGAAAGATTCAGCGAAAGTTTCTTGGAAAAGAAAGTTAGATTTTTTTCTTTTTGGATGGTTGACCCATTGGTTGTTTCCTCAATATTTTCGGCCAAAATACAATTACCTAACGTATTCTCACATTTTCTTTGCTTACATCATTCCGCAAAAAATAGTGGGATTCAATCGAAATGTGCCTTGGCCTGTGCATTTTACTTCCAAAGTGCGCAGTCCGCAAAACATTCAAAAAGGAGTTTTGTGCGATCCTGGTGACAACATTGGTGTGTACATTCAAGCCAAAAATGGCATCATTTTCGGAAACAATGTAGGCATCAGTCCAGGTTGTAAAATTATTTCAGCCAATCACAACCAAGAAAACCATGCAAAACACGATGTTTCAAAACCGATTCGGATTGGCAACAATGTGTTCATTTATGCCAATGCAGTTGTTTTGCCAGGCGTTCAAATTGGCGACAATGTCGTGATAGGCGCAGGCTCAGTGGTGACCAAGGACATTCCTTCCAATTCGGTTGCTGTGGGCAATCCGTGCAAAGTCGTTAAATCCAAAGCATCTTACAGCAATTCGCTTCAACTGAAAGATTTCAATCGAGCCATTCCTGAAAAGTATTGGGATTATTTTCAATGCTGAACTTGATGTTTCCCAATGATCTTTTTCAAAACATACATCATTTGATTTTTGAATACAAAGGATTCAACGGAATTTAAACAATTATCCATCGGTAATCGCTGTAAATTATTTTGAAACTCATCATCTTTGATACCCGCAGTCCCAAAGCTTAGATCGACAATTTTCTGCTCAAAAATCTCTTTGAACAATTCGGTTGAAACACCATCATCTGTAAATGGAAAAGAGAAAATCCGACTGTTTAAAATTAATCGACTTTGTATTTCTTCCATGCTTTCTTGAGTTTGGCGAATTTGCTCTTCCAATGAAATATTCGCATACAAAGGATGATCGATAGAATGCGCGCCAATGTGAAAACCTTGATTTTTTAAATCTTCAATTTCAGACCAATTCATATAAGGTTGTTGTTCTTTTAAAAATTGTTTGAAATCGACTTGAAGGTCTTTGGCGAACAGATTAATCTTTTCAGTATCAGCATGAGTCATTTCCAACCAGTCTTGTTTTGAGAAATTAACATTTGATTTTTCTAAATGATCGATCAATAAACTGATTTTATATCGAAAAAATAAAGCTTGATTGTCCACAAAACCAGTATTGATAAAAAATGCTGCGGATAAATTTCGTTTTTTTAAAATGGGCGCAATGACCGAATGACATTCTTTCAAACCATCATCAAAACTCAGAAAAAAAGAAGGCTTTTTGGGTGCAGTATTGTTTTGTAGGTGTTGAAGAATTTCTTCTAAATCAATCGATTGGTAATTTCTTTGGAAAAAATCCAATTCTTCTTCAAATTTCTGAATGGTTTTAACTGGATACAAATGCCGAATGTGCGGGCATTCCTCATCTGAAACCAAATGATAAAATGGGAAAATGATTTTTTTTCCAATAAGGTCAGAGATATGAAAAAGTACTTTATTCATTATGTGAAAATTGTGTCGCCATCGCCCATATAAATATCATTGTTCTGAATTTCAGGAAAACTTTTCAAAAGTTCTTTTCCTGCAAAATAGCCTTTGTTCCAAGTTTTTGAAAAAATGTATCCGCCTTTTTTTTGCATCCAATCAATCAATCTTTTATCGGTCATCACCAAACTGCTGATTTTTTCTGATCGAATAATTGTCCAAATGAATTGAGAAAAGTCGGCGCTTTCTCGTTGGGAATCGCAAAAAATATAATGGACATTCATTTGTTCATTTTTAATCGAATACAACAAAAAACCTTTGATTTCATTGTTTTTTCGAAGAACAAATGCCTTTTTTTGAAATCTTTTTGCTGAAGTGGTGAAATAATATTTTTTGTCAAATCCTCCGTCTTTTGCACTTTGAATGACCCAAGGAAAATCAAAAATCCATTGAAAATCTTCGGTGTTTCTTTTGAACAAAGAGTTTTTGTTGTGATTGGAAATAAAATTCGCTAGTTCTTGGTCAAATTTTGCAATTTCTATATCAGCAATTTTCTTTTTTGAATAGAAAATAAAACGAGAATCAAAAATGAGATTACCAATTTGATCTGTACCTTTCAGAAATGGTCGTATTTTCTTAAAAAAAGTTGATTTAGAAGGAAGAATTTCCGCCAAAGAAAATCGATAATAAAATCGATAGCCCTCTAAAAAACGATAATTCACCAAATCTGTTCTTTTTGAAAACAATGAAAATGAATGACTGCCATAATTGGAGTTCATGATGTAGCCTTTGTAATCTTTGCTGATTTCATCCAATAAAATTCTTGAGTAGCCCTTTTTTCTAAAATTAATAGCTGTCCAAGAACCGCTCAGCCAAACACAAGAGACTTTTTCATCCGATTGGGTTTGAAATTGATCTTGCAAAACGCTTCTGTAAGTGACCAAATTGTTTCCAATGTAGCCCAAATAAAGGACTGGAAGTGTTTCATTTCGTTTGGGATTGTTTTGATATGAAAGAATTCTTTTCATTGAAATCGGAAGAATCGGATTGTTTTTAACTTCTTCATAAAAGGCATTCAATTCAAAGCATTTTATTTTACGGATTTCAAGCATGGGCATATTGAAAGTTTATGGAACAAAGCTAATTAAAATTATACGTGTGGAGTTTGGTTAAAAATGAAGACTGTCATGGGATTAAAAAAAATCTTTGATCGAACTGAAATTACTGTAATGTGTATAGTGTTTTTTCATTGGACCAAATCCTTCCATGAATTTGGCAATGGTTGGATGCATGGAACCTTCAAAATCTATGTAATCATTTTGTCCAGCCAACACTCGAATCAAGTGATCTTTGGCAAATGCAGAGGCGTTGTGTTGTTCTATGTGTTTGTTTCTGACAAAACCTAAACAAATTTTTCGCCGTTTAGAAATGAGAAACATTTGTGAAGCAAGCAAATTGTTTTCCTTATCAAAAAGATCAAATATTTTAAGAGCTCCTTTTTTGATTAATGTATTAGAATAATTTCCTTTAAACTTCTTTTTACCATATTTTTCTAAATGGGCATAATATTGTTGGAACAACTCTTTGTGGTTTTTTAAATCTTGGGTTGAACGCACTTGCACTCCCAAACGTTCTGATTTTCTGATGTCTTTCCTTCTTCCTTTGGAATAATTTTCAAATATCTGCTCGTACGGAAGATTTAAATCCAATAAATAATTGACTTTTTTCTCTCCTTTCGGTTGGTAACGCTCGGTATTTTCTTCGTTGAAATGGTAGGCGCGGACGCGGTATTGGTGCAGTTTTTTTTCAAAGGCTTGGAACAATTCATCCGAAATCTCTTGTTTGTAAAAAACACCCAATTGTTGGCAATAAATCGGTTGCAACACGAACTTTATGCCGAATTTGTATTGCAAGGGAATCGGCATGACGACTTCATAATCCCCATATATCCAACATTCCCATTGGTTTTTGGTCAATAAATCCAAATACCATACTTCTGCATACACTCTGTAATTCAAGGCTTCATCAATGGCTTGGGTATATTTTTCTACGTTCAGGTTTTTTCGCTTGACTTTTTGAATGGTCCACATTTTGCAAAAATAAGCATATTGTTGACTATTGGGAGGAATAAAAAAAATCCCCTCTTTGAAGAGGGGATTTAGGGGAGATGTTTTTAGAAGTGAAGAATTTCTATCATGAATGGATCATCAATTTCAATTACTTGCTCACCTCGAATACAAACAACATCCTGGCAAATCATCATAGACCGCTTGTGGTGCTTTGTCGAACTCGGTATCGTGTCCAGATTGGGCGACAGCTTTGCTGATTTCATTTTTAGACGTTGCTTTTTGATCAAAGTCCAAATGCAAAATTTTCGTATCGACCTCCCATTTGGCCGAAATCACACCTTTGACGCTTTTGGCTGCTTTTTCAATTCTACTTTGACACATCGAACAATTGCCTGAAACTTGGAACATCGCATGAACTTTGTCTGCTGGATCATACTCGTGTGGCGCATTGTCATTGTTCATCATGCTGGTTTTTCCTTCCAACTGCGCGCTGGCGTCCACCGTAAAAGCGCCATGGGTCACAATTTCTTCTCCATTTTCCAATCCTGATAGGACGACATATTGATCCCCCAAAGAGGGACCCAAAACGATGTCTCTCAACCGAAAGGCTGCGGTGTTGGTATTCGGTAATTTGACATAAACCACCGAACGTTTTCCTGTCCACAAAACGGCGGATTTGGGGATGACCATTTCTTTGGAGAAATCCACCAAAGGAGAAATCACTTTGGCCGTCGCATACATTTCTGGTTTGAGTTGACCATCGTTGTTGTTGATTTCTACCCGAACTTTGGCCGTTCTTGTGGTGGGATCCAAAATGGGATTGATGAAGTTAATTTTTCCTTTGTACACCTTTCCTGGTACGCTTTGTAAAGTATATTCGATCGCATCACCCACTTTTAAGAAGGGCAAATCTTTTTCGTACGCATCAAAAATCGCCCACAATTTGGATAAATTGGAAATGTTGTACAAGACCATTCCTTGGGTGATGTAATCTCCTTTGTTGACATTTTTGGCCAAAACAACGCCGCTGGCATTGGCATAAATGTTTACATTGGCAGAAACTTTTCCTGAAGTTAAAACTTGGTTAATTTGCGCATCAGAAATTTTCCACAAACGCAATTTCTCTTTGGCCGCTTCCAATAAAGTAGGTTGAAATTCGACTAATTTTTTGGCTTCCAATAATTCTTGCTGCGCAGTCAATACTTCGGGTGAATAAATCGTAGCAATCAATTGTCCTTGTTTGACTTTTTCGCCGGTAAAATTGATGAATAAATTCTCAATTCGACCATTGACGTGGGAAGTTTGCGAATGTTGCAATCGTTCATCCACTTGCAAAACGCCAAATAATTCTACATTTTTAATGGCTTCATGATGACCCACAATCGAAGTTTGAATGTTCGCCAAAGCCATCGCTTCTTTGGATAATTGGATGGCTTCATCGTCAATCATTTCATCGCCGTTATTCGAAGATTTCAAAGGAATTAAATCCATGGCACACAAAGGACACAAACCGGGTTTGTCCATTTTGATTTGTGGATGCATCGAGCAAGTCCAAACTTCATCTTGAGCTGCCGTTGTTTCGTCATGGTGATGATTGTGTGCACTCGTTCCGCCACCAAAAATTAACCAGCCTAACAGCAACCCTGCCAATAAAACGGCAGCGTATCTGACGGTGTTGTTTTTCAATATGTTGTTTTTTATTTGATTCATGATTTGAAATTTTATTGCGCATTATTTGCAGTTAATTTTTGAATGGAAGCGACCAAAGTATTGTAATTGGCCGTGGCTTCTGCTTTTTTCAATTGGTAATCCAACAGTTGACGGTGCACTTGAATGACATTGGTCAAATCGCTTTTTCCAGTGGTAAATTCTTGTACAATCAATTGATAAGTGGTTTTCGCCAAGGTGCTTTGTTTTTCGTACAAACCGATAATTCTCTGGGCATCATCCAATTGATTTTTCAGGGCATAAAATTCGCTTTTCAAAGTATTCAGCGTATTTTGATAATTTTGTTCACTGGATTTCCACCACAATTGGGCTTCATTTTGTTTGGCTTGGTATTTTTTTCTAAAAATCGGTAAACTCATGGTCACCATCGGCATGATCATATCATCACCGTTCATGTTGCCCATTGCAAACATTTCATGTTGGGTTTTTCCAATCAACATGTATTGTAAACCTACACCAATCATCGGATAACTTTTTTTGCGGTCCACTTCAGCTTTTGCGCGATACGCCAAACCTTGTTCTTGGATGATGTTCAATTGCGGATTGTTTTTTTCAATAGTAGATAAAATTTCATTCTCATCGAATAAATAATCTATGGCTTGAATTTCCTTTCCCAAATGAACAATGTCATCCGCATTTCGGTTCAACAAAGCATTGAAAATTGCTTTTTCCGCTTTGATTTTTGATTGTAAACTTTCGATGTTGTTGTCCAATTCTACAATTTCCAACTGAATGCGCAATACGTCGGACATGCCACCAGAATTGGCGCCAACTGCATATTTTCGCGTGGCCAATTGTTCCAATTGTTCCAAAAGTATTTTGTTTTCTTGGTTATTTTTCAATTGTTCTTTGAGTTGCAAAAGTGCATACCATTGCGAACTAACTTGTAAAATCAACTCATTGACCAAGGTACGGGATTGTTCATCCTGAACTTTCGCTTGATGAATGGCTTCTGTTTTTGCCGCTTTTTTGGTACCAAACCAAGGAAACATTTGCATCACGCCAAAGTTGGCCAAAGATCTTCCCCCCAAAACATCCATGGGTGTGGTATAGGCTTCAATGGACAATTCAGGATCTTGAAAAGCACCTGCTTGAGGAATTTTTTCAAGAAAGGCTTCCTGCGCAAATTGCTGTGCTTTGATTGCTGGATTGTTTTGGACGGCGACATTGATATAATACGATAGTGAATCTGTCGTTTGCGCCAAAGTTTTTGTGCCTAAATGGCTAAAAAACAGGAGGCAAAGGCTGATGTATATTGTGTTTTTTTTCATTTTAAATGCTTGTTTGTTTGGATTTGTTTTCTTTTTTAATGGCCCATTCTCGCCACCAACATTGGAATACCGGGACGACGAACATCGTCATCGATTGAATCAACATTCCCCCAAAAGTGGGAATCGCCATGGGTACCATGATTTCCGCTCCTTTCCCAGTCGAAGTCAGAACGGGCAAAAGCGCAATCAAAGCAGTTGCCGTGGTCATGGCAGCAGGTCTTACACGTTTTAAACCTGCATAGACGACTGCTTCTCTGATTTCTTCTTGGGTTTTTGGATCACGGCTGACAAAAGTATCGTGGATGTAAGTTCCCATAATCACGCCGTCGTTGGTCGCCAAACCAAATAACGCAATGAATCCCACCCAAACAGCAATGCTCAGATTGATGTTGTGCATTTGGAACAAATCCCGCATGTTGACTTCGCCGATGTTGAAATTCATGAACCAAGGTTGACCATACAACCACAACAAAATAAATCCACCTGCAAAGGCGACAAATACGCCAGAAAAATGGATGAGGGATGCAGTAACGGTCCTAAATTGAAAATATAAAATCAATAAAATCGCCAATAAACTCAAAGGAATGACCAACATCAAACGCTTCGCCGCGCGTTCTTGTTGTTCATAATTTCCAGCAAATTGATAACTGACGCCTTTGGGCAAAGTCAATTCGCCAGACGCCATTTTGTCTTTTAACAAGGCATTGGCTTCATGTACCACATCGACTTCTGCCTTTCCGCTGATTTTATCAAATATCACATAACCCAATAAAAAAGTATTTTCACTTTGGATCATTTGCGCGCCTTTGGCATATTCGATATCGACCACATCGCCCAAAGGAATTTGAATGCCTGTGGCTGTAGGAACCAAGATTTTCGCCAGAGCTTCTGGGTCATTTCGCATTTCTCTTGGATAACGCAAACGGACTGGAAAGCGTTCTCGTCCTTCTACGGTTGTGGTCAAAGTCATGCCGCCGACCGCCGCACTGATGACTTCTTGTAAATCAGCGACAGTCATTCCATAACGCGCCATTTTGTCTCGGTTCAAATGAATTTCGACATAAGGTGCGCCGACTGCACGGTCATAAAAAACGGTGGAAGGCATGATGGAAGGAATGGTTTTCAAAGCAGTTTCCAATGCTTTTCCTGCTTTTTCAATCGATTCTAAATCAGGGCCGGAAACTTTCAATCCCATCGGTGCGCGCATCCCAGTGGACAACATCACCAATCGGGCTTCAATTGGTTGTAGTTTTGGTGCGGAAGTCAAACCAGGCAAATGGGAAACGTTGACAATTTCTTGCCAAATGTTCTCTGCTTTTTTGATTTCAGGACGCCATCTTCGGAAGAATTTCCCGTTTTTGTCTTCAATCAAACTGTCTCTTGGAATGGACCGAAATCCTTGGGCAACCGAATAGGTTTTGTCGCCTTTCAGTATAAATTCCCCTGAAGAATTGACTTTGAAACGTTCGCGTTGACCACTTTCATCCAAATAAAATTCAGGAATATAATTGATCGTATTTTCAAACATTTGGGTAGGCGCCGGATCCAAGGCGGAATTGACGCGTCCCCATTTTCCGACCGTTAATTCAACTTCAGGAATGTTTTGAATGCGTTTGTCGAGTTTTCGAATCAAGGCTAAGTTTTGTTCAATGCCAGTATGCGGCATGGTCGTTGGCATCAATAAAAAAGAACCTTCATCCAAACTTGGCATGAATTCCTCGCCAATTCCTGGAAAAGTATTGACGGATTTTTCCCAAAATGAAGTTGTTCTAAAAGAACTCCAACCCACTTTTTCGATGCCGTTGGCAACAAAACCCATGCTTTTTTCTACGCCCATCCACGCCAATAAGCCCAAGAATAAAGTGACAATCGGAATCGACATGAATTTCCATCGATTCGCCAAAGCCCAACGAAGAATTTGTTCGTAAAAAATAACCAATAACCATAAAATGCCTAAAATAATTCCAATGGCAAAAAACACAAAAACGAAATTCAACACACCGCTTTCTTGCGTACCCAAAGGCAACCAATGCGAAGACAAATAATACAAAGCCACAAAAAGTGTGATGCCTACATTGATGTAATTGGCGATTTTTTCACTTTTAAAATGAGGCGTCAATAAATTATTTAAACCGATGAAGGTCAAACCAAAAGTGATGAATAAACCAGTGTAAATCCACAAACCAATGCCTGCAATGATCAATATGAAATTGGCAATTTGTCTGATTTTCTTTCGGTTGATTTTGATGGAATAAATGTAATATGCCAAAGTGGGTAAAACGATGATGCCCAAAACATAAGCGGACAATAAAGCATAAGTTTTGGTATAAGCCAAGGGCTTGAAAAGTTTTCCTTCTTGTGCTTCCATTGCAAAAACAGGTAAAAAACTGATGATCGTCGTCAACATTGCGGTGGACAAAGCACCAGAAACTTCAGAAACTGCTTTGGCAATTAAATTCACAAAGGCTTTTCCTCGGCTTTCGATTCCTTTCGCTTTTTCTTCTTCCATGTAGCGAAGAATACTTTCGACAAAGACCACGCCGACGTCAATCATGACGCCAATGGCGATCGCAATTCCAGAAAGCGCCACAATGTTGGCTTCTACTCCAGTGTGTTTCATGATGATGAAAGTTGCCAAGACGCCAATGGGCAAAATGCTCGAGATGATGACCGAAGCACGAAGGTTGATCACCAAAACGATGACGACAATGATACAAATGAGAATTTCATGGCTCAATGCACTTTCCAAAGTGCCAATCGTTTCTTGGATCAATCCTGAACGGTCATAAAACGGCACAACGGTTACTTTTGAAATGCTGCCATCGGCCAAGGTTTTTTGGGGAAGTCCCGCTTCCATCGCTTTGATTTTGTCTTTGACGTTGTTGATGACTTGCATCGGATTGGAACCATAACGCGCAACGACAACGCCACCGACAGCCTCGACACCTTCTTTGTCCAAACCGCCACGGCGTGTTGCTGGTCCTAAATTGACATGCGCAACATCTTTTATTTTTAGAGGAACACCATTGCGCACAGTGACGACAGCTTCTTCCAAATCTTTGACTTCTTTGATGTAGCCCAGTCCTCTGACCAAATATTCTGCTTGATTGATTTCAATGGTTTCTGCACCAATGTCCAAATTGCTTTTTTGAATGGCGGTCATGATGTCCATTACATTCACATTGTACGCACGCATGGCATTTGGATCGATTTCCACTTGGTATTCTTTGACAAAACCACCGATGGAGGCTACTTCAGAAACGCCTTCTGCGGCAGCCAAATTGTATTTGGCATAAAAATCTTGGATGGTTCGCAATTCGTCAGGATCCCAACCGCCGTTAGGCTCACCCGTTGCTGGATTTCTTCCTTCCAAAGTGTACCAATACACTTGTCCCAAAGCGGTTGCATCGGGTCCCAAAGAAGGAATCACTTCTGCGGGCAAAGTGCCTGCTGGCAGTGAATTTAATTTTTCTAAAATTCGTGATCGGCCCCAATAAAATTCGATATCCTCTTCAAAAATGATGTAAATAAAAGACATCCCAAACATCGAACTGCTTCGGATGGTTTTCACACCAGGAATGCCCAACAACGAAGTGGTTAGGGGATAGGTGATTTGGTCTTGAATGTCTTTGGGCGATCTACCCATCCATTCGGTGGCAACGATTTGTTGGTTTTCACCAATGTCAGGAATCGCATCGACGGGCACGGGATCGCTGGGCAAAATGTTTTGGTGCCAATTGAATGGTGCTGTAGTCAATCCCCATAGGATGACCACCAGCAATAATGCCATCGTGATGATTCTATTTTCTAAAAAATACTTAATGATTTTATTAAGCATATACACAGTTTTAAAAGGATGAATAAAAGCATACAGATTGTTTGAACAACAGATCTGTATGCCTAAAATCTATGGTTTAGTTCAATTCTTCTTGAACTTCTCCACATGAAAACATGGATGCACCGAAATAAGGGTTTTTGATTTCTTTGCTATCGCTCAACCAGTAAGCGCCTCGGTCATTGTCATACATGGAGCAATAAATTTTGTATACTGTATGATCGGTACCAAAAGTTTTGGCCATCGCATACATGTTTTTACTCAATTCCTCCAAATGCACCCGTTGTTCAGCAATGTCATTGGCTTTATTGATGCCTTCTGCACGCACTCTCATGCTTTCCAACATCGGTTCCATGCTTTTTTGTTCTGCTTCTGAAAGTTGGCTCAAATCATTTTGTAAAATGACTTCTAAAACAGCTGCTGCAGCATGACTAGCTTTAGTTGAGTCATCAGATGATAAAGCGGTCGTCACTTGTTTGTATTGGTCAAACAATTCATTGAATTGTTTCTGTGGGACGCTTGTCTGATGGTCATCTGTTGCCAATGTTTCAGTAGCAACTTCTTCATTTGCTGCTGGTTCTGATGGTGATCCACAAGAAGTGAAAGCCAATAAGGCGGCGGCTGTTAAGCCTAAAAATAGATTTTTCATTGTTTTGATTTTTATTGTTAATATTTAAAACTGTTTCTAATTTGGATAAAAATAAGCTTGGTCTCGGAGTGAAATTTTACTTTTCAACGAGAATGATTGTTCTATTTTGTTGTCGAAAGCCAACCAACTGAATGGCGGATTTGAATCAAGGGTTCGTTCAAATTCAGGTTCTTTATGAAAAACCTTGCCGACAAAACAAAATATGGGCTATACAGCCAAAGAATTAGCTTATTTTAGGCGGTTGCCAAATGGAATGAAAGCCTAATGAATAGTAAGCTTGTTGGTAAATGGGACAAGTGTTTTTGTCCTCAAAATGAACAACAATGGAACTGTCTTTCATTGTAGGATGTGTGCAATAAGTAGGTGAGGAGTTGTGACAAGACTTGTCTCCACAATTTCCAGAACAACCCGAAGTACCACCTTCTTGGTCTTGGCAACAATCTTTTTCACAATGTGATGTGGAATGTGCAGTTTCCTCAATGTTTGCACAACAGGACTGCTCGGTGTCCATTGCTTTTTGGCCATGGGATGAACATGCTGCAGTTTCCCCAGGAATTAAAAATAATCCGAGTAAAAGAAAACTCAATAAAAAATTCAAAATTTTTTGCATTGTTTCATCCAGAGCGATAGTGCTCAGATGCAAAAGTATAATTTATTTTTGAATTGAAATGAAAAGCATTTGAAAACTAAGTTTTTTTTGCCATGGCAAGTGGTTATGATTCAATGTTTACAGCAGATCAATGTTTTGTATATTGCCGAAAATTTATTTGCTAAATTAATATTCATGAAAAACTTATTGTATTTAATTGTATGCCTGATTGTTGGTGCCACTTTGAATGCCAACGAAACCATTCAAATTGATGAAAAACAGTATTTTATTGACCAAGATAAATCGATGATTCTGACCAATTTATCAGTTGATGTAGTCAATTCCATTTGGCCAACCAACAAAACACACATTCAGTTGAATGAATTGTACGCCTTTATGGTAACAGTTGCTTCCATTGAAGTGGGTAAGATGTACGAAGTAAAGAGCACGGTGACCCAAAAGCTTTATCTGCTTTATTTTACTGAATTGCCAATCATCAGCATTTCGACAGATTTTACGATCGTGGATGAGCCAGATGTATTGGCGAATTTTAAAATGATTGAGTCCAATCAAAATTATTTGGAATCGCATGTAGGCATTCAATATAGAGGGGCTTACACCCAAACACTTCCTAAAAAGTCAATGGAATTTGAATTTTGGGCGGATGAAACGGGCGATGAAAGTGTGGACCATCCATTGTTGGATTTGGTCGAAACCGATGATTGGAATTTGCAAGCTGGATACAATGAGCCTTTGCGCATTCGCAGCAACAACAATTGGGAGATTTGGCGCATGATCGATGGAGATCTTTATTATCAGGAACAAGAGCCGAAAGCAGTCAATGGCATCCGCATGCGTTACATTGAACTTTTTGTGAATGATCAATACAGGGGTGTTTATTCGTTGGGCGAAAAAGTAAAACGGAAACAATTGCGTTTGAAAAAGCACAATGGTGAAATTCAAGGCGAATTGTACAAAGCAGACGCTTGGAGCAATGCAACCAAATTCAAAGGCGTGACCAATTTTAACAATGACTCGGACGAATGGGCGGGTTGGGAGTATAAACATCCCAAAGAAGAAATCGATTGGAGCAATTTGTATGATTTAATTGATTTTGTGGCCAATGCATCGAATGAGGATTTTTATGCACAATACGATGACCGCTTTCACGTCGATAATTTGGTGAGTTATTATATTTTCTTGAATTTAATTCGAGCCACAGACAATACAGGGAAAAATACCTACATGACCAAATATAAAAAAGATGAAAAGTATTTTTATACGCCTTGGGATTTGGATGGAACCATTGGGAATATTTGGGATGGATCAAGAGAAAATGTTTACAATGACATTTTGACCAATGGCATTTACGACAGGGTGCAGCATGATTGTACAGAGAACGGTTTTTGGCATCAATTGAAAACAAAATGGGCAACGCTTCGCGCAGGTGATTTGACCCATGCTACTTTGATGGGGATGTTTCAGGACAGCCATGATGTCTTGTTCAACAATGGCGTTTATTCACGAGAAGAAATGGCTTGGTCAGGATTCAATTATCCAATGGATGAATTGACCTATATGTCCACTTGGTTGCAAAACCGCTTCAATTTTTTGGATGAAGCTTTCTCAAAAACGTGTACGCCTTTGTCGGTCAACGATTGGTCCGTTCAATCTACAGCGCCGAAATTGTATCCGAATCCAACAACTGATAATATTAACTTTGAATTGAATACAACTGAAGAATATACAATTTCTGTATTCAATACTGCTGGGCAAAAGGTTTTAAAAGACAAGATCAATGGGAATAAAAATGGGATTTCATTGAAACAATTGGGGAAAGGCGTTTATTTGGTGGTTTTGGAATCATCGACGCAAAGTCATCCTCACAAAGTAATTGTGAAGTAAAATACAATATTCTAAAAAAAAAGCCGGAAGAAATACAAGTTTTCCTCCGGCTTTTTATATGGAATTTATTCGATTTATTTCTTGATGAATTTCTGGGTGTGTTGTGTATTTTGACCGTTGATGAGCAAAACATAACTTCCAGGCAACAAGTTTTTGGTGTCAATTCTACCATTGACCAATTGTCCTTCTGCCAAGTTTTGTCCATTTAGGCTGATGATTTTGTACGCCAATTGTTCTCCATTTTGTTGGATGGCAACATGGATGAAATCTTTGACGGGATTGGGGTAAATGATGATTTTTTCTGTTTTGAAATCATGGGTAAAAAGTTCTTCATCCTCTTTTAAGCCCACGGCAGCCCAAGCGTCTTTTGTGGATTGCAAAGCTTCAGATTCTTCCCCAAAAATGTTGGAAGCGCATTGCATGGTGAAATCTTTGGCATCTTCAAATTTAGAATTGTATGTCAAATAAGAAGTTAGGCTACAATAAACAATTTCAGCTGCATTTTCAATGCCGATTCCTTCTACTTCATAAGCGTAATTGTTGTCATTGGTGCCGCTTCCGCCTTCTGAAAGCAAGTAAAACCAATGATTCAACACGCTTGAATTGGTATGAACGCCACAGTAGTCATTTTCGTACATATCAGGATAAGGACAACCTTCAACTGTGGTTGGTCGCCAATATTGACCTTCGTACGTATTGGGCATGAATTTTATTTTAGGGTTTTTCATTGAACGAAGTCCCACTGAACCTGTTCTGCGGTCAATTTCTTCACCAATCACCCAAGTGTCTTTGTTGGGGTCATTGGGTGCACCATAAAATTCGACAGCTGCCCCCCAAATATCAGAAAAGCCTTCATTCAGCGCACCAGATTCTCGTTCATAAATTAAATCAGCTGTTTCTTGGCAAATCCCATGTCCGATTTCGTGCGCAGTAACATCCAATGAGGTCAAAGCATCGAAAATCCCATTTCCTTCTTCGCCATTTGAACTTCCATCACCATATCCCATGTAAGATCCAGACCAGAATGCGTTATTGTATTGATAATCCACGTGTACGTAACCAATCAATGGCGCACCAAGGTCATCATAACTGTCTCGGTCAAATTTTTCTTTGAAATAATCATAGGTTTTTCCCATGCCCCATAAAACATCCAAAGCTGCATTGTCCTTGTATGCGTTGTTGTATTCCGCCTCGCTCCAAACATTATCATCGTCTGTGAATTCAGTGATATTGTTGAAATCAGTTTGGTTGGCATTCAAAACATGAATGTTGCGAATTTGATCTTTCAGTATGTACAAACCATCTTGTCCTTGGGTGGTTTCCAAAATCTGATTGCCACTGTAACGGGTGTCACCGTTTCCTTCTACAAGAACGCTGCTTTTTTTTTCAGGCAAAATATCCGTTGATGGGTCTTTGGAGTTATGGCGTTCGGCATGTTTGATGATCGGATCTTTGAAGAGCACTTGTCCAGTGATTGCATCAATATATACCCAATGTCTGCTCAGAGGTTTTACGGCAAATACATCGATTTTGTAAGCGTATTTGGCTTGTTGGTCTTGGGTCAATGTAGCCGGTAATATCACCAATTGAGGTGCTGTTTTTGGGTTCAATTGCTCATTGCTTTCCCATGCATAAGTTGTTGCTTGGATGTGGTCCAATGCTTTTTGAAAAGCTTCGTCTGCAGAGATTTTAGTAGCTTGCTCATTCAATTGAATGGGAGAGTATTCACCGTTGGCAGAAACGATATAGTTATTTTTGAAGTGAATTTTATACACTTCTAAATCAATCGGAACGCCTTTATAGCTTCTCGAATACTCTTCATGGGTCATGTTGTGCTTGTCTGTTGTTGAAGATTTCAAAACAAACTCAATGTTCGCTGTTTCTTTCGAAAGTTCTTTCAAAAGTGATGGCGTTGCTTCTTGGTTGACTGTTCCCTTTTTAAAGGAAACTTGTTTGATTGCTCCTGCTTCGTTGTAACTGATTTTTTTTGTCGTTTTCTCTGAAATAATGTTTTGAGAAAACACCAAAGAAGAACTTGCCAACATCAACAAGATGGATAAAAAAAACTTTTTCATGTGTTAAATTAGTTTATGATAATTAGTAAATCTAAGCATTTTTTATAATCATTACTAAGACTGTGATTTAAAAACGTAAAGGTCACTTTTTTCATCGGGTTAAATTTTAACTGATTATTCCCAAATCATTATCTTTGCCCGTATGAAAGAAAAAGAAAAAGGCATTTTTGGATTGCGCCCCATTATCGAAGCGATTGAGGCTGGGAAAACCATCGATAAATTATTTGTTCAAAAAGGTTTGCAAGGCGATATTTTTTCTGAATTGCGTCAATTGATGCGCGATTATGAAATCCCGACCCAATATGTTCCGGTTGAAAAGTTGAACCGATTGACCCGAAAAAACCACCAAGGTGTTTTTGCTTTTCTTTCGCCCATTGAATTTCATCAAATCGACAATTTATTGCCACAAATTTATGAGGCAGGAAAAAATCCATTGTTGTTGATTTTGGACCGAGTGAGTGATGTGCGCAACTTTGGCGCGATTGCTCGGACTGCCGAATGTGTGGGGGTGGATGCAATCATCATTCCACACAAAGGATCTGCTTCGGTCAATGCAGATGCGGTAAAAACATCCACAGGTGCTTTGTACAATATTCCAGTTTGTAAAGAAGAAAATTTGAAAAAAACCATACAGTTTTTGCAAAATTCAGGCATTCAAATTGTCAGCGCAACGGAAAAAGCAGTGGATTATATTTACGATGCAGATTATACTTTGCCAACAGCAATTGTGATGGGCAGTGAAGAAGATGGGATTTCCAATGATTTATTGAAAGCTTCAGATAAAATTGTCAAGTTGCCGATGTTTGGAACAACTTCTTCTTTGAATGTTTCTGTCGCTTGTGGCGTATTCATGTTTGAGGCCGTTCGCCAGCGTGCTGAGTTCTAAGGGTAAAAAACACCAATAAAACATACAAAAAAGTCGGAAGAATTTTCTCCCGACTTTTTTTGATTTCGTTCAATAAGATTTTTTTAGAATTTGTAAGCCGCACCTACACCAATGGCGTTGACGCTGTTGAAATTCCTGTACGTTGGATCCACATCCAAGCTGTTGGAAATGCTTTTGAAATAAGCGAAAACTTGGAAGAATTCATTTTGCCATCCGCCTTTGGGTTGAAACAAAAAGCCGCCTTTGTAGTCTTTGCTTAAACTCAAACCATAACCGACATCTGCTCCAGCAAAAAAGTTTTCATCAAAGTCATATTGTGCACTGAAGGCGACTGGTAAAAGCGTCATTCCTTTCAATTTGGTGCCTGTATTGGGGATGTCTTTTCCAGTGAATAAGTCCAATCCCGCCATTCCTCCCAAATGCAGGTTGTCCATCACAGGATAAAGATAAGAAACACTCGCGCCGATGTTGAGTCCGAAATAATCGGAAGCATCTCCCATCATCGCACCGATGTGTCCTTCTGCTTTTAAACCTTCTTGCGCTTGAACCGTGAATATTGCCATCGTCATCAGGCAAATTGTGAGCATTGTTTTTCTCATTTTGAATAGAATTGTTATTTGTCTTGGGTTAAAATAGTATAAATTTCGTCTGTTTGTTTTTCGGCATAAACCGTATCAATCATGTCCGCAATGCCCAAAAGTTCACTGATGAAACTGATCTGCCCATCGATGTTTCTTTGAGAAACTTCAGGATTGTTTTGTTTCATTTGTTGGTAGGATTGAATTAACTTTTCTCTGATCGGTTGAAATTCTGCATCAAATAATTTCAAAGCAGCGGCTGTATCCGATTTTTCCAACAAAGCAGCAACTTGTCCATAGACCATCAATGCATAATCACTTCTGGCTTCAGACAATTCAGAGCCAACGGTATACCTCAAATGCTGTGGCAAACTTTCATAGAAGTTGATTTTCTCAACCAAACGATCTTTGGTGGTTTTCAATAATTGAGCAGCGGTTTCTTTTTCGCCGATTTGGTTGTACAATTGTGAAATTCGATCCAAGCCCAATCCGTAGTCATATCTCGGTTGGTCAGGAATCATTTCCATCACTTTGTCCAGCACTTCTTTGGCTTTCTCGCGGTCGCCTCTTTCGATGAGATCTTGCGCCAATCGGCTGCCGATATTTCGGTAAGTATTGGTGTAATTTCGGTCGGTATTGGAGAATGAAGCGCGGTCCAAATTGTAATTTGCCCAAATCATGTCATTGAAATTCGCATACATTTTATCGGTATTGCTGCGACCCAATTTTCCGTTTTTGCCAAAGGGCGTTTTGATCGGAATGAATTTATAAGTAAATCCATTGTTTTCTAAATAATCGCCCAACCAGAAAATATTGGCTGGATCGGAAATTCCTCCACCACTGAAATAAATCGAACGGTCCCAATTGTAAGCAGCAAAAAGCGAAATCATCAAAAATTCTGATTTGTACAATTGTCTCGAAGTGATGTTGATAGTGATGTAATCCTCGATCAACTCCTTGTCTTTTGCGTCAACGATACCATATTTGATGGCGTTTTCCTTGTTGACAGGCACGATGATTTTGTCCACAGGCAAATAATTGACTGCACCAATTGGATAACCAAAATGCTTGGACAATGCTATTTTCGATGGATTTTTATTGTCCATCAAAAAGTCAAAAGCTTCTTTCGCCGTCATACTGTCTTTGATGACGAATTGCTCAAAAGGTTGAATTTTTTGGTAAAACTCTTTGATGCCTGCTGGGTCATAGTTTGGATCAATCAAATATTGGCTGATTTCCTCCGAAGGCAATTGCATGATTTCAGCCAAAGTCAACTCGGCGTCAGGACGAATGATGCTTTTTAATTCCTCAAAGTTCGAACGGATATTCCCCGCCACGACAAAAATCTGGTCATTGGTATTCAATTGATAATCTTCTGGTTTCAAATCCGAAGGCAATGGCGCGGCATTGTAAGTTTTTCTTAAATTTTGTTCAATGTTCCAAGGTGCGCCCAAAAGCGTATAATTCACCAATTTCAAATCATCTCTGAAGTTTTCCGTTTCCTGCAATCCCCACAAAGGATAAGTATCGTTGTCGCCATAAACGAACAAAATGGCGTTCTGGTCTAAGTTTTTTAAATAGTTGTAAGCCAAAGCATAGGCGCCTTCTCTTTTGGAGCGATCATGGTCATCCCAGTTTTGGAAGCCCATCAAAATCGGTACGCTCAAACACAAAGCTGAGATCGCCAAAGCAATTTTTGGAGACAGAGCTTTCTTTTTGAATTGTTTGATCAACAAATAAATTCCTTGAACGCCCAAACCAATCCAAATGGCGAAAGCATAAAATGAAGTCACCAAGGCATAATCTCGTTCTCTGGGTTCAAAAGGTTTGACACTGGTATAGAATAAAATGCCGACGCTGGTCAATAAAAATACCGACAAAATCGCCCACCAATGCACCACATTTCGGTTCAATTGCACGATGAATCCAATCAATCCCAAGAGCAAGGGCAACATGAAATAAGTGTTTCTGGCTTTGTTGTCTTTGAATTTCGCAGGCAATTTCGATTGATCCCCCAAACGGGCATTGTCAATGAATGGAATGCCAGAAATCCAATTTCCACGGGTCACCTGTTTGCTTCCTTCCCAGTCATTTTGACGGCCAGAGAAATTCCACATAAAATAGCGGAAGCCCATATAGCCCAATTGGAAATCAACCAAGTAATTGAGTTGTTGACCAAAAGTGGGAGGCTCGATGGTAAGGAGTTCTGCGTTTTTTTCTAAATCAGCAATTCTCAAACTGCCATCATTTTTTTTCTGTATCAATAGGCTGAATTGCTTTTCGGCAATTTGTCTTTTTTGTGCGCGAATTTCTGCATGGTCACTGTAGTCTGAAAAGAAAGCAGGATTGATCGAAAATTCAGGGAAACCATACATGGCTGCATAATTTTCCATCACAGCAGGATCGCTCGAGAACATTTTTGGCAAAAACTTGATATGGTTTTTACCAAAAACTTGTGCTTTTCTATCCGAAACTTTGACGTATTTGTTCAAGGTTCTGTTTTTGACGTAATTGGCTCCTGTAATTTTGGTTTGGCTACTTCCGTCGGCATTATAAGCGATGCCATCTTCAGCGATGTAGGCAGTGTACGTCTGTCCATAAGTCGTTGGCCAGTCCCCGTATTGCACCCGGTTGAAATAATCCAACATGCCCAAAGCGGTGTCTGGATCGTTCAAGTTCATGTGTGGATTGGCGTTGGCACGAATGGGAATCATCAACCAAGCGGAGAAACCGATGATCATGAACAAAGTCGATAATATCAAGGTGTTGGCTATGCGCCAATTGTATTTGGTTGAAAATTTTAAAGCAAAATAGAATACCAATGCCAAAATGACTGCGGCTACAAAAGTTCCAGAATTGAAAGGTAAATTGAAGTTGTTGACCACAAAAACTTCTGTTTTTCCGAAAAATGTCATCACGAATTCAAACAAAAATTTGAACACAAAACCTAAAAAGACAGCAGTCAACACATTGGCAATCAAAAAGCTTTTGAGGGTGAATTGGTAGTTTTTAATATAATATAAATAGCACACCAATGGAATCGCTAAAATAACCATCAAGTGAACGCCAGTGGACAAACCGATTATCAAGGAAATCAATAAAAACCATTTGTCAGCGCGTGTCTTGTCCTTTTCTTCTTCCCATTTACAGCCCAACCAAATCAAGAGCGCCGTAAACATCGATGCCATGGCATAGACTTCTCCTTCGACAGCTGAAAACCAGAAGGTGTCGCTGAACATGAAAGCAGTCGCTCCAACGATTCCACTGCCCAAAACGATGTACGTTTGTGCAGTTGAAAGAGATGCGTTTAAGCTATCTGCAATGATTTCTTTGGGTTTGGTCACCACAAACATTCTTCTGGCAAAATGAGTAATCGTCCAAAATAAAAACAGTATGGTGGCGCCACTGCAAACGGCGGACATGGCATTGATCAAAATCGCATATTTGCTGCCGTCACCAAAGGCCAATCCAGACCAAACTGCACCAATCAATTGGAAAGTGGCTGCACCAGGTGCGTGTGTTACTCCTAATTTGGCAGAGGATACGATGTATTCTCCACAGTCCCAGAAGCTCAATTCTCTTTCCATGGTCAGCAAATAAACCAAAGATGCAAGGATGAATAACAAGAAACCAATGATTTGATTCCACTTTTTGAAAGATTGATTCATTGTTTAAATTTTATCATGCGAAAATAAGAACATTTATCGTATGCAACCCTTAACTCTTTCAAAAAACAAGAAATTTATCCCATCCCATCCAAGAAAAATGAAACTAATTTCAAGGAAAGTAGCAATTGCCCATTTTTTTGTTTAAATTTGCATGGCAAAAAGCAATGCCTTTATTCAACAAAATTATTCAAGACGCAATCACCTTTGATGACGTCCTTTTGGTGCCCTCTTATTCAGAGATTTTGCCCAACCAAGTTTCTTTAAAAACCCGTTTGACAGATAAAATTCAGTTGCACATTCCTTTGGTTTCTGCTGCCATGGATACAGTTTCTGAGTCCAAATTGGCCATTGCTCTTGCCAGAGAAGGTGGACTTTCTTTCATTCACAAAAACATGTCCATTGAAGAGCAAGCTGCCGAAGTAGATGCGGTGAAACGTTCGGAAAACGGCATGATTTCAGATCCTATCACTTTGTCAAGACACCATAAATTGAGCGATGCAGCAGCATTGATGCAAAAATACAGGATTTCTGGATTGCCAGTGATTGAAGAAGACCGAACTTTGGTCGGAATCATTACCAACCGTGACATCCGTTATCAAAGCAATATGGATCAGATTGTAGAGGATGTGATGACCAAGGAAAACATCATTACTTCAGATATAGATACGGATTTGAACAAGGCAAAAGACATTTTGTTAAAAAACCGTGTAGAGAAATTGCCCATAGTCGACAAAGAAAACAAATTGATTGGTTTGATCACGATCAAAGACATTGACAATTTGACTGAATTTCCGAATGCGTGCAAAGACGATAGAGGAAGGTTGAGAGTAGGAGCAGGAATTGGAGTAGGTGCAGAAAGTTTAGAAAGAATTCAAGCTTTGGTCAACAAAGGCGTAGACATTATCGCGTTGGATTCTGCACACGGTCATTCCAAAGGCGTGATTGACAAAGTCAAAGAAGTGCGACATGCCTTCCCAAATTTGGACATTGTTGGTGGAAATATTGTCACTGCGGCAGCGGCCAAAGATTTGATCGATGCAGGCGCCAATGTACTGAAAGTAGGCGTTGGTCCAGGTTCGATTTGTACCACGCGTGTCGTTGCTGGTGTGGGTGTACCACAATTGTCAGCGATTTATGATGTGTATGAATATGCGCATACCCAAAATGTTTCGGTGATTGCGGATGGTGGGATCAAATTGTCTGGAGACATTGTCAAAGCAATTGCTTCAGGAGCAAACTGCGTGATGATCGGAAGTTTATTTGCAGGAACTGAAGAAGCGCCAGGTGAAGAAGTAATTTATCAAGGCAGAAAGTTCAAAGCGTACCAAGGCATGGGGTCTTTGTCTGCGATGAGAAGAGGAAGCAAGGACCGTTATTTCCAATCGGATGCCAACAAATTGGTGCCAGAAGGAATCGAAGGAAGAGTGCCTTACAAAGGGCTTTTGTCAGAAGTGGTTTATCAGCTTTGTGGAGGTTTGAGAGCGGGAATGGGCTATTGCGGCACGCCAACGATTGAGTCCTTGATTAAAGATGGTAAATTTGTTAAAATTACCAATGCAGGTTTGAATGAAAGCCATCCGCATGACGTGGTGATTACAAAAGAAGCACCAAATTATTCGAATTAATTCCCATAAAAGAACATAAAAAAAGGACGATTGTTTGAAAACAGTCGTCCTTTTTCTTTTAAAATACGGATGCAATTAAAACTGCCATCCCATGGTCAATAAAAACAATCCTTTTTTGTTTTTAATCTCAGCCACATAATTGTGGTCGGCATTCATCGGTAAAGTGGCGTAATAAACGGTATTCTCTCCACTGTCATAGTCGATGTAGTCCGCATTGCCAAACACATAATTGTATTTTTGGTTTTGGAATTGGTAAGCTGCATCGAGGTAGAAACCGCCAAAGTCATAGCCTGCTCCGAAGCTGAAACGATTGACGTCTCCTTGAATGATGTTGGAGAAATGGTTGTTGTTGACAACGCCATAGCCCAAATCAGACACCAAATTCGCTTCTTCAAAAGGTGTTTCAACATAATTGTATCCCGCACGCAATCTGAATTTGTCAATTCTGTACTCTCCACCCAATCGGATTTCGCTGCTGTTTTTGATTTGGTCATCGATGAATTGATTGGTTTCATTGAAGGAGCGTTTGGGTTTGAATTGGGTTGAACCATTCATGTGGTAAGTATAATCCGCGTTCAAGGCCAAAGACTTTCCAAATACCCAAGCGGCACTTGCCACCAAGCGATTGTTGGAATTTCGGTCGTACTCGCTGTAGTAATAATCGTATTTGAAGTTATTTTCGCCCAACTGCAAATCAGCATAATAGTTTTCTTCGATATTGCTGTACCAAGTTGGACTGTGGTAAGCCAATCCCAAACGGAAATTGTCTTGGATTTTTCCAATGACCCCTGCGCTCAATGAAATGCCAGTGGCTCTTGTTGCGTAAGGTGTGCCGTTCAAATCATAGCGGAAAACACTGCCGTTGGTGTCTTCATCAAAAACGACATAGTTGTTGTAACGCACATCATGAAAGTTAAAGCCCAATCCCAAATACAATTGATCTTTGTAGCTGGCGCCAAAATCCAAAGTGGTTTTGCTTTTGTAACCTTCGACCAAATCTTGGTAGCCATCCATGATATAAGTGGTGTATTCGTCTGGATTCTCATTGGTCAGAAAGGTACCGGTAATTTTGTCATTTCTTCCTAAATTGATCCAATTGTCCAAGCTTTCTTCTGAATATTTTAGCCCAATTGAAAAACGATTCCATGGTCCTGCATCATTGTGAAAAACGAAGGTTCCTGCAAAATTTTGAAAATTGAAGGCGTTGTCCTTGCTGTTGTGAGTTTGGCCAAATTTTGATTCGTTTTTGAAAGAACTGATGCCCATGGTGACATTGACATCTGAGGTGATGGCGACAGCCAATCCAGCGGGGTTTTGTTCCGTGGATGAAAGGTCTCCACCCAAAGCACCCATGGAGCCACCCATTCCGATGTACCTTGCGCTTCCAGCGTTAAGGTCGTTGCTATAGGCACCGATTGAATTCAAATTTTGTACGACTTGGGCAGATAAGGCTCCACTTGCACAAATGATGAGTCCTGCAAATATTTTTTTCATGTTGTAATAAAATTATAGAAATTAAAAAAGAGCCTATTGATTCAATAGGCTCTCGGTATCATTGTTATCTTCTCATCGAGCCTCCCGAACTTCGAACGCCGCTTCCTGAGCTTCTCATTCCGCCACTGTTCATGCCACCCGAAGATCTCATGTTTGGCGTTGAATTGTTGCGCATAGAAGGTGCTGAATTTCTTTGCTGCCCTGCATTGCTGTTGTTGCGAATGTTGGGCGTGTTGTTGCGTGTAGGCTGATTCACACTACCTCTGTCAATTTGAGGTGTATTTTGTTGTACACGTATCGGTGAATTTTGTTGCGTACGAATCGGCGTGTTAGGTCTCACGTTCTCTGGAGGTGTCGCACGGATAGGACGCGTTGGATGTACGTTGCCTTGGTTGTTGTTCTGTCTGATGTTTGCCCCTGGATTTATCGTGTTTGAATTGGTGCGAACATTGCCAGATGGTTGTCTTACATTTCCTTGGTTTGAAACGCCTTGGTCCACAGTGCGGGTGCTTCTAACGGCTCTGTTTCCGTTCAAAGCATTGTTGGAATTGTCGTTTCTAACATTGTTGTTTCTGACATTGCTACTGCTTGTTCTTACTGAGCGATTGATGTTGTTGTAAGCAGGATTGCTTCTGTAAGCATTGTTTCTGTAATTAGAACCATAAGCCAAATTAGAACCAGGTCTCACGCCAGAATGAACAGCATTTCCTCTGTAGTAATAACCAGGATATCCACCATAGTAATTGTTGTAGTATCCACCATAATATCCTCCATAGTAGCCACCGTAATATCCATGGTGATAGTGTGGATAATATCCCCAATAATAAGGGTTGTAACCCCAATAGCGGTAAGGGCTAAATCCATAATAACCTCCCCATCCCCAGCTCAAACCAAAATAACCGTAATTCATTCCCCAAAAAGGAGAACCCCAGCCATATCCATATGAACCATAATTGTTGATGGTAATGTCTAAACCATCGTATCTTCCCCAGTTTGAATTGCCAGTATTGGTGGTGTACAAACTGCTTCCATTGTTGTATATGTTGATGTTGCCAGCTGTATTTTGTTGGGCATTGCTTGCGTTCGAAGTGTTTTCATCATAATAAAAATCTTCTGCGCCATTGCCTTTTTCATCAAAATAAGGACTGCCTACTTGAATGTCATAATTGTTGCTTGAACCCATGGTTTGAGCACCGACTTGCCCGTCTTTGGAAGGACTGTAGTAAATTCCATCAGTTTCGCCACTCACAGCAGCGGTGGACTGAGTGGAAGCACACGAAGCGACTCCCATCATCAAGATCAAAACGCCCAGATAATGGAAGGTTTTTTTAGGAATTAAGTAAACTTTGCTCATTTTTATCATTTTACTGTTAGTAATTTATAAATTTGCACCCGAGATGCATCATGCATGATGCTCGAAAGGTGGTACAATATATTACAAATATGGCAATATTTGTGCCAACAAAATAAGTTTAATTCCAATAATCAATGAAATAAAATGGCAAAACTGACCGCAAGAAGCGAAGATTATTCAAAATGGTACAACGAATTGGTCACCCAGACGGGTATGGCTGAGAATTCTCAAGTACGAGGCTGTATGGTGATCAAACCTTATGGCTATGCAATTTGGGAAAAAATGCAAGCAGAATTGGACCGAATGTTCAAAGAAACAGGACACCAAAACGCTTACTTTCCTTTGTTTGTACCCAAAAGTTTGTTTGAGGCAGAAGAGAAAAACGCAGAAGGTTTCGCTAAGGAATGTGCTGTAGTGACCCACTATCGTTTGAAAAACGATCCAGACAATCCTGGGAAATTGATGGTGGATCCTCAAGCCAAATTGGAAGAAGAATTGGTGGTGCGTCCTACGTCCGAAGCGATCATTTGGAGTACCTATAAAAATTGGATACAGTCTTACAGAGATTTGCCGATTTTGATCAACCAATGGGCCAACGTGGTGCGTTGGGAAATGAGAACGCGTTTGTTTTTGAGAACGGCTGAATTCCTTTGGCAAGAAGGACATACGGCGCATGCGACAAGCGATGAAGCCATGGCTGAAACGAACCAAATGTTGGAGGTTTATGCTGAGTTTGCTGAAAATTTCATGGGGATTCCAGTGGTCAAAGGAAAGAAAACTCCCAGCGAACGCTTTGCAGGTGCGGTGGAGACTTTGTGCATTGAGGCTTTGATGCAAGATGGAAAAGCTTTGCAAGCGGGAACTTCTCACTTTTTGGGACAGAACTTCGCCAAGGCGTTTGATGTGAAGTTTGCGACTGCAGAAGGAAAGTTAGAACACGTTTGGGCTACTTCTTGGGGCGTTTCTACCCGTTTGATCGGTGCGTTGATCATGACGCATTCTGATGATTTTGGATTGGTTTTGCCACCAAAATTGGCGCCGATTCAAGTGGTGATTGTGCCGATTTACCGCAATGAAGAGCAGCGCTTGGCTGTGGACGAAGTCGCCAAAAATTTGGTAGCAGAATTGAAAGCCAAAAATGTTGCTGTGAAATATGACGATGATGACCAAACCAAACCAGGTTGGAAATTCAATGAATATGAATTGAAAGGTGTGCCGTTGCGAATTGCCATTGGACCGAGAGATTTGGAAAATGGGCAAGTGGAAATGGCAAGAAGAGACACCATGGAAAAATCATTTGAGCCATTGGATGGTTTGGCAGACAATATCGTGTTGAAATTGGATGAAATGCAAGAAAATATCTTTCAAAAAGCCAAACAGTACAGAGACGATCACATTACGGAAGTAGAAACTTATGACGAATTCAAAGAAGTACTGGAAGGGAAAGGTGGATTTGTTTCAGCTTATTGGGACGGTGACGATGAAACGGAAGCGAAAGTTCAACAAGAAACCAAAGCGACGATCCGTTGTATTCCGTTTGATGAAGTGGATTTGACAGGGAAAGTGGATTTTTATTCTGGAAAACCAGCACAGTTCAAAGTGCTTTTTGCTAAAGCTTATTAAAGTTTAACAAAAACTTATCAGTACAATTGATATTATTGGTTTATTATTGGCAGATAAATTTTTCAACTTTTACGATATGAAAAAAATAGCATGGATTGTTGTTTTTCTGGTGTTTACTGGGATTTCAAATGCCCAACAAAAAACAGAAATGCAGGAAGCTCCTGCACAGCAATTGGAAAGAAAAGTCAATAATTTGGACCGAATGGTCATCGAATTGGGCCTTTCGGAAGCACAAAAAGCATCCATTTTGGCAATTTCTGAAAAGTACGGAGAACAGAAAGTAGCCATTCGTTCAACGGCAACGAGAGAGCAATTGAACCAATTGTCTGAAGAAGAGCGATTGGAGATGCGTGCTGTATTGACCAAAGGTCAGTTGGACAAATACGATAATTTGGTTGAGAAAAGGAAGCAAGCGCAAATGGCTGCGGAAAACAAATTGTCTCAATAAATATTTCAAAATAACTGTTTAGCTATGCCTTCTATTTTTGAAGGCATTTTTATTGAAAATTTTAAATCATATGATGTTAATTAAAAAAATTCTTACTACAATTTTTACATTTACAATGCTTTTTGCATTGGCACAAAATTATCAAGTCAAAGGAAAAGTGACTGATGCGCAAAATGTCCCACAGGAATTTGCCTTTGTTTCTTTACAAAATCCAAGCACTTTTGATGTGTTGGTCGAGGATTATACCAATGAAAAAGGAGAGTTTTCTTTGGACATTTCTGCTGGGGATTATTTGTTGTTCATCGAGTCATTTTCTGGAACTACTTTCGAAAAGCAAGTGTCGATTACCAAAAATATTCAATTGGAAACCATTGTTTTGAAGGAGGATCAGGTCGTTGCCTTGGCGACTGCAACTATTACGGGTAGCAATGCGTTGTACAAAATGGAGTTGGACAAAAAAGTTTACGATATGTCACAAGATGCGATGGCCAAAGGAAGCTCTTTGTCTGATGCTTTGGACAATGTGCCTTCTGTTCAGGTCGATGGCGAAGGAAATGTAAGTCTGAGAGGAAATGAGAATGTGCGTATTTTGATCGATGGAAAGCCATCCTCTTTGATTGGTATGTCCGATCCTGCACAAGCTTTGCAAAATTTACCCGCGGACATTGTGGACCGAGTAGAAGTAATCACGAATCCATCTGCGCGATTTGAAGCGGAAGGAGCAGCTGGTATCATCAACATTGTTTTGAAAAAAGGAAAATTGAAAGGATTGAATGGTTCTGTGAATTTGAATGGTGGAACGCCAACGACTGTGGGTGGTTCTGTGAATTTGAATTACCGAACAGGAAAATGGAATCATTTCACCAATTTTGGTTACCGATATGCGGACAGAGAAAATAGAAGGAATTCAATGACCACGCGTTTTGACGAAAACCGCGTGCCGAATTATGAAAAAATGGATGGCAAAGGAAATTGGATCAGACAAGGATTTAACGGTTTGTTAGGAACTGAATTTTTCTTGGATGAAAAAAACACTTTTGGTATTTCAGGAAGTTTCAGAAATGGTGACAACAAAAATCAATCGAACATTTACTACGATGATTATGATCAAGACATGGTGTTGGTGACAGAGTCATTGCGTTCACAAGATGAATTGGACGACAGTTACCATGTCGAAGGGAATTTCAATTACAAACATGAGTTTGACCGTGGACACGAATTGAATGTGGATGTGCGTGCCAATTATTCGGAAAAGAAAGAAAATGGAATGTTTTATGAAAATGGACCATCGATTGCGACCACAGAAAATGCATTGAACAACGAATACCGAAATTCAGTGATCATGACCACGGATTATGCCTATCCATTTGGAGAGAAAGGGCGTTTGGAATTGGGAGCAAGGGGAGAATTTACTAACTTTTTGACGGACTTTAAAGTGGACCAATTGCACAATGACGAATGGGTGGCTGTGCCAGAATTTTTCAATAGAACGGATTACCGTCAAAATATTTATGCTGCTTATGCGCAATATGGGCAAGGGTTTGGTGATTTTTCGTTTTTTGCAGGTTTGAGAATGGAGAACTCAGATATCACCGTGAAGTCAATTTTGAACCACAATACGACGACCAAGAATTATGTGGATTTCTTTCCAAGTTTGTTTTTGAATTATGAATTCAATGACAATGCACAATTGCAAGCGAGCTATAGCCGAAGAGTTCGACGTCCAAGCGGTTGGGATTTGATCCCTTATTCATCTTATGCTGACAACCGAAACATGCGCATTGGAAACCCGGATTTGAACCCACAATATACCGATTCGTACGAAGTTTCTTATGTAATGAAAATCGGAAAGTTGATGTTGACGCCCAATGTGTACTATTCTCGCACCAAAGACAACATCCAACGCTTTCAAACGATCAATGCAGAAGGTGCTTTGATTTCTACGCCGATCAACGTGGGAACAGATGAACGTTTTGGTGGAGATTTGACCTTCACTGTTCGTCCGGCAAAATGGTGGAACGTGATGGGGAATGTCAATTTATTTGGTTACAAAACAGAAGGAGAATACCGCCAAGAATTGGAGAATTCAAATGGAGAAACTGTAATTAGAACCACCAGTTTTGATGGTGATGGATTCAGTTGGTTTGGACGATTGAGCAATACTTTTACATTGCCTTCAAAATTCAATTTGCAGCTTTCAGGGATGTACCGAGGTGGTAGCAAAACGGCCCATTCTGAAAGAAAACCAATGTATGGCGTAGATTTTTCATTGAGCAAAGATTTTTGGAATGACAATGCGACCATCACAGCAGGTGTAAGGGATGTGTTTAATACACGCGGGATGAAAATGAAATCTTATGGTGAAGATTTCTATATCGATAGAGAATTCCGTTGGGGCGTTCGTTCGGTCAATGTCACGCTTTCTTATCGATTCAACCAATCGAAAAGAGAACAAAGAAGGGCGGAACAAAAAGCACAAAGCGAAGACTTTGATTCAGAAGGAGTAGGAATGTAAAATCCTTATTATAAAAAGAGAAAAGAGCGTTAAAGGTAATTTTAACGCTCTTTTTTTGTTTTTTGAATTGAATGTTGATGCCATTCAATGTGTAAAATTCGACTCATTCTTTAAAATAAGCCATTGATTTCCGCATCCACCTTGTCGTAAATCAAACTCAAATCTTCTGGGCGGTTGACAAAGTCCAAATTGTCTACATCGATGATCAGTAATTTACCTTCGTCATAGGTCTTTATCCAACTTTCGTACTTTTCGTTCAAACGGCTCAAATAGTCAATGCTGATCGAGCTTTCATAATCCCTGCCACGCATTTGAATTTGTTGGACCAAAGTCGGGATGGATGCACGCAAGTAAATCAATAAATCAGGAGCTTGTACAAACGAATTCATCAAATTAAAAACCGTCAAATAATTTTCATAATCCCGCGTCATCAGCAAACCCATGTCGTGCAAGTTGTTGGCGAAAATATGCGCGTCTTCATGGATGGTTCGGTCTTGAATGATGTCCAACCCACTTTCTCTGATTTCTTTGATTTGGTTGAAACGACTGCCCAAAAAGTAAATTTGAAGATTGAACGACCACTTTTCCATGTCGTTGTAAAAATCATCCAAATAAGGATTGTTGTCAACAGCTTCATACTGTGCTTTCCAATTGAAGTTTTTGGCCAACAATTGGGTCAAGGTTGTTTTTCCAGCGCCAATATTTCCAGCAATTGCGATATGCATTTTATTCTGATTTTAGGATTTTGTAAATATAAATAACGCCTGCCTTCGAACCAAATAGATAGGGCAAATTGATGGAGAAAAAATCCAACGAACGGTCCAAATTCAAGGCAGTAGTCGATTGGTCAGCCAAAGCGAATTGAAACAATTTGTCCGCTGCTGAATAATAAAAAATATGATTCTTTAAAGTAATTTGGTCAAACTTCGGTATCGGATAAATTTTTTCCAGTACAGCATATTCGTCAAATTGTAAAATGCTGTCTGCACTGACCAAATAAATTTGGTTGTTTTGGTAAAAAAGATGACTGAAATGACCGTGTTGGGTTTTGCCACTCAATAACGTAGATTGTCGTGTGATGTGCTGTTCTTGGTAATTCCACAGCACCAATTTTTGAAGCACAGGATCAAAACCCCACAAAAAATTATTGTCCACCAAAGCAGTCAAAGTGGGCGAGAAGTTGCCTTCAATGGGAAAACGAATGGCATCTTGGATCAAATTGAGGTGATTGTCTAAAATCAACAAATTGAACAAACCTGAACGAAGTGTGATTTGTAAAATATTTTGCACATTGAGTTGTTCCAATAAGTTTCGGTTGGAAAATTGCGTTCTTTTCTGGTGGTCTGCATCGATTTTGACCAATTCTGAATAATTTCGAACATAGTACAAATTGTTGAAATCATCCGAATCGAAATCCGTAATCAAATCGTTGGGGTCGAGTTGAATGGAATCGATCAATGCCCATTGCTGAGCAGCTAAAAAAGTCCCGCCCCAACAAGCCATCAGAATTGAAAAAAGATATTTCATGACAGCACCAAATATAAAACAAATTGACTACAACCCAATGAGGTCTTTTTTTTGCCTTCTTGAAATAAATGGGTATTTTGAATGTGTTGGAAGTTAGGCGGATGGGAAATATAATTTCAAATGCTAGGTATGTGACAAAATAATTGTAAGTTCAATGGATTGAATTCAACCCAGTAAAAAAATGAACAAAATTTATTTCCACGAAAAACAGAAATTCACCCAATGGTGGTTGTGGTTGCTATTGTTGGTGGTTGGTTTGTCGGTATTTCGACCAATCGCCCAAGCCTTTAAAGAGAATCAAAGCTTGACCTCTGGGCAATGGATCGGTTTGATAGTCATATCATTGGTTTTGTTGTTGTTTTATGTGACCCAACTCGAAA
>DATJBZ010000015.1:0-107209 GCA_035515075.1 Moheibacter sp. | reverse complement strand
TTAAAAATTGTAAATATTTTGACTCCGAATCATTAATATCCTGCCTCGTAAAATTGACCGTTCTATTATCTAGGCTCTTTTTTCTTCTATCTTATTATTCTTACAATGAACTTCTCATTTTCGCCTCTCATTCAAAGCGGGTGCAAAGGTAATTAACTTTTTTAATCTAGCAAATAAAATTTGAAAAATTATTTTAAAAGCTTTTCTAATCCCCTTTTTTCAATCCTTATAGCAGCATCTCTACTGCCGAACTTCACACCGCTTCTCTCATTCAAAGCGGGTGCAAAGGTAAATAGTTCGTTCATATATCCAAACTATTTTGGAGTTATTTTTGAATTAATTTTGAAATAATTCGCAAAACACTAAAACCTAATTGAATACAATGAACTTCCTTTTACACCTACTTCTCTCAACTGAGAAGGATAACAAATATAATACGCTTTTTTAACTATTGAGTAACTTTTGATAAAAAAAAATAGAAAAATACTATTTTACCTATTTGAATCAAATGTGTTACGCTGTTTTATATGGTAGAATCAAGTTTTCCCATCAAATGCATTCAATTGAAGCTAACTCAAATGACCGCAACTTATCGAAAATAGGCATATTGAATCCCAATTTAAGTTTTCACATCTATAGAAAGTGAAATGAATTCTTGCAATTGAAGGTTCAATCTATAGATAAACGACTCATGCTACTTTACGCAGTTCGGCTGTTTGATCGAATGGACTGATATATTTTCAGCAATCGTTGTTCTTCATTGTCCCAATTCAATACTTGGGCCGCGTTCTTTAAGTTAAGACGGTATTTTTCTTTTCCTTCAGCTAACATTTCTTTGATTTTCGAAGCCAAATGTGCTATTTCATGGCTTTCTATCACTTGTCCCAAACCATATTCTTCGATTGTATGCTTGATTTCGGGCAAGTTGGTTCCCAAAATTGGCACACCAGCATGAGTATAATCAAAAATTTTGTTGGGCAAAGCATACCGATAACTTACGCCGTTGTCCTCTTCCCAACTCAAACCCAGATCTGCTTTGGGCGTAACCAACTTCAATTGCATTGGTTTCAAATTTCCTAAAAACTTGACTTTATCGGTCAAATTCAAGTCAGCTGTCAAACGTTCGTATTCCTTTCGTTTGGGACCATCACCTAAAATCCAGAGTTGCGCTTGTTCAATTAAAGTCATCGACTGAATCATTTTATCAATTCCACGGCTATAATTGACCGCACCTTGGTAAATGATCAACTTTTCTGAAGAATTTATTTCAGGCAATTGAACGGTCAATTCTTCTTCAACAAGGGCTTTAACAATCGGTACATTTCGAATTACCTCTGGACGAACTTTGTATTTTTCTTCAAACCAATTGGCATACGAATGACTCACCGTATAAAAATGCTTCAATTGAGGAACTATCAAAGACTCCAAGGTTTTCCAGAATTTCTTTTTCAAAGTCCTATTTTGTAAACTGGGCATTTCCGAAAAAATCTCATGACTATCGTACACCAATGCGTTTTTTCTCCATTTGTGCCATAAATAATTGGGCAAAAGTGCATCCAAATCATTCGCCAAAAGAATGTCGTTTTTTCTGCTGATCTTCTTTAATTTCCAAAAAAGTTGCCAATTGTAGTTCAAGTACATTTTCATTCCTTGGTGTGCAGACAATTTCAATACATGAATTTTATAAGGAAAATCCAATTGCGGTTCAGCCCGTAAACTACTGCAAATCACCTCAATTTCATAGCCGAATTTCTGAAGAGAATGACAAACTTTCTGAACGCGTTGGTCATTTTCAAAATTATTGATAACAGAAATGATGATTCTTGGCTTTGATTTTTTCGATGGCATGAATTGAAATTAAAGCCCAAAAGTAAAGAATTAAATTAGAAATCCGCCGCTACTTCAAAGGTCAAAGTTTCCAATGAAGTCGGATGTTGAAATTCCAAAAAACCTGCATGCAAATACAAACGTTCGGAAATTTCACCATACAAATCATCACCAACAATCGGTGCATTCAGTCCTTTTTCATGCGCAGCATGTACGCGCAATTGGTGTGTGCGTCCAGTAATTGGCCAAAAATGAACTTTTGTCGTTTGCTCATTTCTCTCAATCGCCTGCCAAAGGGTTCTTGATTTTTTCCCATTTTCAAAACAAACCAATTGCCTTGGTCGGTCCAAAGGATCCATGCGCATCGGCAAATCAATGACTCCGTCTTCATTTTCCAACTTTCTGGATAACAAAGCGGTATAACGTTTTTTCACGGTTTGTTTAATGAATTGTCTTTGAAGTATTTTGTGTGCTTCTTTGTTTTTCGCCACGACCAACAACCCTGAAGTGGACATATCCAAACGGTGCACAATCAAAGGCTCAACTCCATCCAAAAGATCTTGCAAACGCGAATAAACCGAATCTTGGATTTCGATGCCTGGCACAGAAAGCAATTCATGTGGTTTATTGACCACCATCAAATCGGCATCTTCAAACACAATTTTAATTTGTTTATCTGCTGCTAAATTGACCAATAGTGGATTTTCTTCCAATTCAATCTCCGACAACATGTGCTTCAAAATCGGGCGGCACTTTCCACTGCAAGCGGGATAATAGTTTTTGTGTTTTCGGATTTCAGATTTTGGCGAATCTCCCCACCAAAATTCAGCAAATGCCAAAGGCTTCAATTGGTGCAAAAAAGCAAATTGCAACAATTTCGGCGTAGCGCACTCCCCTGCTCCAGCAGGCGGTTTTTCAAAAACAGTTTCACCAAAAATCGCTCCCAAAGATTTGTTTTCTTGCTTGTTATTAAAAAAAACATATTGTTCAAACAATTGATTTTGAAGCGCTGCCGACTTTTCTTTTCGACTTTGTTTTAAAGTTTCGATGGGATGGGTAAACGATTCTACTTTTTGTTTTAGAGCCAACAATTGCTGTTGATGATTTTGAACCAAAACTTTCAATTCATGTTGATCCCGGTAACTTTGTTTGATCAAATCCTCCACTAATTCTTGGTAATCAATCGCATTCAAAACGGATCGTTGCGTTGTTCTGATCCTTTTTCTTTCTGCTTTATTTTCTTTTAATTGCTTTTTTTTGGTTGAAATTGCTTCGGCTGAAAATTTTGAAAACTGCTCATATTCATCGATTGCATTCAAATAATGAACATCTTTTTCTAAGGTTTCAATTTCTCGATTCATCGCATTCAGCAATTCTTCTTGTTGAAGGAAAAAACTATTCTCTTGCAACATGTCAAAAACAGGCGGCACAAACTTCTCATGTGCATTGGTTCCTGCTAATTTTCCAGAAAAAGCCGACAAATACCCCACTTTTCCTTCTGCATCTTGTACCACCAAAACGCCAAACATTTTACCAATGGCGGTTCCTTTTTGTTTCGAATCCAAACCAAAATTATGGTCTTTATCAAATTCATTTTCCAAATAATGTTGCAAATCTCGCGCAGCCAATTCGGTCAACGGATGAGGCGAATAATAGAAAGGAAAAGTAAATTTCTGTGGCAATTCAATGTTTTGAATCGTTTTTTTCGAAAAATAAGTGATTTTATGTTGAAAAGAAGAATTCATTTAGAGTTTGAAATAAGCTTTCATGATTGCAGCATTGTCCACTTTTGTCGTATTGATTTCCAAAATTTTTGGTTGATCGCTTTCTTGATAAAATTCATTCAAAACACTGTTCAAATCTTCCCAATTATCCACCACTTCATAATTGAATTCAAACATTTTCGCCAAATGCTCAGCGGTTAAATGATGCTGGGTTTCAAACACTTTTTCGACTACGCCAGAATTTTCGGGTCCTGGAATGATTTTAAATATATTCCCGCCACCATTGTTGATTAAAATAATTCTAAAGTTTTTAGGAATATGCGCATTCCACAACGCATTGCTGTCATAAAAAAAGCTGATGTCACCAGTGACCAAAATCGTTTGGTTTTCTTGTACCATCGCCGCACCAATCGCTGTGGATGTCGAACCGTCAATCCCGCTTGTACCACGATTTCCATTGATTTTATTTTCAAATGAATGATTGAACAATTGCGCATAGCGAATCACCGATGAATTGGCATATTGAATGTTGGTTTGTTTGGGAAAACGCTGAACCAAGGTTTCAAAAACTTTCCAATCCGAAAATTCACAATTTTGCGCAAAAAGTTGTTGTTTCACTTCTTTTTCTTGACGGATTTGATGCCATTCTTTGTAATAATCAGAAGGTTGTTTCAATATTTTTGGCACAAATTCCTTCAAGAAATCAACCGCATCGTGTGGGATTTTCTCCGTCAAACATTGAAAAGTATCCGGTTGCCAATATGGATCCAAATGCCAATGATGTTCTGGCGAATGACTTCTCAGCATGGTTTTGATTTTTTTCGAAACCACATTTTGACCAATCGTTAGAAGTATCGTCGGTTTCAATTTTTCCATTTGAAATTCATCCAAAGAAAAAATCACTGCATCTATTTTGTTAAAAAAACGTTCACTGTGCAAATTAGAAGTCGTTTCTGTAAAAATCACCACAGAATCATCTTTTGCCAATTCCGTCAAATAATCATTCAATTCAGGATTGGGCGCTTGCAAACCGACCAACACCATTTTTTTGTCCGATCCATTCCATAAATCACTCAAATCTTCAGTATGAATCGGATTTTTGGATGGAACTTCAATTTTCATTTCTTCAAAATGAATGTCCAAATTTTCTTGAAATTCATACAAAGGCTCAGAAAAAGGCATATTGATGTGCACTGGTCCCGATTGATGCATGCTTGTAGCAATTACTTTTTTCAAAGCGATTAAATTCTCGGTCAACACTTCCGTTTCTTCACTTTCATTCAATTGAATATTGGCATAGGTATGTTTTTCCAAGACCTCTTTTTGGCGAATGGTTTGTCCATCAAATTGATCTACCCAAGCTGCTGGACGATCTGCCGACAAAACAATCAAAGGAATATTCTGGTAAAAAGCTTCGGTGACCGCTGGATAATAATTGACCAAAGCCGAACCCGAAGTACAACAAACCACGACTGTTTTTTTCAATTGCTGCGCCATGCCCAAAGCCACAAAACCTGCGGATCTTTCGTCCACTATGCTGTAAGTCTTGAATTTCGGATGATGGCTAAAATGCGTCGCCAAAGCGCCATTTCGCGAACCAGGAGACAATACGATGTGCTCAATGCCAAAAGATTGGAAAATTTCAGCAATCAATTGGACATTTAATTTTTTGGAAAACTTTTTCAAAATTGAAATTTACAATCAACAAAGGTAAGCCGTTTTTTGACATAGAATTGATGAGAAAACTCTCTTTTAGGATGATTCTTCATGCATATCATAATCAATTTAAGCAATATTAAATTTCATGAATATTCTATCAAAACTGATGTGCTGCAATGATTTGACGAATGTGGTCTTTGTTCTTTCGTTGGTCATAATTCTCCAAAGAAAATTGACGATCTAAAGCAAATATTTTATCGTATAAGTTTTTTCCATCCAATTTTTCATGAACGCGCAATTCATCTCTTTGCGCATCGATGATTTCTTGCCAAACCGCTCTTGCATCTGCCCAAAACTGTTGGTGTTTTTCCCAATAATCAATGGCAGGTTGTACATTGTAATCACCACGAAGTTGATTTTCAACTCCTTTTTCCCAAACGATGCATTCATCTTTTCCTTCTGCATTTCGATAAACCTTTTGGTTGTCTTGTTCCATCAACCAACCTGTCGGAAATATGGAAATTCGGTTGTTGCGAATCAATACATTGTAATCCGTTCTATTTTCTTGTCTTCTTGGCAAAGGCGCAGCGGCAGTGGCTTCCCAATACGATTTTCCATCCACGAAAACCCAAGTCCCAAAACCTTGGTAACGCGGACTATCATCCACTTGAAATACTTTTTGTGTCCAAGTACCTTTGGCTTCTTCAGGACCAATGCACGATTTTTCCCAAACGCCCTCTTTGTCAAAAAACAAAAATTCCTGGTTTTCGTACAACCAATCTTGGCGCCAATGTTTGACGACAAACTGATCATTGATCACCAAAATATGTTGCAAAGAAATCAAATCAGGTTCATCTTGGATGACCAAAATGTATTCAATGCTTTCATTGGTGTAATTCTCTTCTTTTATATAATTTGAATTGGACGAAAAAGTTTCCGCAAAATCAAACGTCACTTTGAATTTCCCAGCCAATTGCAAAATCGCCTCACGGTCTTTACTTTTTTTATCCAATTGAACCCGTTCCATAGTTTCTTGTTCTAATACTGTTCCATCTTTCATGATTTTTATTTAGAATGATTAAAAATAACATTGCGAATGTATAATAATTCAATAAAAAAATCGATAAAAATGTGTCAACTTTTTGAAATATCTTTTAAATGTCAGTTGAATGAGTTCTTCAAAATGCCCTTTGCTTAATTAATATTTGGAAGAATGAATTAGGTGGTTTACTTTAGCCAAGCTTTATTTTAATTCAAAACACCATGATAGTCATTGCAGATAGTGGTTCTACAAAAACCGATTGGGTCATTCTCGACGAGAATCATTTGGAATTATTTCGAACGACAACCATAGGCTTCAACCCCTACCATGTTGCAGCAGAAACCATTACATCAGAATTGTCCAAAAACCAAACTTTAATGGACATTGCTGATGAACTTTGTGCGGTCTATTTTTATGGTTCGGGCTGTTCTGCTGATTTTTTGCATGACATCATCAAAAAAGGCTTTGCGCCTATTTTCAGTAAAAGTGAATTGCACATCAGTCACGATTTGATGGCTGCTTGTTTTGCAGTTTACCGAGAAAAACCAACGATGGTTTGTATTTTGGGCACAGGTTCTAATGCTTGTTATTTTGATGGAAAATCAATCAAAGAAGCAACGCCTTCGCTCGCCTATATTTTGGGTGATGAAGGAAGTGGTTGTCACATGGGCAAAAAATTGGTCCATGCGTACTTTACGAAGAAAATGCCGCAGCATTTGTCGGAAAAATTCAAAGAAAAATACAATGATTTGTCGATTTCTGAATTGAATGTCAATGTCTATAAAAAACCATTTGCCAATGCGTATTTGGCTTCGTTCAGCACATTCATTCATGAAAATAAATCCGAAGCATTTATCCAAAATTTGATTTATACTTCTTTGGAAGAGTTTTTCGAAAATCAAGTATTGCCCAATCCAGAAGCCCGATTTTCTGAAATTAATTTCATAGGATCTGTCGCACATTATTATGAAGACATCATCCGGTCCGTTGCCGCAACTTTCCATTTGGAAGTGGGGCACATTGTCCGAAAACCCATTGACGCTTTAGTCGAATACCATATCAAACACATTATATAATTCATGAAACACCCCTCCATCGTGGTGATATCTTACAATACGCCACACAGAAAAACACAAGATGTTCTTTTTCAATTGAAAGCCAAAGGCTACGAACAAGTCAAAGTTTTGGCGCTTCCATTTGTCCACCGAGAAAATCCTTTTCAACCCATTTATGCGCATCGTCCTTCGAAAGCAATTCCTGTAGAAACCGCCACTTTGTGCCAACGTTTGGACTATGATTTTTTGGAAATTGACATCCAAGCGATTCATGCGCATTTGAATGAACATCCAGCAGATTTTATTTTGATTGCGGGTGCAGGATTGTTACCTGATGAATTGGTCGAAAACCACCGATTGATCAATTCGCATCCTGGTTATTTGCCCAAAGTTCGCGGATTGGATTCATTGAAATGGGCGATCCACAACCAACAAGAATTGGGCGTGACTTGTCACTTTGTCGATTCTGAAGCCGATGCTGGATTTTTAATTGAACAAACTACGGTGCCCATTTACGCTAATGACACTTTTCATTCGATCGCTTATCGTCAATATGAAATCGAAATTGAATTGTTGGTCAACTGCATCGCAATCATTCCAAAAAAAACAGATTTCCCTTCATTGAGCACGACCGAATGGGAAGCGACACGTCGCATGCCCAAAGCGATTGAAGTGAATTTGATGGAAGAGTTTGACAATTACAAAGCGAAATTCGCTAAATAATTAGCCAACAAAGCCTATTTTATCTCATTATTTACCTTCGACATCGAAGATCGATTGAATTTAAGTTTTCGTTATGGCTTAGGTTTGACTGAAATTGAAAAAGATTCGAACATCAAAAACTCAGTCTTCTCATTAATTATTGGTTATACTTTTTAATTCCAATCCTATAAAAAACAAAAGCACTGATGATTTCTTATCACCAGTGCTTTTTTATGGTTAAACAACCTGTATTGTTTCTGAAAACTCCATTGAGTTATTCAATTACTTTCAATGCTTTTCCAACTTTGGTAAAGGCTGCAATGGCTTGATCCAACTGTTCTTTGGTATGCGCAGCAGATAACTGCACGCGAATTCTCGCTTGGTCTCTTGGTACCACTGGGAAGAAAAAGCCAATCACGTAAATGCCTTCTTTCAACAATTGATCCGCCATATCTTGAGACAATTTGGCATCGTACAACATCACAGGCACAATGGCTGAATCTCCGTCTGGAATATCAAATCCAGCTTTTTTCATTTCTGCTCTGAAATAAGTGGCGTTCTCCATCACTTGGTCACGCAACGTGGTATTTTTTTCCAACAAATCAAAAACATGCAAAGCTGCTCCTACAATCCCTGGTGCCAATGAGTTGGAAAACAAATATGGACGAGATTTTTGACGCAACATTTCGATGATTTCTTTTTTGGCTGAAGTAAATCCACCCATCGCACCACCCAAGGCTTTTCCTAAAGTGGAAGTAATGATGTCCACACGGTCCATCACATCGCAATATTCATGCGTTCCACGACCCGTTGCACCGATAAAACCTGTTGCATGCGAATCATCTACCATCACCAAAGCACCATATTTTTCGGCCAAATCACAAACGCTTTTTAAGTTCGCCACAATGCCATCCATTGAAAATACACCATCGGTCACAATGATCGTAAAGCGGTGGTTTTTCTCTGCGGCTGCTTTCAATTGTGCTTCCAAATCCGCCATGTCATTGTTTTGGTAACGGTAACGCGCTGCTTTACACAAACGTACACCATCGATGATCGAAGCATGGTTCAGAGAATCTGAAATGATTGCATCCTCTTCGGTAAACAAAGGTTCAAAAACTCCACCATTGGCATCAAAAGCAGCTGCATACAAAATCGTGTCTTCCATGCCCAAGAATTTAGAAATTTTCGCTTCCAATTCTTTGTGAATGTCTTGGGTTCCACAAATAAAACGTACAGAGGACATTCCATAACCTCTTTTGTCCAACATGTCTTGCGACGCTTGGATAATTTCGGGATGATCAGAAAGCCCTAAATAATTGTTGGCACAAAAATTCAACAATTTACTGCCATCTTCAAGGGTAATTTCTGCCGCTTGATGAGAAGCAATGATTCTTTCTCTTTTGAACAATCCTTGCTCCTGTAAATCCGACAACTGCTCGGACAAATGTTTTTGAAATTTTTCGCTGTACATAGTATTTTGTTTAAACAACAAAGATAGAAATTGAAAATGAGATTTGCAGGATGGCTTGCTGAATATGATTTATCTTTGAATCCTTAAAAATTGATGCCCATGCCCTATTTGCTTCCATTGGAAAAAAATCAAATCCAATTGCTCCAAAACTTGGCCAAAGAAATTTGGGAAGAACATTATTTGCCCATCATCGGTCAAAACCAAATCGATTATATGCTTGCTCAATTTTACTCGACCAAAAATATTGAAAATGAAATCGATGCTGGCATTTCATGGGAGATTTTATGGAAAGAAAATCAAGCCATTGGCTATTTGGCTTGTGAAATGCATACCACCCATTTGGCTTTGTCCAAAATCTATTTGAAAAAATCTGCCCGAGGAAAAAATTATGGAAAATTCATGGTGGAACATGCCAAATCAATGGCGAAATTGAACCAAAAAAACAGCATCCAATTGACCGTCAATAAAAACAATGCGAAATCCATTGCTTTTTATCAAGCCATGGGATTTGTGCAAATTAAAGAAGCCGTGTTTGATATCGGCAACGGCTATGTGATGGATGATTTTATTTTTGAATTGAAATTGAATTAATTTTCAATGCTTTTATTGGCCAATTGTCCACAAGCTGCGTCGATGTCCTTTCCACGGCTACGTCTTACTTTGGCGACAATGCCATTTTTTTCCAAGGTGGTAATGTACTGATCAATGGCCGAATTTTCCGCTTGTTGAAATTGTCCATCATCAATGGAATTGTATTCGATCAAATTGACTTTGGATGGAACTTTTTTACAAAAGCGCACCAAAGCGTCAATGTCCGCTTGGGTATCGTTGATTCCTTTCCAAACAATGTATTCAAAAGTAATCTTATTCTTTGTTTTGGCGTACCAATATTGCAAACTTTCCAACAAAACAGGCAAAGGGAATTTCTCCGTAAACGGCATGATCACATTGCGAATTTCTTCTCTTGCAGAATGCAAAGAAACGGCTAATTTTACTTTCAAATCCTCATCAGCTAATTTCTCAATCATTTTGGGAATGCCTGAAGTAGAAACGGTGATTCGTTTGGGTGACATCTCCAAACCATCTTTAGAAGTAATGATCCGAATGGATTTCACCACTTCATTGTAATTCATCATCGGTTCGCCCATGCCCATAAACACAATGTTGCTCAACGGGCGTTGAAAATACTCTCTGCTTTCTTTGTCGATGACCACAACTTGGTCTACAATTTCTGCAGCGGTTAAATTCCGCATTCTTTTCAAAGTAGCTGTGGCACAAAAAGTACAATTCAAACTGCAACCCACTTGAGAAGAAACACAAGCTGTAGTTCTTGTCTCAGTAGGAATTAACACAGATTCTACAATATTGCCATCGTGCAATTTCACTGCATTTTTAATGGTGCCATCGTCGCTTTTCTGCATCAAATCTACCCGAACATTGTCAATCGAAAAAACACTGTCCAATTCTTCCCTTAATTTTTTAGAAAGATTGGTCATGTCTTCAAATTCATGGGCGTTTTTCTTCCAGAGCCATTCATAAATCTGTTTGGCCCTGAAAGATTTCTCTCCCACCGATTGCAGGTATGCTTCCAATTCAGGAAGGTTTAACTTTCGGATATCTTTTTTTGTATCAGTCATTCAATGATCTTTGAAATCGAAAAGTTTTTAGATGATCAACATCGCATCTCCGTAAGAATAAAAATTGTATTTCTCTTTGATCGCTTCTTTGTAGGCTTTCATCAAGAAATCATGCCCAGCAAAGGCGCTGACCATCATGATCAACGTAGATTTTGGTGTATGAAAATTGGTAATCATCGCATTGGCAATGCCAAAATCATACGGCGGATGCACAAATTTGTTGGTCCAACCATCAAAGGCATTCAAATGATTGTCTGATGAAACTGAACTTTCAATGGCACGCATTGAAGTCGTTCCCACCGCACAAACTCTTTTGCCAGCATCGATGGCACGGTTGACAATCTCAGCAGTCTCTTCAGAGATGTAAGCTTGTTCTGATTCCATTTTGTGCTTGGTCAAATCTTCCACTTCAACTGGTGCAAAAGTCCCCAAACCAATGTGCAAGGTCAATTCTGCAAAGTCAACTCCTTTGATCTCCAATCTTTTCATCAAGTGTTTTGAAAAGTGCATGCCCGCAGTTGGCGCAGCAACTGCACCTTCATGTTTGGCATAAATCGTTTGATAACGCTCTGCGTCTTCTGGCTCAACCGGTCTGGTGATGTATTTTGGCAAAGGCGTTTCACCCAAGTCTTGTAAAACTTTTCTGAAGTCTTCATAAGAACCATCAAACAAAAAACGAAGGGTTCTTCCACGAGAAGTGGTGTTGTCCACTACTTCCGCTACCAATTCACCATCCTCTCCAAAAAACAATTTGTTGCCAATTCTGATTTTTCTTGCTGGATCAACCAAAACATCCCACAAACGGGTTTCAGCATCCAATTCTCTCAATAAAAAAACTTCAATATCTGCTCCTGTTTTTTCTTTATTTCCCATCAAACGTGCTGGAAAAACCTTGGTGTTGTTCATGATCATCACATCGCCTTCGTCGAAATAATCGATCAAATCTTTGAACTGTTTGTGTTCAATGGTTTGGTTTTTTCTGTCCAACACCATTAGCTTGGATTCATCACGGTATTCGGATGGTCGATCAGCCAATAGTTCTTCTGGAAGTTTAAAATTAAAATCGGAGGTTTTCATTTTCATATCGCAAAATTTTGTGCAAAGATACAACCTCAGACACCCCTTTGTCAAGTTTATTTTGCTTTTCACCTGCTAATTCATTTCTAGAGAAGCCTTTTAATCGATGAAAACTGGCTCAAATCAACTAAATTGCATGCTTTTTGTTAAGTTAGTTCACATGAAAAATATATTTTTTTGCTGCGTTCTCGCACTATTTGTCTCTGTTTCTGCACAACAATCAGACAAATCTCCAAAAACCATCAGCTTAAAACAACTCAATGCGTTGTTGCAACAACAAGATGACAAACTGTATGTCATCAACTTTTGGGCGACTTGGTGCAAACCTTGCATCGATGAAATGCCTGATTTTTTGGCTGTGAATGAATTGTACAAAGACGATCCCAATTTCAAGATGATTTTCATTTCTTTGGACCACATCAAATTGCTCCACACCAAAGTGAAAACATTCGTCGAAAAACACAAAATCAATGCGGAAGTTTATCTTTTGGATGAAAAAAGGAATGCCTACGAATGGATGCCTGAATTTGAAGCATCTTGGAACGGTGCCATCCCTTCGACTGGATTTTATAAAAATGGGGAGAAATTATTGTTCAAACAATTCCAAATGAACCGTTACGAATTGGAAGATTACATCGATGATTTTATCCAATGAAAATTCGTTTGAATTTCCTGCACAAGGATACTGCATATTTTAAAAGAAGATGATACATTAGACTGCCTTTTAAAATTAAAAAAATGAAACGCATTATTTTATTTAGACACGGAAAAAGTTTATGGGAAACAGGGGTCAGCGATTTTGACCGAGATTTGAGTTTCATTGGAATTGAAAGAACCAAAAAATCCATCGAAGCATTGAAAAATCAACTGGATTTTGACATCGACATTTGGTATTCGAGTCCAGCGCAAAGAGCAAGAAGAACGGCAGAAATGACCGCTGAAGCGTTCTCTGATGCGATCCAAATCAACTTTGATGAGAAGTTGTACACTTTTTCATTTTTCGATTTGTTGAAATTCATCAAAAACTTGGACAATCAATACCACAATGCTATATTTTTTGGACACAATGAAGCCTATACTGAATTTGTGAACAGAATGAGCCACGATTATTTGGACAATTTACCAACTTCAGGTGTGGCCATTTTGACCTTTCCAACCGATGATTGGCAACAATTGGGCAAAGCGACAATTTCCAACATCATTAAACCAAAAGAACTATGAGTCAAGATTTGTACATCAACCGAGAAGTGAGTTGGTTAAAATTCAATGCGCGGGTTTTGCAAGAAGTCAAGGACCCAAGCGTTCCTTTGTTGGAAAAATTGCGGTTTTTGGGCATTTATTCCAACAACTTGGACGAATTTTATTCGGTGCGTTACTCCAGCGTTTTGCGTTCCATTCAACTCAAAAGTCGGGTCTATAAAAACATCATTGAAGACCAAACGGACGAAGAATTAATCGAGGAAATCAATGCCATCGTTGCCGATCAACGACAAGAATACGATGATTTGTACGACCAAATTTTATTGGAATTGGAACAAAACGACATTTACTTCATCGATGACAAAAGCATTCCAGAGGATTATTGTGAATTTGTCAACCAATATTTCCATTCAGAATTGAGCCATTCTTTGGGCGTGTATATTTTGGACAAAAACATGCATGCGCCGGGCATTCGTGATGGTGCTTTTTATTTGGCTGTGAAATTCATCGAAAATGACCAAGCGCGCTATGCTTTGATCGATGTCCCTACCCATATTTTTCCGCGTTTTGTACTTTTGCCCAAAATTGATGAAAAACAATATGTGATGTATTTGGAAGACATCATTCGCCGACATTTGGAAGACATCTTCAAAGTATTCAAATATGAAAGCATCGAAGCACATTCGATCAAATTGACCCGAGATTCTGAATTAGAAATTAGAAATGACCTAGAAGACAGCATTTTGGAAAAAGTTTCGAAGAGTTTGGAAGGCCGTAGAAAAGGAGAACCTGTGCGCATCGTTTATGACCGAGAATTGGCAGAGGACACTTTAAAATTCATCACCAAAAAATTGCACATTGATGACTATGACAGCATCAATCCTGGTGGAAAGTACCACAACAAAAGGGATTTAATGAACTTTCCCAATATGCACAAAAACGATTTGGTTTATCAGAAAATCGAACCGATCATTCCAGAAAGTTTCAAAAAATACCGCACCCATTTTGAAGCGATTTCAGCGGAAGACCACATGATTTATGCACCCTACCATGATTTTTCTGTCTTTTTGAAATTTTTGCGCGAAGCAGCCATTGACCCAAAAGTTACCAAAATTAAAATCACAATTTACCGTGTTTCTACCGATTCGCAAGTGATGAGTGCACTGATCAATGCTGCAAGAAATGGTAAAGAAGTTACTGCTGTTTTGGAATTGAGGGCGAGATTTGACGAAGCCAACAATGTGAAATGGTCAAAAAGACTAAAAGATGCAGGAGTAAAAGTTGTTTTTGGTGTTCCTGGATTGAAAGTTCACTCAAAAATTGGTTACATAGAAAGATTGGAAGATGGCGACATGGCGACTGCTTACGCCTTTGTCAGTACTGGAAATTTTCATGCTGGTACCGCCAAGATTTATACCGACCATACTTTATTTACTTCAAAAAATGAAATCACCCAAGAAATCAACCAAGTTTTTCGGTTTTTTAATGCCAATTATTTGACACAATCCTACAAACATTTGTTGGTTTCGCCGATGCAAAATCGAAAAAAAATCATCAAATTCATCAAAAAGGAAATCAAAAATCACCGCAAAGGACTTCCTTCTGGCATCCACTTAAAACTCAATAGTTTAAGCGATAAACAAATCATTGACATGCTGTACAAAGCTTCAGCTGAAGGTGTTAAGGTTCGTTTGGTCGTGCGAGGAATTCATTGCTTGATTCCCAATATTGAAGGAATTTCAGACAACATCGAATCGGTCAGTGTGATTGATAAATTTTTAGAACATACACGAATTTATTGGTTCACAAACGCTGGAAAAGACCGTGTTTTTATCGCTTCAGCCGATATGATGGAAAGAAATTTGGATGCGCGAATTGAAGTCGCTTGTCCTATTTATGACGAAAATATCAAAAAAATGGTCATGAATACCTTTGATTTGAGTTTCAATGACAATGTGAAAGCGAGATTGCATGACGCAAACCAAAGTTTGACTTACCAAAAAAATGACTTGCCTAGGCTTCGTTCGCAATTTGCGACTTACGATTATTTGGTCCAACATGAAATCAATTATTTAGAAAACAGCAGTTCAAGCTCCCAACTATGATGAACATTATAAAATTAGCCGCAATCGATATCGGCTCAAATGGCATGAGGCTTTTGATCAATTATGTGTATGAAACTCCTGGGAAATTGCCGGTTTTCAACAAAACGAGTTTGGTCAGAATGCCTGTTCGTTTGGGAGAAGATGTTTTCATTCAACAACACATTTCAGAAAAAAATGAAAAAAGAATGTTGGATGCCATGCAAGCATTCCGTTTGATCATGGATACTTTTGATGTGCAGCACTACTCGATTTATGCCACTTCTGCCATGCGAGAAGCCAAGAACGGACAGGAAATCATCAAAAAAATCAAGAAAAAAACCAATTTACAAATTGATATCATCGATGGACAAACCGAAGCGGAATTAATTTTCGAATCTGAATTGCAAAAGTTCATGATCGATGACAACAATTATTTGTACGTTGATGTAGGTGGTGGAAGCACTGAATTGACTTTGATCGTCAAAGGAAAAGTACTCAAATCTCAATCTTTTGCTATAGGCACCGTGCGTTTATTGGAAGGAAAAGTCGATAAAAACATTTATCCTTCAATGAAAAAGTGGATTGAAGAAAATGTACGAGAGTATACTGTCGATTTGATTGGTTCGGGTGGAAACATCAACCATGTGTACAAATATTCGGGCATAAAATTAGGCAAACCCATGTCAGGCGCCTATTTGAGAAAACGTTACAAAGTGGTCAGAGATTTGAGTTTTGAAGAAAGATTGAGTGAACTCAACATGAAAACTGACCGGGCCGATGTGGTTGAATTTGCGATGGAGATTTACACAAAAGTCATGAAATGGAGCCGTGCACAAAAAATTCATGTGCCAAAAATCGGCATTTCCGATGGCATGATTCGGAAATTGTACGAAGAATACGGCCAAAACAAAGACAATTAACTTTCAACAACATTTGTGAGCATAAAACAGAAAACCCTGTAAAATTGAAACTTTACAGGGTTTTCATTTTGAAACATTTGATGAAAAAGGTTTTAGAATTAACCTTTTCTTTTAGAAAATCGTTGTATGTCAAAATACAACGCATCTGTTTCAAAAACGAGATTTCATCATTGCATTGTGCCGAATTTTCCTTGACTCATTCTTTAGGTAAAGAACTTTGATCACATTTAAGCTTCGTCAGGGTGTTTCGACCTACTCTGAATACATCTCTGGTGCTTTCAACTATTGGCAAACACTTTTTAAAGTAAACTTTACCAGCTTTCGACACCTTTTCAAAGAACATTGGTTCTATTAACAAAATAATTACAAACTTATTGTCTAAGTTCTTTCTCCTTTTGATTCTTCAGCCGCTCAAAAGATTTATTTTGTTACTTCAAATATACAACATATCAATCAGTTAAACAAAAAATACCACAAGATTATTATTGACAAGATATTAACCTGAGTTATTAACAAAAGTTAATAACAATCAAGCACTTACCCAATCTAGGCTTCATGAATTTACTTCAACAATTGATTGACTTTATTAACAATTGTATCCGCGTCCAAACCGTACTTTTTCATCAATTCAGCGGGTGTTCCACTCTCACCAAAACTGTCATCGACTGCTACAAATGCTTGTTTTACTGGATATTTCTCAGTCAACAAACGCGCTACGCTTTCGCCCAGACCACCCAATTTGTTGTGCTCTTCGCAAGTCACAATCTTTCCAGTTTTTTTGACAGAATTCAAAATGATGTCTTCGTCCAAAGGTTTGATGGTGTGAATGTTGATGACTTCTGCGGAAATTCCTTGTTCTTCCAAAGCATTGGCTGCCACCATCGCTTCCCAAACCAAATGCCCCGTTGCTACAATCGTTACATCCGTTCCTTCTTGCAACAAAATCCCTTTGCCTATTTCAAATACTTGATCAGCTGGCGTAAACACAGGTACAGCTGGACGACCAAAACGCAAATAAACCGGACCGTCATACTCCGCAATCGCAATGGTTGCTGCTTTGGTCTGATTGTAATCACAAGGATTGATCACCACCATACCGGGCAACATTTTCATCAAACCGATGTCTTCTAAAATTTGGTGCGTGGCACCATCTTCTCCCAAAGTCAGACCTGCGTGTGAAGCACAGATCTTTACATTTTTATTGGAATAAGCAATCGATTGACGAATTTGGTCATAGACTCTTCCAGTCGAGAAATTGGCAAAAGTTCCGGTAAAAGGAATTTTTCCACCAATGGTCAAACCAGCGGCAATCCCCATCATATTGGCTTCTGCTATACCAATCTGAAAAAAACGGTCTGGATTTTCTGCAATAAATTGATCCATTTTCAAAGAACCAATCAAATCGGCACAAAGTGCAACCACCTCAGGATTGTTTCTCCCTAATTCGGTCAAACCATCACCAAAACCACTTCGGGTGTCTTTTTTTTCTGTATATGTAAGATCCATCATTTTAATAATCTTTTAATTCTGTTTCAGGATTTTGTTCCAAAGCACTGACCAATTGTTCATCATTGGGCGCTTTTCCATGCCAAGCATGCGTTCCCATCATATAATCCACACCGTGTCCCATTTCTGTATGCAATAAAATCACTACTGGTTTTCCTTGGCCAGTGGCTGCTTTGGCTTTTTGGAGAACAGCGATGACTTTTTCCATGTCATTGCCTGCTTTTTCTTCCAAAACCAACCATCCAAAAGCAGTCAATTTTGCATGCAAATCCCCCAAATCCAAAACATCTTGGGTATCTCCATCGATTTGACGTCCATTGTAATCAATGGTTGAAATCAAATTGTCCACTTTTTTGGCCGCTGCATACATCAATGCTTCCCAAATCTGCCCTTCTTGCAATTCGCCATCGCCATGCAACGAATAAACCAAATGTTCGTCTTGGTTTAACTTTTTGGCCAAGGCTGCACCAATCGCCACAGACATTCCTTGTCCCAAAGAACCCGAAGCAATTCGGATACCTGGCAAACCATCATGCGTGGTAGGGTGTCCTTGCAATCTTGAATTAATTTTTCTAAAAGTTTTCAATTCCTCCACTGGAAAAAAACCTGAACGCGCCAATGTGCTGTAATAAACGGGAGAAATGTGACCATTGGACAAAAAGAACAAATCTTCATTCTTTCCATCCATTGTAAAATCTGTGGAATATTCCATGATTTCGCCATACAAAGCAGCGAAATACTCCGCACATCCCAGCGATCCTCCTGGATGACCGCTGTTGACAGCATGCACCATGCGAAGAATGTCTCTTCTGGTTTGCTGAACTTGCGTTTGTAAATCTTCTAAAGTCATTGTTGAATTAATTTTGTGTAGGCAAAAATAAGCCATTATATAGAGTTCAACCATACAATTCAACCATAATATTTTTACCTGCTCAAATGCTTGTTTACAACACATCTATAAAAACGCTGATGATTTGTTGAAAACTCATCTATTTTATGCCACGAAAACCGCTTAAATTTTGTATTTTAGCATGTTTTTAAAATCGTCAAGCATTTTAGACAAGATGCTTGGAAATTAAAGCAATTACAAAGAAAGAAAATCAATAACGAAAGCACTGTAAGCTTCATGATTGCAGTGATCACTTAAAATAAGATTAAATGACGAATGACGGAGAAAGATTAATCCCGATCAACATCGAGGAAGAAATGAAATCAGCTTACATTGATTATTCAATGTCAGTTATTGTATCACGTGCATTGCCTGACGTTCGCGATGGGCTAAAACCGGTTCACAGACGTGTTTTGTATGGAATGTACGAATTGGGCGTGATGTCCAATCGTCCCCACAAAAAATCTGCGCGTATTGTAGGAGAGGTTTTGGGGAAATTTCACCCGCACGGTGATTCTTCAGTTTACGATACCATGGTGCGTATGGCACAGCCTTGGTCCTTGCGTTATATGATGGTAGATGGACAAGGAAACTACGGTTCTATCGATGGAGATCCTCCAGCAGCCATGCGTTATACAGAAGCGAGACTTCAAAAAATCTCTGAAGAAATGCTTTCTGACATCGACAAAGAAACGGTTGATTTGCAATTGAACTTTGACGACAGCTTGTATGAACCCAAAGTTTTGCCCACCCGTATTCCCAATTTATTGGTCAACGGCGCAGCTGGTATTGCGGTAGGGATGGCTACCAATATGGCGCCACACAACTTAACTGAAGTCATTGATGGAACCATTGCTTACATTGAAAACAACGACATTACCATTGATGAATTGATTCAATTCATCAAAGCACCAGATTTCCCAACAGGCGGAATCATCTATGGCTACAGTGGTGTCAAAGAAGCGTTTGAAACGGGACGTGGACGCATTGTAATGCGCGCCAAAACCAGTTTTGAAAATGTCAATGGACGAGATTGCATCATTGTTTCTGAAATCCCTTACCAAGTCAACAAAGCGGACATGATTTCAAAAACCGCAGATTTGATCAAAGATGGAAAATTGGAAGGTATCTCTGAAATTCGTGATGAATCCGATAGAAATGGAATGCGCATTGTCTATGTACTGAGAATGGATGCAATTCCCAATATCGTTTTGAATTTATTGTACAAACACACCGCATTGCAATCTTCTTTTAGTGTCAACAACATCGCTTTGGTCAACGGAAGACCAGAACAGTTGAACCTAAAAGACATGATCAAACACTTCGTCAATCACCGCCACGATGTGATCGTTCGCAGAACAGAATTTGAATTAAGAAAAGCAGAAGAGCGCGCCCACATCTTGGAAGGCTACATGAAAGTCATCGGTACCCAAGATGATTTGGATAGAGCGATCAAAATCATCCGTGAAAGTGCCACGCCAGAAGATGCGCGAAACAGCTTGATGGAAGCTTTTGACTTGTCTGAAATTCAAGCCAGAGCCATTCTCGAACTTCGTTTGAGAACATTGACTGGACTGGAAATTGATAAAATTAGAGCTGAATACGAAGAATTGATGAAAACCATCAATTACTTGAAAGAAATTTTGGCCAGCGAAACACTTCGTATGGAAATTATCACCACTGAATTGATCGAAATCAAAAATAAATACGGAGACGAACGCCGTTCAGAAATCGATTATGCAGGAGGCAATATGAACATAGAAGATTTGATCCCAGATGAAGAAATGGTTCTGACCATTAGCCACATGGGTTACATCAAACGTACACCTTTGACTGAATACAGAAAACAATCGCGTGGCGGTGTTGGAAACCGTGGAGCAACCACCCGTGACGAAGATTTCTTGGAATACATGGTCGTAGCGACCAATCACCAATACATGTTGTTCTTTACCGAAAAAGGAAGATGTTTCTGGATGCGGGTATTCGAAATTCCAGAAGGGTCAAAAACCTCCAAAGGACGTGCAGTGCAAAACTTGATCAACATCGATCCTGACGACAAAGTAAGGGCCTACATCCATACCCATGATTTGATGGACACTGAGTATGTCAACAATAACTATGTCATCATGGTAACCAAAAAAGGAATTGTGAAGAAAACTTCTTTGGAAGCCTATTCTCGTCCAAGAATCAATGGAATCAACGCCATTACCATCCGTGAAGGCGACCAATTGTTGGAAGCGAAATTGACCAATGGAAAAAGCCAAATCATGATTGCCTCATTGAGCGGTAAAGCCATTCGTTTTGAAGATGAAAAAGTTCGTCCAATGGGAAGAACGGCTTCAGGTGTTCGTGGAATCAACTTAGGTACAGAAGACAATGAAGTGATCGGCATGATTGTGATCGAAGACATTGAAACTGAAACCGTTTTGGTAGTCTCTGAAAAAGGATACGGAAAACGAAGCAACATCGAAGATTACCGTGTGACCAACCGTGGTGGAAAAGGTGTAACCACTTTGAACATCACTGATAAAACAGGAAAATTGATCGCCATCAAATCCGTGAATGACCAAGACGACTTGATGATCATCAATAAATCTGGCGTAGCCATCCGAACAGGCGTCAAAGAAATGCGTGTCATGGGAAGAGCTACACAAGGTGTTCGTTTGATCAATTTGAAAAAGAATGATGAAATTGCTGCTGTAGCAAAAGTAGCCATCGACGAGGAAGAGGAAATCGATGAGGACAACATCAATGAAAACATGGATTTAGAGAATATTGATGGAAATTTGAGTGAAAACCCAACAGACTCAGAGGAAAACACTAATTTAGATACTGATTCAAACGAATAATTTAGTTATGAAAAAAATAATCATCACTGCAGCCAGTCTCTTATTGTGCACAGGACTGTTTGCACAAGAAAAAGAAATCAATGCAGCTTTCACTGCTTTTGAAAGCAAAAACTTGGCGGGTGCACAAGCCGAATTGGACAAAGTCGCACAACAAATGGACAGCAATTCCATTGCACCAGACAGCAAAGCGAAATACTACTATGTCGCTGGCCAATTGGCTTTGATCAATGGCGCATCCATCGATGCCGCCAAAATGTTTGGTGAAATGAGCAAATACGAAAGTGGAAGCATGTACTCCATCCGTAACAAAGACACCAAAACCACTGAATATTTCTTTACTTTGTCTGAAGCTGAGCAAAAAGCTTCCACTGGAAATTACAACAAACCCAAAGAAGAAAAATTGAAAGCCAACTATGGCACCAACATTTTAGCGGATTTGACCAAAAAAGCTGAAGGTGCATTGAGCCAAGCCAACACAGCTATTCAAAATAAAAATGACAAATTAGCCGGCGATAAATTCTTGGAAGCATCTTATTTGGTGAAAGCCATGGGCGCTGATTACGCTTTGTTTCAATACAATGCTGCATTGAGTTACCACAAAGCCAAAGAAAGCCAAAAAGCATTTGACATTTACAAAGAATTGATCAACGCTGGTTATACTGGTATTAACTCCTCTTGGACTGCGGTTGAGGTTGAATCTGGAAAAGAAGTTTCCTTTCCCAACAAAGAAAGCGCAGAGGTGCAACAAAAATTGGGCTTGATCAAATCATTGAAAGAAGTGAAGACGCCTTCTGTAGAAAAGAACTTGTATGCTTATACGCTAGATGCTTTGGCGGATTTGAAAAAATACGATGAAATAGTTGAGAAAATATCAGACAAATATCCACAAGATACGGAGATTCAAACTTTGGTAGGCAACGTGTACCATTTGTCAGGAAAAGACGATTTATTTTTGAACAAATTGTTAGAAAGCGCAAAATTAGATCCTAAAAATCCAACCAACTTCTTCAACATCGGTGTAATTTATTTGGATAAAAACGATGACATCAAAGCTTTGGAATATTTCCAAAAAGCCATCCAAGCAGATCCCACCTATAAAAATGCGTACACCAATATTGCTTTGGTCATCATCAAACCTGAGAAAGAATTGATCGACATCATCAATGCCAATTTGGGTGGTTCAGCCAAAGAGAAACAATTGTACAAGCAAAACACAGACAAAAGAAAAGCGTTGTATGTAGAAGCGATCCCGTATTTGAAGAAAGCTTTTGAATTGGACAAAACCAATTACGAATACGCCAAAACTTTGCGTCAAGCCTATCAGGTTGCCGAAATGTTTGATGAAGAAGACGCCATGCGCGCCATTGAGAAATCACTTCAACCATAAAATAATTTCGACTGAGATTTTACAAAAAGCTTCGTTCCACCAGGAACGGAGCTTTTTTCATTAGCCTAATGAAAAGAATGAGAAATGAACGTTGCCGTATCTTCTGGTTTCAGTTAAATTGGGATGCTTTTCGAAAGAAATGAATTTAGAATGCTCAATGATCAATTCTCCCTCTGGATTCAACCATCCATTTTCACGAATTGAATCGATCAACTGATGAAACTCCTTCTCCTCCATTTCATAAAATGGATCGGCAAAAATCACATCAAAACCACCCAAAGTATTTCGATCCAAAAATTGAAACACCTCATTTTTGACCACTTGCAAACGATCAGAAATGTTCATTTTCTCCGCAGTTTCACTGATGAATTTCACACAGCCTGCATCTTTGTCCACTGCATAAATTCGTTGACAACCGCGAGAAGCAAATTCTAAGCTGATGCTGCCAATGCCAGCAAATAAATCCAACACCGAGATTTCATCGAAATAATGATGGTTGTTTAACACATTGAACAAAGCTTCTTTGGCAAAGTCTGTGGTCGGTCTGACCGGTAAATTGTTGGGGGCTACGATTCTTTTTCCTTTGAAACTTCCAGAGATGATCCGCATGAATTTAATTTATAAAGGGTGAAATTCGCTAAAACTTCTTCGTCCTTCAAAGCAGCATTGACATAGCGAACATATTTTTTTAACAACTGAAAAACTCGGGTTTCAGGCAATAGCGCACCGTACGTATTCAGCTGTATTTGGTTGGCTTTCAAACCCAATTGCTCCAAAGCAAACAAAGTGTAAAACAAAACATCTTCGTCTGAAGCCGTTTCAAAAACATTGTAAAAAATCAATTGTTTGTCCTGGGTCACCATGATTTCCAAATGTTGGTGTTGCCAGTTCAAATGAATGCAATCCTTGTCCAAATACACCAAATGCGCATAAAAAACTTGGGCCGCAGGATAAAAATTGACTTGTTGATGGAGCTTTTTCAAGCCATCGATCAACAATTGAGAAGTGCCATACACGATCTTCAAAGCACCATTGATCGTTTCACTTTTGAGCAATGCATTGTTTTCAAAAGTCGCTTCACTAAAGTTCAACAAAGTTTCTGCATCCAAGGATTCGTAAGCCGTAGGCACCAAATTAAAGAAAGAAGTCAAAAAACCAACGTTCACTTGGCCAAAATTCCTTCTCAAATGCAAATTGACTTCCAATTCTTGGATCACTTCTTTTTCCCATTGGTTCAAATGTTTGACCTGAAAAGTATGTACTTTAGGCCGTTCATTGTCGGTAGAAACGATGCAATAAGAAAATCCTTCTTTGAAAAAAAGAAGATTCAAACTCGAAGTATGGGTCGTAATGTCGTTCATATTTGGTCGGTAAAGATAATTCTTTCTAAATGAAATTCATCTTTCCACAAATTCATTCTTCAAAACATTTCAATTTTGTAGCTTTACCCATTAAATTAAAAGCTTTGAAAACAATTGCAGTGATACCCGCGCGATTTGCAGCTACCCGTTTTCCGGGGAAGTTAATGGAAAAATTAGGCAATCAATCGGTCATTTTAACGACCTATCAAAATACGGTAAAAACAGGTCTTTTTGATGAAGTTTTTGTCGTTACTGATGCTGCGCTTATTTTTGATGAAATTCAGCAAAATGGCGGAAAAGCCATCATGAGCCAAGCAGAACACGCAACTGGCAGTGACCGAATTGCTGAAGCCATACAAGATTTGGATTGTGATATCGTGATCAATGTGCAAGGCGACGAACCGTTTGTGAACAAAGATGCTTTGGCCAAACTGATCGAGGTATATTTACAAGACGAACAGCAGGAGATTTCTTTGGCGACTTTGGCGCAAGAAATTACCGCGCTTGAAACCATACATGATCCAAATTGTGTCAAAGTCAATTGGGACATCCATCATTTTGCCTTGTATTTTTCAAGAAGTCCAATTCCTTATCCCAGAGCAAACGATTTCACAGCGCGTTATTTCCAACACATTGGCATTTATGCTTTTCGAAAAAATGCTTTGTTGAAATTTGCTCAATTGCCGATGTTGCAAAATGAAAAAGCAGAAAAATTGGAGCAATTGCGCTATTTAGAATACGGCATGAAAATCAAAGTATTGGAAACTGATTTTATGGGATTTGGCATTGACACACCAGAAGATTTGGTGAAAGCCAATGACTATTTGAACAAAAAGCCCCAACTTTAACCTTTATTTTCTAATTCATTCGTCCATGAAAAAAATCGCTTTATCCATCTTCATTTCATTTTCAATTGCGCTTTCTGCGCAAACAGCCGAAGAGATCATCCACCAAAATTTAGAAAAGTCTGGCGGCATCAAAAATTGGAAAAACCTCAACAGCATCATTTTGCACGGCGATGCGCTTTTGAGTTTGGAAGAATCTTTTCCGATGGTGATTTATCATCAACGACCTTACCAGAAAAAAGTCGTTTTCCTTGTTCAAGGAAAAGAGCTTTTGAACGAAGGTTTTGATGGAAAAAAAGCGTGGACCTACAATCAGCTTTCAGGAAAAAATGAAGTCGTTCCCAATTATCAACCGGATGCATTTGATTCAGACATTTTGGATTATGCCAAAAAAGGATTTGAAGCCAATTACTTGGGCCAAGAGCAATTTGAACAAAAAACCTGTTACAAAGTAGAATTGGTCAAAAACACCAACCGCACGACCTATTGTTTCTCGACCGACAACTATGCCTTGCTTTGGGAAGAAAACCAAGAGGAAAAAATGGTTTATTCGGATTACAAAGTCTTCAATGGTTTGCGTTTTGCGACCAAAATCGTGGGTCAGCCCAAAGCAGGCGGCGAATATGTGATCAAATTCAATTCCATCCAAATCAACCCGAAAATCGACGAAAAACAGTTTAAATTTTAGTTATTTGATTTAATAGTTAGGATTTTCAATTAAAATATCTGGAGCAACTATTATTTTAGTCACAATTTTTAATGCAACATTATAGCTGTGAGTTTTTTGCTCATAATAATTAAAAATATCTGATGAACCTTCAATTTATTCTCTTAAACTTTTCTGAATCAAATTACAATAAATCATGATTCACAAAATCACCTTCTCATTCCAATTTCAATTCCTTTGATTTTTCGGTACAATTCTGAAGCGTAATTGTCCGTCATGCCCGAAACAAAATCGAGCACGCCCAATACTTTTTCATAATCGGTGCCATCTTCGTACAAAAATTGCGTCGGCATCAATTTGATCGCTTTTTCATCATAAGTTGCCCGATGGCTTTTCAAAATTGGCTCAATGAAATGCGCCAATAACTCATACATCACGTGGTAACCTGCATTTTCAATTTCGACCACCGCATGGTGGTTGTAAATGTTCTCAATCGAAAACTGCTCAATTTTGTCTAAAATTTCTTTGGCGCCGTTGTCATTTGTTGTTTTTACACAAGCCAACAAAGATTGGTTGAGCGAACCGTCCATCACAGCGCTGAATTCTTCCCGATAAGCCTTGGCAGTAGCCTGTGTCAGCTGTGCAATTGATTTGGCACGCAGATAAGCGATTTTCTCATTTTTGTCGGACATCGTTTTCAATCGATTTTGCACCTCATGAATGCCAATCGGATCCAAAGCCGCAATCAAATTCACCAATAAATCCTGGCATTTGTCGTGGTCAATGATCCCCAAACGGTGCGAATCTTCCAAATCGATGATGTTGTAACAAATGTCATCTGCTGCTTCTACGAGCCAAACAAAAGGATGGCGTTTGTAAATCAATGGATGGGCTGATTCCTGCAACATTTGTGTGCTTTGGGCAATGGTTTGAAAGTTTTCTTTTTCTGCTTGAAAAAAGCCAAACTTTTTTCGGTGAATGAAATCTTTGGAACGTGCCGAAGATTCGATCGGATACTTGGCAATAGCAGCCATGGTCGCGAAAGTCAAGCCCAAAGGAGAAGATGATTTCCCTGTTTGGTGTTGGGTCAAAATACGAATGGCATTGGCATTTCCTTCAAAACTAATGAAATCGTTCCACTCGTTGTCAGAAAATCTTTTTCGAAAATCCGAAGGATTTCCTGCTGCATCTTTTTCATTTTTTTGAAAATAAGAAGCAATCGCATCTTCACCTGAATGGCCAAATGCGGGATTTCCAATGTCATGGCACAAACAGGCCGATGAAATGACATTGTACAAATTGTGTTGGTAAAACAATTCGGCACTTTCTGTCAATTGAGATTTGAAATTTTCAGCAATGAATTCTCCTGCCAAATTTCCCAAAGACCTTCCTACGGAAGCCACTTCGAGCGAATGTGTCAAACGGTTGTGCACAAAGACACTTCCCGGCAAAGGAAAAACTTGGGTTTTGTTTTGCAAACGTCGAAAAGCAGAAGAAAAAATAATGCGGTCAAAATCGCGTTGGTAAGCACTTCGGTCATCCTTGGTGGAATCAATCCCTAATCGCTTTGGTGAAAAAATCAAATTCAAATCCATCATGGAAACAAAGATAGTTTTTTCAAAAGAATGGTGAAGTTTCTTTCAATCAAGATCACATCTATCGAAACAGCATAAACAAAAAAGCTGCTTCAGAATTTCGAAGCAGCCTTTGATAAGTTATAAAATATTCAAATGAGAATTATTTTTTTGTTACTTCCTTGGCATATTGCGCCATTTCCAATGCATATTTACGCATTTCAGCACCGTATTTCTCCATTTCTAAATTGTATTTTCCCATCCAAGAAGAATATTTCTTCATTTCCAGACTATAGAAACTCATTTTTTCAGAATATTTTTTTTGAAATGACGCTGCTTCTGATTTCTTATTTTCGGATCTCAATTTTTCAACTTTAGAATAAACTTCCATGGCATCGTCGTAATAAATCATAGCTTGATCGTAGAAAGGTTGTGCTTGATTATAATAAACCGTGGCTTGATCATAAAAAGGTTGTGCTTGATCGTAATAAACCGTTGCTTGGTTATAAAACTGTTCTGCAGTTGAACTTATCTCCTCTCCTTTTGCTAAAGTAATGATTCGTTTTTCACCATCTAAATCCGTTGATTCTATAGTCACTGAAGAGGTTGAAAATGAATTGTCAACTTTATTTTGTACAACTTTAGGGGATTCAACTGACTTTTTCTGATCAACACTCATTTTTTCATACACAGCATTGAGTTCATTAATTTTTGTCTGTTTTAAATTGAACTCTTGTTGGATTTTTGAAGTTTCTTTGTTGACTTTTTTAAGCGTTCGGTTGTACTGTCTAATTTCTTTTTTGGTTAGCCCTTGATTCTCTTGGATTTTCTGCGCTTGTGAAGTTTGGCTAAATAATAAAATGCTAAGCATCAACAAAGGCAAACTCAAGGTTTGAAACATTCTTTTTTTGTTTCTTGAAGTGTTTTTTGACATCATAATTAATCGTTTTTTGGTGGATAAATAACTAAATGAACTACTCAATGTATTGTGATGGATTGCCGTTTTCTGAAACAATAATTCCTTATACTCAAGAATTTCGAAATTGAGATGATTATTCAAAACCTCATTGTCTGCAAGGAATTCATGGTTCAGCTGAATTTGTTTTTTATATAAATATAGGAATGGATTGAACCATAACACAATTTTCAATATTTCTACAAACAAAATATCCATGCTGTGTTTTTGTTGAATGTGCGCCAATTCATGTTTGAAAATACTGCTATTCACAAAATCATTTTCATATTCTTTTTTTGAAACAAACATATAATTCAGAAAACTAAAAGGGGTTATTTCCTTTTCAGTCAGCAAGATTGTAAAGTTTTTCTTTCTAATTTTCTGATGACTCATCGTCCATTTCGCCATCATTGAAAGGTTGATTATAAAACGAATGAACAAAATCCCTGCAACTGTAAAATAAATATACATCAAAGCTGTTTCTGGTTGTATTTCAGGCTTTGAAATTTTCGAAATTGGAAGAGGTTGAGTCGTATCGACAGCTCTTTGAATTGTTTGATGAGAGATTTGAACTTCTTTTTTGTTTAATTCTGAAAGATTAAAAATTGGTTTCTGAATCTTCATCAATGGAATGGACAATGAAATCAATAAAGCTGAAATCAAAAAAAACCGATTGAAAACAAACATTTTTTCGTTTTGAAGAAATAGTTTGTAAAAAATCAAAAACAAACCTGAACAGAGAATTATTTTCATTAAAATTTCCATAATTATTTCTTTTTTTCAATTTCACTATCGACTAATTTCCTTAAATCTTCGAGTTCTTTTTTGGTCAAATTGGTCGAAGAAGTAAAAAAGGAGGCAAACTGAAAAGCAGAATTATCAAAGAAATTCTCAATCATTCCGTTGAGTTGTTTTGAGAAGTATTTGTCTTTTTTAACGAGAGCAAAATATCTTCTGCTATTTCCAAACAATTCAAAATCAACGAATTTTCTTTCTTGAAGTCGTTTCAACAAAGTAGCAACGGTAGTCGTTGCGGGCTTCGGATCGCTGTATTCTTCCAAAATATCTTTCATAAAAGAATGTTTCAATTTCCAGATAATCTCCATCAATTCTTCTTCTTTTTTCGGCAAACTCATACTCTACATATTTAGATTCAACTCTATAAATATAGAGCTATAATTTTAAATACAAAATAATTTGGTCAAAAAAAGGCTTGTTAAAAAACAAGCCCTTTTCTAAGTAATTGATTATGTGACCAATTTAGTGATTTTATTGGAATATTTGTGAATAACACTTCTGCACTATATCCTTATCAATTGAAAAAAATGGCTGTACAAAACCATCTTTAAATTTAAAACTTGATCACCAACTTCCACTGGCGCCACCACCACCAAAGCTTCCACCGCCAAATCCGCCAAATCCGCCGCCACTGCCGAAACCTCCACCGCCGAAGCTTCCGCTTCCCCAAGGCCTGCTTCCTGTATTGGTAATGATGACATCGCCCCAACGACCTCTTCGATGGCCGGAATTTCCACCATGATTTCCTCCACCTCCAGAAAATAGAGAATACAACACCAAAAATCCGATAACCATCAACACAATCGTTAGAATGCCAAAACCTTCTTCCTCTTTTTTCTTGGGTACAGCCTCGTATTGTCCCGCCAATTGCTTTTGAATGGCCGTAATTGCCAAATCAAAACCTTGGTAGTACGCTTCATTTCGAAAAGATGGAATCATCTCGCGGTCAATGATCAATTTTTCAACTGTTGGTGGCATTTTGGCTTGTATGCCATAACCACCTCGGATGGTTACTTTTCGGTCGTCTTTGGCAAAAGCGATGACAATCCCATTGTGCTTTCCCTGTTGGCCAACACCCCATTTTTCACCAATTTCGTTCGCCAGCAATTCCAACGGATAACCTTCCAACTTCTCAAAAGTCACGATGACAATTTGAACTGAAGTCGAATCATCATAAGCCACCAATTTGTTTTCAAGCAACGCCCTTTCATTGGGACTAAATATTTTGCCAAAATCATGGACCAATTTCACCTCCGGTTTGTAGCCTTTTTTGACTACATCGTACGGACTTTGGGCCAATAAGCCAAAGCTCAAAAGCAAAAACACAAGGGTGAAAAGCTTAGTCCCAGCTGATTTCATTCGGTAATTCATTTTGGTCATCTTCTTGGTAAGGAAAGTGTTTTTTCAAAGCAATGCCAGTCATCTGAATACCTTTAACCAAACCTTTGACGTATTTTTCCTTTTTAAATTTTGAAACCACTTCATTTTTGATGTTTTCCCAAAAATCATCGGCGGCGCATTGATCAATGCCTGCATCACCAATGATGGTGAAATTTCGGTCTTTCAAGCCCACATGAAACAAAACACCATTGCGCTGCTTTGTTGCGGACATTCCCAGTTGATCAAAAACTTTCATGGCGCTTTCGAAATGATTGTCAGAAGATTCACGGCTGATGTGCACACGAATTTCTCCACTGGTGTTCAACTCAGCTTCACGAATCGCTTGAACAATTTTCTTTTCTTGTTTGGGACTGAAGGTGATTTCTTTCAAAGCTTTGGGTTTAAAATTCAATCGTTGGTGCTTGATCAGCACCTTCTGCTGCTTTGAAATAGCCTTTTTCTTTGAAACCTCCAAAACCAGCAATCATGTTGTTGGGCAATTTCTGGATGTAATTGTTGTAGCCTTCTGCGCTTTCATTGAATTTTCTTTGTTCAAAACGAATTTCATCCGCAATGCTTTCCAAAGAAGTTTGAAGTGCCAAAAAGTTTTGATTGGTTTTCAAATCAGGATAACGCTCTACTACGACCATCAAACGGCTCAAAGCACCTGACAAACCTTCTTGGGCTTGTTGAAATTGCGCAATATTTTCTGGCGTCAAATTCGTTGGATCAATCGTTGTTGATGTGGCTTTGGCTCTCGCTTCGATGACTTGTGTCAAAGTTTCTTGTTCAAAATCTCGGGCGCCTTTCACTGTTTCCACCAATTGTGGAATCAAATCCGCTCTTTTTTGGTAGGCCGTTTCGACATTTCCCCATTGGCTTTTTACCGCGTTGTCTTTTGGGATGATGCCATTGTAAATTCCAACAGCCCAAAATCCGATGATGGCTACCAAAGCCAACAAACCAATTCCACCTAATAAACATCCTTTTTTCATGTTGTCTTGTTTAAATTAATTGAAGTAAATGTAAAAATAATTTTATGAATTTTTATTGCGCTGGCGATGGATTAATCAAAACACTCACCCAACTCTCTGACAAAGGCAATTCCCAAGCTTCTTCAAATTCAGCCAAAGTCCCTACACCATTGTGAAATACACTGGCATGTGCAGGAATTTCATTTTGTCGCACTTTTTCTTTGAATTCACTCAAAGGCAAGGTGATGATGTCATCATTTATTCCATAAGAAACCAACATACGGTTCAACAAGCCCAATTCAAATTCTTCTTCGATCGCCTTGATCACACGGGTCAAACTGTCGATCGAGCAACCCGAGGCGGGCACAATCGTTTCGTCTGCAGCCACGACAATGAATCGGTCGTAAGGAATCGCATAAGCCGCTGTCAAAGCATCTCCATGCGCATTCCATTCTTTCATGAAAGCATCCAAACGGGTTTCAATGCTTTTCAACTCTTCTCCGTTAAAATTTCGGATGGATTGAAAAATCCATATTTTTGATTGTTCTGATAAATTCATTGTTGCAATATTTAGGGACAAATATCGGAAATATATCCTTTTTCAAGGCAAATGATCGATCAACAAATAGGCCGTGGCAGGATTTGTTGCCAATGGCACATTCCAAACATCACAAATTCTGAGTAACATATTGATGTCCGGTTCATGCGGATGTTTGTCGAGTGGATCTCTGAAAAAAAACACCATCTGGGTTTTTCCTTCGGCCACACGCGCTGCAATTTGCGCATCGCCTCCTCTGGGGCCTGACAATAATTTTTCTACTTTCAATCCAGCTTGTTCGACATACGCGCCAGTAGTGCCTGTTGCGATGATTTGCACCGCATTGTTTTGTAATTTGTCAAAGTTGCGCATGAGAAAGTTGACCATTTCTGCCTTTTTCCCATCGTGCGCGATGATTGCTAATTCCATTCAAAGATTTATTTAACCGAAGGTACGAAGTTTCTTTTCAACCCACATTAAATTTCAATCAATTCCAATCCGCCCAACGACAAGCTTTTCAACGACCATTTCATCCAAATAAAAAAGTCCAGAATTTCTGGACTTATCGCTTCATTTCTAGTTGAAATGTTTATTTTATTTTGTCAATTTCGTGCGCCAATTTTTCAGTAATGTCTGAAACTTCACCCACGCCATCGATTTCTACATATTTGTTTTGAGATTGATAGTACTCCGCCACCACATTGGTTTTTCTGTAATATTCTTCCAATCTCTCACGAATCACCGTTTCATTGGCATCATCCGCTCGCCCACTGTCTAGGCCACGACCAAGCAATCTCTCAACCAAAATTTCATCATCGACAATCAATGAAAGTGTGACTTTGATTTCTTGGTTCAAATCTTCCTTTAAAATTTGGTCCAAAGATTCGGCCTGTGCAGTCGTTCTTGGATAGCCATCAAAGATAAATCCAGCATAACCGGTGTTATTTTTCAATTCTTGTCTCAACATATTGGTGGTCAACTCATCTGGAACCAAGTGTCCTTTGTCCATATAAGATTGTGCTAAGATGCCCAATTCCGTTTTGTTTTTTAAATTAAAACGAAACATATCACCCGTGGAAAGTTGTTTTAAATTGAATTTTTCTTCTAAAAATTTAGCTTGTGTTCCCTTTCCGCTTCCTGGAGGGCCAAATAGTACTATGTTGATCATTCTTAAATTTTAATCTGATAAATATCCGGTAAGTTTCTACCCAACCCATCATAATCCAAACCATAACCCACCACAAATTTATTGGGGATGGTCAAGGCAATCAAATCAATGGGCAAATCCTTCTTGTACGCTTCAGGTTTGTACAACAAGGTGGCTACTTTGATGCTTTTCGCATTTTTTGTACTCAACAATTCGTGCAGTACTTCCAAAGTATTTCCAGTGTCCACGATGTCTTCCAAGATCACCACATGGCGATCAGTCAAATCCATCGGAATGTCCATTTGCAACTTTACTTCACCTGTAGAAGCAACGCCTTCATAAGAAGCCATTTTCAAAAATGAAATTTCGCATTCGCCTGGATATTGTTTCAAAAAGTCGCTCATGAACATGACTACGCCATTTAAAACACCAATGAAAACTGGCACATCATTTTTGTGCTCTTCGTAGATGGTGTTGGCCATTCTTTTGATGGCATGCTCGATTTCTTCGTAGGTAATATAAGGAATGAACACCTTATCGTGTATCTTAATTTCGTCCATAAAAACAAATGAGGGTCAAAAGTACACAATTTTCAACAAATTTCAATCGCTCTGTTAAAATAAAATTAAATGTTAAATATCAGGTAGCGCTCCCTAGGTAGGAAGCAAAACCTTGTGCCATAAATCCGAAGAAAACAATCCGCTGTCAAGCGATGGCTTCGCGAATTCTGATCAACTTGCGCAACAGATCATCCAAGCGATCCAAATGCAACATATTGGCTCCATCGCTTTTCGCATGGCTTGGATCGGGGTGGGTTTCTATGAAGAGGCCGTCTGCTCCTACTGCAATTCCTGCTTTGGCAATGGTTTCGATCAGTTCTGGCTTCCCTCCGGTCACACCACTCGCTTGGTTGGGTTGTTGCAACGAATGCGTCACATCCAAAATCACCGGTGCAAACTTTTGCATCACAGGAATGCCACGGTAATCCACCACCAAATCACCATAGCCCAACATGGTACCGCGTTCGATGATTGCCACATTTTGATTGCCCGAATCCGTCACTTTTTCGACTGGAAATTGCATGCTTTCAGGCGACAAAAATTGTCCTTTTTTCAAACTGACATGCTTTCCTGTTTTTGCTGCCGCCACAACCAAATCGGTTTGACGCACCAAAAATGCGGGAATTTGCAACACATCCACGTATGCCGCTGCCATTTCGGCATGGTAAGGTTCGTGAATGTCGGTGGTTGTAGGGATGTCAAATGCTTGGCCTACTTTCTCAATGATTTTCAATGCCTTTTCATCGCCAATTCCTGTAAAAGAATCGATTCTCGAACGGTTGGCTTTTTTGAATGAACCTTTGAATATATAAGGAATCTTCAATTCTTCTGAGATTTGAACAATTCTTTCGGCAATTCTCATGGGCATTTCTTCATTTTCGATGGCACAAGGGCCAGCAATCAGAAAAAAATTGGGAGAATCTTTGAATTTTATTTTGTCTAAATTTTGAATCATGTCGCAAAGTTAAGGATTAAATGGCTGAATTTTTCAGTTGTTTTCTCACAACACCCGAGTGGCTTTCACAAACCTTTTGTTCCAATAGGTTTCTTCCATTGAACTCACGATGACGCCCTTTGACGTCGAGGAATGTATGAAAAACACTTCGCCATTTTTTACTTTTTCGACGATACCGACATGGTTGATGTTAGAACCTGAAGTTTTAAAAAACACCAAATCTCCTTCTTTGACCTCGCGCAATCTGATTTCCTTGCCCGCATTGGCTTGGTCTCTTGAAATTCTTGGCATAGTGACCCCCACACTTTCGTACGCATTGATCACCAAACCTGAACAATCCATGCCTCTTTTGGTTGTACCACCGTATTGGTAAGGCGTTCCGATGAATTTGTACGCTTCCTTCAACACAAAATTGGCATTGCTACTGACATTCGATTTGACTACGCTCTCCGATTTGGTTTTGGGAGCAGAAGATTTGTAACTGATCTTTCGACTGGTCGAACAACTGACAATGAACAAGTAACTGAATAGTAATAAGTAAAAACCTCTAAACTTCATGAATGCGAATTTATAGATGAAATATTTTTCCGATAAAAATAAAGAACATTTAAGATATCAACAAACCATTAACAAAGTTATTCACATTTTATGGTGTCGATTGAAATTTCAATCCATCTCCCATCGGACGGTTTCAGGCATTCATGATTTCTTTCAACAACTGCCTGGCACGCAACAATCGTACTTTTACATTGGCCATCGACAGGTCCAATTCTTCCGCAATTTCTTTGTAAGTTTTCTCTTCCAAATAACGCAATTCAATCATTTTTCGGTACTCGGGTTTCAATTGTTGCAAATGTACCAACAACTGGTGATTGGTCTGTTTTTGGATCAAAGTCTCTTCAGGGCCAGGCAAATCTTCTGGAATTTCAAAAGAATAATTTTCATCATCCAAAGAAATGTTCAATTTTGGCGAACGACGAATGTGGTCAATCATCGTATTGTGTGCAATGGAAATCACCCAAGTTTTGAAATCAAAATCCGCATTGTACAACTTCAATTTCGCAAAAACTTTGGTAAAAGTTTCAATGGAAATGTCCTCTGCCTCCTCTTCGTCATTGATTTTAAAAAACACATAACTGTACACATTGTTCCAAAACAAATCCATCAACACATTTTGTGATTGACGGTTTCCTTTTTTCGCGAGTTGTATGATCCTTTGTAAATTTTTCAATATACAGTTGCTTTGAACTTCCGAATGTAGCTCAATTTCATGAACTATCAAAATGGATTTCTCTACTGAAAATCCATCCTTATTTAAGCCAAAGTACACCGCTTTATATGAAGTTTATAACAAAAAAAGCTTAATTTTGCAGCAAACAATCATATATTTTGGAAACAAATCGACAAAAAAAAGTAGCCACAATTTTTCAAGAAGAATTGTCTGAAATCTTCAGAAAAGAGGCGAAAGAACATTATTCTGGCAATTTAATCACCGTTTCTGAGGTCAAAGTCACTTCTGACCTTTCTTCGGCAAAAGTATATTTGAGCATTTTTCCTGCGAACAACAATGATCAAATCATGAAAGACATCAAAGAGAAAGCGCCTTTATATCGTTCGATGATTGCCAAAACCGCAGCCAAATCCATGCGCTTCACACCCGAATTGATGTTTTATTTGGATTTGTCTTTGGACAAAATTGAAAAAATTGAACGTGCTTTGGATGGCAAAGGAGAAAACCCTGTGTTGTAAATGAGAAATGTTTCCCTCTACATCGCCAAAAGATACAATACCTATACGCTGTTGATTAGCTTGGTTATCATTTTGATATCCGTTTTATCGATTAGTGCTTTCACTTATATTGGCCATTGGTCCATTGACCTGTTTGAGGCATTGATTTTCTCCAAACAACTGTTGACCAACGCTCAGAAACTGTTGATTTATAGCCTTTCTTTTGCTTATGTGAGTGTGCAAACCTTGGTCATTTATTGGCTGTTCCAACGACTTTTTCGTACGATTCAAAAAAAGTTGAGAACTTTCAGCCAATTTTTGGTGGCCATTTTTTTGGGGTCTATTTCTTTCTTTCTCCTCTATTTCATCCCAGAAAAACCAATTTTCCTACATTTTATCATTTTGCTTTTGATTTCTAGCGCAATGCTGTCGTTCATCATCGGCTTGATATCGTTTCTGCTTTCAAAATCAAAAATAACAGGCGTCAACATCATTACTTCGATTGCTGTTTTCGCCATCACAATAGGCACAGCGGCTTTGTTCATCATTCTTTCTGTATTTTCAGGATTGGAAAAAATGAATTTGCAATTTCTAAGCAATGTGAATCCGGATTTAAAGATTTCTCCCGCGCAAGGAAAAACCCTACCAGATTTGGATCAAATCCTTGAAAAATTAGCCAAAAACCAAGACATCGCAGCTTATGCTAAAGTGATAGAAGAAAAAGTTTCCATAGAATTTGATGACAAACAAGACATTGCTTACATCAAAGGCGTGGATGAAAACTACAACCAAGTCATCAAATTGGACACGACCATTGTTCATGGCCATTATTTTGATTTTAAATCTCCTTATGAAATTTTGGCTTCAGACGGCGTTGCTAGAAGACTGCAACTCTATATTGACAACCAACACCCTAGCCGATTGCTCATGCCAAAACCTGGCACAGGCTTGATTACTTCTGAAGAAGAAGCTTTCAACACTGCCATCGCCAATCCTATCGGTGTTTTCATCATCAACGACCAATACGACAAATATGTTTTCTCACCGATTGAACTGACACAACAGTTGCTACAAATGCCTAAAAATTCTGCTTATGCCATTGAAATCAAGCTAAACAAAGGCGTTTCTGCTACGACTTTTAAAAATCAACTCCAACAAACATTGGGCGAAAAAATTGTGGTCAAAACCCGTCAAGACATTGACGCAACCTTTCATAAGGTGATGAACATCGAGAATTTGATCATTTATTTGATCTTTACTTTGGTCATCATCATCGCTTCATTCAACTTGGCTGGTGCGATCATCATCATCATCATCGACAAGAAAAAACAAATCAAAAGCATGTGGAGTTTTGGGATGAATTTATCTCAAATCAAAAGCATCTTCTTACAAACAGGTTTTTTGATTACCATTTTTTCTGTATTGTTTGGTTTGTTTTTGGGAAGTGGCATTGGTTTTTTACAAAACAACTTTCAATTGGTCATGGCCAATCCTTTTGTGGCTTTTCCATTTGAATTTACCTTGGTCAACTATCTCACCGTTACACTCACTGTATTGACGATAGGCGGCGCCGTATCCTGGTTGGTCAGCAGAAAATTGCCCATTTAACTTCTCACCACTTCAATGCTCTCAATGAAACATCTCTTCCAGTTCGTCCGCATAAGGCGTTCTGTCATCGATTTCCCATTGGTAAGCATCGGCTAAGAAATACAAATTCAATAAATTATCCAGCAATTGCTCACGGGCTTCTTTCTCCAGTTTTGAACGATCTACGACCTGTTCAATTTTTTTGATGGCATTGTTTTTCACCTGATTCAATTCATCTTTGCTAAAACTATTGAATGTACTTTGCTCCATATCATAGAATTGCACATCGGGATAAATTTGCACTTCCAAAGGAGGAATTTCATAAAGAGTAATTTTCTTCTTTTCTGCATCAACTTCCACTTTCAATTTACTCAAATCATAGGTAGCTTGCACTTTCGCATTGACCAATAACAATACTTTTTTATCAAAACTCATAAAGCGCTCAAAACCAGGAAAAGACAAGCTATTTTTATGGCTATAAATGTCTGAATAAGCTTGCTCTGCCACAATCATTTTATTCAATCGCTTGATTTCATAAGCAATGGCATGCGAATCATTGGTCACTTTCCTTGCATTGAATTGACTCATCACCCAATAGCACAGCAAAAAGCCGAACACAAGGCTCGATACAATATAAATGTACTTTTTCAAATCAATTGTTGTTTAAATAAGCTTTGTCTACTATTCTCACAATATCCTCTTCCAAAGAACCTGATGTGGCTGCACCGACAATCCTTCCGACTTCTTTCTTCCCTTGATAAAATATAAAAACAGGCAAAGCATCGATGCCCTTTCCACTTTCCTCACTGTAAAAACTCTTTTTACTGGTATTGACCGCATAAGTCAACAAGCGCTGCTTGGGAAATTTGACTTCGTCCAAAATTTTCATGAATTCAGGATAACGCAAACGCGAATCCTCGTCCCAAGTTCCTAAAAACACTTCAACGCGGTAATTTTTGATGTTCTTTTTGATCGATTTAACGTACTGCTGGTCTACCGAATAAGCTTCATAAGCCTCCAAGTACCAATCCGAAAAAGGTGCTTTTTCAAAAGCCGTTCGATCTACACCGCCCAACAACATTTGGTTGCCATCTTTCAAATGAACCACACGGTTAAAAATGTAAGGCCCTTCACAGCTAATAAAAAACAAAACCACCAATACAATCGAAGCAAACTTTCTCATATTCAAATAAATTAATCGCGCAAAGATAAAAGATTCAACCCAAATAAATTCCATTCTCAAAACGGATTTCTCCCACAGAAAAATGCGCAAGCTCACCAATCATTGGAAAACCCTCTACTTTCCCGGCATACAATTCCCCTTCCACATCCCAATCCAAATGCCCAAAATAAGCCGACAAATCACCAATTTCCTCTACTTTTAAAACCCTTTCAAGCACCTGACTTTCTTTATTCAACCGCTCTTCATACTGACAACCCAAATCGGTAATGACCGTATGTTTGTTGAAATGAAACTGTACATTCCTCAAAACAACATCCAAAAACCGCTGCTTGTTCTCAGGAATTTCAAAATAACCACCGACCTCAGGCATTCTACGCGATGAAATGTCTTCCAAAGCCAATAAAATGGCCAGCGCAGTGTATTTACGCACTTTGTCACGCCCTTCATCCTCTGGAAAATGCCCAGACTCAAACAACAACGTAGGCCAACCCATTTTCATGAAATTGTCACCAGTAGAATTGGGATAAAACTCATCTGAAAACCGCGCAATGTGTCCAGGAATCACCTGCCTCAAGCCTTTTGCCATGTGATCGATCACCGACATGGCTTTTACACGTACTTCGTTCATCGTTTTTTGCGGATCAAATGAAGGTGCCAAAAAAGCCAAAGTAGCAGCCTTAGGCGTTTCTCCTACATTGAAAATCGAACGTTGGTCATGTAAATTGAATAGATAGTCTGGCTGAATTTGCGCCACGAACTTTTTCAATACACAAACTTCCAAAGAAGCCTCTTGATGAAAGTCCCGGTTGATATCGATTTGACAAGCATTTCTTCGGGTATAACTCGTGGCACCATCTGGATTTAACATTGGAACGAAATACAAGCTGATTTCATTCAAAATAAACTGACATTCTTCCAACTTCAACAATTCAATCACATCCAACATCGCGCGCGTGCCTGTACTTTCGTTTCCATGCATTTGTGACCAAGCCAAAATTTTTATAGGACCATTGCCCATTTTCAATGCATAAATATCCTTGGACAAATGGGATTGTCCGATGCGTTTTTTGTCTGGAAAATGAAGGTCAAGGTATTTTTTTAATTGCTCAAAAGGCACATATTTCGAATCGAATTCTCGCACAAATCGCTGTGAAAATTGCGCCTCAAAAAAATTGATTAAATCCATTGAACGAAGATACAATTTTTTGAAACTGATTTAAAAACCTTTTTAAGCCTTCATTTTTTACTGACGTTAAATCCTTTCAGCCCAGATGAAATAATGCCTCAAACGCATTTCTCAAAATCATTTTATATTTGTAATTTACTTTTGTAAAAGAGCAGAACTGCCAAAATGCCTTTTTATCTTTTATTTTTAAACTTAATTCATTTTAAAATGTTAATTATCTAAAAATGAACATGAAAATAGCAACCACATTAACTTTTAGATTAAATAAACTTCAAGTCAAAATGTCAGAAATTTCATTTTTACACGTTTGTAAAATGTAATTTTATTGTTTACTTTTGTGAAATGAATGCATCCAATCGAATTTTAGAAATCATCGAAAAATCTGGGCTGACAGCCTCGGAATTTGCAGAAAAAATTGACGTACAACCTTCGGCCATTTCTCACCTTACTTCTGGGAGAAACAAACCGAGCTTGGAATTTTTAATCAAAATCAAAAATGCGTTCCCAAATATCGACACCGATTGGCTGTTTTTGGGCATAAGAAATCAGGAAGAAAACGAAGTGAAAGACACCCCTATTTTGGTGGAATCGAATGAAGGCATTTCGAGACAATTGAACACCGAACAAAAAGAAACAACTCACCCAAAAACCAATAAAAATTTAATCCGGGTTTTGTTATTTTTTGATGATGGTTCTTTTGAACATTACGATTTGAAGTAAAAATTATATGTTGCCTTTTTTGACATCTCTGGAATCGACTGTCAAAGAAATGACCGATAACACCTGCGCATCAGACTGAATCTTTAAGGCAGACAATCGATGACCATAACCTGCTCCAGTATCTAAATACCAAGCATTTTCTTTTTGGGAATAAAACGGCGCATCCACTACGATGTGCCCTAAAAACTGAGTTTTTCCAATATTCTTCAAAGGCTTTCTATTGAACAAAACCACATCATCATCATCCATCAATGGCAATGCATGTTTTTTGGGAATTCCGGCGTGTGAAATGAAAAAATGTTCGCCATCCAAAAAATGAGGCAGACTTTTGACCCAATTCAAGGTTGCCTGCTTATTCAAACCGCTTTTTTCAAACTTTCTCACACCTTTACTCGCATAAGAATAGTGGTATTTCTCCCAAAAAAGCACCTCATTGTTCCCTTTCAAAACCAATACTTTTTGAGGAAAACGCTGTGTCAAATCCATCAAAAACCGCAATACTTTGCGCGAATGCTTTCCTTTGTTCACCAAATCACCCAAGAAAATCAATCGCTCAGCATCTCGATCCCAATGCTGATCCAGCAACTCTTTGAGTGTATAATAACACCCATGAACATCACCGACCAACATGAATTGCGCCATCTTTGACTATTTAATGAAGAGAAACAACCGCCCAATTTTATTCGTTCTTTTTCTTGATGCTTGATTTTGGCAAAAACCCATCCATTTTGTTTTCTAAAATAGGGTATTTTTTGAACATATCTTCTTGCAAAGAAGCGTTCATTTGCGCCGCTTTCTCCAAATTCAACTTTCCTTTGCTTTCATTGCCCAGTAAGAAATAACAATTGCTCAATTGATAATAAAGCTCTGCCTTCTCAAAGTGTTTCAATGCTTTTTTTACATTTTCGATGGCTTTGGCATAATCACCCAAAGTAATCAACACCTCACTCAATCCCAACCAATTGTAATAATTATTGGGTTCCAATTCCACCAAACGATTATAATCCTGAGCTGCCTCTTCTATTTTGACCATTTGAATATGCAAATAAGCCTTTCTTTTCCAATACTCAACATTGAAAGCATCGAGGTCAATGCCTCGGTTCAAATAGTAAAGCGCCTCTTCATAATTGCCGATTTGGTCATACAAATCAGAGGTAGCCACCCACGCCTGATCCAACTGAGGATCTTCATGAATCGATTGATGAAAAGACTTTAATGCTTTGAAAGGTTTGCCCAATTGCATATAACATTGGCCAATTTTCATGTAAGTATAGGCCGCAGAATCATCCAAAGCCAAAGTTTCTTCATAGACCTGAATCGCTGCTTCAAAATCTTCTAATTTCTCTAAAACACCTGCTTTTTGCGCCAAAGCCATGATGCTTTTAGGATTGATCAAAGTCGCATAATCGAAAGCACGGTAGGCATTGTCATAATCTTTCAACGCAACGTATTGCACGCCCAATTGCGTCCACGCCATTTCTGAATAAGGGCGCAAATCGATGTATTGATTGAGAAAGTCAACGCATTCACGGTACAAATGCAATTCCTCGAAACACTGCACACAAGAATAAAAAGCGAAATCATCGTCCAACTCTACTTCCAACGCCTTTTTGAAACTGTACAAAGCTTTGGAAATTTCATTCAAATTCAAATATTCATTGCCAATGCAGTTGTACAAATAGTCTTGGTCTTCACCGAATTCCAATGCCTTTTTATAGAATTGAATGGCTTGTTTGGGTTGTTGTTTAAGCGACCAAAAACGCGCTACACAAATGGTGTAATCAATGTCATGTTGACCAACATCTTTGAGCTCTTTGATCAAATCAGCCACGACATACATGTCCTCCATCGCCAAAAAATACTCTAACTTTTTGATTTGAAACTCGATGTTGCTCGGATACATTTCCAAAGCATATTGCAATGCTTTTTTGGCATAGGGCAAATCGCCCACATCCAAGTAGTAAGTAATAATTTCATGATAATCTTCCGTTTCAAAAAACAAATTCTCTTTATTTTCGAGCATTTGCTCAAACCGATTGATTAATTCATTGTTAAATAATTCTTCTTCCACAGTACGAATTTACACATTTGAACCCTACGCCAAACGTTTATTAAAAACAGTTTTGCACAAGCCATCAACAGCCTCAACCACTGTCCTCAACTTTTTGATTACAAAAAGCCTCACAAACGAATTGATTTGCAAGGCTTATTTTTTCTTATTTTCATTTCCTGTTATTCTCGGCCTCGCATGGCAATCATCACGAAATACAACAACTGCGCCAATGAACCAATTGCCGCGACCAAATACGTTCTTGCCGCCCAACTCAAAGCATCTTTTGCGCCAGCATATTCATTCGGCAACACCATGTTTTTATCTTTCAACCAAGCCAAAGCACGATTGCTCGCATCATATTCCACTGGCAAAGTCACAAAAGCAAAAGCAGTAGTAATGGCAAAAAGCGTGATGCCCACCCACAATACAGTGGCATTTCCAGAAGACATGAACAACACAATTCCTCCCATCAACACCCATTGCAACAGATTGCTTGAAATATTGACCATAGGAACCATTTTCGAACGCATTTGCAACCAAGAATAACCTTTGGCATGTTGCACTGCGTGACCACATTCGTGTGCAGCAACTGCCGCCGCTGCCGCATTTCTTTCGTGGTAAACTACCTCAGAAAGATTCACAGTCTTGTTCATCGGATTGTAATGATCGGTCAACTGTCCTGCCACTGAAATCACTTTCACATCATGGATGCCATTGTCTGCCAACATTTTTTCTGCGATTTCCTTGCCGCTCATGCCGTTGGCCAAATGAACTTTTGAATAGTGTTTGAATTTGTTTTTTAACTGATAACTCACGTACATGCTCAGTAACATTGGCACACCAATGACAATTAAATAAAGTGGATCCATAGTTTTCTCTCTTATTAAAGTTTAAAATTTCTCTTTCATTGCTATTCAAATACTATTCCATGGTCAAATTGTCAGTTGATATCATCAAAAATTCATTCAAGTAAAATAACCAACAATTTTTTCCTTAGGATGAATTTGGTTTTAGCGATTTCCTTTCGCTAATTTTCAAAGAAATTCTGCTTTTTTAGAATTGCGCTTAATTTTCATTAAATTTGCCTTATTCATTAATCATAACAAGAAACAATTTATTAATATGGAAACACAAACAATGAACGTACACGAAAGATTAGGAAAACATATATTGGCCGATGGATACCCACTTGTCATGGACATTGAAAAATCCCATGGCTCATATATTGTCGATGAAAATGGAGAAGAATATTTGGATATGTTTAGCATGTTTGGGTCGGGATCGATTGGCTACAACCATCCTCATTTGATGAAAAAATTGGAGTTTCTAGGAAGAATGGCCATCAACAAACCGACGGTTTCTGATATTTACACCGAAGAATACGCTGATTTTGTCGATACATTTGGACGGGTAGCCATTCCAGAAGAATTGCCTTATACTTTCTTTGTAAGTGGCGGAGCTTTGGCTGTTGAAAATGCTTTAAAAGCTGCTTTTGACTGGAAAACACGTTTGAACCAATCCAAAGGCATTGCTTTAGAAGCAGGAAAAGTCATACATTTCAAAGAATCCTTTCATGGTCGTTCGGGCTATACTTTGTCTTTGACCAATACATCGGATCCAAGAAAATACATGTATTTCCCAAAATTTGATTGGCCTAGAATTGATACGCCCAAAATGTTCTTCCCATTGACTGAGGAAAGCACTCAAAAAACCATTGAATTGGAACAAAAAGCCTTGGCGCAAATTCACCAAGCTTTGAAAGATAATCCCAACGAAATCGCTTGTATCATCATTGAAACCATCCAAGCAGAAGGCGGCGATAATTTCTTTAGAAATGAATTTCACAAAGCCTTGAGAGACATCTGTGACCAACACGAGATTTTGTACATTTTGGATGAGGTACAAACAGGCATGGGCTTGACGGGAAAAATGTGGGGTTACCAAAATTACGACGTAATTCCTGACATCATTGCTTTTGGAAAGAAAACCCAAGTTTGTGGTATTTTAGCAAACAAAGAAAAAATGGACCAAGTAGCACACCATGTTTTCAAAGAGTCCAGCCGAATCAATTCTACCTTTGGTGGGAATTACATCGACATGATGCGATTCAAATTGATCTTGGAAGTCATCGAACAAGAAAATTTGGTAGAAAACGCCAAAATTCAAGGAGAATTCTTGAAAGCCGAATTGCTTAAATTGGAAGAAAAACACAGCAATGTTTCCAACGTAAGAGGCATGGGCTTGTTCTGTTCTTTTGATTTGCCTTCAGGAGAAGAAAGGGATGCAATCATCGGTGAAGCGTACAAAAACAAATTGATATTGCTTTCTTGTGGTGACAAAACGATACGTTTCCGCCCGCATTTGAACGTTCTACAAACTGACATTGAAAAAGTAATGGCCATCTTGGATGAAATTCTTTCCAAATAATCCAATAAACTTTTTGACATTTTATAAAGAAAGCTGCTTCATTTCTGAAGCAGCTTTTTTAATTCAATAAATTATCATCTACCAATAAATAGGTAGAGTGAACTTTTTATTTTACAATCAACTTTTGGCTCATGTTTTTATCCACAGCCTGAACCATTACCACATACACACCAACTGGTAGGTTGAGCGAATACTTTTGGTTCAATTGACCTCCTTTGTGGTCAAAATTGGATTGGTGTACTTTGCGTCCAGTAGCATCATAGATAACTGTCGAAACATTTCCAGCACGTACATTAGAAGCATTGACAAAGAATTCTCCTTTTGAAGGATTCGGGTAGATTTTCATCTCTTTTTGATTGGCGAAATCCATCAAACCTAAATTTTCCAATTTTCTGGTACATATTTCCATCGACCAAGCATTGACCTGACCTACGCCACCCGGCATATTATCCGCAGCAAACAACCTCCATTCTCCTGTTGGATTCATCCCTTTGAAAACATTCAAAGTTTCATTGGGCAGAAAGTCACCTGAAACTGGAGAGTTACATGCTATGGCACTACCATTGTCTTCAAAAGTCGCTTTTATATCAGAACGTCCACTACAACTACGGTTCCAAATCAATGCACGCGTTCCGTAAGGTGCCTCTAAACCAATATTCAAATGCCTAACATTGGGATGGGTAACATCTAAATTTACTGAAAATTTTGTAATTCCTCCTTTATTGATAACATCCAAAGGAATGGTTATTTCTTTTGAAGTAATTTCACTCCCTCCTGGCCCATCATTAATTGAAACAGCAGGCCCAGAGTAAGTGTAAGTCTCACATTCTTCACCAATCACTGCATAATCAATGACAAAACTTGGACTAACAGCATAGAAAACATTGTCCACAGCCTCGATCAAGATGTACGCATTTTCACTTTGAGAACCAGCGGGAATCGATACTGTTTCACTTCCATCATTGGCTGTACCATCCAACAGACTCACAAAACTAATTCCGCCATCTGTAGACAATTTAATATTCACGTGGGTCGTATTGACAGGCGCAACGTTTGTATTGGCCACATCCCAAGTAATTGTAACGTTAGATGAAGAGGATACATTCTGATCCGCAATTGGCGAAGTCACAACAAAAGGCCCAGCGTCAGCAGTAACATTGATACGAATATCATCCCTCACTGACTGAGGATCTACACTGTGATTGTTTCTTGTAGTCATCGCAAAGTTCAAAGGCCTCGTTATGCTTGAAACCGATTCCCAAGTCGTTGACAAAACTCCACCTAAGACTTTAGAAAATTGCGGAAAATAACGTTCAGGTGCAGCAACTGGCTTTTCTGATTTAAAATTAGGACCACTAGGCTTGGTTGGATAAGCTTTTGAATTGGTTCCAAATTGAGAAGAGGGTGCCAAATCAATCTGCTCCCAATTATGGGTAAAATTATCGCTTCCTTCACCACTTACTTGTCCTTTCAAAACAAAAGGCGTAGAGTGAGGAATGCTTCGGTCAGGACCAGCATTAATTACTGGTGCCTGAACTGTCATTGTTCTTGGATTTCCACAAGTCGGTACTTGATTCAACCTGTTTTTAATTTGGGCTATGCTGGCCGCATGGTAATAATCATACGAATTTCCTTGAACATCTAAATTCCCTGTAATGCCTGTGTAAGCCATAATGGTGTTCCCACTCCCTGGTTCTACAGTTTGATTTGATTGTGCTGAATAAAACGTATAAGTATGCCCAGCGCCCATTTGATGTCCCATTTCATGAGCAACATAATCAATGTCAAAAGTCGCTCCTTCTGGAATATTATGAGATGTCCAACCTCCAGCTTTCAACGAACCTCCACACAAAACCCCTAAGTAAGCTGCACCGTTTGCTCCTTTCTTATCCACCAAATGCCCCATATCGTACGCACTAGCATCATTGATTTTACTTGATATTACAGAATTGGCTTGGTCAGGACCAGCCCCACTATAAGGATCCGTATTAGGATTCAAGAAAATCAATTCTTCAGTTCGATCAATTAAATTAAAGTGAATCGATAGATCTTTCTCCAACACTCCATTGATGCGGGTCATTGAAGCGTTAAAAGCCGCCAAAACATCTGGAACTGTCCCTCCATGGTATACTCCATATTCTCCTGTACAAGACAAAGCCAAACGAAATTCTCTGTAATCACCCGCTGCATTCGCTCCTTCCGTCGAATAGGCTTGAGAATCATCGACAGCTGAACTTCCCATCACCTCACATGCAAAATCCTCTGCACTTTTTCGATGATCCGTTGAGTCAAACACGATATAATACTTATGATCATTGGTATAAGGTTCAATAAAAACCGTTTTTCCATCATAAATTTTCATTGAAGAAAGCCCTTTGTGCGACAAGCTAAATCGCAAAACCGCAGTAGCATCATCCAATCCTTTTCCAATATACGAACGAATCATTGGATATTTTTCTTGCAAACCTGCTTCAAAATTTGAAGCTTCCCAAACTTCAAAACGCTCTAACTCCCCATTGGCATTAGGCATACGAATTACTACACCGGACTGTCTCAAATCCCGATCACTGACATTGGACAACTGTTTTTGCATTTGTTGAAGATCCAAACTGTAAATTTGCGCTACCTCAACCCCAACTTGTGCCTCCTTAACATCAAGATTGCCCCTTGAATTTACTTTGCTCCACTGCGAAAACACGGTGGCAGGAAGAAAAGTCACTGCTAAAAAAAATAATTTAACTCTCATGTGTCTACTCTTTATTAATTAGTTAACTTTCACAAATCTAAATCAAAAAAAGTTATGTCTTACACAATCCAACTATTAAAATTACTATTGATCAGTTTTTTATTCGTCTCAATTTCTGGCTGTTCCAATCAATTTTCAAACAAAAAGACAACAGTTTTATCAGTCGCTTTGAACCAAGAAAGCAGTACTGGAGAAGCAACCGTCACACTCTACCCCACCCATTATACGATGGAAGTGCACAATGAGCTCTACAAATATGAATTGGACAATCAAGAATGGCTACAATTGGAAAAAATACTCCAAACCATCGATCTAAAAAACCTCCCCAACTATACAAATACAACGAACAATACAGGTTCACGATTGGTGGTTAGGGATTTAAAAAGTAAAATTCAGGTAAACACTTCAAAAGGAAACTTTGAGAGCCCCATTTACCACAATGCACAAATAGCAAATGAATTGACTGAGTTGCATCAATTTTTAGTGAGATTTTTTCCTTTGAATTAACTTTTTGAATGGATTATTGATATTAAAAACATTTACAACGACAAACGATCGGGTTCTGTATGCACCAAAACATCGGCTATTTCTGGAAGGATTCTTTGGACTTCATCTTTGAGATCGTGTGCAATCCGATGGCCTTCCTTTACACTAATTTCCCCTGAAACAATCATGTGCAAATCCACGTAAAAAGTCATTCCCATTTTTCGGACATGGCACTTTTCTGTCGCCACAACACCTGGTACAGTCAAAGCGATCACTCGAATTTGCTCGATCAATTCATCGTACAATTGCTCATCAGAAATTTCACCCACCACGGGTCGAAAAATTCGATAAGCATTGAAAACGATGATGCCTGAAGCAATCAAAGCTGCCCAATCGTCCGCTGCTTCATAGCCATCTCCCAAAACAACCGCAATCAGAATCCCTACAAAAGCCAATATAGAAGTTATCGCATCGCTTCGATGGTGCCAAGCATCTGCTTTCAACGAAGAACTATTGGTCAACTTGCTCTTGCGCATCACATAATGAAAAGAAAATTCCTTGAACAGAATAATTGCGGCCAACACATACAAAGTGAAAACTTCAGGCCCTTGGTGAGGCGTTTGAATATTTCGAATGCTTTCAATCGCAATAACGGTCGCAGAAACCACCAAAAATCCAATGACTGCAAAGGTAGAAAGCACTTCGTAACGACCGTGCCCATAAGGATGGTTTTCATCTGCAGGTTTGGTCGAAAACTTCAAACCTACCAACACCAAAACGGAAGAGAACACATCGGCTGAAGATTCGATCGCATCTGCAATCAAAGCATAAGAATTCCCCAATACGCCAGCAATGAATTTGACCACAGCCATCAATAAGTTGCCGAAAATGCTAAAAATAGAAGTTCTTATGGCTGTTTTGGTACTCATGTTTCAATTGGGCTTTTAGGAAATAAACAACAAATGTAAAGGAAAAAATTGGGTTGGCTGGGATCGACCCAATGACTTAAAGTTTCAGTTAAAAAAACATCATTTTCACACCGTAAAACAACGACTTGTGGAATAGTTTTTGTAATTTGTGCGCCTTGTACAATATAATTTATGGTTTATACTTTATTTGTTTTATTTGCCTTGGGGTTTTTACTGCTTTTTTTGCGCAAACCACAATCAGCAAAAGTCGCCAAACTATTGGTAGTCATCCCTTTTTCTGTTTTTATTTACCATTTATTTTTATTAAATCAATTCCACTCCGAAGGAGCCTTTCTGATCGAACACAAGTGGATTCCATTATTGAACATCAATTTAAATTTAAAAATAGATGGCCTGTCTTTGCTTTTTTCTTTGCTCATTTCTGGCGTGGGAACACTCATCTATTATTATGCGGCCGAATACCTCAAAAGCACAGTGTACATCAATCGCTTTTTCAGTTATTTGACTTTTTTCATGGCCGCCATGTTGGGTTTGGTTTTGTCTGACAACCTGATATCGATTTTTGTTTTTTGGGAACTGACCAGCATCGCATCTTTTTTCTTGATTGGCTACAACAACGAAGATAGCAGCGCCAGAAAAAGTGCAATGACTTCATTTTTGATTACGGGTTTGGGCGGTTTTTTTCTTTTAGCAGGCTTTCTAATGATTGGCAATATCACAAGTACTTATTCCATTCAAGAATTACTGACTTCTTCAGCAGTTCTACAAAATAGCCCGCAATACGTATTGATTTTGGTTTTTGTGTTTTTAGGTGCTTTCACCAAATCGGCACAATTTCCTTTCCACTTTTGGCTGCCACAAGCCATGGCTGCACCTACACCTGTTTCGGCGTATTTGCACTCAGCCACGATGGTCAAAGCTGGAATTTACATTTTGGCCCGCTTCACCCCCATTTTGAGTGATGGAAATTATTGGAACTACACTTTGATGACAGTTGGAGGCATCACCATGATTTATGGGGCTTTTCACAGCATTTTCAGAACTGATATGAAGGCGATCTTGGCGTACACCACCATTTCTGCTTTGGGGATCATTGTTTTTCTATTGGGCATTGGTACAGAGTATGCCATTTATGCAGCGGTAACTTTTATTTTGGCGCATGCCTTGTACAAAGCTGCTTTGTTTCTCACGGCGGGCATCGTTGATCATGCTGTACACAGCAGAGACATCACCCAAATTTCAGGTTTAAGAAAAGTCATGCCGATGGTTGCTTTGGCCGCATTTATCGCTGCTTTATCCAGTGCGGGCATTCCTTTGACCTTGGGATTCATCAGCAAAGAATTGATTTATGAATCTACCCTGCAAATGCCTCATTGGGCCATACTGATCACTGCTTTGGCGGTGCTGTCCAATGTGTTTTTGGCTTGTGCGGGCTTCATGATTGGTTTCAAACCTTTTGTTGGAAACATTCCGGCAAATCATCCACCGATTGAAAAACCCAATTACCGTTTGTGGTTTCCAGTCGTTTTATTGAGTCTGTTTACTTTGATTTTTGGTTTGTTGCCTTTGTTGCCTGGCGCTGGAATTTTACAATATGCTTTTCAATCCATCGCTTCCAAAACCTCCATGATGGAACTCAAAATTTGGCATGGTTTTACCCCCGTTTTGCTATTGAGTGTATTGACCATCGTTTCAGGTTTGGGTTTGTATTTATTGCATCCGCATGTCCAAAAGGGCTTAAAAACCATAGAGAAATTGAACATCATTTCTCCACAACACCTCATTGAAAAATTGGCTTTAGGCATCCAACAATTTGCGTTTTTCTATACCCGATTGATGCACAATGGTTATTTGCGAAACTATTTGATTGTGATCATTTTGTTCATCACAGGTTTGGTCGGTTACCGTTTTGTCACATCTGTCCCCTATTTTGTAGACATTGCAAGTATATCAAAGTTTGAAATTCATGAATTGGCTTTGTTCATCATAATTGTAATTTCAATTTACTTCACCATAACGGCCAAATCTAAATTGACTGCCATTGCGAGCATTGGAATCATGGGATTCGCGATTTGTTTGATTTTTGTGATTTTTGGGGCACCTGATTTGGCGATGACCCAGTTTTCAATTGACATTTTGACGGTGGTACTTTTTGTACTGGTTTTGTATAAATTACCGCCTTATTTGCCCAATAAAAACAAGAAAATCATCCGAAGAGATGCAGTGATTTCTCTTTGCTTTGGTACATTGATCATGTTCATTGCCATGGAGTCTTTGATGTTTCCAGCCACCAAAGAAATCAGTCAATTTTATTCGGAAAACGCTTACATTTTGGCCAAAGGAAAGAATGTGGTGAATGTGATTTTGGTGGATTATCGGGGATTTGATACGCTGATTGAAACAATTGTTTTGTCCAGTGCAGCGATGGGCGTTTATGGATTATTAAAATACATTGGAAGTCATGAAGAAGCGGATTAAAAAAACAAGCAACCAATCCAACCACAAGTCGGATTTGATCATCTTAAAAACAGCGACGAATTATTTGATTCCACTTTTGCTGATGTCCTCCATTTTTGTTTTGTTGAGAGGGCACAATCTTTCGGGTGGAGGATTTGTAGGCGGTTTGATCGCTGCGATTGCCTTTGTCCTGCATTCTTTCGCACATTCGACCAAAGAAACTTTGGCTTTGTTCAGGTTTTCACCGCAAAGTTTGATTCCGGCAGGTTTGATGATTGCATTGGTCAGTGCATTTTTGCCTGTTTTTAGTGGAATTCCGTTTTTCACAGGTTTGTGGATGGAACAACCCATCGCCGTCATTGGCTCCATAGGTACTTCCTTGTTTTTTGACATCGGCGTCTATTTTGTGGTCATAGGTGTCACTTTGACCATTTTATTTACCATTAAAGAAAAAGTTTAATTATGGAATTACTGTTGCTTTTATTGATTGGCATCCTTTATTCTGCCGGCATATTTTTGATGTTCCGACGGAGCATGGTCAAACTTTTGCTCGGTTTGTTGCTGTTGGGGAATGGCGCCAACATTTTGATTTTTTTGACGGGCGGATTGACGCGTGGGAAACCGCCGATTATCGCTGAGTCAAAAATAACTTTCACCGATATTTATGCTGACCCTGTACCACAAGCTTTGATATTGACTGCCATTGTCATCAGCTTTGCTTTGACTGCATTTGCCATTATTTTGCTTAAAAAAGTTTACGAAACGACAGGTTCAGATGATTTGGATTCTTTAAATATTCATGATTTAGACATATGAGTACAAATTATATCCTTGCACCGATTTTAATGCATTTGTTCACAGCCATCTTGCTGTTGTTTTTTCTACGCCACATTCGCGTTCAAAAAATCATCAGCATCATTGGGAATTCAATTGCTTTCATTCTGTGCATCAGATTGTTTATCGCGACGGAACAACACAACTTTTTGATCTTGCAGGTCGGAAGTTGGCAACCGCCTTTTGGGATCATATTTGTCTCTGATGCACTCAGTTCGATCATGGTCATGTTGACGGCTGTGGTCAGTTTGGCTGTTGGGATTTATTCTACAGCAGCACTGAATGTCAGTCGCATTCGCTTTGGTTATTTTTTCAATTTCCACTTTTTGGTGATGGGCCTGATGGGTGTTTTCTTGACGGGAGATATTTTCAACTTGTACGTTTGGTTTGAAGTGGTGATCATTTCCTCCTTTGTTTTATTGACCATTGGTGGAAGCAAAATGCAAATGGAAGGCGCGATTAAATATGTGACCATGAACATGTTGGCTTCGATCATCTTTTTGACGGCGATTGGCATTTTGTATGGCATTACTGGCACTTTGAACATGGCTGATTTGGCCGTAAAAATCAACAATGTTGAAAACAAAGGTTTAATTTCTGTGACTGCTTTGTTGTTCTTGGCTGGTTTTGGCATTAAATCCGCTATTTTTCCTTTGTATTTTTGGTTGCCTTCGGCTTACCATACACCACCTTCTGCGATTGCAGCGATCTTCGGTGGACTGTTGACCAAAATGGGTGTTTATGCTTTGATTCGAACTTTTACTTTAATTTTCCCGCTCGATGATTTCATGAAAAATGTCTTTTTGGGCATTGCGGTCATGACTTTGATCACAGGTGCTTTGGGTGCGATTAACAAACGAAGTGTGCGCCGATTGATGTCGTATTTGATTGTTTGTCACATTGGCTATTTGATAGCGGGCATTGGATTGTACACCGAAATTGCTTTTGTGGGTGTGATATTTTATTTGATCCACGATGTCATTGTCAAAAGCAATTTATTGATGATTACAGGTGTTTTGCAAAAAATGAGAAACACCATTGACATGAAGCGCTTGGGTGGTTTGTACCATGATTATCCGATGATTTCATTGGTGATTGGCGTCGCCATGTTCTCCTTAGTGGGCATCCCGCCATTGTCAGGATTTTGGCCAAAACTTCAATTTTTTGGAGAATCTTTGAGCCAACAAAATTACCTGTTGTTGATGGCGATCATTTTCGCCAGTTTCGTTACTTTGTACGTGATGTTGAAAATGTGGTCAGAGGTTTTTTGGAAAGATTCCCCCAAACCCTTGACCAAGGAAATCGATCGGTTTGCCTCGATGAAATTCAGCGGAAAGTTGGCCTTGATCCTTCCGATCACTGCTTTGTCTTGCGTTTCATTGTACATTGGACTGAATGCTGGAGCAATTTACGATTTGGCACAACGAACTGCTGTAGAGTTGATTGATCCGAGTTTGTACATCGATGCTGTTTTACATGGAAATTTTAAAAGATGATCAAAGTATTTTTACTCAATTTATTGCTTTCTTTGGTTTGGGTTGCCCTTACTGGACAATTGAATTATTTGAATTTCCTGTTTGGATTTTTCATTGGCTTCACGATTTTGTGGCTTTTGGCGCGAAAACAAGATGCTGAAGAAAAAAAATATTTTCTCAAAGTACCCAAAATGATTTTGTTTCTTTTCTTTTATTTGAATGAAATGATCAAAGCCAATTGGGAAGTTGCCCGAGAAATTGTTTTGCCCAAATGCAATATGAAACCCGGCATCGTGGCCTTTGAACACCATTTGAAATCAGATTTTGAAATTACGATGATGACGTATTTGGTTGCCTTGACCCCCGGCACCATGGTGTTAAAAATTAGCCCAGACAAGAAAACTTTGTTCATTCATGCCTTGTATTTAGAGGACAAAGAGAAATTCATCCGTCAAATGGAAAATGGATTGGAAAAGCGTTTAATTGAAATCATCCGATAGTTATGAGCATTCAAGAATATTTATTGTACGTCGTTGCGCCCATCATCTCCATCGCATTCATCATCATTGTGATACAGTTCTTAAAAGGTCCAAAAATTGCCGACCGCGTGGTGGCCATCGATTTGTTGATCACTTCCGGAATTGGATTGATTGGGATTTTTAGCATTTATTTTGACAACGCCAACTTTCTGGATGTTGCCACCATTTTGGCTTTGATTGCTTTTTTGAGCACCATTGCTTTTGCTTATTATTTGGACCAAGGAAATAAAAACGAATGATATGACCAATTTTTTTATCATGACACTATGCACTTTGGGTGCGCTTTTTATCTTGATTTCCGCTTTAGGAATTCTTAGAATGCCTGATTTTTATACCCGCTTGTCGGTAACGGTCAAAGCGAGTACTATGGGCGTTGGCTTAATTTTATTGGCCGCTGCTTTTTATTTCTTTGATTTTGCGGTTTCTACCAAAGTATTTGCAATCATCTTTTTCCTGTTCATCACCACACCCGTAGGCGCTTTCATGATTTCAAAAACCGCTTACATCATCGGCATCAAACTTTGGGATGAATCTGTGATTGACGAATTGAAAGACTCTGGGATTTTTGAGGAGGAAGAGGAAGAAAAAGAAGAGGAATAAAAATCACTTTATAAATATACAAAGTAAGCGATTAAGAGCATATTCGACAATAAAAAAACCGTCTCCTTATGGAAACGGTTTTCAATTTATTTCAATTTCAACGAATTAATCTTTCGCTAAAAATGGATATCTGTAATCTTTTGCCGGAACGAAAGTTTCTTTGATCGTTCTTACCGACACCCAACGCAATAAATTCATTGCTGAACCTGCTTTGTCATTGGTCCCTGAACCTCTGGCTCCACCAAATGGCTGTTGTCCTACAACCGCTCCAGTAGGTTTGTCATTGATGTAGAAGTTTCCTGCTGCATTCTCCAATGCTTTGATGCCTTCATTCACCGCATAACGGTCTTTTCCGAAAATGGCGCCAGTCAAAGCGTATTCAGAAGTTTCATCAACCAATTTTAAGGTTGCTTCCCACGCATTTTCTTCGTACACATAAATCGTTAAGATTGGCCCGAAAATTTCTTCCACCATACTTTCATATTTTGGATTGGTCGTCAAAATCACCGTTGGCTCTACAAAATAACCCACAGATTTGTCGCATTTCCCACCGAAAATCACTTCAGCTTCGTTCGAAGCTTGTGCTCTTTCGATGTATTGTTGGCATTTGTCAAATGAATTTCCATCGATGACCGCTGTAACAAAATTCGAAAAATCTTCAGGTGAACCCATCGTAATCGAATCCAATGCTTTTTTCATTTCGGCTTGAACTTCTGGCCAAATGTTCAAAGGGATGTAGGCACGTGAAGCTGCGGAACACTTTTGTCCTTGGAATTCAAATGCACCACGGATCAAAGCGGTGGCTACTTCTTTTGGACAAGAAGATTTGTGTGCAATTACAAAGTCTTTTCCACCGGTTTCTCCTACAATTCGTGGATAGGTTTTGTGGTTTTGGATGTTGTCACCAATTTGTTTCCAAATCGAACGAAACACCGAAGTCGATCCTGTAAAATGAACGCCTGAAAAATCAGGGTGTTCGATACACGTTTTCGCCGTTTCTGCTCCACCACTCAACACCATGTTGATCACACCATTCGGCAAACCTGCTTCTCTGAAAATTTCCATCAAAACTTCTGCTGAATATACTTGGGTTGTTGAAGGTTTCCAAACCACCACATTTCCCATCAAAGCCATACATGAAGGCAAGTTCCCCGCAATGGCTGTAAAGTTAAATGGAGTAATTGCAAACGTAAACCCTTCCAAAGGACGGTATTCTACGCGGTTCCAAACGCCTTCTGAAGAAGTCGGTTGATCCGCATAAATTTGGGTCATGTATTCTACGTTGAAACGCAAAAAGTCAATCAACTCACAAGCAGCATCAATTTCTGCTTGAAATGCATTTTTGGATTGACCAATCATGGTCGCTGCATTCAATTTGGCACGGTAAGGACCTGCAATCAAATCAGCCGCTTTCAAAAAGATGGCAGCACGGTTTTCCCAAGACATATTTGCCCATTGGGTTCTTGCTTTCAAAGCCGCATCAATTGCTTTTTTCACATCTTCTTGGGTTCCTTTGTGGTAATACCCAACAATATGTTGATGGTCATGTGGTGGCGTGATCGCAACTTTGTTGCCACTTCTGACCAACTCATCTCCAATGTATTGAGGAATGTCGACCGTTTCACTGTACATCTTTTTGTACGTAGCTAACAATTCTTCTCGCTCAGCTGTACCCGGTGCATACGAAAGAACTTCTTCGTTCACAGCAAACGGTACTTGATAAATTCCTTTTGGCATGATATTTTAATTTTATGATTGATTATTTTAAGACTGCAAAGGTAGGCATTTCTAACTGCTTCGTTTGTTACAAAGTTCACAAAGTTTGCCCATTTATTTGAACAGGAATTCATCCATTGGAAAGCACTCTGCTTTCGTTAAAATTGGTTTTTCAATTTAAATTCATCGCATATTAACCGACTTCACTATTTTCTGGTATTGACTTCCGCATAACCCACCAAAACGTCGTAACGAACGCCCCAAGGTCGGTAATAAAATAAAGCTTGGTATTGGTTCTCGGTTTGCCAAAAACTTCCATTGATCGCTGAATAACTCACTTTTTGAGTGGTTTTATCAAGCACAGCATATTGGTAATTGTAATAACCTTGTTTCAACAAAACAGCTGCTTCCCACAAATTAGCATCTGTCATTTTCAGTTGGTACAATGGCGAAATTTGCCAATTGTTAAAAGCGCCAACGAGGTACAATTCTTTGTTTCCATTTTCATCATCAAATTCATCCAAAGCAAAATGCACCCAAATGTAATCCGCTTCGGTATTTCCTTTCGCTTGATCGACCAAACGGACATTTCGCACATAAAAAGCGCCATTGACATCTTTTTCATCAAAATAACCCAAATGCCACTTTTGAAAATCCGACCGCAAAACCACATGGTACAAATCGTTTTCTCTAAAAGTTCGTTCCGTAGTCAAAGCCGAAACATGCGTGTTTTTGGTATCAAACCAAAGGTATTCGCTGTTGCCTTCAAACAAATATTTTTGGTCGCGGTAGGTCAATTGCGAAGGTTTGACAAAAGAAGGTTTTTCAATGGTCAAATGGTCTTCCCAATTGCCGTTTTTCATCACAAACAAAGTCGCACCATCTGGCGTTTCGGTCAAATTCATTTGGCCACTGCTCACTATCGCTGAAATTCTTTGGTTCAAATCTTCAGTACCAATGCCGCGTTCGGTTTGCAAACCTACGTTTACATTTTGGTCCGAATAAATCGCAAAACGCTTGGTGAAAACAGGTTTGTTTTCATCACTTGTGTACACCTTGATGCTATAATTCCCGGGCAATTTCAAGCGCATGTCTTGGTTGGGAAATTGCAAACGATAATGCGTAAAGTTCTGGTGTGTATTGAACGAATTTTGGTAATCACGGATGTAACTTGAACTGTAACCATCCAAGAATTCCGATTGAAAAATTCCTGACGAAGTCCAATCCGCATTGTAATGTTCCACCGTATAATTGTATTCTTTGAAACCTGGATCCAAATCATCAAAAGACAAAATAAAATATTCGCTGCCCATCCGGATCACTGGCGTTTGGTCATTGGTTTGCGGATTGAACAGTTGAAGGGTTTTGATGTTTTCTGTAGGCAAAACTTCTTTGTAAGCTTGCGCAAACCCCAATTGCACACAGCCCATCGCCAAAACTAATATCTGTGGTAATTTCATACGTTCAAATGTAGGAAAATGATTTGAATCTTGACATTAAACCGCTCTCACATCGGCAATTTCTGGGTCTTTGTCAAAAACACTTTTGGCATACGGACAGAGCGGAATGATTTTTAAGTTTTTTTCACGCGCAAAGGCAACCGCTGCCATCACCATTTTTTTACCTACGCCTTGCCCCGAAAATTCGGACTCGACTTCGGTATGATCCAATATTATTTTGTCTTCTCCTGCCCAAACAAAGGTTACTTCTCCTGCTTTTGTTTCGTTTTCCATGGCAATGAAAGCACCATTTTTTCCGTCATCTATTTTTTTTATTTCCATTTTTTAATGGTTTTTTTAAATTAAAGTACTTTCAATTTCAATGGGGTTGATCAAAGCCTGATGAATCGGACAACGTGCGGCGATGTCAAATAATCGCTTTCGCTGGTCTTCATCCAAATCGCCAATCAATTCTACACTTTTGGTGAATTTCGTGACATTTTCTTTTCGGTCTCGAACGAAATCTACCTCAACGATGGCTTCTTCCAAATTCCAAGCTTTTCGTTCGGCATACATTTTCACCGTAATTGTCGTGCAAGCCGCCAAAGCTGCAGAAAGAAATTCCCCTGGATTGGGTCCTAAATCATTTCCACCCAAATCAATCGGCTCGTCAGAAACAAAACGATGAGAAGTAGTTTCAATTTGGGTTCGGTATTTTGATGCACCAATGGTGGCTTTGATTTGATTGCTCATAAACTGCTTTTTATAATTATATCTTTCAATAAGGATACCGTAAATTTATTCAAATTTAACCACATTAAAAATTTCACAACTAAAAAAGCGGATGAAACTACATGATCGCTTGAATTTCAAATGTTTTGCCTGCAAAACTCAATTGCTCACCTAGCCTTTTTCCAACCAACAATTGTCCAATGGGAGAATCCAACGAAATCGCATAAAATTCTTGGCCATTCCAAATCATTTTCCCCAAACCAATTGCGATAAAATAACTGTGTTCCGATGTGATAACTAAACTTCCCAAACAGACGGTTTCTGAGTTTAATTTAGGATTAATTTTCGTCAATAGCGCTTGCTCACGTTCAATTTTCGCCAATTGCTGGCCCAATTGTTCTCTTTCCAATTGAATCATCGCTCGCCCCGTTTCGTGCTTGTCTCCTGCAGAACTTTTGGTTTCTGAGGTCAAGCTCTCTTGAAGCATCGCCAGATTTTTTTCACAAATCAACAATCGCTGATTGATCGCTTCTAAACATTCTTGATATACGCCTTCCTTGGTCGTCATTTTTATTCTGAATTAAAAACAAAGGTAATCGAAACGAATGCTTCTAAAAATTTATTCAGCGTTGAAATCAAAGCATTGGCATTTTAAAAAAATCTACTGTATCTTTCAGCTTTTAATTCTATATTCAATTATGTCAGACGATAAAAAAATTATATTTTCGATGTCAGGCGTTTCGAAAACGTATCAAAACGCGCAAACTCCTGTACTTAAAAACATTCATCTGAGCTTTTTTTATGGCGCTAAAATTGGCATTTTAGGCCTCAACGGAAGTGGTAAATCTACTTTGCTTCGCATCATTGCAGGCGATGAAAAAAACTTTCAAGGCGATATTTCTTTTCAACCTGGATTTACAGTTGGTTTTTTGGAACAAGAACCTAAATTGGACGATACCAAAACCGTATTGGAAGTTGTCAAAGAAGGCGTTCAAGAAGTGGTCGATGTATTGGATGAATACAACAAAATCAATGATCTCTTTGGTTTGCCCGAAGTCTATGAAAATCCTGAAAAGATGGAGGAACTCATGGATAAACAAGCCAAATTACAAGATAAAATTGATGCGACCAATGCATGGGAATTGGACCATCGTTTGGAAATTGCGATGGATGCTTTGCGCACGCCTGATCCCGACCAATTGATCGGTGTTCTATCGGGTGGAGAACGTCGTCGAGTCGCTTTGTGTCGCTTGTTGTTGAGAGAGCCGGACATTCTTTTGTTGGACGAACCGACCAACCACTTGGATGCTGAAAGTGTGCATTGGTTGGAACATCATTTGTCGGAATACAAAGGAACGGTCATCGCTGTAACGCACGACCGGTATTTCTTGGACAATGTCGCTGGATGGATTTTGGAATTGGATCGTGGAGAAGGAATTCCATGGAAAGGAAATTATTCGTCTTGGTTGGACCAAAAATCAAAGCGATTGGCTTTGGAACAAAAAACCGCAGGAAAACGTCAGAAAGCATTGGAACGTGAGTTGGAATGGGTTCGAATGGCACCCAAAGGAAAACAAGCCAAACAAAAAGCACGTTTGGCGAATTATGATAAATTGGTCAGTCAAGACCAAAAGCAATTGGATGAGAAATTAGAAATTTATATTCCCAACGGTCCGCGTTTAGGAACCAATGTGATTGAAGCTAAAAATGTTTCGAAAGCTTTTGGCGATAAATTACTCTACGACAATTTGAATTTCAATTTACCGCAAGCAGGCATTGTGGGTATTATCGGCCCCAACGGCGCTGGAAAAACCACGATTTTTAAAATGATTATGGGCGAAGAAACGCCTGACAGCGGTAGCTTTGAAGTAGGTGAAACTGCGCAATTGGCGTATGTCGATCAAACGCACAGCAACATTGATCCAGACAAATCCATTTGGGAAAACTTCAGCGATGGCCAAGAATTGGTGATGATGGGTGGACGACAAGTCAATTCACGTGCTTATTTGAGTCGATTCAATTTCAGTGGAAGTGAACAAAACAAAAAAGTTTCTCAACTTTCCGGTGGAGAGCGAAACCGACTGCATTTGGCGATGACTTTGCGTGAGGAAGGCAACGTTTTGCTATTGGATGAGCCGACCAACGATTTGGATGTCAATACGCTTCGTGCTTTGGAAGAAGGTTTGGAGAATTTTGCAGGTTGCGCGGTGATCATCAGTCACGACCGTTGGTTTTTGGACCGAGTTTGTACGCATATTTTGGCATTTGAAGGGAATTCTGAAGTTTATTATTTCGAAGGAAGTTTCAGTGATTACGAAGAAAATAAGAAAAAACGTTTGGGCGGAGATTTGATCCCAAAACGAATCAAATACAAGAAATTGACGCGATAAAATATTTTTAATGCGTTGTTCAAATTGAATTGAAACAAACATAGAAAGTCGCTACAACTTGAGTCATAGATTTTAATTGGTTTCGTCCATTTCAAAATCCAAAGGCAAAAGATGGGCGACTTTTTTCCCAAATAAAGTAATCTTTAAACTTCAAAACTGATGGTTGATTGAATCAACCATCGAAGTTCCATCGACATAGACCAAAACTTCAGCAACGGGTACCTGCCATTCGTCCACTACTTTTCCCTGAATTTGTGCTTGAACAAAACAAGAAAAAATAGTTCAAAAAAACAGAAAGTATTTCAATATTTCCTTACTTTTTTGCCGTTGGCGGGAAGTTCACCAAAATTTCTTGGATGGCTTTCGGAATGTCATCTGCCTTGGAGTTCAAATTAGAAACATTCAAACCGCTCCCTGAACCTTGCCAAACCAAGATGTTTTTCTGGTCATCGATGATGTCAATGATGATGGTGCCTGAAGTATACTGATACACTCTGGAAGCGCCACCGTAATAAGGTCCCCAATATCCACCATAATAGCCTCCGTTGTCAATGCTGACTTTGTCTTTTGAGCTGGCCAAAACATTGACGTACAGTTGCGGTTGGTCTGATTTGGTGAATCCTTTGGCAGTCATTTCAGCTTCGATGGCACCGAGAATTCTTCGTTTGTCCAAATCATTTACTTCTAATTTTTCAATGCCTTTTTGGTGAAAATTATACGTTTTATACACATTGAAATCAGTATTTCTATCGAAATCATAATTCACTTTCACGGTATTACACGCCGAAAATAATACGGCAACCAGGGCAAAAACAAATAAATTGTGGATTTTCATTTTTAACTAATTTAAGTTCTAATTTACTACAAATATTGTTCCTAATCAACATAAATAAAAAATGCCTGCGATCAGGCAAGCATTCTATATTTTTCAACTATTTTTCTCAAAAGAAATAGCCCACACCCAAATTAAGAATGGATGTATTGTTGGATTTATTGGCTGCATCATTTTTTACTTGGTCCACCAATCCATAGCTGTATCTTAGTGAAAATTCAACCTGTCTTTGTAAACTGTACCCAATTCCTATATTTACTCCAAAATCAAATCCAGCATATTCATTGTCATCGGCTTCTGTTTTAAAATCATAAACATCTGTTTTTTCACTCACCTTGAATCCCAAATACGGACCAGCCAAAGCAAAAAACTCACTTTGTGCATCTGTGAAATACATTTTCATGTTCAAAGGAACATTGATGAAGTTAGTGAACACTTTTTGCTTGACGGAAGTTTTATCGGGTCTCTTGGGTTGGTCAAATTCTCCTTGTGCAGAGTAATTGATTTCAGGCTGAAAAAAGAGAAGATCATCATTGGTAATCGGAATCATCGCCATGGCTGCTACCTGGAAGCCTCCTCTTGATTTAGAATAAGAATGTACATTGGTAATATTGGTCATACTTCCACTCACTCTTGCTCCAAATCTCATTTGAGCAAAGCCCAATTCCATGAACATAAAGCACAAAAAAGCGGACAATAATAGTTTGTTTTTCATAATAATAGATCTAATTAAGTTGGTTACAAATATATCATTTTTTAGAAACTAAAAAACCACTTAAAACAACATTTTAAGTGGTTTTGTATATTAAGTCTAAATATTTTAGCCTAAAACTTTAGCGACAGTTGCACCGATTTCTGCTGGAGAATCTACCACATGGATTCCACATGCACGCATGATTTCCATTTTGGCTTGTGCGGTGTCGTCTTTTCCACCTACAATTGCTCCTGCGTGTCCCATGGTACGTCCTGCTGGTGCTGTTTGGCCAGCGATGAATCCAACCACAGGTTTTTTTGAACCGGTTTCTTTGTACCATCTTGCTGCTTCTGCTTCCAATTGACCGCCAATTTCACCAATCATAACAACAGCTTCTGTATCAGGATCATTAATAAACAATTCCAAAGCTTCTTTGGTGGTGGTTCCAATGATCGGGTCTCCTCCAATGCCAATGGCTGTAGAAATTCCGTAACCTGCTTTCACCACTTGATCAGCCGCTTCGTAAGTCAAAGTTCCTGACTTTGAAACGATGCCTACTTTACCTTTTTTGAACACAAAACCAGGCATGATCCCTACTTTGGCTTCCTCTGCTGTGATTACTCCAGGACAGTTAGGTCCTACCAAAGTAACTTTTCTTTCATCAACATAAGCTTGAACTTTGACCATATCAGCCACAGGAATTCCTTCTGTAATACAAATGATCACTTTGATTCCTGCATCAGCAGCTTCCATAATCGCATCTGCAGCAAAAGCAGGCGGAACAAATATAATGCTGACATCAGCAGCTGCCTTTTCAACTGCTTCAACAACGGTGTTGAACACTGGTTTTCCCAAATGCTCGGTACCACCTTTGCCTGGCGTTACACCACCAACAAGATTGGTTCCATACTCAATCATCTGTTCTGCATGGAAAGTACCTTCTTTCCCGGTAAATCCTTGAACGATTATTTTTGAATCTTTATTTACTAAAACTGCCATTTTTTATGTTTTTGATTGCGCAAATGTACTGATTTTTGAGGGTTAAAAAAAACTGATTTTTATCTTTTGGATAAAGCGTATAAAGCGAAGCTTCCCAACCAGTGTTCTCCTTCATAACTTCCGTCCACTATGGATGGCAATGAATGCATCAAATGTTTATCTCCTTCGGCTTTTAGATGACCGTATTCGATGGGATTGACCTTGGCCAAACTGTACAATACCCATGCTCTGGAAAAATTCAAACCATCCAAATGCACCAAATGTCCATCGGTTCGGTCCGAAACCTCAGCTACTTTCATCGAAAATTTAGTGCTTTTTAATTCGGGCATAAAGTCAGCGATCCAAAAAGAAAATTCATCTCTTGGTAAAATGCGCAACATCAAAGCAACTTCTTCCAAACAAGGTGACAGAAAATCAAAACCATCTGGTTCCCAACCAATAGGACAATTTTTGTCTTTCAAGTACAAATTTCGGGCAGTGGTTTCAATGACTTTTTGCAAATTTTCATTTTTGGTTTGTTTGGCATAATCATGGGCGAATCCCATTCCAAACGCTGAATTTCCGTGGGTTCCCACACGAATTGGATAATTTAATTTGGGCAAAAACTCTAGATACCTTTGAACGATCAAATCAGACAAGGGTTGTAAATTCTTGGCCATGGATTGTCCATCTGGTGTTTCCCAACTGTCCAATTCCATCTGCAATTGCAACAACCAAGTCCATCCATACATTCTCTCAAATGCATATTCTTGGTCTCTTTGAAAATATAGGATTTCTTTTTGAATGTTTTTGGCTGTTAAATTTTCTTTTAACCTGACCAAAATGCTGTCATGTTGTTCCAATTCTGGAAAATCTTTGATCAATTTCACCAAACTCCAATGTCCATGCACCGAAGAGTGCCAATCAAAACAACCATAAAATGCGGGGTGCATCGCCTTTGGCGTCCCCAAATCTAAGGAATCGCGCAGCACTTGTCCTGTTTTATTGGGATATTCTGTCTGCATGCATTTGAAAGCCAAGGAAGCCAAACGATTGGCTTGGTTCAAGTCCAGTGCCAACTGTGACTCATCAATCATGGGACGATCTGAAATTACCGAATCTACGGCATTTCGATCAGTTTGTATTTCAATTGCATCTTGTGGCTTGTTTTCATTTTTACAAGCAAATAAGAACAGTGCAGCGAACAAACAAAAGGTGTATCTCATCGAAACAAAAAATTTGTTCTAATATAAGGCTTTCGATTTTTGAAGTCAAGTATATTGTTAAAAAATCAATCAAATTTAACGGTACAGGAATGGCGAAGAGTTTCATAAAAAAATCCGCTCCCAAAAAATGGAGGCGGATTGTATTTTGACTGGATCAAAAAATGAATGCCGAATCGATTTACTCTGCGGTTTCAGGCATTGCTTCTTCTGTCGCTTCAACTTCCATAATGGGTTGATTCTCTTCAACGATCGTATCGTTTTCCAAACTTTCTTCAGTTGCAGGCGCTTGCTCAACAACCTCTTTTTCATTTTCGTGAACAATGGGCAAAATTCCTTTGTTTCCTCCTGGTTTTGAATCACATGCTACGAAAAGAAATGCACCAACGATTAAAAGTCCTAATTGTTTCATTATTTTATTTTCTTGATTTCTAATTTAATTCTGATTACAAACTTAGTTTAATTTTGCGATTTTCTGAACACCTCCTTCGGTTTTATCGCCTATTTTCACCAAAACTTCCGTTCCCAAAGGTAAAAAGATGTCCAATCTCGAACCAAATTTAATGAATCCGTATTCTTGCCCTGCTTGAGCTTGATCATTTACTTTGGCATACAAAACAATTCTACGTGCAACTGCACCTGCAATTTGTCTGAACAATACGTTTTGTTTATTTGCTGTTTCTACCACAACGGTGGTGCGTTCATTCAGTTCAGAAGATTTTGGATGAAAGGCTACCAAATATTTCCCTGGATGGTATTTTGTGTAAATTACTTTCCCAGCCACTGGATAACGATTGACATGGACATTCAAAGGTGACATGAAAATTGACAATTGAATGCAACGCCCCTTGATGAATTCATTCTCAACGACTTCTTCTAAAACCACTACTTTTCCATCCACTGGTGCAATCACATCATTGGCTTCTGCTTCGACAAAGCGGTCCGGATTTCTGAAAAACCAAACCACGAATCCGTAGAAAACCCAAAACAACAACGCCAACAAATAATTGAAAGGCGAAGGGATGTAATTCAATGCCAATGCACTCAACAAAACAAAAAATAGAAAAAATCCAATCAGAATCATTTTTCCTTCCTTGTGTAATTTCATAATACTGAATTTAATAAAATGTACAAATAAACCATCGGAACGGCAAATATAAAACTATCTAAGCGATCCAAAAAGCCTCCATGACCAGGGATTAATTTTCCACTGTCTTTCGTATTGAAACTCCTTTTCAATTTAGACTCTACCAAATCTCCAATCGGCGCAAAAAATGCAACAATTAATCCAATCACCAACCAATTGTAACTTGCCTCTGGAAAAATATAAGTTTGGATCAAATAACCACTCAAAACTGTAAATACAAATCCGCCAATGGCTCCTTCCCATGTTTTTTTCCCTGATATTTTCGGTGCAAATGGATGTTTGCCAAACAAACTCCCTGCGACATAAGCCAACGTATCACTGACCCAAATCAATAAAAAGATATAGAAAATTTCTGGACTGATGACTTTCTTGCCCAACACATAAGATGTATCTGGAATCGTTAAAGCCAAAGCAAAGGGCACAGCGATATAAATCACGCCCACCGTCGCTTTTCCAAAATCTACATACAGTTCTCTGGTCGAGAAAAGAATGGTATAAACTGCCATGATGAACAATACGGGGCCAGCAAAACTCAATGATTGGAGTGTAAATACTGAATATTGTCCCAGTAAATAATCAGAGAAATAATAAAAAATCAAAGCCGCACCTGTGAGTCCCAAAACCCAATGGAGTTTGCTTTTCAATTCAGTCATTGAAAAATACTCGTACAAGCAAAAGCCCATAAAAGCCGCCATCAATCCCATAAAAAACCAAGGATGACCTGTTGTTCCAAAAAATATCAAAGCGATATAAATGACCCCCGAAATGATGCGTGGCAATAAATCTTTCCTCTTCATTTTATTCTACTAATAGCAAATAAATATTTTTAGCTGCTGCCGAAGCATCCACATTGTGGATGTTTTTTCCACGGATCGAAGTCGTTGTTGGAATGGTTTCACCTCTTCTAGAATTCAACCTTTGCAAAGCTTCATTGATGTTGACGGCAAATTGTTGTGGACGTGCATATACAATGATGTTCGCGGGCAAATCTTCTTGTTTGCGACCTTTGGTTTGACGAGAAGAAAGCATGATGGAACCATCGAAAGCGATCAAATATTCACAAGTGATGAAGGCAAAATCCAAATCAAAACAACTTCGGTGTTTGACCCCCAATCGATTGACCAAACTGATCAAACTTTCATCCAAACAAATCAACTCTTCAATATGCTCATTGTCAACGATTGACTTTAGATTTTCCAAGGTTTCTTGTTCATTTTCGCAATAAAAAAAAAGACCACCGCCCGATACAAAGTTCTTTGTGAAAGTTACATCAATAGGTTCCTTGTTTGTAAAAGTTACAAACTGTAAATCAGATTCATCGTCATCCAAATCGTCTGAGGAAGGGGCGAAAAGTCGTTTTATTTTTTTCCACATATTCATCACAGATGAAGTTAAGCGAAAGTAACAAATTAATGTGACTTGGCGATAGCTTTATTGCTTTTTTTCAAAAGTCCCATCCTTGTTGACTTCTGTGTGTTCTGCGTTGGTATCCATTGATGAAACAATGTTTCCAGGCGCTTCCAAATTTTCATCGTCTTCAAAAATGCGTTCTCCAAAAATTTCTTCCATGTCTTCTCTGAAAATCACTTCTTTTTCCAACAATTTCTCGGCCAATTGGTCCAATTCACTTTTGTGGTTTCTCAACAATTCTTTGGCGCGATTGTATTGAAATTCAATGATACCAGACACTTCACGGTCAATGGTTTTCGCAGTTTCCTCACTGTAAGGTTTGCTAAAGCCGTATTCGTTTTGACCTGAAGAATCATAGTAAGAGATGTTTCCTATTTTGTCATTCAAACCATAAATGCTCACCATGGCAGAAGCTTGTTTGGTCACTCTTTCCAAATCGCTCAAAGCACCCGTAGAGATGTCTCCAAATTCCACTTCTTCTGCTGCACGGCCTCCCATCGTTGCCGCAATTTCATCCAACATTTGCTCGGTTGTCGTGATTTGTCTTTCTTCTGGCAAATACCAAGCCGCACCCAATGATTTTCCTCTGGGCACAATGGTCACTTTTACCAAAGGCGCTGCGTGAGGCAATAACCAGCCCACAGCTGCGTGTCCCGCTTCGTGGTAAGCAATTCTTCGTTTTTCTTTGGGTTTGATCAATTTGTTTCTTTTTTCCAAACCACCTACAATTCGGTCTACGGCGTCCAAAAAGTCTTGGCGCTCGATTTGATCCTTGTTCTTTCTTGCAGCAACCAGCGCTGCTTCATTACAAATGTTGGCAATGTCCGCTCCACTGAATCCTGGTGTTTGTTTGGCCAAAAATTCTGCTTCTACATCTTCTCCCAATTTCAATGGTTTCAAATGCACTTCAAAAATCTCTTTTCGTTCGTTCAATTCAGGCAAATCCACGTGGATCAATCGGTCAAAACGTCCAGCTCGCATCAAAGCTTTGTCCAAAACATCGGCACGGTTGGTTGCAGCCAAAACAATCACATTTGTATCGGTACCAAAACCATCCATTTCGGTCAACAATTGATTCAAAGTATTTTCACGCTCGTCATTTCCACCGGTAAAATTGCTTTTTCCTCTGGCACGACCAATCGCATCAATTTCATCAATAAAAATGATTGAAGGAGCTTTGTCTTTGGCATTTTTAAACAAATCACGCACCCTTGACGCACCTACACCTACAAACATTTCTACAAAGTCAGAACCTGACAATGAAAAGAAAGGCACATTGGCTTCACCTGCAACGGCTTTGGCCATCAATGTCTTCCCTGTACCTGGAGGGCCGACCAACAATGCTCCTTTAGGAATTTTCCCACCCAAACGGGTGAATTTTTCTGGGTTTTTCAAGAAATCTACAATTTCTTCTACTTCTTCTTTGGCACCTTCCAATCCTGCAACATCCTTGAAAGTCACCTTCACTTTGTCATTCTCATCAAACAATTTGGCTCTTGATTTTCCGATATTGAAAATTTGGCCACCAGGACCACCACCTGCAGCGCCCATTCTTCTGAACATGAAAAACCACAAGGCTCCGATGATTAACACCCAAATCATGATGGAGAAGAAAAAATTACTGAACTTATCTGGCGGAATGTTTCTGTATTGCGTACTCAAGTTATTCTCTTTAATCGCTTGCTCGATTTCAGCTTCGAAATTGGCATTGTCCGCAACAATAAAAGTATATTGAGGTGCAGCTTGTGAAAAAGCCGTCATGTTGGAATTGTTTTTTTGGAAAGCTTTGAATTCATCCAACTTCAAAGCCTCATCCGTCAAATAAACTTCAACTTTCTTGTCTTCCAAATTCAACAATACATTTTTCACATAACCTTTGTTAAGGTATTCGAAAAAAGTACCTCGGTCCAAACGCTTTGCATCTGCGGAAAGACTGCTTGAAAAAAACCAGAATCCCATCAAAACCATTCCGACAATGGCATAGATCCACATCGGATTGAATGAGTTCATTGGTTTTTTCAGATTATTTTTATTCGATTTTTTATTGTCCAATTTTTTAAATTTTATAGATTGATAGTTAATTGTTTGGCATCGCCCCAAAGACTTTCTAAATCATAAAAATCTCTGTATTCTTTTTGGAAAACGTGGACTATGATGTTGGTATAATCCATCAAAATCCATTGGGAATTGTCCGTTCCTTCTACGTGCCAAGGCCTTTCTTTGAGCTCAGTTTTAACTTTTCTCTCAATGGTCGCAGCCAAAGCGGCTACATGCACATTGGTATTTCCAGTACAAATAATAAAATATTCGCAAAATGCATTTTCTATTTCTCTCAAATCCAACACCACCAGCTCTTCACCTTTGGTGTCTGAAATTGCATCTACTATTGTATTTATCAGCGCTTTGGAATCTACTTTTTTATTCATTCAAATTTATATAAGTTGCAAAAATAGTGATTTATCGGTGAATGTATTCAGAAATTAAAATAACTTTGCCCACAGAGACTTCTTTAAAAAATATATGGAAATCATCCGCTACCCTTCAGCTGACAGCACCAATTCAATCTTGATGGAAATGTCCAAAAAAAGTGCCAAATCATGGACGGTGGTTTGGACTTCCCACCAAACGGCAGGCCGTGGCTATGCTGGCAATCCATGGGAGACCAAAAAGGACGAAAATATCGCACTTAGTTTACTGATTAAAAGCAACTTGAACTATTCAGACCTGATTTATTTCAACCAATGGCTTGCCAATGCTGTGGCCAAGGTTTTGTGCCAATTTTCAACGGAAGTGGCGGTCAAATGGCCCAATGACATTGTCATGAATGAAAAGAAGCTTTGCGGCATATTGATCGAAACCCACAAATCTGACAATCAACTCAATATCATCGCTGGCATCGGTTTAAATGTCAACCAAAAAGACTTCGATGGCTTGCCAAATGCTAGTTCAATGGCCAGAGAAATCGGACGTGATTTTGATTTGAATGAAATTTTGTCAGCTTTACTGACAGAGTTGAAAGATTCTTACGATTTGATTGAAAAGCGCGCTTGGGATCAAATTGGTCAAACGTACCATGAACAATTGTTTCGTTGGAATGAATGGCATTCTTTTCGAAATGCTTCGGGTATTTTTTCAGGAAAAATCAAAGGCGTCAATCTCCACGGACAATTGGAGGTTTTGCTTGAAAATGAAACCCTTGTCGCTTTCAACCATAAAGAAATTGAATTCATTTACTGATTTTTTCTCTACCTTGTTCCTACCCATATAGTATTGATTATATTTTTGTAGAATACAATAAAAAAGCGAGAAGAAATCATACAATTTCCTCCCGCTTCTAATTTATCGTATGCAAAACCTTATCTCGCTACATTGACGGCACGGGTTTCGCGAATCACTGTGACACGAACCTGACCTGGATAAGTCAATTCATTTTGAATTTTATCGGTGATCAAGAAAGACAATTCTGAAGCTTTAACATCATCAACTTTGTCACTTTCTACCACTACTCTCAATTCTCTTCCTGCTTGAATGGCATAGGCTTTCTCCACACCATCAAAGCTCAAAGCAGTGTCTTCTAAATCTCTCAATCTTTGGATGTATGATTCGACTACCTGCCTTCTCGCACCAGGTCGCGCGCCGCTGATGGCATCCGCTACTTGAATGATGGGCGACAACAAAGAAGTCATTTCCACCTCATCGTGGTGGGCACCAATGGCGTTGATCACTTCTGGATGTTCTCCATATTTCTCCGCCCATTGCATTCCCAAAATAGCGTGTGGCAATTCTGACTCTTGCTCAGGTACTTTTCCAATGTCATGCAACAAACCAGCTCTTTTGGCCAATTTGGCGTTCAATCCCAATTCAGCTGCCAAAGTTCCAGCCAAACGCGCCACTTCTCTTGAGTGTTGCAGCAAGTTTTGTCCGTAAGACGAACGGTATTTCATTCGACCAACGATCTTCACCAAATCTCTGTGCAAACCGTGAATCCCCAAATCCATGATGGTTTTTCTTCCTACTTCAAGGATTTCATCATCGATTTGCTTGGTTGTTTTGGCGACAACTTCCTCAATTCTCGCTGGGTGAATTCGACCATCGGTCACCAATTTGTGCAAAGACAAACGAGCGATTTCGCGGCGAACAGGATCAAAACAAGACAAAATAATCGCTTCTGGCGTATCGTCTACAATGATTTCAACACCTGTAGCAGCTTCGATCGCACGGATATTTCTTCCTTCACGACCGATGATGCGTCCTTTGACTTCGTCTGATTCGATGTTGAACACAGAAACTGCATTTTCAATCGCTTGTTCTGTACCAATTCTCTGAATAGATTGCACCACGATTTTTCTAGCTTCATTTCTGGCGTTCAATTCTGCTTCTTCCACGATTTCCTGAATGTAAGCTTGCGCACTGGCTTTAGCCTCCTCCTTCAAAGTTTCCATCAACTCAGATTTCGCTTCTTCAGCTGTGTAACTGGCCACTTTCTCCAAGACTTCCACTTGCTTTTTGTGCATGGCGTCTACTTCTTTCTGTCGCGCATTCAAACGGTCTTGACGCGACTGTAAATTACTGGACTCGTTTTTCAATAAATCTCTTTGTTTTTTTAATTCGTTGAAATCGGTCCTATTCTTCTCTTCTCTTTCTTTTAATTTGATTTCCAATTCAGCCATTTTCTTTTCTCTTTGGTTGATGCTGTCTTCATGTGCTGATTTCAGTTCCAAAAACTTTTCTTTGGCTTGGAAAATTTTCTCTTTTTTGATTGCTTCTCCTTCTTTGGTTGCGTCGTTGATCAAATCTTTTGCCTTTCTATTGGCTTCATCAATCAAGATTTGATTTTCTTTGTCCACTGATTTTTTAGTGAAAAAATAACTAATTGCGCCACCTATAACAAGTCCTATAACGACTCCAATGATTGTGCTTACTGCCTCCATTTAAATTTAATTTAAGATCATAAAAAATCCTACATTAGTTTAGTTTGTTTTGCGTAAACTCCATAAAAACAGGTTTTGGGCTATTTCACCTTTCAAGTATTCGCTGTCAGCTAACTGAACAACCTAAGTTGTTGCGACCCGCTTTCACGATGACTTTCACCCGGTTACAAAACTAGCGTTGAGTTCACCAAAAATTTTAAAACTAATGTAGGACAAGTATTTTTACTGCATTCAAGCAGCTGAACGTCATAATTATTTAATTTATTTTTCTAATTCTCTTTCAATGAATTGGTTCAATTCTTCCAACTTTTCGTTGGTTTTTTGGTCTGTACCGCTTCCTAAGCTTTTTAATAAGTTGTATTTCGTTGTCATTTGTAACGCAACCATTGCAATGGCATCTTGTTTGTCTGTCACTGCATAACGGTCTTCAAACCCCTGAATCATTTGGGTGATTTCCTTGCCAGCATTTCTCACCGCTTCTTCTTCATCCGCATGGATGGTCAAAGGGTAGTGTCTGCCTGCAATATTGATTTTCACCTTCAATGTGTTCATCACTTTTCATTTTTTATTTGCGTCATACAAACATCCAATTCTTTGATCAATTTATTGATCCTCACTTTCATCAATCTCCTGTGTTCTTCATTACCTAACAAGGCATTGGCTACTTTTAGCCCATCATTTTCATCTTTCAATTTCAAATAATCCTGTCTTGCTGATTTCAAGCTCAACTTTAATACGTCTATTTCTTCGCTTAGCGCTTCATTTATTTTTTTCATTGCTCGATGTTCTTCAACCAATCGAAGGATATTCTTCTCGAGCAATATAAATTGGTTTTCATTCATTGAATAAGAGAACTTTTGTCCTACTGTACTTAGGAGCAAATATAAGGTATTTTATGGTTCTCATCAAAGATGAACTATCTAAATTTGATATAAACTTCAACGAAAGTCTTTATCTACTTCGATCTGAATAGGATCCTTAAAAACTTATTCATTCAAATGGTTTATCGAATAAGCGGGCATCATGCCTATCCTTAATGTTTAATCAAAAACATCTTGTAGTTATTTTATCATTAAAAATTCAAGTAATTTATTTTTTTATCCACTTTTGACCGTTGATAAAGTAAACTCCTGCTGAAAAATGAGACACATTGATGGTTTCTATAGTATTTTTTGCAGTAGTTTTATAAATGATCTCGCCGTTTAAATTAGTGATTACCAATTCTGTTTTTGGAAATAGATTTTCAATGGTCAAAATATCTTTCACAGGATTCGGATAAATTGCAAAAGTTACTGCATCTACCTCAGAAACAACAAGTTTATCGGGTCCTAACTTCACAACCCAATAATCATAATTACCATGATTTCCGCTTACATCCCCATCATTAGAACCACTAATGCCAACCATTATGTATCCACCGTCTAAAGTTTGGTGAATCGCATCAGCATGTTCTGGCCCACTTCCTCCCAATGATTTTTGCCATTCTTTATTTCCTGAATTGTTCAATTTTACAATCCAATAATCAAAATCTCCTCGGTTATCAGTTATATCACCATCATTTGATTGACTTTCTCCCACAACAATATAGCCTCCATCTAAAGTTTGTTGAATAGCGTTGCCCCAATCATCTTTACTTCCACCATAAGCTTTTTGCCATTGGGTATTACCTAATTCATCCAGTTTCACAATCCAATAATCCCCTCCTCCCTTATTTTCACTTACATCACCGTCGTTTGAATAACTATAGCCTGCAACTACAAAACCACCATCTACAGTTTGTTGAATAGAACGCGGTGAGTCTGAATCAGTTCCACCCAACGCTCTTTGCCATTCTATGCTTCCTAATTCATCTATTTTAACAACCCAAAAATCAATTCCACCATGATTCCCACTCACATCACCGTCGTTTGAATAACTATAGCCTGCAACTACAAAACCACCATCTACAGTTTGTTGAATAGAACGCGCTGCATCTGAATCACTTCCACCCAATGATTTTTGCCATTCAATGTTACCTAAATTATTCAACTTCACAATCCAATAATCAGATGATCCGAAATTTTCATTAAGGTCGCCATCACTTGAAAAACTAGCTCCCGCTACAATGTATCCACCATCTGTAGTTTGTTTTATATCATAGGCCTCATCAGCATCACTTCCACCCAAAGACTTTTGCCATTCTATATTTCCTGAATTGTTCAATTTCACAATCCAATAATCAAAATGCCCATGATTCCCAGATACGTCTTCATCATTTGAATAACTAGAACCCGCTATAATATAACCTCCATCAAAAGTTTGCTGAATAGCTCTCAAAATGTCCATACTACTACCACCCAATGACTTTTGCCATTCAATGTTACCTACATCATTCAATTTGACAATCCAGAAATCAAGGCTTCTTATGTGACCAGTTACATCTCCATCATCTGAATTACCATATCCTGCTACTATATAGCCTCCATCAGTAGTTTGTTGGATAGCCTTTCCCCAGTCAGCTTTACTACCACCATATGATTTCTGCCACTCTATCTCAGGTGCTTGAGCTTGAAGTTGAACAATAAAAAAGCTGCTCAATAAAAAGATAATTATTTTGTTCATCATGTAGTTTTATATAAGTTAAGTGAAACAAAAATAGCATTTAATATTCAATTGCAGCAAGTACTGACAAATTTCAAGAAATCTTCAAATAGATTAATGCTCACCTAAGACTAAATGCACAAACAAGAATTGGAGTTGACAGGATATTTGACAATAAAAAAAGGGAATGCTTTGCAGCATTCCCTTGATTTTATCAATAATGAGTTCCTTAGAATGGATACTCATAAATTTTCGATTCGTGGAAGTATGGGTGTCCTTTGGGTTCTAAATTCAATTTAGAAATTGATTTAAAAACTACAAAAAGGAATGCTCCAGCTACCAATAATAGTGCACCTAATTCCATGAAACCAAAGTTGTGGAATCCTCCTACTGCGCCTGGCATGATTTGGTTGTAAAAATCCCAATAGTGTCCGATGACAATCACGATTCCCATGGCGAAAACCAATTTAGGAACACGTTTGATGCTTGAACTGATCATGATCAACAATACAGCAAAAAGATTCACTGCTAACATCCAATAATAACCTGGGTATTGCGCATTCCTTTGTTGAAAATACTGAACCTCCTCAGGAATGTTGGCATACCACTGCAACATGAATTGGTCAAACCACAAATAAGACCACAACAAGCTAAATCCGAACATGAATTTCGCCAAATCGTGTTGGTGGTTGTCATTGAACAAAGGCAAAGCACCTCTGCTTTTCAAATAGATCGAAATCATTGCCATGATCGCTACGGAAGCCACCAAATAACTCACCATTCCGTACCACATAAAGATGGTAGAATACCAGTGTGGATCCAAAGCCATGATCCAGTCCCAAGACATCGGTGCAGTTGTCAAAGCAAATACTACGATGAACAAAACCGCGCGGGTGTACAATTTAGAGTAGACTTTCAAATCACCATTGGTATCATCCAATTTCTTGGTGGTTCTTTTGATCCAGAATAAAAATACAGACCAAAGTACGACGTACAAAATGCTTCTGATCAACCAACCCGGTGTATTCAACCAGATTTTTGATTTCGAAGCGATAAAAATATCATAATGTGGATCATTGGGATCAATCAAAGAGGGGTCCATCCAGTGAAACAAATGATTCAAACCTAAAGCTGATCCGATGAAGACCAATAGTAACAACACACCTCCAATAGGTATAAATGAAGCAATTCCTTCCATCACTCTTGTGATCACCATCGACCATCCTGAATTAGAGGCAAATTGGATACACAAAAAGAAAAGTGCTGCACCTGCGATTCCAAAAGCATAATAAGCAGGAACCATAAAAGCTGCCCAAGGCCTATTGGCTACATGGTGTTTCCATTGTGCCATTTGTGGGTTTTCGTCCCCAGTCAAATGCGTTTGATTCAATTCTTGGTATTTTTCAGATTGAAAATCCCCATAAAATAATGTGGGATTTTCCGCCACCATATCGTCTATATAGTTAGGGTTGGCTTGATCTTGTAAATTTAAAAACAATCCGATTCCATAAGCGACTACACCGACTATAACTAAGACGATTGAAGCCATTTTCAATCTTGGAGAAAAAGTATATTGCATGTCTTTATTTCCTTTATTATTGATTTGTATTTTCAGTTTCTACGTTGTCTGCTACAGCCACTTCTTGCGCTGCTCCACCCGTAGTATCTACTCCTTTCAAATTCATCACATATTCTGCGACTCTCCAACGATCAACGGGAGACAATTGCGGCGCATAAGAGCCCATTGCATTTCTTCCGTACATGATCACATGGTAAACAGAGCCTACTGTAATATTTCTTTCCCCATAAGTAGGGACACCCGAATACGCTTTTGATTGAACAATGGTTCCTTGTCCATCTCCTGCTGCGCCATGACAAACAGCACAAGTTTGGTTATAAAGTTTCTCACCTCTTTCCAAATCTTTTTCACGGTTGGCCACATCCAAAGGAGATTTTACAATCGCCAATGCTTGTTTGTAACCTTCATTGGTATTTTTAAATTCCCAAGGTAAAATATCTGCTTCATCCGTTCTGGGTACGCTTCCTTGAACGGGCCAAAGTGCCGTCATGTTTTCATGATCAGCAAACAATGGAATGGCTGATTGTTCTGCATCTCTTTCTGGCCAATAGCCGAAATTCGCTTCCATGTATGGATCGTATGCTACCGGATAATACATATCAGGCATAAATACGATACTTGGTTTCCTTTTTTTATCTGAACAAGAACCCAATGAAATTAGAACTCCTGTTAGCAATAAATATGTTAATCCTCTTTTCATTTTCATTCTTATTTAGCCGACATTAAATCTCTCACAGTTACTTCTTCAGCACCTGTTCTAATGAAAGCTTCTTTTACTTTTTCTACATCACTGGATTCAATTTCCATCAAAAACTTATCATCTGTCGTTCTTGGGTCTGGGTTTTGTGCTTTTGCTCCTGGATACATACCACTTCTTGCCAAGAAAGTCAAAGACATCAAGTGCGCCGCACAGAAAACGGTCAACTCAAACATCACTGGAATGAATGCAGGTAAGTTTTCAAACCAAGTAAACGAAGGCTTTCCTCCAATATCCTGTGGCCAGTCATGATTCATCATGAACCATGTCATCACTGAAGCCAAGGTAACTCCATACAATCCATAGAAAAAGGCAGCATCAGAAATTCTTGTTTTCTTTAAACCAAGCGCAGTGTCCAATCCATGTACTGGAAATGGCGTATAAACTTCTTTAATTGCAATTCCTTCTTTATTGAATGCAGCGACTGCATCCAATAATTCGTCATCGTCAGCGTAAAGGCCGTAAATAATTTTAGTGCTCATCTTAATGCTCCTCTTCTTTATGATGTTTTTTATAACTTTCTCCTGATGATTTCAAAATAGATTTCATTGATGCTTGTGAAATTACTGGGAATGTACGAGCGTACAATAAAAATAACACAAAGAAAAATCCATTTGAACCGATAAATATTCCTACATCGACCATGGTTGGCATGAACATCGTCCACCCTCCAGGCAAATAGTCTCTTGACAAGTTCACTACAATGATATCAAAACGTTCGAACCACATTCCTACGTTGACAACGATGGAGATAACGAAAGTCCAGAAGAAACTTCTTCTAATTTTTCTAATCCAAAGCAATGCTGGAATCAAAACGTTACAGAAAATCAACGCCCAGAATGCCCACCAATAAGGTCCGACTGCCGCTCCTGGTGAAAAATAAGTAAAATCTTCGTATCTACTTCCTGAATACCATCCTACCCAGAACTCTGCTGCGTAAGCCACTGCAACCATTCCTCCAGTTACAATGATAATGATGTTCATCACTTCGATATGTCCTCTTGTAATATAATCCTCCAAATGCATCACTTTCCGCATCACACTCAATAAGGTTTGCACCATCGCAAATCCAGAGAAAATCGCTCCAGCTACGAAATAAGGCGGATAAACAGTCGAGTGCCATCCTTTAATTACAGAAGTCGCGAAGTCAAAAGATACAATGGTGTGAACCGAGAATACCAATGGGGTAGCCAAACCAGCCAATACCAATTCCAATTCTTCGTGTCTTTGCCAATGTTTTGCTTTTCCTCCCCATCCTAAACTTAAAATGCTGTATATCTTTTTAGAAAATGGTTTTTTTGCACGGTCACGAATCATCGCAAAGTCAGGTAACAATCCCATGTACCAGAAAACTACTGATACTGAGAAGTAAGTCGAAATCGCAAATACGTCCCAAAGCAATGCAGAGTTAAAGTTGATCCAAAAAGACCCAAATTGATTCGGAATTGGAAAAACCCAGTACCCTACCCATGGACGACCCATGTGAATCACAGGGAAAAGTGCTGCCTGAACAACTGCAAAAATTGTCATCGCCTCAGCAGAACGGTTTACTGCCATTCTCCATTTTTGACGAAACAATAACAATACGGCAGAAATCAAGGTTCCGGCGTGACCGATACCTACCCACCATACAAAATTCGTAATATCCCAGGCCCAACCGATCGTACGGTTCAAGCCCCAAACTCCAATACCTGTACCGATTGTATAGGCGATACAACCAACGCCATATAGAAAGGTAACCAAAGCAAGACTAAAAGCAATCCACCATAATTTTCCCGATTTGTGTTCGATCGGATAGGCAATATCTACCGTAATATCATGGTAACTCTTATGTCCTACAACTAAGGGCTGTCTAACCGGTGATTCGTAATGTGACATATCTTTAATTAACTATTTCTTTATTAAACTTAAGCCTTTTCAATTCTATTTTTAATCTTCACGTGGTAGAATACGTTAGGTTTTGTCCCCAACTCTTCCAAAGCACGGTAAACTCTTTTGTCCTCACTCAATGCAGTAACCTCACTGTTTTTGTCATTGATGTCTCCAAAAATCATCGCATCTGAAGGACACGCTGCCGCACAAGCCACCGAATCTTTGAATTCGTCGTCGGTCACTCTTCTGCCTTCTTTTTTGGCTTTCAGAATGGTTGCTTGTGTGTTTTGGATACAAAGTGAACATTTTTCCATCACTCCTCTTGAACGAACAACTACATCTGGGTTCAATACCATTCTTCCCAAATCATCGTTCATATTGTAATCAAATTTATCATTCAACGCATAGTTGAACCAGTTAAATCTTCTTACTTTATAAGGACAGTTGTTTGCACAGTAGCGCGTTCCAACACAACGGTTATACGCCATCATGTTTTGACCTTGACGACCATGTGATGTAGCTGCAACTGGACAAACCGTTTCACAAGGTGCATGGTTACAATGCTGACACAACATCGGTTGGAAAATCACATCTGGATTCTCTGCCCCTGGTTTGATCAACAACTTATACTGCTCGCCTTCTGTCATTGGTTTAGCTGCTGCTTTAGCTTCTTCGGAAGTTGCATAAGCTGGTAAAGCTTGTTCACCTTCTAAAGCTACTTTTTGCGTTCTCAAGTTCTGGGTAACGTCTGAATAGTAACGGTCAATTCTCAACCAATACATATCACGGGACATTCTCATTTCTTCTTTCCCCACAACTGCCGTATTGTTTTCTGCTTGACAAGCTACGATACAAGCACCACAACCAGTACAAGCATTCAAATCAATGGACAAGTTAAAGTGCGGTCCAGTAGAACGGTCAAATCCTCTCCACAAATCCACCTCATTCTCAGGAGAAACTCCTCGCCAAGTTGGCATCACGGATTGTTTGTTCCACTCTTCTGCAGGCACATTGATGAAATCTTCCAAAGAAGCTTGACGTGCAATTTCATAACGTCCCATCAAAGTGTTTTGCATCTGCATGCTGGCAAACTCATGTTTCTTTCCAGCAATCGCTTGAGACATTTCAACTTTCCCAACAGTCAAGTTTCCATCTTTGAACAAAGGATAAGCATTCACCCCCAATTCATTGCAGACTTTTCCGCCATTGATTCTTCCATATCCTAAAGCCAAACCAATCGTACCGATGGCTTGTCCTGGTTGGATGAATACAGGAACCTCTTCGATGGTTACTCCGTTGGCAGTTAAGCTCACATAGTTTCCATTATATTGCATACGCCCGTTTTTCACGTTCGCATTGTCCACCATTTTAATGTTCAACTTTTCAGCATCATTGGGGTTCAACGTAATATAGTTGTCCCAAGAAGTTCTGGTAATTGGATCTGGTAATTCCTGCAACCAAGGGTTGTTGGCTTGCGTACCGTCTCCCATTGAGTTAGAAGTGTACAATTGCAATTCCCACTCTGAAACAGCTACTTTGCTCAATTGATCAGCCGCTGCATCTGCATTGGTTGAACCGCTCAAATTAATCGTTTCATTAGTTTCATTGTACCCATTGTACAAAGCTTGGTTAAAGCTGTATCCCATTTTTGAAAGAATATTGGTTTCCCAATTGTCTTTCAAATATTTGTAAAATTCAGTAGCAGGTTGTTGGTAAGATGTTTTTGGCATCATCAACTCTACTTTGTCTGGATCTTGGTTCAAAGCATCCACTTCCGAAGCATTCGCATCTACACTGTCTTTCATCCATGTCAATAATGAATCTTGGAATTGACGGGTATAGAATATTCTTTGAATGGTCGGTTGTTGCAATGCATAAACTCCGGTCATCGGCTGTATGTCGTTCCATGATTCCAAAACATGTGGAACAGGCGCAACAAAGTCCATCAAACGAGCAGTTTCATCCAGCTTTTCTGACATGGCCACTTTCAATCCGATTTTCGAAAAGGCTGCTGCCAACTCTTTTGATTTCGGGTGGTTGTAAATTGGATTTGCTTGGAAAGTCAATAAAGCACCTACATTTCCTGCTTTGGCTTCATTTAAAAACGCATTGAAATCTTGGGCATTGCCTTCTTTCAACAAAATGGCTTTGTCTTTAGAAACGGCCTCGGAACCGATGATTTGGTTGATGGCAAAACACAATTCAAATGCTTGTGAATTTCCATCGGCCAAAACCAATGCTTTGCTTCCTTTTGCTTTGATTTCTGCCACAATTTCTTGGGCAATTTTATTTGAAGTAGAAGCCGTCAATCCTTTGTAAACCTCCGCCAAAGTTTTCAGAACTTCAGTAGGTTTCATTGGATGGCGCGTATCCGCATTGGCTCCTGTCATGGACAAGTTCGATTCTACTTGGATATGGCGCAACATCTTATTGCCTGGTTTGCGTGCTTTCGCATAACCATTCCCCATTCCTCCACCATTGTAATCATCCAAAAACTCGGCGTTGAAACCAACAACCAATTCTGTTTTGGATAAATCATAATGTGGCAAAACTCTTTGTCCGTATATTTTTTCTGCTGCATTTAAAGCGGGTGAATAATCCACTGCATCATGAATTACATGCTGGGCAGTTGGGTATTTTGCTTTAAACTCTTCAATCAACTTCTTGGTCGTTGGGCTGGGCAAAGAAGACGTCAAAATCACGATTTTCTTTCCGCCTACTGCTTTCAATTTCGCCAACACTTGCTCGTCCAATTCGTTCCAAGGCATCGCTTTGAATCCTTCAGCGCCTTTCACCAATGGGCCTCTGACTTTGTCAGAATCGTACAAAGAAAGAATTCCTGCTTGTACTCTGGCATTGGTAGTTCCGAAGTGCTGTGCAGCACGGTTGGCATTGATTTTAATGGGACGACCTTCTCTTGTTTTAACCAATACGCTCGCATAGTCATACCCATCGAAATAAGTAGATGCATACCAAGTCGGTACACCTGGCGTAATTGACTCTGGTTTCACCACGTAAGGAATCGATTTCACAATCGGTTGCTCACAGGCAGCCAACGTCACCGCTGCTGTACTGAAACCTAAAAGCTTTAAAAAGTCACGACGGGAAGTTTGCGTTCCTTCCATCGCTAATTTATTTCCTAAAAGATCTTCAACAGGAAGCTCTTCTGCAAATTCTTTTGACGCTAATTGATTCGTTAACTCTGGATTGTTTAACTCCTCAATACTTCTCCAATATATTTTTTTAGAAGACATTTATACCTCTCTTAAATTTATATTAATAATGACATTTTGCACATTCCATACCTCCGATAGCATCTACCGTAATCTTGGTACCTTCCCCATATTCTTTTTTCAACTTCTCATGAAGTTCAGCATAATATTGGTTGTTGTACTCATTTGACATATCTACTTCCGTGGTTCGGTGACATTCAATACACCATCCCATCGTGAAATCATTTGCCATTTTCAACTCGTCCATTTGGGTAACATCCCCGTGACAAGCAAAACAAACTTGACTATTGCCCGGTAAATTCAACTCTTCCGCATTGGGAATCGTCCCTTCTGAAATTGCTTTCAAAATCGCTTTCTCTCCCGCTACCACGTGCTGTTGGTGGCTAAAGTAAACAAAATCTGGCATGTTGTGAATTCTCACCCACTCGATAGGTTTTTGCTCACCTGTATATTGATTGGTGTTGGGATCCCATCCGATGGCGCTGTACATTTTCTGAATCTGCTCTGTATAAAAAGCTCTCACCTCTTCTCCATTGGAAAATTGCCCACTGGTTACCAAAGCTTCCTCATAGTAATCTCCTTTATATTCTTTGATGGTCTTGTGACAGTTCATACACAAATCTGGTGAAGGAATCCCTGATACCTTTCCATATTTCGCACTGCTGTGACACATTTGACAATCGATACCTTGTACGCCTGCGTGGATTTGGTGTGAAAAATAAATGGGCTGTTCTGGCTCATATCCTTTATCAACGCCAATTCCGATCATGAAAGACCACAATCCATACATGGCCAACAAAGTCAAAGCGCCTAATCCAGCTTTGAAAACCGTATTGTATTTTTCGATCCAATCAGCCAAATTCATCGACTCAGTCTCTTCATATTCGCCTTCACGGGTCAATTTCGCCAATTGATTCAAACGAACCAAAATCCAAATCAACATCACGGCCAAGATAAAGAAACCAACAATGACTACACCATTGGTGCCACCACCTGCTTGTTTCGCCGCTGCCGCAGCCGCCGCAGCTGCTGCTTTTTGTTTTTTAGCTTCTTCATAAGCTAACTGCCCTGCTTCTGGATCACTCGTGTATGCCAAAATATCATCAATATCCTGCTCACTCAAAGCGGGAAATAAATTCATTGGCAACTGATTGTTGTCCTCAAAAACTTTGATAGCATAAGCATCGCCAGACTCTCTAAGCGATTGGTTGTCCTTGATCCAAGCGTGTAGCCATTCTCTGCCTACCCCACCCTCTTCTTTTACGCGATCAACAACATTTCTTAACTCCGGTCCGACAAATTTCCCGTCAATTTGGTGACAGGCCGTACAATTTGCTTGAAACAAATCATAGCCGTTACCAACATCTCCATTGATTTCATCTTGAGCATAAGAAAATGAAAAAATGACTAAAAATATAGCCAAATTCCAAAATTTCGATTTGTAAAGTATTTGTGACTTCATTTACTAAACATTGATATGTGTTCGGTTACAAATGTTAAATTTTCTATTTAACTGCACAAAAATAGGCTCAAACCTTAATAAAAACACAAAAAACAAGGCAGGAACTTCATGGTTTCATCTAATTTAAAATGCTTCTAAATAACGAGTCTATTGAACTATCAGTATATCAATCCAATTTCAAAAGTTTCCCAAATCGTAGCGAATTCTACTTTTTATATTTTTCTGTATTCAAATTTAGAAACTGACCTATATTTGTAAAAAAATCACCATATTTGAATTATGAATCAATTTTTCATCATTATCTGTGCCTTGGTTAGTTTGCAAATTTCCGCACAATCCAACAACCCTATTCCCAATACTTGGAGCTACAAAGATTCTATCAGTGGTGGCGAGGCCAATATCATTCTCGATAAAAAATTAGAAAATATCCTGCGCGCCAAAGAAAAAAGTGTGTGCGTGAGAAATGAACCCAAACCGCCTACACTTCTATCTCCTGCGGACCGTTGTGCCAAGCAACAAAAAATCATGGGCTACAAAATTCAGATTTTTTATACCAAAGACAGAAATGCGGCCAACAAGGTGATGGATGATTTTAGAAAATCACATCCGAACTTATCACCAGAGTTGATTTATGCCAGTCCTGATTACCGAATTTTGGTTGGAGATTATTTTACAAGAGCTTCTGCCAACAATGATTTAAGAAGCATCAAAAGGAATTACTCAGGTGCCTTCGCCGTTCAATACAGGGTTTGGTGTCGAAAAGCGATTTAAGGCTTGAAGCCCTTTGCAATAAAAACAAGCTTCCAAGCCTTTCTTCAAGAATGGAGCCAAGAGATTAATTAATATTTTGAATGCTGAATCCTGATTTTTGAATGATTCATAGCCATACCTGACAATCAGCGTCAATTTCTAACATTAAGGCATCAGAAAATATTAAGCAAAACCACGTTAAAAAAATATTGCATCTTGAATCAAGTATTTTCAAAGATAAGCCATGAATAAAACAAAGACATTCAATTTGTAATGCCTAATTTCTGGCTTCTAAGTCCTTCAATTCCACCAAAACGGTCAACAATATTTGGCAAAGTAAATCAACTTGACACCTGATCCCCTGTACTTTTTACGCTGTACAATGTACTCAAATTAAACAATCAAATCACCCGATTCAAGGCTTTGAAAATTGCTGCACGGGCTTGGATCAATTTCATGACTTTCTCGATTTGTTCATTCCTCAATTCGCCCACCACACCATCATCTTTCAAGATATTGGAGAATTCTTTGATGGCATCTTCCACATAAATTGCTTTGAAGCGCAAAATGGTATCGGACACATCCTTGGCGATATTGGATTCGATGGTTTGCACATGAATGTTCATTTTCTTTTGCCAATTTTCACTCAAATGATATTTGTCCATCATCGACTCGGAAGCGATTTCTGTTTTGTCTTGGTCAAATAATTTGACAAAGAAATCTCCAGCGCGCAATTCACCAGCCTCAAATCCCAATTTTACATCTTCCACAATCGATTGGTACACCACATTGCTCATGCGCAAGCCACTGCCGTCAAGATGGTGCAAAATCTCTTCAATCACTGTCGTTTGGTACAACTCACCTGCTTCGTCTTTCAACTCAATCAACAAATCACCAAATTGCATGATCAAACGAATCAATTCCTCTTCAATGACTGCTTGTCGATCAATGCTGATGGCTTCTTTTTTCACCAAATCCATCGTTGGTTCAGCTGAAGCAGGTCTTTGGTTGGGTTTTCGCTCGTTCTGTGTGCGCTGCATCGCTTGATCGAGCTCCTTGAACATGATTTCCTCGCGCACGTCCATCAACTTGGAAGCTTCTTGGATGTACAATTCCCGTTGGATCACATTGGGAATCAATGCAATGCTTTGAATGATGTCGCGAATCAATTCTGTCTTTTTTACTGGATCATTTGCTGCATCTTTCAGCAATACATTGCATTTGAAACGAATAAAATCAGTGGCATTTTCTTGAATGTACTGTTGGATTTCTTCAGAATTGTGTTTTTTGGCAAAAGAATCCGGATCATCGCCGTCTTTCAACAACAAAACTTTGACGTTCAACTCTTGCTCTAAAATCAAATCAATTCCTCTAAAAGAAGCCCGAATCCCCGCTTCGTCTCCGTCATAAATCAACACCACATTGGGCGTCAACCTTTTGATCAAACGAATTTGCTCTGGCGTCAAAGCCGTACCAGAACTCGACACCACGTTTTTCACACCGGCTTGGTGCAATGAAATCACATCGGTATAACCTTCGACCAACAAACATTCGTTTTCCTTTAAAATCGCTTGTTTAGATTGGTAAATGCCATAGAGAATTTTACTTTTTTGGTAAATTTCCGTTTCTGGCGAATTCAAATATTTGGCGGTTTTGAGGTCATTTCTTAAAATGCGCGCACCAAAACCCAAAGTTCGACCAGAAAAACTCTGAATCGGAAACATCACCCGTTCGCGAAAACGATCAATGCCAGGCAATCCTTCTTTATACATCGACAAACCCGCCGCTTCCAAAATCGTCTGGCTGTATCCTTTTTTTTCCGCAGCTTCGGTCAGCGCGTTCCTTTGTTTGGGTGAATACCCCAATTCAAACGCTTGAATGATTTCAGCCGAAAATCCTCTTTCTTTGAAATAACTCAAACCGATGTTTCTTCCTTCCTCCGATTCATGCAATTGTTCGATGAAATATTTTTTGGCAAATTCTGAAACGATGTACAGACTTTCCCTTAATTTCAATTCCTCTTTCTGCTCATCGGTTTGCTCCCGTTCAGATTCAATTTCAATGTTGTAACGTTTGGCCAACCAGCGCAAAGCTTCTGGATAGGTAAACTGCTCGTGTTCCATCAAAAAAGTCACCACATTGCCACCTTTCCCAGTAGAGAAATCTTTCCAAATTTGCTTGGCAGGCGAAACCATGAAAGAAGGCGTTCGCTCATCTGCAAAAGGAGAAAGCCCTTTCAAATTGCTACCCGATCTTTTCAAACTCACAAAATCGCCAATCACCTCTTCTACTCTTGCAGCGGAAAAAATGGCATCAATGGTTGGTCTTGAAATCATGGTTGAAACTTAAATTTTAAAAATAAAAAAAACATTTTATTGGGTCAATAAATACAACAGAAAAAATGTGGGCATCAAATAAATCACAATGGTCTGCGCACCGACATAATCTTTCGCAAGGCGTTGTCCCAAAAACAAACACAAAAAAGTGGCACTGGATAAAATACCCGACAAAAGTGCCATTGATGAGTTGCCTTCGATCAACAAACAAACGATGCCAATCACCGCTGTCGTTCCTGACAATATTTCCAAAACCGTCACGATCGTCAAATTCAATGCAACGACATTTTTAAAAATAGAATTGGCAAAATGGCCTTTTAACCAATCCAAATTTCCTTTTCTATCGGTGATTTTGTCCAATCCTGATTGTAAAAAAACAATGGCAAGCATCGCCAAAATTAGTATTTCTGTCAAATGTTCCATGAGATAATTTTGTATTTTAAGTAAAGCCAAAGTTATTGATTTAATCGACAATTTCGACCATGGATCAAGCATTGCTTTTGCATTTGATGCAAAGTGTTTGGATCGCAGTCAGCAAGAATTCGGACCTCAAGTGGTTATCAATTTTCAAATTCATCCATAAAAAAACCGGCATTCAAAAAATACCGGTTTTTATGATTTCTATTAAAAAAAAGGGATGAAATTATTTTCTTTTTTTCTTCTTCTCTTGCAATTCTTTTTGCTCTTGTGCTTGTTCCATTAATTCTTGCATTTTCGCTCCCCACTTGCTTTGTTTTTTGGGTTTGGCTTTATTCTGTTGAATTTTTGCATGAATTTTCTTGTCATCAATCAATACTTTCTTGATGATTAGAATGATGGCAATGTTAATGACGTTGGACGCCAAATAATACAAAGAAAGTCCTGAAGCATAATTGTTCAAAAACACAAAGAAGAAAACCGGCATCAAATACATCATGTATTTCATCATGCGCATGTCTGGCATTCCTTCTTGTGGCGGTTGATTGAAACTATCCATCGAACCAGACACTCTGAAATAAACCACCATCGCAATGATGTACGACAAGGCCAAAATACTCATGTGTCCGTTCATGAAAGGAATCCAATCCGGCAACAAAATTGGCGAGTCAAATGCCGTCAAATCATCTGCCCACAAAAACGATTTTCCACGTAAATCAATCACGTTCGGGAAAAAGCGGAAAAGTGCGTAGAAAATGGGAATTTGAATCAAGGCAGGTAAACATCCTGAAAGCGGATTGGCACCTGCTTTTCGGTACAATTCCATGGTTGCTTGTTGACGTTTCAAAGCATTGTCTTTTCCTTTGAACTTTTCATTGATGTCATTGATTTCAGGTCGCAGAATACGCATCATGGCACTTTGTCTGTACTGTTTGTACATCACTGGTGACAAAACCAATTTCACAACCACTGTCATCAACAAAATTACCCAACCATAGTTGATACCGATTTTGGCCAACCATTGGAAAATCAACAAAAAGAAATTCCTGTTTAGCCAGCCCAAAAAGCCCCATCCAAATGGAATGATTTCTCCAAAATCCTTTCCTTCGTATTGGTTGTACGCCAATAATTTGTAATCCAATGGCACAAAATCCCATTGCATTTTATAATTCAACTCACTGCCAGCAATCGGAACTTCTCCCGTGAAATAATAATCTTTGCTGTGTTTGGGGTCAATTTCTTCATCGATTTCATGAGAACCTCCTTCTGGTTTTTGAAAACCTTCGTCAAATGACAAAATCGACGCGAAAAACTGTTGTTTGAAAGCAATCCAATCGACTGGCTTTTTCTCAACCCACTTGTCTGCACCAAACAATTCATACTCCACATCATTGGTGTCTTTGAATCGATAATACGTTTGCGCCCAATATTTTTCTTGTTGTTTTCCTTTTTCCGTCGAAGTGGATTTTAAATTCCAATCCAAATTCAAGGTTTTCTCATGGGTCAAATGCTCCAAACCAATTGATTTGATTTCAAATCCAATCGTGAAATCCTGACCAATCGTATAGATATAATCCAACTGACTTTGGCCCACTTTGGTGGTCATCGTCACAATGGTTTTCTCACCTACTTTTTTCACCGATGGCGAAAAAGGCAAATGCGCGGTATTCAATATTCTTGAAGACGTATCCTTGATTTTCAGGTTGAACTGGTTGTTGCCTTCTTTGATCAAATACAAAGGTGCTCTTCCTGTTTCTGATTTTTCGTCAAAAGCCGTGTATTCTTTCAACAATACTTCTTTGATGTATCCACCATTTCCTGAAAATTTAACGGTAAATTTTTCGTTTTCAATTTCATGGTCTTGGGCGTTCACGACTGTCGCCAACGAATCGTTGGTTTCGACGCTGGGTGTAGAAGGAATGGTTTGTGCAGCTCCTTCTGTTGCTGTTTGGTTTTGAGCGATACTTTGCTCTTGTTTGGCTTTTTCAATTAATTCTTCTTCCGAAGGTTGATTTAAAAATAGATACCCCAACAACAATGCCCCCATCAGGAGCATCGCGATCAACGTATTTTTATCAAAGTTTCTTTCCTTTTGCATGAATTTTTTTATTTTGTTGATGCATCAATGCAGCTTCTATAAATTGTACGAATAAGGGATGAGGATTCGCTACGGTACTTTTGTATTCTGGATGAAATTGCACCCCGACATAGAATGGTAAATCCTGGTAATTCATGATTTCAACCAAAGCAGTATCCGGGTTCTTCCCTACCGTTTTGAAATTCGCTTTTTCAAATTCCTCCAAATATTCATTGTTGAATTCGTATCGGTGGCGATGGCGCTCTTGAATGATCGTCGAACCGTAAGCTTGGGCGACTTTGGAGTCTTCTTCCAATTCACAAGTCCAATTCCCCAAACGCATCGTTCCGCCTTTGTTGGTGACATTTTTCTGTCCTTCCATCAAGTTCACTACAGGATGTGGCGTACGGTTGTTGAATTCTGTCGTATCGGCATCTTCCAATCCCAATACATTTCGGGCAAATTCCACCACCATCATTTGCATCCCCAAACAAATCCCAAAAGCTGGAACTTTGTTTCTTCGCGCAAAATTGGCTGCCAATAATTTTCCTTGAATGCCTCGATCGCCAAAACCTGGCGCAATCAAAATACCGTCCACGTCGTTCAGTTTTTCTTCGATGTTGTCCACTGTCAAATCACCCGAATACACCCAACGAATCTTCACTTCTGTTTCTGAAGTTGCGCCTGCATGGGTAAATGCTTCTGAAATCGATTTGTAGGAATCCTGCAATTCGATGTATTTTCCAATCAAAGCGATTTCTACAGTATTTTTTGGATTTTTATGTCTTTCCAAGAAGCTTTTCCAACCCGTCAAATCAGGTTGTACTTCAGAAGGCAAATCCAAGGTGTCCAAAACCACTTGGTCAAATTTTTGGTCGTGCAACAACAAAGGAACATCATAAATCGTCTCCGCATCGATGCTTTCGATGACATTTCCTTTTTTCACGTTGCAAAACAAGGCCAATTTCTCTTTCACATCTTTGGGCAAAGAATATTCCGTTCGGGTTACCAAAACATCTGCGCGAATGCCACTTTGCATCAACAAACGAACCGAGTGTTGGGTGGGTTTGGTTTTCAATTCTCCACTCGCTGCCAAATAAGGAATCAAGGTCAAGTGAATCACCATCGCGTCTTTTTCTTCCAAATCCCATAGCATTTGACGAACGCTTTCGATGTACGGCAAGGATTCAATATCGCCCACCGTTCCACCGATTTCGGTGATGATGATGTCGTATTTTCCACTGCTGCCCAAAAGTTTGATGCGTCTTTTGATTTCATTGGTGATGTGCGGCACGATTTGCACCGTTTTTCCCAAATAATCACCGCGTCTTTCTTTTTCGATCACCGTTTGGTAAATCCTTCCCGTCGTGACGCTGTTGGCTTGTGAAGTTGGACTGTTGAGAAAACGCTCATAATGCCCCAAATCCAAATCGGTTTCCGCCCCATCTTCCGTGACATAACATTCGCCATGTTCATAAGGATTCAAGGTGCCAGGATCCACATTCAAATAAGGGTCGAGCTTTTGAATTGTTACAGAATAACCGCGGGCTTGCAAGAGCATCCCCAACGAAGAAGCGACGATTCCTTTTCCAAGCGAAGAAGTTACGCCTCCCGTAACAAAAATATATTTTACTGTTTTTTGTTTCATTGATTTTTTTATCATTCAATGGGCGCAAAATTACAATAATTTATTGAGTGTTGCGGCCAATTCCGAACATTAACTGATTAATTCCCTCGAAAAATGACAAGTTGATTTCAAGCGATTGATTGAGCCCATACGAAACGCTTTTTCAAAAATTTTGAATGCATTGCATGAAAAAATAACTTACACCTTCAAATCACTTTCCATTCCCAGCAAATCTTTGTTTTCTTTCAAAATGGGTTCTACTTGATGTTTCAGGAATTCCACGGTTTGTTCCGGTGCAAATCCAATAAAATTTTTGGGATCCAATACTTTTTGCAATCTTTCTTTGTCAATATTGAACCGTGCATCTGCTACAATTCGTTCGACCAAATCATTCGGTTTCCCTTCGATTTTCACTTGTTTTCCCGCTTCCATGCTGTGTTCACGAATGAGTTCATGCAATTCCTGACGGTCTCCCCCGTTTTTCACACCTTCCATGATGATGTATTCTGTCGCCATGAACGGCAATTCTTCTTGGATGTGTTTTTCGATGACTTTCGGATATACCACCAAGCCATCCAACACATTGTTCCAAATAATCAAAATCGCATCAATCGCCAAAAATGCTTGGGGAATGCTCAAACGTTTGTTAGCAGAATCATCCAAAGTTCGTTCAAACCATTGTGTGGCAGCGACCATCGCAGGACTACTCGCCAAGGAAATTACAAATTTTGACAAAGCAGCGATGCGTTCGCTTCGCATTGGATTGCGTTTGTACGCCATGGCTGAAGAGCCTATTTGGTTTTTTCCGAAAGGTTCTTCGATTTCTTTCAAACTTTGTAACAAACGAATGTCGTTGGTGAATTTGTGTGCGGTTTGTGCAATGTTCGACAAAGTTGCCAAAACCTGTGCATCGATTTTTCGGTCATAAGTTTGTCCGGTTACGCCCAAAACTTTGGAGAATCCAAAACTTTCAGACAATTTTTGGTCAAGGATTTTTACTTTTTCAAAATCGCCATCGAACAATTCTTTGAAACTTGCTGCGGTTCCTGTCGTTCCTTTGACGCCACGAAATTGCAAAGTAGCGATGCGAAATTCCAATTCTTCAAAATCCAATAAAACCGATTGTAACCAAAGGGTCGCACGTTTTCCAACGGTGGTCAATTGTGCCGCTTGAAAATGGGTAAAACCCAAAGTGGGCAAATCTTTGTTTTCCAAAGCAAAATCATGCAAAGCTTGAATGACATTGACCAATTTCTTTTTGACCAACAACAATCCTTCACGGATTTGCACCAAATCGGTATTGTCCTGAACAAAAGCAGAAGTTACACCCAAATGCAAAATCGGCATCGCTTTCGGTGCTACTTCTCCCAAAGTATGCACGTGCGCCATCACATCATGACGGAATTTCTTTTCGTATTTCGCCGCCACCTCAAAATCAATGGTATCAATATTCTCTCGAATTTCTTGCAATTGTTCGTCCGAAATATCCAAACCCAATTCTTGTTGAATTTCAGCCAAAGCCAACCACAACTTTCGCCAGGTCGAAAACTTCATTTGCGGAGAAAAATTATACAACATCTCATCGCTGCTGTAACGAGATTCCAAAGGATTTTGATATTTTGTGTGCATTTTTTGTGTTTTGATGGCAAATTTAAGGATTTATCCATCAAATCAATTTCATTTTAGCAGTTCAAAAAATATTTACCAAAAAAGAAGTAATGATTTGATTACTAACAACAACAGTACATTTTGAGTAATTGCCCATGAAATTCAAATTGTTTTGCATCAAAATGAGTTGATTTTCAACACAAAAAATGTAGAGAAATTTCAACCAAAAAATTAATCAAGAAACAACTTAAATTCATAAAAAAAGAGGACGATTGATTTCGTCCTCTTTTGATTCTTTTGTATCATCAAACTTCTCAGTTGTCAACTTACATGCCGTCCATTTGGCCTCCTTGGGTGGATTCGCCTTCTTTTTGGTCGTCATTTTTAATTCCTCTTTGCTTTCTTGTTTTGTTCTTTGCATCAATTTGACCAAAATTGTAACTAAAAGTAATTCCAAACGATCGAAATGGCAATTTCATTCTACTGGTTTGCGTATATTCTGGCGTATTGACTTCCCATTTGAATTTCGTGTTTTCAGTGAACGGATCGGTTACACTCAAACCAATGGTGGCTTTTTTGTCCCATAATTCTTTTTTAACGCCCAAAGTCCACATGCTGAATGAAGGAGATGTTCCTTGAAAGGTTCGTTTGGGAGAATTCAACATGAAAAAAGATTCTGCAATCAACGTATTGTCAATTTTGTAAGAAGCATTGATGAACGCGCGGTACACCCAATACATTTTATCGGTTTGCGTACTGATGGCGGAATTGAATTCATTTCCTTTTGCTTCGTAAGTGGACAAAGTGATGTTGCTTCTCAAAGTCAAATTTCGAATAGGAGAAATGGAAACAAATAAATTGGCTCCAAAAGATTCGTTGTTGCCTATGTTTTCAAAAGTTGTCAATGAAATCGGCTGTCCAGGTGTGGTTTCGTGGTCGATTTGATTCAAACTTTCAATGACATCATTGGTTTGTCGGTAAAAAAGCGAGGCATTGATCATCGTTCTTTTGATAAAAGTCGAATAGCCTAATTCAACATTGTGTGAAAGCTCTGGTTTCAATTCAGGATTTCCTTGTTGTTGAATCATGGGATCAGATGTATCTCTGAAAGGATTGAGGTAAAACAAACTCGGCCGTTGAATCCGTTGGTTGTAACTCAACTTTAAATTCGAAGTTTTGTTCAATTTTCTTGACACCACAGCGCTGGGCAATAGGTTGGTGTAACTGTTGTTAAATGCTTGAATATCGCCTGCGGGTTGTCCTTCCAAGTTGGTGTATTCCATTCTTAATCCAGCTTTGACTTGGTAGTTTTTGGCAAATTCAAAACCATAGGTCATATAAGCCGCCACGACATCTTGGTTGTAATTGAAATCGTAGGATCTTTGGTCGATGAACTGATAAGCACCATTGAAAAACTCATGGGTATTTACTTCACTCGAAATGTCTCTCAAAATGGTTTTTGCCCCCACTTCAACGGTGGTATTCCCGATCGGCTGAACATAATCGATTTGAAAAGTCAATTCGTCATTCTTTCCTCTGTTCAATCCCATTTCATCCAAACGCGCATTCTCATCATAAATAGTGGTATAATCGGTGTTGTTGTTGTTTCTTGAAAATTGACCAGAAACAGACAATTCTTGTCTTGGATGGGTGAATTTTCGGGTATAATCTGCCGACCAATCAAAGCCTTTGATTCTACTTTGTTGGTCCAAATAAGACACCAAAGATTGACCACTATTGTTGGAAGAAAAGAATTGAGACGTCGTACTTCCATCTTTGCCCATTTCAAATGTATTGGCTGAAAAAGTAGTCGAAAACAAATCTTTGTCCGTCAAATCATAATCGATCCCCAAAGAGCCACGCAAACCTGAACGGGTGGTTTTGTTTTCTGCAGATTGTTTCAAAGTAGGATTTCCAAACGCATCAAACTGCTCAAATTCATTGGTCACGGTTTGTGGCCACATATAATTTCCCCCTAAGTTGGCTACCAATCCCAATTTGCCTTTTCTCACGTTCAAACTCGCATTTCCATTGTTGTGCTTGGTTCCAATTCCACCTGAAATTGCGCCATTCACACCAGCGATGTCTTTCCTTTTGGTGAGGATATTGATAATTCCAGAAGCTCCTTCTGCATCGTACTTTGCAGAAGGACTGGTGATGACTTCTACACTTTTGATTTGGTCAGCTGGAATCATTTTCAAAGCATCTCCCATATTGTTGGCCATCATTCCCGAAGGTTTTCCATTGATCAAAATTCGTACACCTTGACTTCCTGCCAAAGAAACATTGCCATCGATATCAACTGAAAGCATAGGAACTTTTCGCAACACATCTATCGCATTGCCTCCTGCAGAAGTAACGTCTCGCTCCGCATTGTACACCAAACGGTCAATTTGGTTGTCAATCAATGGTCGTTCGGCTTCAATGACCACTTCCGAAAGATGGGTTTCATTCGATGAAAGTAACACCCCTCCTAAATTGTTCTCGCCTGGTTTCAAAATGAAATTTGAAAAAACTTTGGGTTCAAATCCCATAAAATCTACGGTAATTTCATACGGACCTGGATCCAAATCCTTCAAAAGAAAAACTCCTTTTTCATCGGTTACTGCGCCATTTAATTTTTCAACATCAGCTACTGGATGCAGCGAGATGGTCGCATAATAAACTGCTTCTTGACGCAAGGAATCAACCACCGTTCCTGTCAACTGTGCTTTTGGACTTTGTGCCCAAACCGTTTGAGAACAAATCGTTAAAATAATTAATACTATGTTTTTAAGCTTCATTTGTGATTTTGTTTGATATAATTATATGTTTTGATGTTCAATCAGATTGAAAATAAATGGCAAACTTCTTAAAACTGTGGACTAAATAAAATAAAAATAGATGAAGTCATCTTTTTTGACGATGAACTGCTCTTTGAACAATTTTAGTTAATTGTTGAACCCTCAACATTATTTGATCCACTGGTTGACAAAATGATTGTATTCTTCTTTGTAAGTTGAGCCAACGGGTATGTTTTTGTCCCCTATTTTTACACTGTTTTTCAAGAGCGCATCCACACATGCAAAAGAAATAATGTATGACCTGTGAATTCTTAAGAATCCATGAGAAGTCAATTTGTCTTCCAATTTTTTTAAACTCATCAAGGATAAAATAGGATTGAGTTGATGGTTCAAATGAATTTTCACATAATCCTTTAATGCTTCTATGTACAAGATGTTTTTGATTTCAACCCGGATGATTTGCGCTTCGGTTTTGATGAAAATATAGTTTTGATGGTCCGTTGGAACTGTTTCTAACCAATCCTGTTGCTCCTCCATTCTTTTTCGAACTTTGGAAGTTGCCACCATGAAATCCTCATAATCAAAAGGTTTTAAGATATAATCAATCGCCTCTACCCGATAACCTTCCAACGCAAACTCGCTGTATGCAGTCGTAAAAATAATGAAAGGTGGAGTTTTGCTGTTGTCTGCCATTAAAATTCGAGCAAGTTCCATTCCCGTCAAATCCGCCATTTGAATGTCGAGTAACAATAAATCCACAGGGTTGGTTTGGACATAATTCAAAGCATCGATCGCATTGTCAAATGCAGCAATAAGTTCTAAAAATGGGGTTTGCTCAACGAACAAACTGACCATATTAAGCGCCAAAGGCTCATCATCAACAGCGACACATTTAATTCTTCTCATTCAAGTCAATTTTAAGCAACACTTTGAATTCTTCATCCTTCTGAATCGACAAAACATATTGGTTGGGATACAACAATTCCAATCTTCGACGGGTGTTTTCTATACCAATTCCTTGTCGCTCTTCATCAAATTTATCCTCCAGTTCGGGAGCAAATACCAAGTTTCTCGTATAGAATGTCACCTTGCGATTGCGCTCTTCTAACCCAATGGTAATAGGACTATCCGTTTGTGCGCTGACGCCATGCTTGAAACAGTTTTCAATAAAAGGCAAAAAAACCATCGAAGCAATTCTCAAATCAAGTGATTTGATGTCTACAAAGAAGTCGACTGTTACGCGTTTTGGCGAACGCATTTTCATTAAATCCACATAATTGTTGATGAATTCAATTTCTTTCGAAAAGGTATGCGTGTGATCTGAAGCATTGTACAATATATGCCGCATGATGTTTCCTAATTTTTTGATGGCTTTTCTGGATTCATCTACCTGCGTATAAGTCAACGCATTGATCGTGTTTAAACTATTGAAGAAAAAGTGTGGATTGATTTGAGACTTCAAAAATGAAAGCTCCATTTCTAATTTGTCTTTTTCCAACTTCAAACGAATGTTCTTTTCATCTTGCCATTTTCTAATCAGTATAACGGCAATGTTGACCCCTAATATCAAAATTTGGATCAAAAAAATATAAAAAAACACCGATAAATTGCGCAACCAATGCTTCTGTTTTTGACCGCCTTCTCTGACAGCTCTTTTGATTTCATCCGAAAGATGCAACCACTCTCCGGATTGTTTGAGCAACAAAATGATGACCAAACACACCACACACAGTATCAAATAATATTGAACATATTTTTTTTGAAACAATAATTTCGGTGCCAGCCATTTTGTGTTGATCATTAATAAACCAAGCAACAATAGAAAAAAAAGGGTTTGATTGACCCAATAAACCCATGGCAAAGGAATTCCATACGAAAGAGGAATCATCAAGAAAATCAAAATCCCCAAAAGCACAAAACCAACCAGATTGGTCATTTTCGTTTGATAAATTGTTTTTTCTTCCATTTGGGCTAATTTCAATTAAAAAGCAAATCCACACAATGTTTGTCGACCAAAGCAGAATTTGTATCGATGAATGAAATATTTTCACCGACCAATGCTCCTAACTTCTTTGTGTTTTTAAATAAAAAAATGGGCAGAGTACGACAGTACTTCACCCATTTAATTTTTGTTCTATTAACAATGATCCAAAATTCAATGAATTCCTAATTGATTAGGATTACTATACTTTTAAAACAATTCCTTTCGGATGATATTCTGCGAACGGTCGGGGCCAACAGATACCAAATAGATTTCAATGCCCAAATATTCTTCAATGAAATGCAAATAATCTTGTGCAGTTTGTGGCAAATCATCAAATGAATTGATGCCACAAATGTCTTCATTCCAACCTTTCATTTCTTTGTAAATCGGCTCATAACTGTCCAATTTATTGGTCGAAGCGGTAAAGGTTTGTTTGATTTCTCCATCTTCTGTTTTGTAAGCTGTACACACTTTGATGGTGTCAAATCCAGTCAACACATCCAATTTGGTGATGACCAAATGAGAAATTCCGTTGATACGACACGCATGACGCAACATCACCAAATCCAACCAACCAGTTCTTCTTGGACGACCTGTCGAAGCACCAAATTCCTGCCCTACTTTGCGCATGGTTTCCCCCACTTCATCGTCCAACTCCGTTGGAAAAGGGCCGTTCCCCACTCGGGTACAATAGGCTTTGGAAACACCGATCAAATTGTGCAATTTCGTTGGCGGAACCCCTGCGCCCACACACACACCACCTGTCGAAGGAGAAGAAGAAGTGACGAAAGGATACGTTCCATAATCGATGTCCAACATCAAAGCTTGCGCACCTTCAAACAACACTTTTTTTCCGTCATCAATGGCGTCGTTGACTTCTACCACGGCATCGATGATTCTATGTTTGATCTTTTCACCATACGCCAAGTACTGTTGATAAATTTCATCAAAATCCAAAGCAGGTTGGTTGAACAATTTTTCAAACAAGGTATTTTTGATGGCCAAGTTGATTTTTAACTTTTCAGCCAAAATTTCAGGATTCAACAAATCAATCGCTCGAATTCCCACACGGGCGACTTTGTCTTCATAACAAGGTCCAATTCCTCTTTTGGTTGTACCGATTGAATCTTCACCAGCGCTATCCTCGCGGTAAGTATCCAACAAAATATGGTAAGGCAAAATGATGTGCGCACGGCGGTCAATGAAAATATGGTCGGTCGATAGTCCTCTTTTTTCCAAAGCAGCTACTTCATCCAAAAAGCTCTGCGGATTGACCACTACGCCACTTCCAATGATGCATTTTCCTTGGGATTGCAAAACGCCAGATGGCAACAAATGCAAAACAAATTTATCCTCGCCCACATACACGGTATGCCCTGCGTTATTTCCTCCTTGAAAGCGAACGACATAATCAGATTTTGCTGACAATACATCCGTGATTTTCCCCTTTCCTTCATCTCCAAACTGGAGACCGACTACTACGTAAGTTGACATCTTATAACTGAAATTTTGTGTGAAATTTTACTGCACAAAAATAGCGGTTTAGAATGGTAGCAACAAATTATTGTCTCAACAAAACAAAGAACTTGCCCAGCTTTTCACCATAATTTCACCAATACTTGGTTCTGCTTGAAACAATTGAACCAAAACTTGGCTTTCTCGGCCCAGATTCTTTGAGTTTATTTACAACTTATCGTACTTTAGCCCTTTATTAAGCAATTAAATTATTCTGCAAGTATGAAAAAAATAATCTTGTCCTTGTTTGTCTTGTCTTTGGGTTTCCAATCTTTTGCACAAACCCAGGAAATTAGTCAAGAAGAAATAGAAAAAAGAAATTGGTTCCACAATGATTTTTCTACAACCGGCATTTATGGAGTGGGCACCGATGCTGCCTTGGAATTTCTAAAATCCAAAAAAATGAAACCGACACCGATTGTTGTAGGTGTTTTGGACAGTGGCGTTCAAATTGATCATGAAGATTTGAAAAATGAAATTTGGGTCAATAAAAAAGAAAAAGCTGGCAATGGAAAAGACGATGACAACAATGGTTACATCGACGACATCCACGGTTGGGATTTTTGCACCGATGACCAAGGAAAGGCATACAACGAAGATTCTTATGAAGCTACCCGTGTTGTCGTTTTGTACGAAAACATCTTTGAATCTGCGGACAAGGCCAAAAACATGGAAAACATGCGCAACAGACCAGCAGAATACCAAACGTATTTGAGAGCGAAAAAAGCTTGGGCAGACAAATATTACACTGCATTGAGCCAATCGAACAGCGGAAATTCTGAAGCGACACAAGTGATGGAATTCTTGAACGATTTGGCTGATTACGCCAAAGAAACGCCATTGACTGCGGACAACATTGAAAAATTAGCAGCTACTACGCCAGAAGAAATGGAGCAAAAAGCAAAATTGGCTTTCTTGGTAGAAAACAACGATGAGTTCAAAGGTTTGACCATGAAAGAGATCATCGAAATGGCAAAAGAAGAATTTGGTGAAATGGACGCTGACAAAAACAAAGATTTGCTGTATGCGTACAATAAAAAATACGATCCGACCAACGGAAAATTAAACATCAAAGGATACGGAAGCAATGAAGTAGAAGGACCAGATGCTTTCCACGGAACGCACGTTGCGGGCATCATCGGTGCGACAAGAGGCAACAAATTAGGCATTGATGGTGTAGCAGGCGGTTTGGTTCAAATCATGTCGGTGCGCATGGTGCCTGATGGAGATGAAAGAGACGAAGACGTGGCCAATGCGATCCGATATGCAGTGGACAATGGCGCGAAAATTTTGAACATGAGTTTTGGAAAATCTTTTTCACCCAACAAAGAGATGGTCTATGAAGCCATCCAATATGCAGACAGCAAAGGCGTTTTGATGTTTCACGCAGCTGGAAATGACAACAAAGATTTGGATTTCAACTACAATTATCCAAGCAACTTCATGGACAACGAAATGAAACCTTTGACCAAAAACTGGATCACCGTAGGTGCAAGTACTAGATATCCTGAAAAATTGAAAGCTTCTTTTTCAAATTTCGGTACCATGAAAGTGGACATCTTTGCACCAGGTACTGAGATTTATTCAACCATTCAAGGAAATTCCTACCGTTATGCACAAGGAACATCAATGGCTTCGCCTGTCGCTGCTGGATGTGCTGCATTGCTTTGGTCTTATTTCCCCAATTTGACTTCACAACAAGTCAAAGAAATTTTGTTTGAAACGGTGAATGTTTCCACCGTTGAAGTAGAAGTGGGCAAAGAAAAAGCACCGATGAATTTTGACCAAATTTCTGTGACAGGTGGTGTGATCGACGTCAATAAAGCTGTTCGTTTGGCTTATGACCGCTACGGAAAGAAAAAATAAGGTTGTGGCATAGCCACTTCAAAATACCTCGGTCATTGATCGGGGTATTTTTTTTTGGGAAACGTTATTTTGAACGAATTCATTATAAGTTTAAATTTGCACCATGGATTTGCCGTTGAGAAAAATCATTCATGTCGATATGGATTCTTTCTTTGCTTCGGTCGAACAGTTAGATCGGCCTGAGTTGTTAGGGAAACCTATTGCTGTGGGCGGCATCCATCGAGGCGTTGTGGCGGCAGCCAGTTACGAAGCCAGAAAATTTGGGGTACGATCGGCGATTTCCAGTAAAAAAGCCCAAGAATTGTGTCCTGAATTGATTTTTGTGCAACCGCGTTTTGAACGTTACAAAGAAATTTCTCAAATCATACGAAAGATTTTTCATGAATACACTGATGTGGTCGAACCACTTTCTTTGGACGAAGCCTATTTGGATGTGACCGAAAACAAAAAAAACAGGGATTCGGCCAATGAAATCGCCCGTGAAATTCGCCAAAAAATTTTCGAAACAACAGGTTTGACTGCTTCTGCTGGCATTTCCATCAATAAATTTTTGGCCAAAGTCGCTTCTGATATCCACAAGCCCAATGGTCAAAAAACCATCCACCCACAAGAAGTATTGGATTTTTTGGAAACATTGCCCATCGACCGTTTTTATGGCATTGGCAAAGTGACCGCAGCCAAAATGAAAGCCATGGGTATTCATTGTGGTTTGGATTTGAAACAGAAAAGCTTGGCTGAACTGAGTTTGGCTTTTGGGAAGTCCGGAAAACATTATTACCAAGTCGTTCGTGGCATTCATTTGTCAGAAGTCAATCCCCATCGGATTCGAAAAAGTTTGGCCGTGGAAGAAACTTTCTGGGAAGACCTCCAAGAAACAGAGGCGATTTTTGACAAATTAGCAGAGATTGCTGAAGAATTGTTTCACCGAATGCAACGAAGCAACACCCAAGGACGCACTTTGACTTTGAAGATCAAATATGCCGATTTCTCACAATTTACCCGAAGCAAAACCGAGTTAAAGTTCATTCAAGACAAAGAAAGCATCTTGATTTTGGCTAAAAATTTGTGGGAACTTCGCCCGCTCTCCACTCCCATTCGCTTACTGGGTTTGTCTTTGTCCAATTTGAACAACGAACCCACCCAATCGAAATTCATCCAATTGAAAATTCCATTTGAAGAGTTCCATCCATAAAAAAAGCGGTCCCACGAAAAATCATGCGACCGCTTTTAGCTTTTATCGTGAACGATTATTTTTTAACAATCTTTTTGCTCACAGTTTTGTTGTCTGCTTGAATCTGTACGATGTACACGCCAGCATTCAATTCGTTGATGTCAACTTGGGTCGTTTTGTTTTTCAAATCGCCTGATTTTACCAAAGCACCTGCCGTATTGAACACTTTGTATTCGCCTGCTTTCGCTGTAGAAGTAATGAAGAACTGACGGTCAGTTACTGTTGGGTAAACCGAAACTTCCACACCGTTCAAATCAAGGTCTTTCACAGACAAGTTTCCTTCAAAACCAGGATAACCATCATTCAAAGTTGCGTCGTACAACCATGGTCCTTCTTGACCATTGTTCAAAGCAACCGCAAAACCAACATTGGTCATTTCTTCTGTCCTTTTCCCTGTAATCTCTAGTACAAATGGCGCTCCCATTTCAATACCAACTCCTTCAGTCATTTCTGAAGTCTCCATGTCAAAATAGTTGTTCTCAGCAGTAATGAAGCCTACTTCACCTATGAATCCCCCCACGTTGTTCAGTCCTTCTACTTTTCCTGTTGAGTACACATTGATGATATTGGTTTGTGCTTGTGCTACGCCGTATGCACCCCCTACAGTCCCAACTGGTAAAGTTGCCGTCACGTTGGCTCTTGAATAGCTGTCTCTCAAGGTTGATTCTCTGTTTGGAAAAATAGTGAAAGTTGAAAACCCAACCAAACCTCCTACAACGTAGTTAGCTGTAACATTTCCTTCTACATAAACTTCAGCAATTTCTGCTTTGTCCCAGATGCTTCCTGCAAATCCTCCTACTTGGTAATCTCCAGTTACGTTTCCACTGAATGAACTCTTTTTCACCCAACCATCAACCAAAACACCACCAACCAATCCACCAACAGTCACACCATCTACATTGATTTCAACATTGTAGGCGTGACAATTTTCCATGGTACTGGTATATAAATTCGCTACCAATGAGCCTGAATTGTCTCCTTTATCCATAATGTTGGCTGTATCCAAGTTGATGTTCTTGTAAGAAGCTTCAACACTTTGACCAAAAAGTCCAATAAAGTCACGGTCCAAACCTGTGATCCATAGATTAGAAATCACATGGTGGTTTCCTTCTACATTTCCAGAAAATGGAAAATTATGGCTGAAACCAATGGGCTCCCACAAGTGACCATCCAAATCAATGTTGTCAGTCAATTTGATGGTTTTACCGGCAAAAGAATTCCCTTCTGCTACCAACTTGGCCAAACCAGCCAATTGTTCCGCTGTTGAAATATCAAAAGCACTTTCTGAATCTTGATACCATGAAGTATCGGCTAAATCTTCCCACTTTGTGGTTGGATAAGTTTGTGCGTTTACTGAACCTACAAAGACAAAGCATACAACGGCAAATAATAAAAATTTTTCTCTCATTTTGTGTGTTTTTTTTTTTAGATTACGCCAAAACTATTGAATAAATTTTAATTAATTAACAGCACCTACTCTGACATAAATCATAATTTTTAATTCTAACAAATTGCATTTCAACCAAAAATGTGTTTAATTTGACAAAACTAAATCGATAGTTTGAATCCCGTCCAATTGTCCCTCATTATTGCTGTCTATCAACGACAAGAAGAACTGACTGAATTGCTCCAAAGCTTGATCCAGCAAAGCGACCCCGATTTTGAAGTGATCATCGTCGATGACGGTTCACCTACTCCACTTCTCCCCATAGTCGAGCAATTTACCAAGGATTTGAATGTACAGTATTTTTTCAAAGAAAATACAGGTCCAGCACCCTCCAGGAATTTTGGGATGAAGCAAGCTACAGGCAATTATTTCATCTTTCTGGATTCGGACACCATCGCGCCAAAAAATTACATCCAATCAGTCAAAGAAGAATTGAATCAAAACTATGTCGATGCCTTTGGTGGACCTGATGCTGCAGACGAACATTTTTCCATGTTACAAAAAGCCATTTCTTTCTCAATGACATCATTCCTCACGACGGGTGGCATTCGCGGTGGAAAAAAACAAATTGGCAAGTTTCAACCCAGAAGTTTCAACATGGGATTGAGCCGAGCAGCCTTTGAAAAAACAGGCGGATTTGGCGATTTGAGAATTGGAGAAGATCCAGACTTGAGCATGACGTTGTGGGAAAACGGTTTTCAAACCCGGTTGTTTCCGCAATCCAAAGTGTTCCACAAAAGAAGAAGTTCCCTCCGAAAATTCGCCAAACAAGTCTATGAGTTTGGGGTAGCACGCCCGATTTTGAACCAAAGACATCCACAGTATAAAAACATCAGTTTCTGGTTTCCAAGTGTTTTCTTGGTCGGATTTCTGGCCATGCTTTTGTTGAATGCGTTGCGCTATCCCATGCCTTTTTTGAGCTTTCTTGCCAATGCATCGCTCGGGCTGTACGGCTTTTACTTTCTTTGTATCCTTATTTTTTCCAGCTTATTCAACAAAAGTCTTTCGGTGGGCTGTTTGTCGATTTTGACGACATGCATTCAATTTTTCGGTTATGGATATGGTTTCTTGAAATCTTGGTGCTTGGTTCATCTATTCAAGCGAGATGCCCGCACTGTTTTTCCAACTCATTTTTCAAAATAAGTCCTTTATCAATTCAATTTTGTTTGTATATTTGGGGAAATGTACAATCGAGTTTTACTTTCCGAATTACACCGTGCCATGTGGTCAGTCTAATCGACCTCATCAACACTTCCTATGCCCTATTTCATTTTAATTTAGTATTCAAAAAAAATAAATCATGTCAAAAGAATTACAAAACGTAGAGTTTGGTTTAGAAAAAATATTTGAAGGAGCCCAAGACTTTTTACCCATTTTAGGAACCGACTATGTCGAATTCTATGTGGGAAATGCCAAGCAATCCGCGCATTATTACAAAACTGCTTTTGGATTTCAATCAGAAGCTTATGCTGGATTGGAAACAGGTTTGAGAGACAGAGCTTCCTATGTATTGAAACAAGATAAAATCCGCTTGGTTTTAACGACGGCATTGAATTCCGATTCACCGATTGGTGAACATGTCAAAAAACACGGTGACGGTGTGAAAGTTGTAGCCATGTGGGTAGACGATGCGCGTGCTTCTTATCAAGAAACCATCAGCCGTGGCGCCAAATCCTTCATGGAACCCAAAGTGACTTCGGATGAAAATGGTGAAGTGGTACAAGCGGGGATTTACGCCTATGGTGAAACTGTTTTCATGTTCACCGAAAGAAAAAATTACCAAGGTATCTTTATGCCAGGTTACCAGAAATGGGAATCAGATTACAACCCAGCACCAGTTGGTTTAAAATTCATTGACCACATGGTCGGCAACGTGGGTTGGGACCAAATGAACGTTTGGGTAAAATGGTTTGAAGATGTGATGGGCTTTGTGAACTTCTTGTCATTTGACGACAAACAGATCCACACGGAATATTCGGCATTGATGTCCAAAGTGATGGCGAATGGCAATGGCCGAATCAAATTCCCAATCAACGAACCAGCAGAAGGAAAGAAGAAATCTCAAATTGAGGAATATTTGGAATTTTATGAAGGCGAAGGTGTACAACACATTGCAGTGGCCACAGACGACATCCTACAAACCGTAGCTGACTTGAAATCAAGAGGCGTGGAATTCCTCTCTCGTCCTCCTCAATCGTATTATGATGCAATCCCTGAGCGTTTGAAAGCACACATGCACCGTTTCAAAGAAGACATTGTAGAACTTCAGAAATTGGGGATCATGATCGATGCCGACGAAGAAGGTTATTTGTTGCAAATTTTCACCAAACCGGTAGAAGACCGACCAACTTTGTTTTATGAAATCATTCAAAGAATGGGTGCCAGAGGATTTGGAGCTGGAAACTTCAAAGCTTTGTTTGAATCCATCGAAAGAGAACAAGAAAAAAGAGGAACACTTTAATTCGTTACCACAGTTATAATAACAAAAGCCGGAATTGATTTCCGGCTTTTTTTGTGTGTGATTTTCTCTAAGTCTAAAGATATTGTTTTTTTCCAATTTAAACGATGTAAAGCATTCAAAAATACAAAGAGCAGGAAATCCCTGCCCTTATAAATCTTGGTTTTATTTCAAACTGTATTTATTAATCCATTTATACCATTACGGGTATAATCAACACAATATCACTTACTTTATACCCGAAGTGGTATGTTTTTGTTTTTTTTACTATATTTATACCAGAAAAGGTATAGATATGGATTCAATACGATTATTTGTAAAACAAAAGCGAAAAGAATTAAAACTGACACAAGAAGATTTGGCTTTAAATGCGGGTGTTGGACTCCGATTTGTTCGTGA
>DATJBZ010000014.1:0-20330 GCA_035515075.1 Moheibacter sp. | reverse complement strand
AATGATTATAACAATTATCGACCACATGAGTCATTAGGAAACATACCTCCTAAAATTTATGCTAAATCAAACAATTAATATATTTTTGAAAAATCAATATTTATACTAACTAATGGTTCGAACTAAGGGAAGCTTACACTTGCCCATCCGCTCGCTGAAAACTTAGCATATTTTCATTGCTGTTGCATGAATGGATTGATTTTATATAAAAATCCTGCCAAAACAATTCCTGGCAGGATTTTGATATTTCAAATCACGGTCCGTTGCTTCAATCTACTTTGTCGTGTAGAAAATTGTTGGGACGGATTTTCATTTCGTTGTTGCTGTCTTGGGTGATGATAAAATCAGACGGCATTTGCTCTTCTTTTCCTGACAATTCCAATCCTTGTCTTTTGTAAGCAGGCATGTCTTCCAACTCATCCACAGTTTTGTTGTTCAAAGTCGATTTGAATTTGTAGTTGAATTGCTTCAAACGCGCCCTTCTTTCTTCAATCGCTTGCGACAAAGAGTTCGAAATCGGCTGGTCAAATGGATCTTCTTCTTCAATGGTTCTTTCTTCAACCTCTACCATTTTCATTTCCACTTTGGGTTGCACCTGCACTTGTTCAGCAACGTGCTCTTCGGTCATGGTTTCAAAGATGATTTCTTGCTCAACTTCCTCCAAATCATCGTCGTCATCCAAAGTAAACATCGTCGTTTGTGGTACATTGGTGTCGTCGTTGCTTTTCTTGTCGAAACTCAAACCACTCTCCAATGGAAATTCTCTGGTTTCCAAAGTAATTTCTGGTTCAGTAGGAGTTTCAATTGGCTTTTGAGGCGTTTCTTCTGGAAGTTCTAAATAATATCTGACTTCTTTTTCTTCGGATTCAATCACTTCTTGCAAAGGCGCCTCCGCCAAATCTTCCGGCATTTTATTTACATGCACTGGAAAAGGCGTTTCAGGTGACAAAGTTTTCGTAATCGCTTGCTCTTCCTCCAAACGATGGTAAATTTTCTCTTCTTCCTTGCCTGTGAAAACCTGCTCCTCAAGTGGGAAGCCTGTTGCAACTACCGTTACACTGATGTTCTCGCCCAATTCGCTGTCCTCACCGACCCCCATGATGATGTTGGCACTGTTGCCTGCTTCTTTCTGAATGAATTCGTTGATCAACGCAATTTCATCCATGGTGATTTCATTTTCACCAGAAACAATCAACAGCAATACATTTTTCGCTCCGGAAATGTGGTTGTTGTTCAACAACGGAGAATCCAAGGCTGCAGTAATCGCATCGCTCGCTTTGTTATCACCGCTGGCAATTCCCGTTCCCATGATCGCTGTACCCGAATCGGCCAAAACCGTTCTTGCATCACGCAAGTCAATGTTGGTCGCATAGTGTTTTGAAATTACTTCTGCAATTCCTTTCGCGCCTGTGGTCAAGACTTCGTCTGCTTTGGCAAAACTCGCTTTGTACCCCAAATTGCCATACAATTCTCTCAATTTGTCATTGTTGATCACAATCAAAGAATCGACATTTTTCTGTAATTTCTCAATGCCTGCTTCCGCTTGTTCCAAACGCATTTTTCCTTCAAAAGAAAAAGGAGCCGTCACAATGCCGATGGTTAAAATTCCCAATTCTTTGGCCACTCCAGCGATAATCGGCGCAGCACCTGTTCCAGTTCCACCACCCATTCCTGCTGTGATGAAAACCATTTTGGTGTTCACATCCAATAGATTTCTGATCTCATCAATGCTTTCCAAAGCCGCTTGTTCTCCTACTTCTGGATTGGCACCAGCGCCTAAACCTTCCGTAGTCGCTTGTCCCAATTGAATTCTGTTGGGCACAGGACTGTTGTTCAATGCTTGCGCATCGGTATTGCAGACCACAAAATCTACTCCTTCTATTCCTTGTTGAAACATGTGGTTGACCGCATTGCTTCCTCCACCTCCAACGCCGATCACTTTGATGTGTGAAGACCGGTGTTTGGGTAAATCAAATTCAAAACTTGTGGTTGTCATATTGTTGTATTTTTATATTCTAAATTCGTTCAATTTTATCATTCTGTTTCATTGATCATTTGAATGAAACGATCGGTCCATCGGTTCCAGATGGAAGGTCTTTTGCTTTTGGTTTGGGGTTTCTCCAAAGTTTCATTGGTCGAAACGCCACCATTCATGGTTACTTCTTCAACTGCTTCTTGTGAATTCACCTCTTCAACTACCTCTTCCGTTTCAAATGGGTTGAATTGGATTTCATCCAACGCCTTCATCAACAAACCGACAGAAGTAGCAAATTCAGGATTGCTGAATTCATCCGCCAAATCTCCTACCAAATGTTCGTTGGAAAAACCAATTCTCACGTCCATTCCAGTCAAGTATTCGGCCAATTGACGCAAGTGTTTCAATTTGGATCCACCGCCTGTCAAAACAATGCCCGCAATCAATTTCTTCTTTTGGTCATCACAACCATAATGCTTCAGTTCGGTATAACTTTGAACCAAAATTTCCTGTACCCTTGCTTTGATGATCTGCGACAAAGTGCGCAAAGAAATCTCTTTGGGATCGCGCCCTTTCAATCCTGGAATCGAAACAATTTCAGTCTCTTTGTTTTCACCAGGCCAAGCCGAACCAAATTTCTCTTTCAATAATTCTGCTTGTTGACCAATGATCGAACAACCTTCTTTGATGTCATCGGTGATCACATTGCCACCAAAAGGAATGACAGAAGTATGGCGGATCATGCTGTCTTTGAATACTGCAATGTCTGTCGTTCCACCTCCTATGTCAATCAAAGCCACACCCGCTTCTTTTTCTTCTTTGCTCAAAGTCGCTTCTGCAGAGGCCAAAGGTTCCAAGGTAATGCCAGACAATTTCAATCCCGCACTTTTCACACAACGAACAATGTTTTTGATCGAAGTCACTTGGCCAACCACCACATGGAAATTCGCTTCCAAACGGCTGCCATACATTCCTTCAGGATCGGTAATTTCTCCATCGCTGTCCACTTTGTATTCTTGTGGCAAAACATGGATGATTTCTTCTCCGGGCAACATCACCAATTTATGGACTTGATTGATCAATTTTTTCAGATCATCCTCATTGATCACGTCGTCTGGATTTTGTCTTGTGATATAATCACTGTGTTGCAAAGAGCGAATGTGCTGACCTGCTATGCCAACAGTCACATCCGTAATTTTAATATTCGCAGCGGCTTCTGCTTGTGCAATGGCATCTTTGATGGAATTCACTGTTTTGGTGATGTTGTTGACCATCCCTCTGTGAACGCCTAAGCTTTTGGAAACACCAACGCCTAAAATCTCGATTTTCCCATGCTCACTTTTCTGTCCTACCATTGCCACGATCTTCGTGGTTCCTATGTCCAAGCCTACAGCTATTTCTCTATTTTTCATCACTTACTCTTTTGGTTGCTACAATTTGGTTGTTAAATTTTAAGTTGATTTTTTCGTAGTAACTTAAACCTACTTTTCCTAAATACTGTTCGTAAAACAGCTTCAAGTTGTCAAATTTTTCTTCAATATTATCTAACGCACCAAATTCAATGATGTAATCTCCTTTGTTAACTAACAAATTAAATGAATTTGGTGCTTGCTTCTTCACAGCGATGATATGTTTTTTCAACAACTTATCAGCCATCACAATTTCTGATAAGTCTTTCAATCCCACGTAATCAGCCGAATCAATTGCTCCACCCACCATCATTACTTTGACGGCATACAAATTCGACAGAGGAATTTTGGTCAAATCTTCGCCCAAATAATATTCCTCATCCACCCCATTGTTGATCCGTAGAATGGGTTTTTTCTGTTCAATGTCAACTTTCAATGCGCCATCCACCGATTTGAACACTTTGGCATGCTCGACAAAAGGATTGGCGTTCAATAAACTTTCTAAATAATCCACCTGAATGGCGCCCATCGCCAACCTTTCCGTCGGATGGTTTTTATGGTTGAGAATCGTCAATACCAAACTGTCGTTCAGAAACTTTCTTCCTTCTTCGCGGTCAATGGCTATTTCCATCGTTTCCAATTTTTTGTTCGCATAGCGATTGGCCGAAAAACTGAGCAAGAAAATGAAAACCGCCAAGCCCAAAAATATTTTCAACAATTTTAACTTAAGCTTCATTTAACCAAGTTTTTATCGGTTGTACCAATGTATCAATATTTCCAGCACCCGCGGTGACCAACACATCAAATTCTTTGGACTGAATTTTTGCCAAAGCATCTGATAAAGACGCAACTTCTTTTTCTTTTGAACGAATTTTGTCCAATAAAACTTCCGAGGTAATTCCTTCAATCGGCAATTCTCTCGCAGGATAAATGTCCAATAAAATCAATTGATCCAATACACTCAAACTTTCCGCAAAATCCTCCATGAAATCTCGGGTTCTCGAATACAAATGCGGTTGAAAAACCCCTAAGATTCTTTTCTCAGGAAACATTTCTTTCAAAGAACCGATCAAAGCATTCAATTCTGTCGGATGGTGCGCATAATCATCAATGTACACTTTCCCATCAAAATCCCAACGGTTGAACCTTCTTTTCACACCATGAAAGTTCTCCAAAGCTTGTTTGATTTTCTCCAAAGGAATGTTCAAATAAAGCGCTACAGCAATCGCAGCAGTGGCATTTTCGACATTGTGCTTTCCAGGATGTTTCAAAGTAAAATCAACATAAAGCTGGTCTTTGGTTTGTACATCAAAATGGTAAAAACCATCGATGATTCGGATGTTGACGGCATCAAAATCCGCGTTTTCTTCTACGCCATAGGTGATTGCGTTGTCAATCGGCAATCCTTTTTTGACAAACAATTGTTCCGTGACTTTTTGGCTAAATTCAATGAAGGTTTGCTGAAAGTCTGCGGCATCTTTGTAAATGTCCAAATGATCGGCATCCATCGAAGTGATGATCGCCAATTTCGGTGAAAGTTTCAAAAAAGAACGGTCAAATTCATCCGCTTCAGAAACCGTAATTTCGTTGCCTTTGAACAAGAAATTCGATTGGTAATTTTCCAAAACACCTCCCAAAAAAGCAGTACTTTCCAATCCTGCATCGTGCAAAATATGGCCTAAAATTGAAGAAGTCGTCGTCTTGCCATGCGTTCCCGCCACTGCAATGCCATAGGTTGCATCCGTGATTTCGCCCAAAACTTCTGCACGTTTTTGAATGGTAAATCCATGGTTCAAAAAGTATTGGTACTCTGTATGTTCCATCGGAACGGCTGGCGTATAAATCACCAAAGTATTGTCCACCGTTAATTCGGCAGGAATTTGTTGCACATCGTCTGTATAATGGATGCGAATGCCTTCCTTTTCTAACAATTCGGTCAATTCGGTTTTTATGCGGTCATAGCCCATCACTTCTTTGCCCAAAAAGTTAAAATAACGCGCCAAAGCGCTCATGCCGATTCCGCCTGCACCGATAAAATAGTAATATGTTTTGTTCAATATATTCATTGAATTTGTTGCATTAAAATATCCACAATCTCTTTTGTCGCATTGGGTTTCCCCAATTTCCGAATGTTTTCTGCCAAAGTTTTCTGTTGGCTTTCATTCTTTACCAAATCCAAAATGGTTTTCACCAATTGTTCTGGCACTTCCTCATCGGTCAACATCAAAGCTGCATTTTCATGAACCAAAGCCATGGCGTTTTTGGTTTGATGGTCTTCTGTCGCATAAGGGAAAGGCACCAAAACAACGGGCTTTCCGACCAAACACAATTCAGAAATCGCCATCGCACCTGCTCTTGACACAATCACATCCGCGGCTGCAAAAACCGTTTGCATGTCATCGATGAATTCTACCCAATGGATGCCATCGATGTTTTTGGGCAAATTTTGGTTGATTTTCTCAAAGTCCAATTTTCCTGTTTGCCAAAGCAATTGCACATCCGCTTCTTGAATGTCCAACAAAGCTTTTTCCCAAGCTTGGTTCAACGTTCTCGAACCTTGACTTCCACCAATCGATAAAATCAAAGGCAATTCAGGATTGAATCCTAATTTTTCTTTGGCGCTTTTTGTGTCGGCTAAATTCTGAAACAATTCCGATCGGATCGGATTGCCAGTATGTTGGATTTTTTCTTTTGGAAACTGATCGATACCAGCATAGGCCACACAAATGGCTGCTGCTTTGTTTTTCAACAATTTATTGGTGATCCCTGGAAATGAATTTTGTTCTTGGATCACTACGGGTATGTTCATTTTGGCAGCTTCCCACAAAACAGGACCGCTCGCAAATCCACCTGTTCCAATCACCACATCCGGTTGAAAGTCCACAATGAATTGTCTGGCCATGCGCAAACTCTTGAGCAATTTCATCGGAAAACCCAAATTGGACAATGGACGTGAACGGTTGATTCCTGCAATCGGCAAACCTTTGATGGCATAACCCACTTGCGGAATTTTCTCCATTTCCATTTTTCCCAAAGCGCCAACAAATAAGATATCGGCTGCTGGCCAACGTCTTTTGATTTCGTCCGCAATGGCAATGGCTGGATAAATGTGCCCACCAGTCCCTCCTCCACTGATGATGATTTTAGGCGATATCTTGGATGACTTCATCGGTATTTTTTCTTTCTTCTAATTTTTGTTCTTCAGGCGATTTGATCGCACAACTCACACTCAAAATAACTCCAAAAGCAATGCAGGTCACCCACATAGAGGTTCCTCCATAACTGATCATTGGCAAAGGTTGTCCCGTTACTGGAAACAAATTCACCGCCACACCCATGTTGATAAAAGCTTGAAATATCACGGGCAATCCTACCGCAAAAACAAGCAAAGTCCCAAAATAGGTATGAATTCTTGTCGCAATTCGGACCATTCGAAACAAAATCAACAAGAAAATGAAAATCAAAAAACCAGAGCCGACCACACCGTACTCTTCCACGATAATCGCAAAAATAAAATCCGAAGACGACTGCGGCAAAGTTTGCTTGAACGCACTCTTTCCTGGCCCAACACCATAAAATTTTCCACGGTTAATCGCTGCTTTCGCATGCTGTACTTGATACGCTTGAATGCCATCTTCTTGGGTAAAATTCTCAATTCTCGATTGCCAAGTATGCGCTCTGTTACTGGGAATCAGCTCACTATGATTCAATGCAATGTACACAAACAATCCTGCACTAACTACGCCGACACCGATGATCCCCGCCAAAATTTTCCAAGGAAAACCACCAATGAACAACAAAATCAAACACATCGCAAACAATATCACTGCAGTAGAACCATTGGCTGGAAAAATCAAACCAATGATGAAGAACATCGGTAAAAAAAGTGGAAGAAAAGAACGTTTGAATGTGATTTCTTTGTCTTTCACTTTCATCAATGTCAAATAACGCGCGATGTAAATCAACAAAACCATCGAAGCAAAAGTCGAAGTTTGAATCGTTATCGATGTTCCTGGCACCGTCAACCAACGAGAAGCATTCGCTCCTTCGATGGTATCACCCTGGGAAAGCGTAGCAAATAGCAAAATCGCCATGATTGGCATGCCCACCAATGCAAAAGCGCCAAAATATTTGTAATTGACTTTTTGTAACCCAAAAATTAAACCCAATCCTATAATCAAAAATGCCGCGTGTTTTCCCATATGCGAGAAAACAGAACCCGAACCAACGGTGTACACCAAATTGGAACTGGCGGAATAAACCGGCAAAAATGAAAATATGGCCAATAAAAAAATAAAGGCCCAGAGGTATTTATCCCCTTTGATATAGTTAGATAAGGCTAATTTCATGGATTAATTTATAGTTTTTTCACTTCATTCTTGAATTGATTGCCACGGTCCTCATAATTTTCAAACAAATCATAACTTGCACAAGCCGGCGCCAACAAAACTGTATCGCCTTTGCGCGCAAAAGCATACGCTTTCTTCACTGCTTCTTCCATCGATTTCGCTTCAGCGATTTGAGGTATCACACCAGAAAAAGCTTGAATAATTTTGGCATTGTCCACCCCCAAACAAACGATGGCTTTGACCTTCTTTTTGACCAAGGGCATCAGTTCTTCATAATTGTTTCCTTTGTCCTCTCCACCAACAATCCAAACGGTATCATGCTGCATGCTTTCCAAAGCATAATACACCGCATTCACATTGGTCGCTTTGGAGTCGTTGATGAATTCCACTCCACCAACTTTTAAGATAAATTCCAATCGATGTTCCATCGCCCGAAAATCAAACAAACTTCTTTTCAACGATTCTTTTTTGATCTTCAAAATATTGGCTACTGTTGCTGCAGCCATCGTATTGGATACATTGTGCTTTCCTTTCAATGAAAATTCAGCAATAGGCAATTCCACTTTTTCAGGGTAATTTACCGTTAGCTTTTCACTATCTGCATAGGCTCCATCATCAAATTTTGTATTCATAGAATAAGGTATTTTTTTTGCTTTTGTGTTAATTTCTTTGATTAAATCTAAAATATTGCTGTCGTCATAATTGTACACGAAATAATCTTCTGCGGATTGATTTTCGGTAATTCTAAATTTCGACCGTGCATAATGCGCCAATTTATTGTCATACTGGTCCAAATGATCGGGCGTAATGTTCAATAAAATAGCGATATAAGGTTTGAATGACGCTACATCGTCCAATTGAAAACTGCTGATTTCCAACACGAAATAGTCGTATGATTTTTCTGCAACCAAGGCCGCAAAACTTTTTCCAATATTTCCACCCAATGCCACATTGTGTCCCGCATCCAATAAGACTTGATAAACCAACGACGCCGTGGTGGTTTTTCCATTGCTTCCAGTGATCGCAATGATTTTCGCAGGCGTGAACCTTGAGGCAAATTCAATTTCCGAAATGATCGGAATGTTTTTCTCTTGAAGCATTTGAATCAATGCCGCTTTCTTGGGAATGCCAGGGCTTTTGATCACCAAATCCGCTGTCAATATTTGCTCCATGGAATGCTTGCCTTCCTCAAAATCAATGGCCTGTTCCAACAATTCTTTTCGGTATTTTTCTTGCAAAACAGCGCGGTCCGAAAGAAAAACATCAAACCCTTCTTTCTTTCCTAACAAAGCCGCGCCTACACCGCTTTCTCCACCACCCAAAATGACCAAACGCTCTTTCATTTATCTAATTTTTAAGGTGATAATGGTGACTACTGCCAAAATAAATCCAACGATCAACATGCGGTTGACGATTTTACTTTCATGAATGCCCAACTTTTGGTAATGGTGGTGCAATGGCGACATTAGGAAAATTCTTCTGCCTTCTCCAAACCGCTTTTTGGTGAACTTGAAATAGCCCACTTGCAACATCACCGACAAACTTTCTGCGAAAAAAACGCCACACAAAACTGGCAACATCAATTCTTTTCTGACGATGATGGCAATCACCGCAATCAATCCACCAATGGTCAAACTTCCTGTATCGCCCATGAAAATCTGCGCTGGATAAGTGTTGTACCACAAAAAACCAATCAGCGCACCGATGAATGCCGCGCTAAAAACGACGACTTCTTCTGAACGCGGAATGAACACAATATTGAGATAATCCGCTAAAATGATGTTTCCTGAAACAAAGGCAAACAAAGCCAAAGCAGCCATGATGATCATCGAGGAACCCGCTGCGAGCCCGTCAATCCCATCGGTCAAATTGGCGCCGTTGGACACCGCGGTAATGATGAAAATCACTGCCAATAGAAAGACAATCCATTCGTATTTGATTTTGCCAGAATTGTCCATCCAAAACAGCAAATCTCCGTAATTGAATTCGTTATTTTTCAAGAAAGGAACGGTGGTATCCACACGTTTTTCTTCTGTATCAAACTTGATGATGTTCACCGATTCCGTTTGGTCCACAGGAATTTGATGACGCACGGTCACGTCTGGACTAAAATAAATCATCGCGCCCACAAATAAACCCAAACCAACTTGGCCCAAAATTTTGAAGCGCCCTGCCAACCCTTCTTTGTTCTTTCGAAATACTTTGATGTAATCATCCAAAAAGCCAATTGCCCCCAACCAAACGGTGGAAACCAATAAAATGATGATGTAAATGTTGTCCAATTTCGCAAACAACAAAGTCGGCACCAAAGTCGCCAAGATGATGATGATTCCACCCATGGTCGGCGTACCAGATTTCTCCACTTGCCCTTGCAAACCTAAGTCACGAACGGTTTCGCCCAATTGTTCACGTGCCAAATAATTGATGATTTTCTTTCCGAAAAACAATGCAATCATCAAAGCAGTCAAAACCGCCATTCCTGCACGAAAAGAAGTGTATTGAAACAACCGCAAACCTGGGAAGTCAAATTGATGGTTTAAAAAGTCGAACAAATAATATAGCATCGGTTTATTTATTGAGTTGTTTACTTAATTCTATCGCGATTTCCATGTCGTCAAAAGGATGTTTCACGCCTTTGATTTCTTGGTAATTCTCATGTCCTTTTCCAGCAATCAAAAGGATGTCTCCTTTTTCTGCCAATTGAAAAGCCGTTTTGATGGCTTCTCGTCGATCAGTTATTTTCAATGTTTTTTTATAATCTTGTGGCATAACGCCAACTTCCATGTCTTTCAAAATTTGTTCGGGATCCTCACTTCTTGGATTGTCCGAAGTCAAAATGGCAAAATCCGATTGTTCAGCGGCGATTTTCGCCATCTTTGGCCGTTTGCTTTTGTCGCGGTCTCCACCACAGCCCACCACCGTGAAAAGTCTTTCATTTCGGGTGCGAATTTTGGCAATGGTTTTCAATACATTTTCCAAAGCATCTGGCGTATGTGCATAATCGATGATGATGGAAATTCCGCTGGCCGTGATGAATGATTGAAAACGCCCATCGACATTTTTCAATTGACTCAAATGCATCAAAATTTCTTCCGCATCAAAATCCAACAAACGCGCAATCGAATAGACGTTCAACAAGTTGTATGCGTTAAACTCTCCAATCAAAGGTGTCCAAAACTCTTTGCCGTCCAACAACAATTGCATGCCATCCAATTGATTTTCGATGACTTTCGCTTTGAAATCCGCTGTGGTTTTTAGGGCATACGAATATTTGGTTGAAGCTGTGTTTTGCACCATGACTACGCCATTTTTGTCGTCCATATTGATCAACGATTTAGCCGTCTTGGGCAATGCATCAAAAAACATTTTCTTGGCAGATAGATATTCTTTGAATGTATGATGGTAATCCAAATGATCGTGGGTGATGTTGGTGAATGCTCCGATTTCAAAATGCAGCCCAGCAATTCTATGCTGATGAATGCCGTGAGAGCTCACTTCCATGACAGCATAAGCACATCCTTTCTCCACCGCTTCACTGAAAATTTTGTTCAAAGTCAAAATATCGGGCGTGGTATGGCTGCTCGGATAAACCACCCCATGAATCAAGGTGCGAATGGTCGAAACCAAAACAGTGGCAAAACCCAATGATTCCAACAGATGATACGTCAAAGTTGCCGTGGTCGTTTTGCCATTGGTTCCTGTGATACCGATTAATTTCAATTTTCGTGTTGGATTTCCATAAAAAATGGAAGCCATTTCACCCAAAGCAATCGCTGCATTTCTCACCAAAACATAGGTGATTTCTGGATGCAATACTTCAGGCTTTCTTTCACAAACAATCGCTACCGCACCTGATTCGATTGAACTTTCAACAAAATCATGTCCGTCGACTAACGTACCTGTTTGCGCGACAAAAAGTGTCTGAGAAGCAATCTTTCGAGAATCAAATTGAATCGAAACAATCTCCTGCTCGGCTGGACCGATCCACTCAACGATGGCACTGTTTTTTAATAATGCTGTTAATTTCATCCTTCTAAGGTTAAATAAATTGTTTCCCCTTTTTTGTAAGCCGTTCCCGCAGGAATTGACTGCTCTATCACCTTTCCAATACCTGAATAACGCACATCCAAGCCCATGTTTTCCAAAGCTGGAATGACGCTTTTACCACTTTTCCCTTTCAAATTGGGAATGACTTTCTTTCCATGGTCCGCTTTAAAATCCGCCGTTCCTTGGATCATTTTCTTCACATCGACATACTGCGGTTGATTTCCAATGTCTTTAGGCGTTCTGGAATAAACCCAATCCGCAATTTTTTTGAACACAGGCCCCGTCACAGATCCACCATAAATCCCTTTGTTATTTTGCGGTTTGTGAACGATAACTATGCACGAATAACGCGGATTGTCCGCTGGGAAAAAACCAGCAAATGAAGCACGGTAGCGCAGCGGCTGATCTCTCAACCAATATTCCACCCGCGCAGTTCCCGTTTTCCCTGCAATGGCATAGTGTTCTGAAAATATATTTTTTGCAGAACCCTCTGAAACCACCTTGGTCAACATCTGAGTAATCGCTTCGATGTTTTCCTCAGAAGCCATTCGTTCGTTCAAGATTTCTTTTTTGAACTCAATGACCCTTCCATCGCTTTTTTCAATTTTATCGATGAACAACGGACGCAACAAAACACCGTTGTTGGCAATTCCATTGTAAAAAGTCAAAATTTGAAGCGCAGTCAATTGAAATCCATAACCATAAGACATCACTGGCAAAGTCACATTGCTCCAATTGTCATCGTCTGGATAATGGAATTTTGGCATGGCCTCTCCTTCGATGTCAATGCCGATTTTATCGGTCAAATGCCATTTTTCCAATTGCTTGAAATACTCTTTCGGATTGCTTCCGTAAGCATTGTTGATCAATTTTGCCGTACCGATATTGGAAGATTTCACCAAGACTTGTTCAACATCAATCACGCCATAGCCCCGGGTGTCTGAAATCACCCGATTGTATAATTTGTAACGTCCGTTGCCTGTTTCAACAGTTGTATTGGGCGTAAATTTCTCATTTTCCAATCCCGCCAAAAGCGAAGGTGTTTTAAAAGTCGAACCAGGTTCAGCCGCTTCGCCCACAACATAGTTGTACACATCAGCATAGGTACTGTCCGCGATCTTTTTCAAATTGACCATCGCACGAATCTTCCCAGTTTCCACTTCCATTACCGCCACACAACCGTGCTCCGCGCCATAAGCCATCAACTGATCTTGCAAGGCATTGTAAGCTGCGATTTGCATGCCCGCATCGATGGTAGTGTACACATTGGAACCATTGATCGGCTCTTGTTCCCAAGATTTAAAAGGGCGCCACTGTCCTTTCCCCATGAATTGCTCCCAACGCCTTCCTTCTACGCCAGTCAAATCTTTTGCATAAGCACCTTCCAAACCTGCTTTTCCACGTTGGTCATCATACCCAATGGTTCTTGCACCGACATCCGCCAATACCAACTCTCTTCTCGGTTTGGTTTCATGGATAAATCCACCGCGATTTTGACCTTTATTGAAAATAGGAAAAGACCGGATGCGCATGTATTCTTGGTAATTCAATCCTTTGATCAAGGTCATATAACGGTTGCCTTTGCGTCTTTCTTCGGTTAATTTCTCATAAAAATAAGTAGAAGAACGACCAAACATATTGGCCAACGAATCGGACAAAGCATGGATTTGCTCTTTGAACAAATCATCCTTGATCACCGTTAAATCCAAATAAATATTGTGCACTGTGATGGTCGTTGCCAATAAATTTCCATCTGAAGCATAAATATTGCCTCTTTCGGCTTCTTCCGTTTGCAACCTGAAATTTCTTTGGGCAAAATCATCCAAAGCTTCGCCTTCTGAAATTTGGATTTTAAAAATAGAAAATACCACGCCGATGGCCACCACACCAATGACTGCTGCGACCAAATAGCCTTTCAACAACATGTATTTTCGGTCCTTATTCATTGATTTCTTTGATTAATACAAAAGGTTGCTCGTCGGTTAATTTCACGCCAATCGCTTCGGATTGTTTTTTTATTTCTGGTTCCAATTGCATTTTCATCAACAACCGATGTGCATCGGTATATTGCGCTTTCAAATTGGACACTTCTTCATTCAACTGATTGATTTTTACTACTTTTCTATCCACCCAATGTGAACTCGAAATGCTGACAAACGCCAAAAACACCAAATAAAGCATGAAATTCCAGTGGTTGAGCGAACCGTCTTCCACCAAGAATTTCCCTTTCAGGATATCAAACCATTTGATATTGCTTTTTCGATTTTTAGCCATTTTTCATTTCATTTTTAATGGCAATGCGCATTTTGGCGCTTCTCGCCCTTGGGTTTCTTTCTATTTCTTCTGGAGTTGGCGTGATGACTTTGGTTTGCAAAGGCCGAAAAGGCGCTTCCCAATTGCCAAACACATCCCTTTCTGGTTCTCCTTCAAACAAGCCATTTTTAATGTATCTTTTGACCAAGCGGTCTTCCAATGAATGATAAGAAATCACCACCAAGCGACCCGACTCGTCAATCACATCTGCAGTTTGCACCAACATTTCTTTCAAAGCACTCATTTCGTCGTTGACTTCGATCCGCAAAGATTGAAACAACTGCGCCAAAAACTTGTTGGTTACATTTTTAGGAATGTAATTGAACAACTGCTTCAACTCTTCAATGCTGCGAATTGGTTTTTCTTTTCTTGCCGTGACAATTTCCTTGGCCATTCTTCGCGCATTCCTCAATTCTCCATATTGAAAAAACACATTCGCTAAAGCTTCTTCTTCATATTGGTTGATGATCTTTCCAGCGGTCAATTTTGACGATTGGCTCATTCGCATGTCCAAATCGCCTTCAAAGCGCGTAGAAAAACCTCTTTCTGGCGTATCAAATTGATGGGAAGAAACCCCCAAATCTGCCAAGACTCCATCGACTTTTTGAACTCTTAAATAACGAAGGCTGTTTTTCATGTAACGAAAATTCTGGGTCACCAATTGAAATCTCGGATCGTCCAACGCATTTCTTTTCGCATCTTCATCTTGGTCAAAAGCAATTAACTTTCCTTGCTCACCTAAACGATTTAGGATTTCTTGAGAATGGCCACCGCCACCAAAAGTACAATCCACATAAATGCCATTTGGATTGACAATTAGTGCATCGATACTTTCATTCAATAATACTGGATCATGATACATTTGCTTCATCGTTTGTAATTTCACCCATCACCTCTTCTGTCATCGCAGCAAAATCAAACTCATCGATTTGTACCACTTCCTCATAACGACTTTTGTCCCAAATTTCAAGCGTTCCGATCGAAGGCGCCAAAACGACCTCTTTTGAAATGCCTGCAAAAGCCACCAAATCTTTGGGGATTTGAATGCGCCCATTGGCATCTACTTCAACGCTTTTCAACCCCATTTTATATACACGAACGAAATCTTGGTTTTTCTTGACAAATTGATTCAACTTGCTCAACCTCGCTTCGATTTTCTCCCATTCGTGCATGGGGTGAATTTCAATACAATTTTGAAACACAGAACGCTTCAACACAAAACCCGCTTCCAGAATTTCTGCCCACTGCTTTCTTAAAGCAGTCGGTAGAGGAAGACGAAATTTCGCATCAACTTTGCATTCGTATGACTCGTTCAGTGATTTCAAATTGAGAATTTCATACAAAAGTATAAAACTTTTTACCATTATATACCACAATATACCACTTTGTTGATAACTTTTACCTTGAAATAACCTAAAAAACAATCTCAAATCAACTGCTAAGCGCCTTAGAAATTCAGGCCTTTAGCGTTTAATTGGCGGTTATTTAACAGAGTTTTTATTGAATCATTCATTTTTCTAATAGAATTGTTTACTTTTGTTTGCAAACAAAAGGGCGAATGCTTTTAAATCTTAAAAAAACCAAGAAATTTTCATACATCGAAGAGGGTGAGGGAACTCCCATCGTTTTACTTCACGGACTCATGGGTGAATTGAGCAACTTTAAAGCTTTGACAGATCACTTTTCTGCCAAAGGTTTTAAAGTATATGCACCGGAATTGCCGTTGTACAGTTACCCCATTTTGAGCACAAACGTCAACAGTATTTCGAAATTCGTGGCGCGATTCATCAAGGAAATCATCCAAGAACCTGCAATTTTGGTAGGCAACTCTTTGGGTGGACACCTCGGTCTGATCACCACCTTGAATCACCCAGAATTGGTCAGCGGTTTGTGCCTGACTGGAAGTTCAGGTTTGTACGAAAAATCATTTGGTGACACTTTTCCAAAAAGAGGGGATTACGATTATGTCTTGAGAAAAACACAAGAAGTTTTTTATGACCCAAAAGTGGCTACCAAAGAAATTGTGGACGATGTTTTTGAAACGATCAATGACCGGAAAAAGGCCATCAAAACCTTGTACATCGCAAGAAGCGCCATTCGCCACAACATGAAGAAAGATTTGAAAAACATCGCGACGCCTGTTTGCCTGATTTGGGGAAAACAAGATGGTGTAACGCCTCCTGAAGTCGCTATTGAATTTCATGAAGGATTGCCCAACGCTTCTTTGTATTGGATCGACCAATGTGGCCATGCCCCGATGATGGAACATCCTGAGCGGTTCAATGAATTGTTGGAAAAATGGCTGATCGAAAAGAATTTATTCCCAAAAACGACTTCATGAATTTAGATCCTGAATTTACCATCAGCGCTACCCAATGGAAAGACTGCCCCAAGCCGGATCGACCTGAATATGCTTTCATCGGTCGGTCGAATGTCGGAAAGTCTTCTTTGATCAATATGTTGGCCGAAAGAAAAGATTTGGCCAAAACCTCTGGAACGCCTGGAAAAACGCAATTGATCAATGTCTTTCACATGCAAAAAAAATGGTATTTGGTCGATTTACCTGGTTATGGTTATGCGCGTGTTTCCAAAAGAAAAAGAGGTGGATTTGAAAAAATGATCACCAATTATTTGACGGAAAGAACCAATTTGGTCAATACGTTTGTGTTGATCGACTGCCGCATTCCACCACAAAAGATCGATTTGGAATTCATGGAATGGATGGGCGAAAGCCAAATCCCTTTTTCAATTGTCTTTACCAAAATCGATAAGGTAAGCAGCGCAGATCTTCAAAAAGCTTTGCTGAATTACAAAAAGGAAATGTTGAAAAAATGGGAAACGATGCCCCAAGTTTTTACGACTTCTTCGTCCAGTAAAATTGGACGGATGGAATTGTTGAACTACATCGATGCGCTGAACGAACAATTGGGCGACAGCTTCAAAGACTGATCAATTTCCGAATCGCCAATTCATACCCCAACAAACCTTTGCCTGAAATTTGCTCCAAGCAATGAACTGCTGTGACCGATATTTTCCGAAAATCTTCTCTTTGTTGAATGTCTGAAATATGGACTTCAACAACTGGCGTTTCAATCGCGCGAATGGCATCAGCCAACGCATACGAATAATGCGTAAAAGCAGCTGGATTGAACACAATGCCGTCGTATTGAAAACCAATTTCATGCAATTTGTCAATGAGATCTCCTTCGTGGTTGGATTGAAAATAATGCAGAGCGATGTCTGGAAACTGCTTTTTGAGTTGATCAAAATACGTTTCAAAGGATTGGTCTCCATAAATTTCGGGTTCTCTTTTCCCCAATAAATTCAAATTAGGACCATTGATGATTTGGATTTGACGCATGATGGAATGAATAAAAAAAACCTCAACTTTTCATCAAAGTTAAGGTTTTTATTTGGGCGTTTTTCAAAATGAAAAGCGTTTATTTGTTCATCGAGATCAAAAACTCTTCGTTCGAACGGGTGTCTTTGATTCTGCTTCGCAAAAATTCCATCGCTTCCAATGGATTCATGTCCGCCAAGTGATTTCTCATGATCCACATTCTTTGCATGGTTGGCTCATCCAACAACAAATCATCGCGACGCGTACTGGAAGAAACCAAATCAATCGCAGGGAAAATTCGCTTGTTGGCAATTTTTCGATCCAACTGCAATTCCATGTTTCCAGTTCCTTTGAATTCCTCAAAAATCACCTCATCCATTTTGGATCCTGTATCGATCAAAGCAGTCGCGATAATCGTCAGTGAACCGCCATTCTCAATGTTTCTGGCTGCACCAAAAAATCGCTTCGGCTTGTGCAATGCGTTGGCATCTACACCCCCCGAAAGTACTTTTCCAGATGCAGGAGAAACCGTGTTGTACGCTCTCGCCAAACGCGTGATAGAATCCAATAAGATCACCACGTCGTGTCCGCATTCCACCATTCTTTTGGCTTTCGACAACACCAAGTTGGCCACTTTTACATGCTCTGAAGCTTCTTTGTCAAAGGTCGAAGCAACTACTTCTCCATTGACACTTCGTTTCATGTCCGTCACCTCTTCTGGACGTTCATCAATCAACAACACGATCAAATACACTTCTGGATGATTCGCAGCGATTGCATTGGCTACTTCTTTCATCAAGACTGTCTTTCCAGTTTTGGGCTGTGCGACAATCATTCCCCTTTGCCCTTTTCCAATCGGTGCAAACAAGTCCAACACGCGGGTGGACAAAGTAGCTCCCTTCTCGGCCAAATTGAATTTCTCATTTGGAAACAACGGCGTCAAATGCTCAAAAGCAATTCGGTCACGGACAAAATCCGGTGTTCTTCCGTTGATTTCTTTGATTTTGATCAATGGAAAATACTTCTCGCCTTCTTTGGGTGGACGCACTTCCCCTGTGATGGTGTCTCCTGTTTTCAATCCAAACAAACGAATTTGTGACTGAGAAACATACACATCATCGGGCGAAGACAGATAATTGAAATCTGAAGAACGCAAAAACCCGTAATTGTCCGGCATAATTTCCAATACACCTTCGGCTGAAATGATGCCTTCGAATTCATAATTGGCTGCGCGGTATTTATTTTTCTCCACTACTTCCTGATTGGCATTGTTCTGCCTTGGATGTTGGTTGGGATGGTTGTTATTGTTGTGGGGATTTCTTTTGTGTTGTTGGTTCGGATTAGGATTTTGATTCGGGTTCTGATTCTTATTCTGATTCGAATGCTGGTTGGGGTTTTGGTTGGGATTGGTTTTCTTCGGCGGATGATTGTTGGCTGCTGCCGCAGGCTTGTGCACCGGTTTGTCCGCTTCTGGCTTTTCTGACGCAACCTTTTCTTGTGGTTTCTCCCCCATTTTGGGTTGAATATTTTTATTGGGTTGAACGTCTTTGTTGGTCTGAGGCTTGACTACAGGCTTCTGCATTTCCTTGCGCTCAGTTTTGATATCTTGAGTCGGAGCAGTTTTAACTTCTGGTTCCGTTTTGGGTTGTATTTTTTTAACAATGGGTCTTTTGACCGCAGCTTGAGTAGCTTCTTTTTCATTTTTTAACTGAGCAGAATTGTCGGCTTGGTGGTCAAGAATGCTGTAAATCAACTCCATTTTCTTTTGTTGTTTTACTTTTTTGATTTTCAAGTTTGTGGCAATTTCCTGCAGCTCATCTACTTTTCTGGCTTTCAGTTCATTTAAATCAAACATATGGAATATATAGTATGTGTTATTGTAGTGTTTACTTTTCTAAATTGTATAAAATGGGATGTTCTAACAAAGCTTGAGTGGTCAATATATTGGATTGGTAAAGTAACCGTTGCTAGAATCGACAGTGCAATATTACGCATTTAATTTTTAATGAACCGAAAATTATTGTTATTTTTGCCGTCGAACAATTGAATCATGATCCAAAGAAAACAAAGTATCTACTTATTTGCTGCCAGCTTGATTTCTGGCATATTCGCTTGGATAGGCGACTTATGGAAGATTTCAACTGAATGGATTCAGGCAGAAGATCACATACTTTTGTTGTCTTTATTTTTAGGATCTGCAATCATTTCATTGGTCACTTTGTTCTTGTACAAGAACAGAAAAACGCAATTGCTGGTAGGGCGATTGAATATTTTATTGAACATTTTGTTAATTGGCTATCTGGCCTATGGTTTGTCGCAATTGCCTGGAGGATTTTCGGATTCTGAGAAAGGCATTGGGCTTTTGGCTCCTTTTGCATCGATTGGTTTGTTATTTATGGCGAATCGGTATATCAGTAAGGATGAAAAGCTTGTAAAATCGGTGGATCGGTTCAGGTAACTTAACAACTTTTTATATGAGCGCGAGCAGCCTAAGGGCTGCTTTTTTTTGTGCGCTAATCCCCCACTCTTCTTAATGAAACTTCCCAAAGTTTTGCGCATAAAAAAACCTCCTGATTATGGACAAGAGGTGACCCAAATGTTTTCACAACGGAATAATCCTTATTGTGAATTCCTTTCAGCGACAATTATAAGAAATTATCAGCATATTCAATGTTAAAATTTTGATTATATTCGTTTTCTTAACAAAACTTAATGAAATGAAAAAAATATTAGGCCTGGACTTGGGGACCAATTCAATTGGTTGGGCGTTGGTTCAACAAGATTTTAAAAATAAGAAAGGAGAGATTTTGGGAATGGGAAGTCGAATCATTCCGATGTCACAAGATATAATTGGTGAGTTTGGAAGAGGAAATTCTATTTCTCAAACAGCTGAACGT
>DATJBZ010000013.1:0-89263 GCA_035515075.1 Moheibacter sp. | reverse complement strand
TTCAATATAAAATAAACAATCATGAAATAAAGGAATTCACAACCTGTCGCTGTCCATTTCAAAATCAACAATGGCTGTAATTCTACCGAGTAAAACTACAAAAATTTGAATCAAGCGAAGCGTATCATTGAATTCAATATAAAATAAACAATCATGAAATAAAGGAATTCACAAACCATCAAAAACTGCAATTTGATTTAGCTTTCATTAAATTCCAAAGTTTGTTTAGATTTTCAAAATTTGGATTTTTAAAAATAGTTTTTATCTTTGTGCCATTCATCAAGAAGTGCAAAAGCACTACCAACCAGCGAGACACGCAAAGGTGGTAAAACGATGAGCCTAACTTTAAAAAGGAAAAATATGTCGTACAAAAATTTCATTCAATCCGTGATTCGTTTTGTAAAAAAACACACATTCACCAATCAGTCAACCCCAACAGCTCAACCAACACCTTTTCCAAAACAGCCTGAAAAGACATTTTCTGAAGAGAGAAAAGCTGCTCCAGAAGTTCAAAATCCAATTAAAAACAGCTTATTTGAAGCTTCTTCTATAATGACAGTATCCTCTCCAAAAGGCTGTAGTAACCAAGAATTGATTGATCGTTACAATGAACTCTCCGTGACCATGCTGCCACCAAGATTGTTGATCATGTACTTAAATGACTTGAAATACGAGTTTGTTTCAAGATTCTACAAATCTCCATTTAGAAAAGATGATCGCTCCAGAATTGTAGGTTGGAAAGAGAAATTGCAATACTTGGAAGAAAGCCATGATTACATTTTTATCAATAAAAAAACGCCAGAAGAAGCAGCCTTGCCTGAACCCCATGTTTCAAAAAATGAAGAAGAAAAATACAAAGAAGAATTAAAAAAATACGCCAACAGTGAACTAATTGACCAATACAATCGCATCCATAAAATACAACGTACCCTTCAAAAATCACTGTATGTCATTGCTATGAATATGGAGTTTACAGAGCGCTTTGGCAAAACGCCATTTCGCATCAAAGACAATCAATTGGTCGAATTTGGCTATAAAATCGTCTATTTAGAAAGCCTAGATACGTTCATCGAAATCAACGAGAACTAATACCTTTCGGCATGAACATCTTCAACAGCAGCAATTGCTTGCTGCTGTTTTTTTATTATGCCCAAAGTTTGCTTTCATGTGAAGCCTATATTTCACTCAAAAACAAAAAAGAGTTACAATTTCTTGTAACTCTTTTATTATTAAGCTCCCCCTCTTGGGCTCGAACCAAGGACCCTCTGATTAACAGTCAGATGCTCTAACCAACTGAGCTAAGGAGGAGTGTTTCTCTTAATGGTGTGCAAATATAACACGGATTTTCATACTGGCAAACATTTTCAAAACTTTTTTTATCTTTTTTTATGTTCCTTTGATCAAATGCAAAATATCGTTTCCAAAAATCAATGCCATCAAGCTCATAAGTATCACAAAACCGGTGATTTGCGCAATCTCCATGGTTTTTTCACTCATTTTCTTACCGGTAATCATTTCGATGATGGTAAACATTGCATGCCCTCCATCCAAAGCTGGAATCGGCAAAATGTTGATGAATCCTAACCAAATCGAGAACATCGCAGTGAAATTCCAGAACCTGGTCCAATCCCATCCTCCATCAAATACTTTGTACAGTCTCAACGGACCACTCACTTGTTTGTAAGCTTCTGTTTTTGGGCGAATGATCAATTTGAATTGTTTGATTTGATAAGTCAAATTGGTAAAGGTTTTGTTCAATCCCGCTGGAATCGCTGCCAAAACTGAATACTCATCATGAACCATCATACTTTGCGCTTGGCCTTCACTCAATCCTTTGGGGTAAAAACCAATCGAACTGGAATCAGAAACCAAAACAGCCATTTGAATTTCTCGACCATTTCGATCAACCGACAATTGAATGCTATCATTTCTATGTGTGGACAAAGTCTTCTTGAATTGATTGAAATTGTCAAAAGCAACGCCATTGACTTTGACTATTTTATCATTCACCTGCAATCCTGCTTTTTCAGCACCTCCATTGGGCTGCAAACTATCAATAACCACATCGCCAATCATTGGAACAAAAAGCCCTTGATTTTTAGCACCGTTTAAAATGGATTTCACACCACTGTCATTGATGTTGATTTGGACTTCTTTGCCATTTCTATCGACTATTACTTGATCAGCCAAGAGAATATCGATGATCATCCAATCTGCACGGGGTTGGTGCTTTCCATCTACGGTCAAAATTTTATCACCATCTTCAAATCCTGCTTGCTGCATGGCTTCACTAAACGCCAACCCATTTTCTTGCATTTTATCGACTGACACATAATTGTCTCCATTGGTCACCAACAACGCCGAATATATCAACCAAGCCAACAATACGTTGACCACCACACCGGCAATCATGATGATCAATCTTTGCCAAGCAGGTTTACTACGAAATTCCCAAGGTTGAGGTTCTTGCTTCAATTGGTCTTTGTCCATGCTTTCATCGATCATTCCAGCGATTTTCACATAACCGCCCAACGGCAACCAACCGAGTCCATAAGTGGTTTCTCCGATTTTCTTTTTGAAAATGGCAAAGCCTGGATCAAAAAACAACATGAATTTATCCACCCTGGTTTTGAAATATTTCGCTGCCCAATAATGCCCCAACTCGTGTAGGGTAACCAAAATCGACAAGCATAAAATCAACTGAGTGACTTGAATTAAAGTTTCTTTCATCATAAATTAATAAGGTGCAAAAATAAGCGATTTAAGCAGAATGAGAAATTATTTCCATTCCAGTGTTTCGATGAGATGAATGACATCTCTTTTTAAGTAGTGTATAGCGGGTTGCAAAGAATCATATTTCGGCGGTGTCGAAAAATAAACCGATCCGCTGAGTAAATGATTCAAACTATCTGTCGCATGAAACTGCAAATTGATCGCTGCATCACCACCCAACTCAAACAAAGTTCCATAGACTTTTTTCTCTGGAAAAATGAATTCTTGCGGCGCGATATAAGTCGCTTTGACCGTTTGTTCTTGTACGAACTTCTCGCTGTCTTTGATCCGAATTGCCAAATCCTCTTTGTCTTGGATCGGAAAATAAGTCAAATAAATATTGGCTTTCATTTCTGGATAATGCAAAGAAAACCAACATTGTTTTTCGTGTAAATTTGTTTTAGAAAAAACAGAATACTCAAATGTGAAAGGACAATCTAAATTCAAAGGCGAATATTTCGGCGCTGGATATTCCAATCGCAATTGCCCTACTGGTTTGATGTTGTAATCTTCTTTACAAGCAATAAAGCTTAAAGCAAGAAATAAAATAAAAGAATATTTCATGTACTTAAATGTCAATTTAAAAAGGAGGTTGATCTTCTGCTGATTTTTCGATTTGTGGCGCGGCAGAAGGAATTGATTTGGGAGGTTGAAAAGTATGCCCTTCACTTTTTGGGCTTAAAAAAGTGAATTCTTGTAAAATGATTTCAGTCGTAAAACGATTTTGACCATTAGAATCCACCCATTTTCTGGTTTTTATCTTACCTTCAACATATAACTTATCGCCTGTTCTGACATATTTTTCAAAGATTTCCACCACTTTGGTTTCTCTGATCACGATGTTGTGCCACTCGGTATTTTCTATTTTTTGACCAGTTTCTTTGGACAAATAACTTTCATTGGTCGCCAAAGGAAAACTGCCAATTTTATTTTGGTTTTCAAATTGATGAACTTTGACCTCGCTTCCAACATTTCCGATCAGCATCACTTTGTTTAAACTTCCATTCATAAAGATACTTTCGCCCAAATATACAAATAAGGTGAAAGGAGGAATTATATAATTTTGTTAAAGTATTTCTCCATCGGCTTGGGCAAAGGCAATTCAGAAATTTCACCTATACTATATAGTGTTGCTTCAAATTCTTTGGCCAAATTTTCCAACGTGGAAAAATCAAGCGTACTTTTCCAAAAATTGATGTGCAACTTCTGATGGGTCAACAAATGAATTTCTTCATGTTCTAAAGTCAAATTCAATTCAGAAAAAAAATCTTGTTCATCTAAGTTTTGTGACATGGTCAATTCAACCAAAGGAAAAGTGAACAATCCCTGCCAAACATCCGCACTGCCTCTTTTCGCCATCAAATAATGTTCACCATCGCTGATGTCCAAAAAGTTCAAGTAACGGTGTTTGACCTTGACTTTTTTCGTTTTTACTGGACGTTCATGCACATTGTTTTTCACCAAAGCTGCACAAGATGCATTCAAAGGACAAATGTCACACATAGGATTTCTGGGCAAACAAACCGTTGCACCCAATTCCATCACCGCTTGGTTGAAATCGCCTGGCCGTTTGGGATCGATGATTTGGTTTCCTAAATCAATGAAATACTTTTTGGTCTTGCCCAAAGAAATGTCAAGTTCAATGTTGAAATAACGCGAAAAAACCCGAAATACATTGCCATCCACTGCGGCTTGGGCTTGCTGAAACGCAATGGAAGCAATGGCCGCAGCCGTATATTCGCCCACCCCTTTGAGTTGCAACAATTCATTATAGTTATCAGGAAATTCTCCTTGCCGTTCATTGACGATAAACTTTGCGGTATGGTGCAAGTTCCTTGCTCTGGAATAATAGCCCAATCCTTGCCAGGTTTTTAGTACCTCTTGTTCTGAAGCATTGGCCAAGTCAAAAATAGTTGGAAATTTTTCACAAAACAATTCATAATAAGCTGTACCTTGCGCTACGCGAGTTTGCTGTAAAATAATTTCAGAAAGCCAAATTTTATATGGGTCGCTTTGTGCTCTCCAAGGTAGGTTTCTCTTGCTTTTGTCAAACCAAATCAAAATCAGAGAGTTAAAAGTCATAAATATGATTATTATTCTTTTTTAGTTTAGAGACAAATATTATATTTGCACCCATTCAATAATTTTAGCAAATTTAGCAACAAAAAATATTAAAGATGACAAAAGCAGAGATTGTTAGTAACATTTCAAACAAGTTAGGCCTTGAGAAGAATGAGACGCAAAAAGTAGTAGAGTATTTCATGCAAGAAGTGAGAGATGCCATGGAATCAGGTGAAAATGTTTATTTAAGAGGATTTGGTTCTTTCATTATCAAAGAAAGAGCGGAGAAAACAGGTCGAAACATTTCAAAAGGCACATCGATCATCATTCCTGCACACAATGTTCCTGCATTTAAGCCAGCGAAATCATTCGTGGAAAATGTAAAAGCAAAAGTTAAAGTTAAATAAGATAAAAAATTAAATTATGCCAAGCGGAAAAAAAAGAAAAAGACATAAAGTGGCTACTCACAAACGTAAAAAAAGACGTAGATTGAACAGACACAAAAAGAAGAAATAGTCAATTCCTTTGGAATTAAGAAAGTAGTGCACTTTCCAGTAACAATATTGGAAAGTGCTTTTGTTGTTTATTAGGTATTCATTCAATCTATAATAATGAATAAAGAATTAGTCGTTTCATCGGACAATGAGTTTGTTCGAATTGCCTTGTTAGAGGATGGTCGTTTAATGGAATTGCACAAGGAAGAAGTTGATTTGAACTTTGCAGTGGGCGATATGTATTTGGGTAAAGTGAAAAAACTGGCCCCTAGCTTAAATGCTGCTTTTGTGGACATAGGCTACTCAAAAGATGCTTTTTTGCATTACCATGATTTAGGCCCGAATGTCAAATCACTGTTGACTTACAGTCAATTGGTGAGCAATGGCAAATTCAAATCACCCAACTTGAAATCCTTTCGAAAAGAGGAATCCATCAAAAAAGATGGCACCATCGACCAAGTGATTTCACCGGGAGACTCCATCGTGATCCAAATCACCAAAGAACCCATCCATACCAAAGGGCCGAGAATTACTTCTGAGATATCGATTGCAGGACGTTACTTGATTTTAACGCCATTTTCAGACAAAGTATCCATCTCACAAAAAATCAAATCCAAATCTGAAAGAGACCGTTTGGTCGCTTTGGTAGAAAGCATTAAGCCCGAAGGATTTGGCATCATCATCCGCACCGTTGCGGAAGGAAAAAAAGTAGCCGAGTTACATGCAGATTTGAGTTATCTGCTCAACAAATGGCAAACGGTATTTAAAAATTTACAAAAGAAAAAAGTGCCCACCAAGTTGTTGAGCGAAATGGATCGTGCTTCAGCGATTTTGCGGGATAATTTCAACGAGGATTATGTGAAAATCACGGTGGATGACGAAGAATTGGCGGATGACATGCGCGAATATTTGGACATAATCTCGCCTGGTAGTTCCAAAATGGTCAAAACCATGGCCAATGGCAACATTCCTTTGTATGAAGAAGTCGGCATCGAGCGTCAAATCAAATTTTCATTTGGAAAAAACGTGACCATTCCTCAATCCAAAGGCGCCTATTTGGTGATCGAACACACCGAAGCACTTCACGTGATCGATGTGAATTCTGGAAACATTTCAAGAACCTCCAAAAACCAAGAAGAATCCGCTTTGGCAGTCAATAAAATTGCAGCAACAGAAGTTGCCAGACAATTGAGATTGCGCGATATGGGTGGAATTATCGTGGTTGACTTCATCGACATGACGGTCAATGCACACAAAATAGAATTGTTCGAGCATTTGAAAAATGAAATGCAAAGAGACAAAGCAAAACATAAAATTTTACCGCCCAGCAAATTTGGTTTGGTACAAATTACCCGTCAACGTGTCCGTCCCGTTTTGAGCATCGTTACACGAGAAGACAACCCCAATCCACCAGGCTCTGTGGTAGAAGCTCCGATTTTGTTGATCAACCGCATGGAGCAAGTTTTGAAAAGCATTTTAGAAAATCAAGCCCATAAAAACAAAGAAATTTCTTTGCACCTTCATCCATTTTTGGCAGCCTATTTGTTAAAAGGCGTTCCGAACATTCGTTTCAAATGGTATATGAAATATAAAAAATGGGTTAAAATCGTGCCAAGAGACTCTTATAAGTACTTGCAGTTTAACTTCTTAAACAAGAACAACACTTTATACAACGAATCAAATTAGCAACAAGGCGATTTTTATGCAATATAATTTTAGCAGGACTGTATTTTTTAGTTTATTTGCGTTGATTTTAAGATGGAGCAACAAAGGGATTTATTGAAGTGGCTTTGGCCTTTTTTTCTAACGCTTTTTGTGATTAATTTCACAGGACTCTTGGCCATTTCTTTTTATGGAAAGGAGGCATTGCATTTGCATTTCAACCAAAACTACCATTCAGCAGTTTTGGACGTGTTTTTCAAATACTATACTGATGTAGCCACAACCTATGTTTTTATTGCCATTTTGTTGTACATCATTTTCAAAAAAACATGGCGCCATTTTTATTATTTGGTCATCACGGGGATTTTTTCGAGCATGTTGGCATCGTTGATCAAACGGTCCATGTTTACCCATGGACACCGCCCTACTCATTATTTTGAATTGAAAAACATCCCCCTTCGATTGGTCGATGGTGTCAGCTCACAGATTCCTTATACATTTCCTTCAGGACATACGGTTTTGGCTACGATCATTTGCTTTTATTTGTGCATGCAAATAAAAAACAGAAGTTTGCAATTTCTGCTGTGTTTTCTGATGAGTTTGGTCGCTGTGGGCCGCGTATATTTGTCCAAACATTTTGTCATTGACACCATTGGTGGAAGTTTGGTCGGTTTGTTTTGTGCCGTCTTGGGTTATTATTACATTTGGAATTCCAACCGAATGAAATTGAACCAAAAGATTTGGACACACCATGAAAAATAAGCTAAAAATCCGCCTGATAGAACTGGACATCCTTTGGGAAAATCCAGCAAAAAATCTTCAGCAGTTGGATCAATTGCTCTACAAAAACACTGCAGATGTAGTGGTTTTGCCCGAAATGTTTGCGACTGGCTTTTCGATGAACCCCGACCAAATCGCTGAACCGCCTTTTGGCGCCACGTATCAATGGATGAAAAAGCAAGCTGAAATCGAACAATGTGCTATAGTGGGCAGTGTTTCAACCCGAGAGAACCACCATTTTTACAACCGCATGTACTTTGTCACACCCAATGCAGTTTTTGTTTACGACAAAAAACATCTTTTTGGCTACGGCAAAGAAACAGAAGTGTATACCGCAGGCAAGGAAATTGTCACCGCAGAATACTTGGGATGGAAATTCAGATTGAGCATTTGTTATGATTTGCGCTTTCCTGTATGGTTGAGAAATTCAGACGACTATGATGTATTGCTTTGTCCAGCCAATTGGCCAAAAGTACGAGAAGAGCAATGGATAACTTTACTGAAAGCCCGCGCGATAGAAAACATGGCTTATTGCATCGGTGTCAACCGCACGGGCGTAGATGGCTACGGTTTAGTTTATGATGGACAATCTAAGGTGTTTGATCCAATTGGATTGGACCTCACCAACAATCAAGACGATTTTTCTCAAATTGAAATTTCGAAAGAAGCCCTATTAAATTACCGAGAAAAATTCGGATTCCTATCTGACCGCGACGCTTTTAATTTTCAATAAAAAAAGCTCTACCGAAAGTTCATTTCAAATAGAGCTCTTAAAATAGTTTGCAAAGATTAGTTAAGTTTTTGCTTGTGACAAATATATAAGCAGATCGCCTATCATACAATACCTCAAATGAGGTATTTTTCATCTACTTTGTCATTTAGTCCACGACTTTGTGAACATTGACGGAAACCTTTGAGTTGTTCAAAAGCCCAATACCTACCAATGCCTTGTCAGCAACAAAAGCCAATCGGTCTCCTTGATCCAATTGCACCAAAGTAGTCAAAGTCGTTGAAGTCAAAGGAACTGAAGCCAAAGTAACACTAAGAACACTTACCCTTACAGCATCAAAAATTTTGGCATGCACCAATTCAGCGGTAGTCGATGGGTTTTTAATTACACCTAACTCTTTTGTTCCCAAAACATCAATGTTGAGACCTGACTCCAATTGCCATTCATAAGTCACTTGGTAATAACCAGTTGAAGGCGCCACATACTCACCATTGTCAATGTTGCTTCCTCCAAAGCTTGCGTCCAAGTCCAACAAATTCACTTTGGCCCAATTGTCAATGCTCAAATTCAACAAAGACCAACCGCCTTTTTTCGAAGCCGAATAAACAGCTGCACTATTGTTTGAGTTCGATGCATTGCCTTCCACTTTTCGCCAAACAACGCCATCAAAATAATACAACCCAGCAGCATTCACATGTACCACTTGCCCCGTCAAAGCAGTTGCAGCAGCGGTAACATAAACAACCGCACCTTGTTGCGCTGTTCCATAACTTTTACCAGCCAATTGATTCCCAGTAATCCTTGGTAAAATGACGCCATCCATGACAGATGCATCCGTTGGCGAGCCTACAATATCCAAAGTAGCCTTGGGATCTTGCGTTCCAATTCCTACTTGAGCCATAGAGAATACAGCACTCAAGCATAAAAAAATAAAGAGTTTTGATTTCATAAAGTTGTATTTTTATTTAATAAGATATTAATTCTGCTAAATTACTAATAACCAATTACAAAAAAAAGATAAATGCTTAGCTAATTAAAATAAATTGATCGAAAAACCAACAATTTTATCAATGCTAAACATTCAATAATCAATAGATCAAACAGCTAAGCCCCATCCCCTACTATGTAAAAATAATTAGTAATTGAAAAAAAACAAGTTTAGGAATTTCATTGTCCTCTTTGTTCATAATTAAATTTTAACCGCACAATTAAAGAAACACATGAATTGAATTAATTTTAAAACCATCATTGCTAAATATTGAACTAGATTCATCTCATTCCAATCTGTTTTTTATTAAAATATGGTAATCTGACCGAATTACGTTATTTTTGCATACTTTAAATAAATCAATGAAAAACATTCGTAATTTCTGTATCATCGCACACATCGACCATGGGAAAAGTACTTTGGCTGATCGATTATTGCAAATCACCAATACGATATCGGATCGTGAACTCCAAGAACAAACCTTGGACAGCATGGATTTGGAGCGAGAAAGAGGAATCACCATCAAATCTCACGCAATCCAAATGGAGTATGAATTGAATGGAGAAAAATACATTCTCAATTTAATTGATACGCCAGGACACGTCGATTTTTCATATGAAGTTTCTCGTTCGATCGCTGCTTGTGAAGGTGCTTTACTGATCGTTGATGCGGCACAAAGCATTCAAGCACAAACCATTTCCAACCTTTATTTGGCTTTGGAAAACGATTTAGAAATTATTCCGATTTTAAATAAGATCGATTTGCCCAGTGCAAATCCTGAAGAGGTAACCGATGACATCGTCGATTTGTTAGGTTGTTCGCCTGATGAAGTCTTGCGTGTCAGTGGAAAAACCGGCGAAGGTGTTGAACATCTTTTGCACACGATCATTGAAAAGGTTCCTGCGCCAAAAGGTGATCCAAAAGCGCCACTTCAAGCTCTGATTTTTGACTCTGTGTACAATCCTTTCCGTGGTATTGAAGCCTACTTCAAAGTAGTCAACGGCGAAATCAAAAAAGGACAAGAAGTGCAATTCATGGCGACGGGAAAAAAATACCATGCAGATGAAGTGGGGACTTTAAAGTTAAAACAACAAGAAAAATCCGTCATCAAAACCGGTGATGTAGGCTATATTATCTCTGGAATCAAAGATGCCAGCGAGGTCAAAGTAGGAGACACCATCACTTCTACTGAAATGCCAGCTGAGGCTGCAATTGAAGGTTTTGAGGAAGTAAAACCGATGGTTTATGCGGGAATTTATCCTGTGGAAAACGACGATTACGAAGATTTGCGGTATTCCATTGAAAAATTGCGTTTGAACGATGCTTCATTGACCTTCGAACCTGAATCTTCTGCAGCTTTGGGCTTTGGTTTCCGTTGTGGATTTTTGGGCATGTTGCACCTGGAAATTATCCAAGAAAGATTGGAACGTGAGTTCAATATGGACGTGATCACCACGGTTCCCAACGTTTCTTACCATGCTTATACCGAGAAAGAAAAGGACAAAACAATTTTAGTCAATAATCCTTCAGAATTACCTGATCCTTCCGGCTTAAACCGTGTGGAAGAACCTTACATTCGTGCTTCGATCATTACCAAAGCGGATTTCGTCGGTCAAGTGATGAGTTTGTGTATCGAAAAAAGAGGAATTTTGATCAACCAAACTTATTTGACACAACACCGTGTAGAATTGATTTTCGAATTGCCTTTGGCAGAAGTTGTGTTTGATTTTTACGACCGATTGAAATCGATTTCTAAAGGATATGCTTCTTTTGATTATCAACCGATTGACATGCGTCCTTCCAAATTGGTAAAAGTTGACATTTTGATCAATACGGAACCTGTGGATGCTTTGTCAGCGTTAATTCACGTGGACAATGCATACAGCATTGGTAAAAAAATGTGTGAAAAATTGAAGGAACTGATCCCAAGACAGCAGTTTGACATTCCAATCCAAGCAGCGATTGGTGCCAAGGTGATTTCGAGAGAAACCATCAAAGCGGTTCGTAAAGACGTGACTGCCAAATGTTATGGAGGAGACATCTCTCGTAAGCGAAAATTGTTGGAAAAACAAAAAGCTGGAAAAAAGAAAATGCGCCAGATCGGAAACGTAGAAGTTCCTCAGTCTGCTTTCTTGGCTGTTTTGAAGTTGAATGATTAAAAAAAAACAATTCAAATTGTAACAATTGCCATCCAATGGCTACTGATTGAATTCAAAATTAAATCCAATGAAAAAAATATTTTTCGCATTTGCTGTGTTCATTTCGACGATGGCTTTGCACGCACAGGACAAACCGCAATTTCTGGAAGTTGATTACCAAATGGAAATGAAATTGGACTTTGACCAAATCATGTCTACCATTCCTGCCCAATGGAAATCTCAAGTAGAAGAACCTTTGCGACAAGAAATTAAAAATGGCATTTTCATCGATTATTCTTTGAAAACCAATGGCACTGAATCCGAATACAAAATGTTGGAAAAAATCAACAATGACCAATCGGCTGCGGGAATGATTTTGTCACAAATTACAGCGATGGACAAAGAACCCTTGTACAAAAACATCAAAGAACAATATTATTTGAAACCCTACAATCTTGGAAAAGCTTACTTGATGAAAGACAGCTTGCAAAACATGCATTGGAAAATTTCAAAAGAGAAAGAACAAATTGCAGGTTTTGACACGTACAAGGCAACGGGTGTGATGAATGATTCTATCGCCATCACTGCTTGGTACACCCCTAAAATTAACATCAAAGATGGCCCAGATCGCGTTTGGGGATTGCCTGGTTTGATTTTGAAAACAGAATTTGAAATGAACAATGCGCTTTTGGTCATCATGGCCACCAAAGTTGCGGTCAAAGAAGAAGAAATTAAAATCAACAAACCGTCCAAAGGAAAAGTTTTGTCTGAAAAAGAATTTTATGACGAAATGATGGAATTACAAAAACAAATGCAAGAAATGTACGGTGGAGGTGTTGAAACCGAATAAAATTTCATTTACATTTACATTTTTATTTATTATGATACTTTGAGCACTGATTCTTCAGTGCTTTTTTGTGCTTTTATGGCAACGGACAACCCATATTGAAAGGCGAACCATATTCATTGGGACATTCATCTTTCTCATCTGGCACGCCATCCAAATCGGCATCTGTGGAAAGTTTGGCATCAAATTGAGAAGACAATTGCTGATCGTTGGGACAACCCAAATTAAAAGGAGAACCATACACAGTCGGACAAGCGTCTTTCCCATCTGGCACGCCATCCAAATCAGTATCTACATAAGTCTGTGCCAATGTCTTTTGAGAACTTTGACAAGAAAAGTTGAAAAACAACAATGTGCTAAGGGACAAAAAAAAGGTTCTCATGATTGTATCATTCAGTTAGTTGAACAAATCTAATTGATTTGTTTGAATACGACTCTTCGATTTTCAAAATTCTTTTGCTCATCACAAACTTCCTGTGGGCGACATTCTGGATGTTTTAGCTCCGAATCTCCTTTGCCAACCACGCGCAACTTCCCAACATCCACGCCTTTTCTTTTTAAATAATTGACCACAGCATGCGCACGATTCAAGGACAATTGCAAATTGTATTCTGCTGTTCCTGCCGCATCCGTATGCCCTTCGACAATGTATCGATCTCGGTCATTTTCAATGATGATTTCCGCTGCGGTATTCAATTTTTCATAAAACTCTGCTTGGATCTCATACGAATCAAACGCAAACTCCACGCCTTCCAAAATCCGATTGATTTCCTCGGTCATTTTTTCTTCTTTGGTTCTAGGACAACCTTTTCTATCCACAAAACCTTTGTCATACGGGCATTCATCCAGCAAATTGGGTACGCCATCAAAGTCTGAATCAAAGTCATTTTGAAAAGAAATCACTTGCTGTGGATGATTGTACAAAGAAGTTTTTCGGCCTAGATTTCCATGAATGTTTTGATAATTCTCTTCAATAAAAGAAGTATAAGGCGTAGAAATATTCAACTCCTCGCCTATTTTGATGATTTCATTCCGGTATTTGCCGCTTTTTTGACAAACTTGGCCACAGCGCTCTTCTTCAGTCAATAAAAAATCGATTTTTTCTTTGGCCCAAAGCAATTGCAACACCATCAAATCCTCATTGTTGGCATGTTTGTCCAATTGAAATACCTCATGGTACGCCTCATTACCATTGATACCAGTCAAAACCAATTTCGGCTCCCGCATGCCGCTGCATTCCTTGCTCACAAAACTGGAAGACTGACTGGACAAAAAACCATTGAACTGCTGTGGATAGGTTTCCCGCAAATTCAACTGCTTCGATTGCACTTCTATTTTTCGCAACAACGGCGTTCGAATTCGGTGGTAAAACTCATCTAACTCTTGGGCTGCATCGCTATGCTCTGTGATCAAAACTGCCTTTGTTCCAACTATATTTGCTATTTTTTGGATCACCCCACGCCCCACTTCATAGCCAATACCAAACACAAAATATTGCGCAAAATTCAAATTTCGCTTCAAATCATAGTACAATTCTCCATCTTCGGTCAACAAACCATCGGTGAGCATCACCACAATCCGGTTGTACGCAGGATCGGGCGGATACGCATAAACTTTATTCATCGCCCCACTCAATTTCGTACTGCCTTTTCCTCTCTGTTCGTTGATGATCTGAAACGCCAAATCTTTGTTTTCAGGCGTTGCTTCAATGGATTGTTCAGCCAGAAAATCGCTGCTGCCATCAAAAAAGAGAATGTTGAACTTCTCCTCTGCCTTCAAATCATTCAAAATTCTTTTGATCAATTCTTTCGAAGTATCGATCGGAAATCCTTTCATCGAACCAGAAACGTCCATCACAAAAATGTATTCTCTCGGCGCTATTTCTTCAGGAGAAATTTCTTTGGGCGGCTCAACTACGCCTAAAATATAACGACAACCTTTGTCTTCATACACCAACATCCCAGCATCTGCCGCTGTTCCTCGCGCATCAAATTCCAATATGATGGCCGATTGAAAATCTGCACCTTGGTAAGTAAATTGATGAAATTTTTCTGAAATTAAATTGCGCTGGCCATTGGAAAGTGAAATGTTGGAATACACAATCGGTGTTGCGCTGATCAAATTGACTTTGAGCTGAAAGGTTTCGGGAATTTGCTGATAATTCTTCGCAAGCAACGAAGGCATTTTAAAAGATTGCACAGTCAAATTCGCTTCCAAATGCTCCATGTATTTGACCACCACTTTGATTTCCTGGTCGATCGGCGGATCTGGTAAATCCAAAGTCAGAAAATGCGGTTCATTGCTGTGTGCAATGCTGATTCGTTTTCCCTTTTTGTTCTCCGCCACTACTTGTTTTCGAATGTTGTCCATGTTTCTGACATCCAATGAAAAAATTTGATCGGGATAATATACTTTGAGCTCGTACAGACTTTTTTCAGCATCAATTGGGAACACATATTGAAGGCTGTCTTTTGAGTGAATTTGAAAGCTTTGGTAAACGCGCACATCCACCATTTTCCCGACAACATTGGCTTCGATGTTTTGAAACAACAAATCAACTCCACCCACTTTAGATTTCATTTGAGGAATCGGTATTTTCTGAGCCATGCCCAATGCCACACAAAAAAACAGCCACAAAAACAGGTATTGTTTCATCCTTTTTAAAACTGAAGCAAGTTAATTATTTTTAAAACAAAGCCTGCTTTCTTTTATCGCATTGTTTTGCAAAGCATACAGCAAAATATTTTATCTTTGGCGCAATGGGAATTGTATTAAAAGGCGAACATCTGGTAAAAGATTACGGTAGCAAACACGTGGTCAAGGATGTTTCATTTCAGGTAGAACAGGGACAAATTATCGGTTTGTTGGGCCCAAACGGTGCTGGAAAAACCACTTCTTTTTACATGATCGTTGGCTTGGTCAAAGCCACGCGTGGCCGTGTTTTTTTGGACAAAGAAGACATCACCAACGATGCGATGTACCGTCGGGCGCAGAAAGGCATCGGCTATTTGGCGCAGGAAGCTTCTGTTTTTAGAAAACTTTCGGTAGAAGACAACATCAAATCTGTCTTACAATTCACCAAATTGTCCAAAAAAGAACAACAACTAAAAACCGATGCCTTGATTGAGGAATTTAGTTTGGAACATGTCCGCAAAAACCGGGGAGATTTGCTCTCGGGTGGGGAAAGAAGACGGACTGAAATCGCACGTTGTTTGGCGACCGAACCAAAATTCATTTTATTGGACGAACCCTTTGCAGGAGTGGATCCGATTGCGGTAGAAGACATTCAAAAAATCGTGCGTTCGTTGAAAGACAAAAACATTGGCATTTTGATTACCGACCACAACGTTTCCCAAACTTTGGCCATTACCGACAAAACCTACATCATGTTTGAAGGGAAAATCTTGAAAGAAGGTTCACCAGAAGAATTGGCCAATGACAAAGATGTCCGTCGGGTTTATCTCGGTGAAAATTTCCGTTTCGAACAGTTTTAATTCAACAAAAATGAATCAAAATAGAAAAGATCTCAACTTTTGAATCAAAAATGAGATCTTTTCAGGTTAAAACGAGATTTCACAAAAGCTTCATTTACAACAACGAAACTTTCATACTGCAAACATAATCTCCTCCTTCAATGAAAGACTAAGGAAAAAGCCTGTATTTTTCAAGAAAAACCCTCATTTCTCCAAATTATTCACAGAAACTATCCATTTTTAGTTGAATTAATATAAATACATTTGCAACATGAATGACAACAGACCCATTGGTGTATTTGATTCGGGTGTAGGTGGATTGACGATCGCAAAAGAAATCAAACGATTGATGCCCCACGAAAGCATCGTGTATTACGGAGACACCCAACACCTTCCTTATGGAGACAAGTCCAAAGAAGCCATCATCAAATTCACCACAAACATTACCGAATTTTTAGTGCACCAGAATTGCAAAGCAATCGTCGTCGCTTGCAATACAGCTACAGCCAACGCCATTCAAGAAATCAAACAAGCGGCAGCCGGCGTATTGGTCGTGGATGTAATTTCTCCTGTCGCCAAAAAGGTTGCGTATGAATTGCACCAAAAAATAGGCGTTATCGCTACCAAAGGAACGGTTCGTTCGCATGCCTACAAAAAAGCGATTCGCAAACACAACCGCCACCTCAAAGTCCAAGAATTGGCAACACCTTTGTTGGTCCCCATCATTGAAGAAGGATTCAAAAACACGCCAGTGATGACGCATGCATTGGAGTCTTATTTGTCCAATAAAAAATTGGAAGACATCGACACCTTGATCTTGGGCTGCACCCATTATCCATTGATCCAAAAAGACATTGAAACAATTTACCAAGGTCGCGTAAAAGTAGTCAACTCCTCTCTCATCATTGTGAATGAATTGATCCATGAAATTGAAAAGTTGAATTTAAAAGGAGACACGGAAAATCCTTATTTTGAGTTTTTCTTGTCAGATTATACCGATAACTTTTTTCGTTTGGCCAAACGCTTTTTTGGCAAGTCGATTTCTGTTACTGAAAAGCAACTTTGAACTTTTAAACCATAGTATTTCAAACGAAATCACTACATTTGCGCAAAATTTAATGGTCGTGAAGTTAACATCAAAAGAATTAATTCATTTAGAAAATCAGTACGGTGCGCACAATTACCATCCGCTTCCTGTCGTTTTAGAAAAAGGAAAAGGCGTACATGTTTGGGATGTGGAAGGAAAGAAATATTTCGATTTCTTGTCTGCTTATTCTGCCGTCAACCAAGGACATGGTCATCCAAGAATCATCGAGAAACTGATCGAACAAGCACAAAAAATCACTTTAACTTCTCGCGCGTTTTACAATGCCGAATTGGGGCAATACGAAAAATTCATCACCGAATTGTTTGGTTATGAAAAGGTTTTGCCGATGAACACGGGTGCAGAAGCAGTTGAAACCGCCATCAAAATCGCGAGAAAATGGGGCTACGAGAAAAAAGGAATCCCTTCAGGAGAAGCCAAGATCATTGTCTGCAACGGAAATTTTCACGGAAGAACGACCACCATCATTTCTTTTTCAAATGACGAAGATGCACGCAAAAATTTCAATCCGTACACATCTGGATTTATCACGACTACTTACAACGACATTGAAACATTCAAAAAAATAGTGGCCAAAGAAGCCCACAACATTTGTGGATTTTTGGTGGAACCCATCCAAGGAGAAGCAGGCGTCAATGTGCCAGACGAAGGCTATTTGACTGCTTGTCACCAAATTTGTCAAGAAAACAACATCTTGTTCATTGCTGATGAAATTCAAACTGGAATTGCCAGAACGGGAAAGATGTTGGCTGTTGACCACGAAAATATCAAAGCAGACGTTTTGATTCTTGGAAAAGCACTCTCAGGAGGCGCATATCCAGTTTCTGCAGTTTTGGCAGACGATACCATCATGGAAGTGATACAACCTGGACAACACGGTTCTACTTTTGGTGGAAATCCCTTGGCTTGTGCCATTGCCAGAGAAGCTTTACAAGTCGTTTTGGATGAAGACCTTGCTGGAAATGCGGATAAAATGGGCGAATTGTTCAGGGCTAAAGTTGAAAAAATGATCCCAAAATTTTCATTTTTAAAAGCAGTTCGTGGAAAAGGATTGCTCAATGCCATTTTGATCAACGATACGCCAGAAAGTTCTACGGCATGGAACATCTGTGTTGAATTGATGAATAATGGGCTTTTGGCCAAACCCACCCATGGCAACATCATTCGCTTTGCTCCGCCACTGACCATCACTGAAAGTGAAATGAACGAAGCTTTAGAAATTCTCAATCAAACCTTCATAAATTTTGATTAACTTTGATTAATTTTAACCCCGATTGTTAAACCCAATATTAAACCAACCAACATGAAATTTAGAAAACTAATTACCACGACAGTTTTGTGCGTTTGTGCCTTTACTTTAAGCCAAGCGCAAGAAAACAAAACTTTCAACTATTCAAAAAGCGAGGTAGAAAGTAGCCAAGTATTACTTTCAGACCAATGGAAAGCGACAGTCAACGAAAACGTCATTTCCATTTTCAATGGAAATATTCAAAACAATTCCGCCAAATCATTGAGTAGCTTGAAATTAGAATTACTCCTAAGTCCTTTGGAAACCACCAAAAAAACTGGAATCCTTACTGGCTATTTCTTGACCGAAGCACAATTTAAAAATATCAGAAAAAACACCACTTTTGCAGGAGTAAACGTCAAAAACGGTTTGGACATCACCCTACCACCCAGTGGAGAATATTTGCCCATCTTAATTTTAACGGATAAGAAAGGAAAAGTGCACGACTTCAAAATCTTAGAGGAAAGTAAAATCGTTTCTAAAGATGGAGTTTTCACACTTGCCTCTAATCAAGAAGTTGAAACGCATGCGTCTGCGACCATACCTCCTCTAAAAAATGAAGCAACTTCCGTGGAAAAAATCACTTTAAATGAAGACAACAGCATTGTTTTAGGAAAAGATTGGAAAATTGACATTGACTTTAAAAACTTCATGGTCAATTTGAGCGGCGGCGAGATTTCAAATTTGAAAGCCAACAATATCAAAAACACCCAAATTGACGTGTTTTTAACCAATGAAGACCAAAGCGTTATCAGTGGCGATTTTTCAGGCATTAAAATCGCTTCGGCCAATTTGAACAAAAACTTGGAAGGATTTTCGAAAATGACCGATACACAAATTTCAACCAATTTGTTGCAAATTCCACCACAAGGAACCTATTACATCTTGTTGACATTGTCCACAATCGATGATGAAGGAAATTGGTCAGTAAGAAATAAAAGAATTTTTGCTGATACGATCAGTCTTTAATTGACATACTTTCGGTTGAACCCTACCAATAGTTCAACCAAACGACCATATGAAGCCAAACCTTCTTGATTATTCATTTTCAAGAAGGTTTCGTTCATTAGCGCAAATGCGTCTTCAGATTGTCCAGAATATTTTTCCATGACTGCAATCTCATGCAAACGGTCTCGTTTCATGCCTTCTGAATAGCGATTTTCGACATAATTTTTGACAAATTCAGGATCGAAATATAAGATCCGGTTCAGTAAACTGCGCATGGCTTTGAAATTAGACACATACAATAGGTCAACATTATCGCTTTCATTTCCCAATAAAAAGCCAATAAAATTCGCCTCACTTTCTGAAGCAAATCCCCACTGATGTGCTGTTTCATGCATTTTCGTAAACAACAATTTCGAATCGGGTTGCGTCGCCATGAATTGGCCTTCGTTGGTGAAAGGATTGTAATAGCCACCAATCCCCAAATAACTAAAACCTTCACTGAACAATGATTTTTTCAAATTCACAGGTACATTGGCATAAAAAGGAATTTCCACATATTTCTGGTCAATGGACAGCGCAGCTTGTTGCAACAAGACATTGAATGTATCATTGGTCAAACTTGTCTGAAATACCCCCTGCGCATCTTCATTGACCTGACTTCGGTAAGCCATGCTTTTCAAAAAGTAAATTTCAGCCAATAATTTCAACTCATCCAAAGAAGTCAATTCGACATCATAATGTGCTTGAATCGGTGTCTTGTAATAATTAAATCCCCAAAAAACATGAAAAACAAGGTAAATACCTGTTAAAACCCCAATACCGGAAGCCAAAGCGTTTTGAAACTGTTGGTATTTTTTTTGAAAGAGAAACACGACGGAAAAACCGACAAAAGCCAAAACCGACATGAACAAAACAAGGTAAAAAACATCACCCAATGAAAAAGATACGTTTCCACTCATTCGATACAGTAAGCCGCCGATTTGGTTTTGCAAACGGGGAAAGACATGGTCAGAAAAACCTGTACGATTGCCAATGATTTTGACCAATAAAACGGACAACCCCAAACAAATGATTGAACGAAACAATTTTGATTTTTTCAATGCATTCATATTGAAATGCCGCTAAACGAAAATTTGACTAATTCACTTTTGGATGAAAGTAAACAAACGGATCAAATCCTTTTCTTCACTCATGGAAATTTTCTGCTCTTTGATAAAGGACAAAATCTCTTTTTCTTTGTCAGGAAATAAGTTGGCGAACTTTTTAGCTGAAGAAGGAATTCGGTCAATTGTTTCTGCACCTTTTTGAAAATAATACACATCTTTTATCCTTTTGTACTCGTCCGGATAAGCTCGATCGTAACTTGTTTTGGGCACTATGCCTTTGACAAAAAGAACTTTCTCCGACTTGTACAATTTCAAATCAGAAGGTTCGTTCAACCACACCAAAAAACCATATTGGTAATTCTTCCCATCTCTATAATTTTTATAAACATATTGCTTTTGAATGGAAGGTATCTTTATAACCGTTTGGTCCAACTTCGCAGGATATTCGCTGACCACATCGTTTTCTAATAGCTCAAATTTATTTTCAGCAGCATTGTAACGCATCATGTACAACTCCCCTTCAATTTCCGAAGCCACAAAGTTCTCATTGATGTAGGGCGTTCCTTTTAGCTCTCCTTTGTCACGTGCCTTTTGGGTGATTGACCCTGCTGTGCCCTGAGAAGTTTGCGTATACGATTCTTCGTACGACGATTTTCTTTTTTCTTGCCCCCAACCCTTGCTGATAAGCAACAACATTGACAATAACACCACATTTCTCATAAGTTTTAATTTTGAATTATTTTTTAGCGTGAATGACAAATATAATTAATTCTAACCAAATGCTTCCTGCTTGAAATTACAAACTTTGGTGAATCAATTTAAAGAAATAACAGCTTAAGTAAGCATCTCCTTTTTCAAAAACTGTGCAGTCAAGCTTTTCTTGTTTTGAATGATTGCTTCAGGTGTACCTTTGGCGATAATTTTTCCGCCATTTTTCCCACCTTCTGGCCCCAAATCAATGACATAATCTGCCAGCTTGATCACATCCAAATTGTGCTCAATGATGATGACCGTATTGCCGTGCTCCACAATCGTATTGATCACGTCCATCAACACGCTGATGTCTTCAAAATGCAAGCCTGTCGTGGGTTCATCCAATATATAAATCGTCCTTCCAGTCTGTCGTTTGCTCAATTCCGAAGCGAGTTTCACCCTTTGTGCTTCACCACCAGAAAGCGTGGTCGATTGTTGCCCCAAAGTAATGTATCCCAAACCAACATCTTGCAATGTTTTCACACTTCTAAATATCTTTGGAATGGGCTCAAAAAATTCAACCGCTTCATTTACCGTCATGTCCAAAACATCCGAAATTGACTTTCCTTTGTAACGAATTTCCAAAGTTTCTCGGTTGAAACGTTTCCCATGACACGTTTCACAAGCCACATATACATCGGGCAAAAAGTTCATTTCAATGACTTTCAAACCAGCACCTTGACAGGTTTCACACCTTCCACCTTTGACGTTGAAAGAAAACCGCCCTGGTTTATAGCCCCGAATTTTGGATTCTGGCAGTTGGGTAAATAAATTTCGCACATCAGAAAACAGCTGGGTGTAGGTTGCTGGATTGGATCTCGGTGTGCGACCAATTGGCGATTGATCGACTTCAATCACTTTGTCCAAATGCGCCAATCCTTCTATTTTTTTATACGGCATCGGATCTTTCTCCGCGCGGTAAAAGTGTTTGCTCAAAATCGGATACAAGGTTTCTGATATCAAAGTGGATTTTCCGCTGCCCGAAACGCCTGTCACCACAGTCAAAGTCCCCAAAGGAATCTCTAAATTCACATTTTTCAAATTGTTTCCAGAAGCACCTTTCAATGTCAAAAAAGCTCCATTTCCAGGGCGACGTTCACTGGGCATTTCAATTTGCTTTTGCCCATTGAGATACGCAGCCGTCAAAGTTTTGGCATTTTTGATTGCATCTGGCTTTCCTTCCCACACGATTTCACCGCCCTTTCTTCCTGCTTTTGGCCCAATGTCGATCACATAATCTGCTTCCAAAATCATGTCTTTGTCATGTTCGACCACCAACACTGAATTGCCAATGTCGCGCAGTTTTTTCAAAGAATCGATCAATTTCATGTTGTCTTTTTGGTGCAAACCAATGGAAGGCTCATCCAATATGTACAATACGTTGACCAATTGAGAGCCGATCTGTGTTGCCAAACGAATCCGTTGTGCTTCACCGCCGGACAATGATTTCGAAGGCCGACTCAAAGACAAATAATTTAAACCTACATCCAAAAGAAAACTCAATCGGGTCTCGATTTCTTTCAAAATTTCAGTCGCAATCAAACGCTGTTTGTCGTTCAGTTTTTTGTCTAAATTTTGGATCCAATTCGATAAAAACTGCAAATCAAAATTAGCCACTTCACCAATGTGTTGGTTGTCCAATTTGAAATGCAAGGCTTCCTTGTGCAATCGGTATCCTTCACAAGATGGACAAATGATGTTTTTTGAAAACTTCTTAGAAACACTGCGGTGTGCGGTATGGTTTTTATCGTTGATGATATTTTCTACATAAGCAATCAAGCCTTCAAAATCAATCTTATAAACTTTGCTGACATCTGCGAATTTCAATTGCACATCGACCGTTTCATTCAATCCATACAAAATGTCGTGGATCAACGCTTCGCTCAACTGATGATAAGGCGTTTCCAAAGCCTGCGCATACTTTCCATAAATCGATTCGATTTGCTTGCGAATCCTGGTGGTATTTTTGATTTCGTCCAACAGCGGAATCATTCCTTTTTTGTAAGACAATTCATGGTTGGGAAAAACCTTGTCCAGACTGATCTCCTTTAAAGTCCCCAAACCGTTACAAGTTGGACAAGCACCTTTGGGCGAATTGAAAGAAAAAGTATTGGGTTCTGGAGAAGGATAAGAAATCCCACTGCTTGGACACATCAAGTTCCTGCTGTAAAACCGCGTTTCATTGGTTTCGTAATCGAGAACCATCAAAACGTTGTCACCTTGCTCCATCGCCACATTGATCGAGTTGAGCAAACGTTCATCAGAAACTGTTTCATTCAATTTCAACTTATCAACCACCAATTCAATGTCATGGGTTTTGTACCGATCCAATTTCATCCCAGAAATAATTTCCTGAATTTCCCCATTGACCCGAACCTCCAAATAACCTTTCTTGGCAATTTGCATAAAAAGATCCCGATAATGGCCTTTTCTAGAACGAACCAAAGGAGAGAGAATCGCAATTTTCCGACCTTGGTATTTTTCCATCATCAAATCCTTGATTTGATCGTCTGTGTAGCTGATCATTTCCTCTTCTGTATTGTACGAATAAGCAATGGAAGCCCTGGCATACAAAAGTCGAAGAAAATCATAAATTTCGGTGATGGTTCCCACAGTAGAACGTGGACTTTTGGAGGTGGTTTTTTGTTCAATGGCAATCACTGGAGAAAGCCCTTCGATTTTATCCACATCAGGCCGTTCCAATCCGCCTAAAAATTGACGAGCATACGCTGAAAAAGTTTCGATGTACCTCCGCTGACCTTCCGCATAAATGGTATCAAATGCCAAAGAGGATTTTCCGCTACCGCTCAATCCTGTAATGACGACCAATTGGTCCCTTGGAATTTTGACATCAATGTTTTTTAAATTGTGTTCTCTTGCCCCGTAAATCTCTATAAAATCACCCATTTATGAAAATAATTCAAAGGGCGAAGTTACAATTTTTAAGGCAAAAGCCGGTGCAAATCATCGGATTCATTTTGCTGCTTTCGTTTTGATTGGCAGGTAAATTTTGGTCCATAAGTTGTCTGGATTTCCTTGGGTTTGCGTTTCATTCAAGTATTCCAACCAATAATTGCTGCCCAAAACATATTGATTCATCTGCGCATATTTTTTCATTTTCGCCAAAGAAGTTGGGATCGTCTTTTCGCTCCCTTTGTGGATGCAAACCAAGGCATCACCCGCTTCCAAATACACCAACTCCATTTCTTCATCCAAAGGAATTGATTTTTTGATGGGATAACCACAATAGAAAGTCATCTGCTTGGCAGAAGAATCTGTGGATTCAACAAAAGTGATCGGATGCCCAATCTCATTGGCGTCCAATTTGATATAGTCCACCAAATAACTATAAATCAACCCAAAAGACTCTTCTTTGGCCGTTTCAAATTCAGCCGCTTCCAAAGATGTTTTGTTTTGAACTGCAATCAATTTCATACCTTCAAATTGCTCCAATCTGACTTCATCAGACAATGCATCGTCGTTTTGAACAAGAGTTGATTGAGTATTTTCGCGGTTGTATGTTAAGTTATCCAAACTTTGGTTCATTTTTTCAGTCAATTTCTTTTCAGAAAAATAGGTGAAATACCTTGAAAAATAATTGACCGGCTCACTGCTAAAAGTCCATTTCACATTGGTTTGAATTGAATCAATGGGTGAAAACTCCACTTTCATGTTGCCATTTTTGCCCAGACTGAAACCTTCAACAGCATATTCAATCCACTCATTCACTTTGACCTTCTTGATGGTCAGCTCACCACTTTCCCCTTCGTATTCCCACTTATAACCCGCGCCCACACCACGGTAAGGCGAATAAAACTCTCTTTTCGCTGTAGAATCTTGCTGGGTCCAAGCTTCCCATTTCGACAATTTGTTCAAGTTGTTGAAATCTTCATAAATCGAAGCGGTTTCTATGGACAAACTTCGTTCAACCGTTGTTTCAATGGTTTTAGGAAGTAAAATAGGAACTAGGAAAATGGCCAAAAGTACCAATATCAAAAGCTGAGCAGTTCTTCTCATTTCTCTAAGGTTTTGTTAGAACACAAAAATAGATATTATCGACGAACTTTAAGCATTAAATCTTATATTTGAGCATAATGTAACAACTTAAATTATGAATATTCAAGAATTATTGAACAGCACTACTGGTCAACAAATGGTAGACGGTGTAGCCAATCAATTGGGCATAGAAAAAGGAAAAGCCAAATCTGTCGTTGATACTGCAGTGCCTTTGCTTTTCACAGCACTCAATAAAAATGCAGCAGAAGGAGACGCTCCCAACATCATGAAGGCTTTGTCCAAACACGACGGAAGCATCCTGAACAATGTCAATGGTTTTCTTGGCGCTGGAGACTTTTCAGACGGGATGGGCATTTTGGGACACCTTTTAGGCAACAAGCAATCAGGTGTTGAAAATGCTTTGGAAAAATCTTCGGGACTGAGCGGTGCGCAGATCACACAAGTACTGGCCATGTTAGCGCCTTTGGTGATGGGCTATTTAGGAAAGGAAAAGAAAAGTGGTAGTTTAGACGCTGGTAGCTTGACTTCTGTTTTGGGCAATTTGATCGGTGGTGAAAAGAAATCTGGCAACAAAGATATGGGCATGCTGGAGCAACTTTTGGGTGGTGAATCTTCTTCAGGCGGTGGACTGATGGACATTGGCGGGAAAATCCTGGGCGGACTGCTTGGTGGTAAAAAATAAGCTTGCAACCACACAAAACAAAAAAAGGGGAAGATTTTTAGCATTCTTCCCCTTTTTTCAATTCTTGAATAAAATCACTTTTTCATTCAAGATTCCACTTTGAATAACTGATAATGTTTTTGAAAAATTTAAAATGTTTTGAATCGTTGATTTTTTAGGTGTCAAACGCTCACCTACAAGAGAATAGTTTTGTTTCATCTATTTTACTATTTAAGGTTATACTTAGAAAATAACGCATAACCCTTTGAAATATTGTTAGATGTAACTCATTTAATTCGTTAAACTAATGTTAAAGTTAAGTTTTTCTCTTCAATCAATTTCCTCAAATTGATCAAGGCATAGCGCATCCTTCCCAAAGCCGTATTGATACTGACATCTGTTTCCTCTGCAATTTCTTTGAAGCTCAAATCTTTGAACATGCGCAATTCCAATACCTCTCTTTGGTCATCTGGTAAGAACGCTACAATCAATCTCAATTCCTTCAATATTTGTTCTTTGATAATTTTGGTTTCTGAACAATCTTCAGGATCGGCTAAAAACTCAAATATTCCGTAATCTTCGTTGGCAAAGGTTTCGCCAATCACCGGCATCCTTGTTTTTGCTCGAAAGTAATCAATGGTCAAATTGTGTGCGATGCGCATCACCCAAGGCAGAAATTTACCTTCCTCAGTGTACTTTCCTTCTCTCAAAGTCAAAATGACTTTGACAAAAGTATCCTGAAATATATCTTCTGTAACGTCCTTATTTAGAACTTTGGAAAAAATATAGCCATAAATTTTATTTTTATAGCGTTCGATTAGTATCGCCAAAGCATTCTCGTCCCCCAACAGGTAGTTATTTACCAATTGTGAATCTTCAGAGTTCTGTATATTCATCTTAAATTTTCAAGTGTTAAAAAGATAAATATCAAGCTATAGGCAATCGATTTTTGGGCTTATACAGAGCAAATATATCATTTTTTTTGAAAGAATGATTTAATTCATAAAAAAAAGCTGCTCAAATGAACAAACGACTTTTGCCCTTTTTTATCGCCTATTGTTCAGAATTTAAGTAAAATCGCCTTACAAACGCTTGGCAGAGGATTCTATCGGTAATCCAATCCGTTTTATTTGAACAAAAGATGAAGCTGTCAAAAAATACTTTTCACGCCTTGTCACTTTTTCGCCATTCCATTCGTCTATGTCAGTAGAAGCACATAATTTTGAGAATCATTTCAATTCATAAAAACAATTCAGTGGACAAATGGATCCCGCAACTGAAAAAGGACAATCCTTTGGCACAGAAACAACTGTTTGAACACAGCGCTGGAAAAATGCTGAGCGTTTGTCGAAGCTACGTCAGCGATGTGCATTTCGCGGAAGACTGTATGCTCAAAGGTTTTGTCAAAATTTTTAGGAACATCCATTCGTTTCAATCGCAAGGAAGTTTTGAAGGTTGGATGCGACGAATTATGGTCAACGAATGTTTGGATTTTCTTCGCGTCAAAAAAAGTTTGGTTTTCCTCGACAGTGATGACTATTTTGAAGAAGAAGTCGATTTTGAAGAAAATGTTAGCGACATCGATGCCCAGGAATTATTGGACCAATTGCCCGAAAATTACCGCATGGTCTTCAACTTATTTGTACTGGAAGATTATTCACACAAAGAAATCGCTGCTTTATTGAACATCAGTGAAAATGCTTCAAAAACCCAATTGCTGCGTGCAAAAAAGAAATTAAAAGAATGTTTAACCATCCGAAAAAGCATTGAAAATGAACAATAATTTGACCGATCAATTCAAAAACCAATTGAAAGACCGAGAAATCCGTCCGTCTGAGAATGCTTGGGAAAAGCTTTCTGAAATGATGGAAGCCTCGCCTTCTGCGCCGCATAAAAAGAACCGACTGTTTCTGTATAGTTGGTCAATCGCAGCAGTTGTGGTTTTGCTTTTCGGTTGGTTTTGGTGGGTGAATTTTCAAACCATTGAAATCCCTAAAAACACACCTCAACTCGTTGAGCAATCTTCTGAAAAAGCAATCGATCCATCAACGACTTTTCCTGCAGAACCTAAAATTGAAAACAGAATTGAAAGTTCAGTTCATTCGATTGAAATCGTTGAACGAAAAGAAATTCCATCCAAAAATACACAACATCCAGTTTTTTCTTCCGAGAAAAATTCAACTGAAAAACAAGCAATCCCAGTTGTTTTTGAAAATCAACTCATTGAAGTCGATTCATCTCAACCGATTTTGGCCATGGAGAAACCCGTTGAAGAAATTCCTGAAGAAAAGAAAAACTATGTCGATCCTGAGATGTTGCTCTATTCCATTGAAAACAATCAAACCGTTCAAAAAACCAAAGAAAAATCTCATTTGGTGATCATTGATCTGAATAAATAAAACAAAAACAATTACCCTTAAAATTAAAAATTATGATGAAAAAAAACCTCATCTTGGCTTTGCTATGCGTTTTTAGCAGCCAACTATCGGCCCAAAGAATTTCGTTTGATTTGACTGCTGACGAAAAACAAGAAGAAAAAGTGAGCCCCATCGTTCAACAAAAAATTGAAACCTATGCCACTGAAATTCGAGAAATTGTCATCGATGAAAAATTGGCGATGAAAAAAGAAATTGAAAAAATCGACCAAGATCTTTCACAAGGCAACTTGACAGAGGAAGAAGCTGACAACTTAAAAGCCGATACGGCCTTGCGTTTTTCGGAAAGAATCAATTCCAGCATCCAAGGTTTAAAATTTGATTTGGATGAAATCGTCAAACAACAAGTGAAATATTCGATCCTGAATACGGACATTGAAACTTTGCAAAAACAAAAACACATCCAAGTCGACAAAACACGCGTTGTCAATACCATCACAGGCTACATGGCGTACGGCATCATGAATTTACCCAAAGGAAATGACGCGGATTTGAACCAACACATCGGTTTTGCGAGTGGCATTGATGCTGGATTCATTTACAACCGACAATTGTCACAAACCAGTCCATTGGTCTTCAAGTCTGGTTTTTACTTTTCATGGCGAACCTTGCACTTTGAAGACGACCGCTATATTGCGAGAGACGAACAGGGCAACATCCGTTTGGCGCACCATGCAGCTGGTTTGAGCAAAAGTAAATTAAGAGCAACCTACCTGATCGTTCCTTTGGGATTGAAATACAATTTCTCAAAACTAATCACCACTTCTGAAGGTGAAACTTACCGAAAAGTAGACAATGGATTGGGCATCGCCGCCAACATTTATGGTGGATTCAAAATCTCCAACAACAACATCGTCAAAGGCGACAACATCAATTCACGTAAAAGAAAAACAGATTTTGGCATGAATGACTTGACCTATGGTGGACAATTGACCTTGAGTTACAAACTATTGAACTTCTATGTTCGTCAAGATTTCAGCGCATATTTTGATGACAAAACCTTTGACGACCGAAAAATGTTGCAAGTCGGAATCAACATTGGTTTTTAATTTAAAATCATGATCAGAACAATTGAATTTACAAAAATGAATTCCATGCCTATTTATATCGCCCTATTTTTTATCTCGTTGCTCAATTTCCCTACACAAGCACAGGAATTAGATTACGCTGTCAATGATGTGATTTTATCGGAACTTCCTGAGCAAATCCAAATCATTGGGCTTGGGGATCCAACGCATCAAGAAAGCACCATCACGAAATACAGAATTGATTTGATTAAAAAATTAATCGAAGAAAAGAATTTTGAAGTGATTGCCATTGAAGGAAACATCTATGAACTTTACAAAGGCTACCAAAAATTCATCAAAAGCAACAACATTTCCGATATCGAAAAAGCGATGTATTCGCAATTGAATTTTGCCGAGATGGAAGAACTTTATGAATACGTTTACCAACAAAACAAAAAAGGGAATCCCATTGTGATTACTGGATTTGACGTGACTTTTTCTGGAAGCACATTTGTTGAACACATGAAAAACGATTTAGAAAACATTGATTTTTTAAGCGACAAAGAAAAACAAGATTTCATCAAAAATTTAGAGAAAGCTTCGGTTTCGAATGTAGGCGCTTTGTTTAGAAACAATAAAAAAGTGAAGTCCAAAATTGTGCATTATTCAAAACTAATATTGAGTCAATACCTTCCTGAAAGTGAATCTGATTACTTTTTTGAGCAAGCTTTAAAAAACTTTGTGTATCGCTTTGATCCCAATCAAACCGATACCTGGGATAATTTGCGGGACATGGGAATGCAGCAAAACATCGCTTTTTTGAACAAGATTTACAACCAGAAAAAAATCATTTTGTTTGGATCCAATTCGCATTTATACAAAAATCCAACCGAAATTAACGATCCCTTTTTTCAAAACAACAGAAAAACATTTGGCGACGAGTTGAATCAAAATTACCAAGACCAATATTATTTCATCGCCTATTCAGCGATTTCAGGTAAAAAACTCAATACTTTTTTCAAACCCGTAGATTTACCTGAATTGAACGAAAACTCGATAGAATACCAGAGTCAAAATTCGAATCAGAATTATCCGATTTTCTTGAACAAACACAATTCAAACGAAGCAAAAACTTACTGTCGATTCATGGGACATTCTTTTTTGGAAATGAATGTATGGAATGTCATGGATGGATTGGTCTTGATTGAAAATGTTGTTCCCGCTAAAATAAAGAAATTGTAACCAACTTGTTTTGGATGGCAAAAAATCTGTACTGAATTTCTCCCATTGCATTGTCCTTTGAAATCTCATCTGCTGTTTCAGATGAGATTTTTTATTTTTTATTTTGATGAAATCCTTACCAACTTCCTCCTCCACCGCCGCCAAATCCGCCACCAGAACTTCCGCCACCAACACCTCCTTTGCTCGAAGGCGTACTGACCATGGCTGATTTTGCATTGGACATACTGCTGGAAAAAGACTGGGTAAATTGACTCATGCCCATCCCTCTGGAAACAGCATGCATATGATACCAGCTAGGTGGAGAAATTTGCAATGCTTCGAATTTCGTCGCCCAAACATTCAACAAATCAAAAGCCAATGCATAACTCATTGTTTGTTCGAAATAAGTGGGATCTTCTTCGATCAAAACTTTGATTCGTTCAATTTCTGCCAATCGGATGAATTGCCGAAATCCTTTTAATTCTGAATAAATCGCATCGCCTTTCTTGTTTTTCTTTTGCATGAAATAACTCATTACAAATAAAAACAAAAAAGTAAGCACGCCCAAAATTCCAGCAACCAACCCAACCAATACAAACAAAAATGGAACGATCACCAATCCCAAAACAACCGAAAGTATGTAGGAATACAGCTGAATTTGTTTTGATTTGGGTTCATAAAATCGCTGCGCTTCTTGTTTTAATTCTCTTTTGGCCTCACTCATATGCACATGAAAACGGTTGGTCAAATCACTGACCAAAACCGACTTGACTTTAAACCCTTCCACTGCTTCTTGTTTTTTAACGCCCAAAGCAGATTTCATCCATCGAGACAATTGCGCTACGACTTCATTTTTTTCTTCTTCAAACAATCCATTGTAAATCGTTTTCTCATAATCTGCAGCAGTTGATGGCAAAGTTTTCAAAGCAGTAATTCGCATATCTGATTTTCCAAATATTCCTTTTTTTGGAATTTCCTCCAGCACAATGATGCCTTCTGCACCCCATTTTGGCAACAAAGCCAACAAATCATTCGTATCGGATTGGTCATTGATCAAATAACCCGCTATCGCCGCGTCAATGCCTTTGGGTGGATAATAAGAAGTAAAACTGACCACCTTGGTGTCTTTTCCATATTTCAACCAAAAACGATAAAAAACCAACAAAGGCAACAACAAAAAACTCAACCAATAATATTGCGCAAATAAAGAAGGTGAAAAATCTCTTTTGGTAAAAATCGCTGCCGGCATTTTGATCAAAACGGTCACATGATCACCATAACTGGAACGCAAACTGGAAGTACTTTTGGAAGAAAAAACAGTGCCATTGTAATTTGAAACAAATTCTTTCGAAACCGCTTCAGTGGATGTTTTTCCCGAATAAACAAAGGCATTCTCAGGCGACACCACTGCGCCATTGGGCAATTGAATTTCAAATGAAATGTGCTCAAATTCGGCTTCCCAATCCCCCGATTTGATGTTCCAATAAAATTGCACTTGCTGATCGGTTGAGATCAATGCTTGATCCACACGATACTGAATGTCATAATTCTGAAAGCCAAAAACATAACGATTTTCGTCACCAATTTTGATTTCATAATTCCCCTTTAAATCTTGTTCGAAAGCATGATTGGTTTTAAACCGGTACCCAGGCACTTTGACTTGACTGATTTTAATTTTCCGTGTATAAGTTTCTCCTTCTTCCTCAGAAAATTGATATTTGATGGGAATGTAGCGGTAAATCCCATGTTTTTGCGTCGAGAATTCTACTTGGTAACTTTCCTCTACATCAAAAGTTCCATCCGCGTGTACCACAATTTTTACCGCTAAATTTTTCACGGTGAAATCTTGGGCAAAAACGAGAGGAAGAATAAATAAACCAAGGATGAAAAAAAATATTTTTTTCATGGCCGAATTCATGAAAAATCCACAGTGACATTTTCTCGCGCGACAGCGTCCACTTCAAAATAATCAAAATGTTGGTAATTGAACATCCCCGCAAAAATAACACCTGGAAAGCTTTCACCATAAACATTGTTGACACGCACCGTGCTGTTGTAGTATCGGCGGCTTCTTTCCAAGTTTTCTTCAATCGCATTCAATTGTTGTTGCAAATCCAGAAAACCGGCATTCGCTTTCAAATCTGGATAAGCTTCTGCAACCGCAAACAAACTTTTCAAAGTGCCTTGCAAAGCATTTTCTGCTTGAATCTGCGCGTTGATGTCTCCTTTGGGTGCGTTCATCGCACTATTTCTCGCTTCGGTCACTTTGGACAAAGTTTCACTCTCGTGTGCAGCATAGCCTTTGACGGTGTTCACCAAATTGGGAATCAAATCATGCCTTCTTTTGAGCGCAACATCGATGTTACTCCATGCATCTTTGACCAGATTTCGGTTGGATACAAATTTGTTGAAAATGCCAATCAACAATAACACCAATAAGATTAAAATTCCGATGAATAGGTACAATGCCATCATAATGAGTAGTTTTAGGTTAAATATAAAAGAGAAATGACTAATTTAGTCATTTTTCAAACAATTGTTCAAAAAAACAATTTATTTCAACCTCACAATTCCTGCACATTGCTCACACCTCTTTTCTTGCAAAACTCTGCGATGACCGCATGATGAGAAACCGTTTTGTCTTTGAAATAATGAACGAAGTATTTTTTCTCTTCTTCAGTGGCTTCCAATTGATTCAGAATATTCAACAAATGCATTTTCATGTGTCCTTGTTGAATTCCAGTCGTTACCAATGAGCGCAAAGCTGCAAAATTCTGCGCCAAACCAGCCACAGCAACGATACCCATTAATTTTTCCGCATTGGGATTTCCCAAAACTTGCAATGCCAACTTCACCATGGGATGCAAAGAAGTCAATCCACCAACAGTTCCTAATGCCAAGGGCAAATCCAACCAAAATCTAAACACGCCATCTTTGACTTCACAATGTGTCAAACTGCTGTATCGGCCATTGCGAGAAGCATACGTATGCGCACAAGCTTCTACTGCTCTAAAGTCATTTCCCGTTGCAATCACTACTGCATCTACTCCATTCATGATGCCTTTGTTGTGCGTTGTCGCTCGATAAGGCTCTATTTCTGCAATGCGAACCGCACGAGAGAATTTCTCAACAAAGGTTGCTGCATCTACTTCGCCTTCTGCCAAATCCTCGACTGCGCAGCTGACTTCTGCACGAACGATACAATCGGGTGTGAAATTCGACAATATACACATCACGATTTGCAAAGAATCTTTGGTTTCTTGGTCAAATTGTTCGGCTAAAACGATTTCTCTTTTGAGTGTTTCTGCAAATTGCTCCAAACAAGAATTGATGAAATTGGCACCCATCGAATCCACGGTATCAAACTCTGCTTGTAATTGATAATAATCCGCCATTTCTTCGGTTTTATCGATCAATTTGATATTCAGTATTCCACCTCCACGTTCTTGCATATTTTTGGTAATCGGCGTGGTATCTTTGAACAATTGCGCCAAAACAGTTTCAAAGAAAAAATGTTCCAACTGTTTGAAATCTCCCTTGAACATGAAATGTACATGACCCAATTTGATTTTGGACAACACTTGGGTTTTGAATCCACCACGGTCAATCCAAAATTTCGCTGCTTTTGAAGCGGCTGCCACGACTGAACTTTCTTCAATCGCCATCGGAATGCATTGCAATTCGCCATCGATCAAAAAATTCGGTGCAAAGCCAATCGGCATATAGAAATTGGACAAAGTGTTTTCTGAAAACTCATCGTGTAATTGTTGCAAATCTGCATCTTGATTCCAGTATTGTTTCAAGATTTGAAACGCTTTGGCATCGCCTTGCAAGTATTCATTGACCAACCATTCGATTTTTCCTTCTTTCGACATTTTCGAAAAACCTTCAACGGGTGTACGATTCATAATTCAAATTTTAAGTTTCACAAATATAAGGATTAGAATATGCTTCTTCTGCTTAATTTGTTAATTTCTATTTAAAGTTTAGCCAAAAAAAATACTGCTTTTATTTGCAAGAAATGATTTTTCTGTCTTTATTTGCACCTGCAATGCGGGAATAGCTCAATTGGTAGAGCATCAGCCTTCCAAGCTGAATGTTGCGGGTTCGAGTCCCGTTTCCCGCTCTAACTTTCCTTTCTTTTTTCCCTATACAACAATTCAGACTTTCAAAATAATTTAGAAATAGATGAAGTACTATTAATAATAATTGGTACAGTAATCATTGATAAAAAAAGGCAGTTGGTTATCGGTTTGTAAAAGGAGCTTCTAAAAACACTATCATTAAAGTGCCTGAAGACACTACACTAAATTTGCAAATCCTCAAAAACTCCGACAGTTTAAAAGATTAGAAAAGATATTAATTTTAAACTATTTAAAGATAAAAAGTCGAAATTTACAGAAATACAGATTATTTTATACATTATTAAGTGAAATATTAAGGATAGTTTATATTTTTATGGTATGACTGTATTAGATTTTTTGAGAACACTTTATGTTGTGGACGATGAGTTAGAGCATATTTTTAATTCTTTGAATACGACAAAGGAGTTTGAGAAAGGAGATATTATATTTAAGCCTGGACAATATTTACGACATATCTACTTCATAGAATCAGGATTTACACGTGTATATTATCACAAAGGGAATAAAGAAATAACCCATTGTTTTTTTGGACAGGATACTTTTTGTACGGGTGTAGAAAGTGTTTATTATCAAAAAGCATGTTTATTTGGCTTTCAGGCTTTGTCGGCAGCACGTATTACGATGATACCTTTTGAGCCTATACGTAAGTTTGCAAATTCTAATATAACTATCAATCGGATTATTGAAAAAATTTTATTGGACAATTTAATCGAATTTTCAAAACGATTTTATAATAGTCAATTCGAGACTGCTTCTGAACGGTATGCTCAATTATTGTTAGATAATCCTGAGTTATTACAAAATGCCTCTTTAGGTCATATTGCTTCTTATCTGGGCGTTTCTCAGCAGACACTGTCCGTCATACGAGGAATGAAGTAAAGTCATTTTTTAAGATATCTTAAAAATAAATACAGAAACATATTGCAATTTTGTACCGTCATCAACAATATGAATTATAAAAATGAAAAAATCTTTTTTTAAATGGATGCCATTATTAGGTACAATGCTGTGTTGCACTGTTCCTGTATTTGGACAAAGTCAATTGGAAATCTTCAAAAATCCAGTTCGACAAGCCGTCCAATATAACAAAGAGATTCAAAATACAATACTCACTAATCAGAAGACCGCTTTGGATCGCGAAGATTTAAAAGGAAAATTGTTGCCGACGGTTTCGGCAAATGCAATGTATGGGTACGTGAATACAGGTTTAAACTTAGATCTGCCAACACAAACATTGCCGTTTACTGGATTGAATTTATTCGAGGGCTCGACCAATGGCAATATGTCATCTCAAATCGCAATAGGAGGTCTTACTGCTACACAAGTAATATTTAGTGGATTGCAGATCTCAAATGGGCTAAAAGCATTAGAACAAAAATATAAAGCTCAAAATTTATTAGCAGAAGCAAGCTACGATCAAATAGCTCAGGATGTTTTGAGTTCTTTTGATCAATTAATGTTATTGAAAGAAGTAGATCTGCTGATTGATGACTCCGAAAAAAGGTTAAATCGAGAACATCTGAAAGTAATCAAAGCTATAGAAAATGGTGTCGCTATTCCATACGATAGAGATAAAATCAAATTGGCCATGCTCGAACTGGAATCGAAACGTGAAGAGGTCAAAAGTGGTCGCGAATTATTGTATTTCAGATTGCAAGAGATAACAGGGATGCCCATGGAGTCCTTGCACGATATTGCTTATACACTACAGCCATTGGATCTAGATGAGAATTCTTTTGTGATGAATAGAAAAGAACTTCAGGCTTTGGAGGCATCAGGCGAAGCATATAAATATGTTCTCAAAAAAGAGCAAGGAGCTAAACTGCCAATGGTATTTGCTTTTGTAAATGCTTCGTATATTAATGCTTTTGATACACGGATGACAGTGAAAGATTTACCACTTTTAGATGATTTGAAATTCAGATCGAATCATCTTCAGTTGGCACCTTCGTTTGCTATCGGTGTTGGTGCTAAATGGACTATTTTCGAAGGTAATACACACAAAATTGCTATCGAAAAGGCGAAACTTGATCTTCAGATAAATGAAAACAAATTAAAAGATACCAAAGATAAACTTTCATTATTACAACGAAAGACAAAGTCTGATTACTTGTTATTCAACAAAAAGTTGGGGATAAATGAACAACAGATGACGATAGCGAAAAATAACCTAATTCTTGCGTCGAGACAATTTGAAGAAGGTCTTTTGGACGTGACCGAGCGACTGCAAGCAGAGAACGAATTTTATAAACAATCGCTAAGTTATTTCAATCAAGTATTGAACCAGCGACAAGCTGCTTCAGAAGTGTTAAAATCAAATGGAAATCTATACCAAACTATCATACAATAAATCATGAAAAAATTCGCATATACTTTACTATTATTGACTACACTACAAAGCTGTCAGTCAAATAATAAACAAGAAAAAACGCTGGAAGGTAAAATAGAGCGTGACCAAATCGCTGTCACCACTAAGGTACCAGGCAAAATCGAAAAGATTTTGGTCGAAGAAGGACAATTCGTGCACAAAGGAGATACACTTATCATCTTGGAATTGCCTGAGGTAGAAGCGAAATCCATCCAAGCTCAAGGAGCATTAGAATCTGCTCAAGCGCAATATGATATGGCTGTAAAAGGGGCAACAACGGGACAAGTGAAACAATTGCAAGCGAAAATAAACGGATTGAAAGAGCAGTATGATTATGCGCAAAAATCATTAGATCGTATGCGTAATTTATTGATAGACTCTTTGGTATCTCAACAAAAGTACGATGAAGTATATGTTAAATATCAAGGCGCTAAAAATCAATACATAGCTGCTCAAGCTGAATTAGCTGATGTAAATCACGGATTACGTATAGAGCAACAAAAAATGGCTTTAGGGCAGAAAGAACGTGCTATCGGAGCAGTAAGTGAAGTAAATATCGCAGCAAAAGAGCGTTACATTATCGCGCCTCAAGATATGTCTATTGAGACCATCAATCTCAAGGTCGGCGAACTTGCTTTAGCTGGTTACAGTTTGGCGTCTGGATACATTACAGATGGCACGTATTTTCGTGTGACTGTACCCGAAAGCCGCATCAAAGACTTTCAGAAAGGTACTAATGTAACATTGAAAGTACCATATCTAAATAATAAAATGATTCAAGCCACAGTAGTGACCGTCAAAGCATTGACTTCTTACGCAAATATTACTACAGCTTATCCTGATTTTGAACAACAAGAATCTCTATTTGAAGTACGCTTGAAACCTACGGATTTGGAAGAGAGTAAATCATTGCTTACGAAAGCTACATTTATTGTAGAAGGAATTAAATAGATTGTACTATGAAGAGTTTTTTATTCTTAGTCAAACGAGAATTTCAACTGTTTTTTCAAAATAAAGTGTTGATGGTGCTTTTTATCGGTGCACCGATAATGTACGGAGTATTGATAGGCTCTGTATACAAAAAAGGAACTGTGACAAATCTCCCTATCGTAGTGGTTGATGAAGATCAAAGTCCATTGTCTAAGCAGCTTATCGATATGTTTAACGAAAATGAAGTTATATATGTATCTGATGTATTGAATGATCCTATGCAAGCGCATGCTATTGCTATGAAAAGAGAAGCTACTGTAGTTGTTAATATCCCAAAAAACTTTTCTTCGGACATCAACTACAATAGAAGTACGGAGATGAGCATGTTTGTCAATACGTCCAATACGCTGACCTCCAATTATGCTATGATGGCTGTCAATGTATGTGCTGCAACGCTCAAAGCGGGAATTCAAATCAAGGCGCAAGAGAAAAAAGGTGTACCTGCCTATGTAGCTGCTCAACAATACGAGCCATTCAAAACAACTATAATCAAACAGAATTTTCGCTCTGGAAACTACCTGTATTTTATGCTGCCTGGAGTGTTGCTGACTGTTTTTCAACAGATAATGATGCTTGCCTTAGCATTGAGCTTTGCTTCTGAGTTTGAAAAAGGTACATTCACAGAACTTGTCAAAAAGTCATCTAACGTATTTAAACTTATCTTGATGAAGATAACGCCTTATTTGCTAATGTCAGTGTTGATTTTTGCGATGTATTATGGCTATTCCGTTTGGTATAGAATGCCTTTACATATAGAGGGTTTTACTTTTTGGGGTGCATCTATCTTATTTTTATTGGCTGTAAGTTTCATCGGCATATTGGTTAGCGCAGCGATTCCTACACAATTGCAAGCAACTGAGATTCTGATGGTAATTGCTACGCCATCCTTTATTTTGAGTGGATTCACCTGGCCTTTGAGTCAAATGCCAGAATGGGTCATCTGGATAGCCAATTGTATTCCGTTGACACATTATTTACATATATTTAGGACTTTGGTTATTGAGCAAGGTACTGCCGATTTGGTAAGTGGATCGATTGGGGGATTGGCCATTATTGCGATTGTAACTTTTGCTCTGTCAGTCGTTATTTTACAATTGAAGATTAATAAGGCTAAAAAAGAAGTAAAATAAGTCGTTCTGGAAGCATAAAATGATCTTATTCTTAATGTAAATCCCCCAAAACTCAGACAGTTTAAAAGATTACAAAAAAACGAATAAAGCCCTCCATTTCGAAGGGAGGGTTTGGGTGGCATGTTTTTCACCCAATTAAATCAAGCTCCGCTATTCATCGCAGATGAAACTATCACCTGCTACATTCCTCCAAAAAACTATGTGACTATGTGGTTTTCTTAAGCCCTTCTTAATGACCTTAATTTCTTAATGTCAAAACAAACAACTGCTTTTCTAGTGCCCAATTTCTACGCATCACCAAGTAGGAAACGCCCAATTGCAACGAGAAATCGTTCGCCACATCAGTTTATCGGTGAAAGCGCACTAATGAAACCAATGCATTTCAACCTTTGATTTCCATATTCAAAAAAAATGAAACAAAGACCAGCAAAAACCTTAGCCATCAACCCACTTTTTCAGTACAATTAAACTACTAGTTTCCGACTAAGATGAAGTATGGATACTTCATGGATACTCCATGGATAGTGTTAGTTTAGTGTGAGAATGCATGACAAAAAAACAATGTCCACAAAAGCCCAATTTGAGCATTTGAAAAGGTGTTTTACCCTCTTTGGTTTTCACAATAAACGCATTGCACCCAAATCCTTAATATTGAGTTTACTGTAACTTTACTTCTTAACCTTAACTTGATTTATCCTTAAAGTATTCGAGCACCACGCACTTCATTTCTTTCAGTTCTTTGCAAAGAAAATTGAAACAAGAAAATGAACAAAATTATTCCAATAATACTGTTATTGATGGGTTCTATCGCCAAAGCGCAGGATACAGCGATGATTTATGGAACCATAAAAGATGAATTAGGTGCGGCAATTGGTATGGCCGATGTGTGGATTGATGGAACTGAGCATGCTGCTTTCACCGACGAAGATGGTCTGTTTGAATTAACGGTTGAAATAGGCGAACAATTGATGGGTGTTTCCGCTTTTGGTTACAACGAACAATCACATCCGATTCTTTTAACAGCCAATCAAAAATTAGAATTGTCTATCGTTTTGACTCAGGAAGAAATGACCACCCAATTGGGTGAAGCGACCATTTCCAGAACGGTCAACCGTGAAAACGAGGCCGCCTTGCTTAACTTGCAAAAACAATCGGTCAGCATTACTGAAAACATTGGTTTGAAAGAATTGGAAAGAAAAGGCGTCAGCGACGTGGCTTCCGCTTTGACCAAAGTCAGTGGCATCTCCAAACAAGAAGGCTCCAGCGTAGTGTATGTGCGCGGTTTGGGCGACAGATACAATTCTACAACATTGAATGGCTTGCCCATTCCTTCCAATGATCCCGAGTACAAAAACATTGATTTGTCTTTATTTACAACCGACATTTTGAGTTATATCGACATCGAAAAAGTGTACAACAGTACTTTCTTTGGAGATTTCGCAGGTGGAAATGTCAACATTTCTTCCAAAAGTCAAACTGGAAAAGGATTTTTTCAATTGGGCATGAAAAAATCAATGAACACCAATGCAGTCAGTCATGACAACTTCCGTTTGCAACAAGGCTTTGACTGGCTGGGTTTCAGCAAAACAAAAAATCCCAATACCCTTAATTCATATGCTTTTGAGAACAGTTTGAATCCGAAAAAATCAAAATACTTGGGTTCTGGCTTTTCCATTGCCACAGGCGAAAAATTCAAATTGGGCGACCAAAGTCAATTCAGTTTCTTTTTGACCGCTTCGCATGACAATGACTACAACAGCATCGAAGAGGGTTATTTGAAATCCGGTATCAACATGCAAGGAACGGTACAAGGAAAAGATTTTGAACGATATGAAGCTTTCAATTACCAAACCAATACCACTGGATTTTTGAACCTATCGCTTAAAATTGACCCAAAAAACAAAATTAATTTCAACAGTTTGTTCATCCATTCCAGCCATCAAAAATTGGAAGAAGGCCAAGGATACATGCGCGACAATGCCAACGAAGGCGGTTTTCTAAGACGAGGAACTTTTGTTCAAAACCAAATGTGGATCAACCAATTGTTGGGAAAACACGACTTCAATGAGCGCGTACAGTTGAACTGGGGCGTGGCTTTGAACACCATCAACAGCGATATGCCTGACCGTTTTCAAAACATTGTCGAATGGAAATCTGCACTGAACAGTTACGTATTGGCGAATTCATCCGCTTCCTTGAACCACCGTTATTTTCAGGTTTTGGACGAAAATGAAATCGTTGGAAATTTGAACATGGCTTTTAAATTTGCCGAAAATGAAGACAATAAGTACAAAGGCAAATTGACTGTAGGTTACAATGGGCGTTTCAAAAAACGTGATTTTGAAGCAATGCAATACAACTTATCTCCCAATCAAGCCATGCAAATCGTTGATTTCAACAATTTAGACGCTTTTTACAATGCTGACAACTATGCTGCTGGCGCCTTTCAACTATCTACTTTTTCTGGACAAAGTTTGGCCCCACAATTTTACAAAGCAGAACAAAATATCCATGGTGGTTTTGCCAATATCGAATACCTATTTTCTCCCAAGTTCACAGCTGTATTGGGCTTAAGAGCAGAAAATGTGGAGCAAACTGTCGAGTGGAACACTTCATTGGATCCGCAAGGCGATCAAAACAAATTGAGCGAAGTACAATTCTTACCGAGCTTGAACCTGAAATACGCCATCAACAACGATCAAAATTTACGTTTGGGCGCTAGCAAAACCTATACTTTGCCACAGTTCAAGGAAAGAGCTTTGTTCATGTACGAAGAATTGGGGGAAACAGTCTATGGCTGGCCGACAACCTACGCTTCAGATGATTACAACTTGGACTTGAAATGGGAAATTTTCCCCAATGCTGGGGAATTGATTTCATTGACTGGTTTTGGAAAGTACATTTTGAATCCGATCAACAAATTCACCGTCGCTTCTTCTACAGACGACATCTCTTTCACCAACACCGGTGATTGGGGCTATGTTTTGGGAGGAGAAATCGCTTTGAGAAAATCAATTTACCGTTCTGCATCTGAGAACCCTGTACAGTTCACCGTGGGCGCCAATGCTTCGTATGCTTATACCCAACAAGAATTGAACAGTGAAAAGATTTTCAATGAAACCTTATTGAATAGTGGCAGTCGTTTGAACGCCAATTTCACCAATGACCGCGATCGCTTTCAAGGTGCTTCAGATTGGTTGATCAACGGGGACATCAGCTTCAGCAAAGATTGGCAAAATGACAAAAACTTGCTCATGACAGTAGCTTACCAATATTTCTCTGACCGCATTTATGCTTTGGGCACAGACGGTCGTGGAAACATTGTGGAAAAAGGCTTGGGTTCTTTGGATTTCATTTTACGAACCAAACTCAACGCGCATTTGGGCTTTAATTTCCAAGCCAAAAACTTGTTGAACCCCAGCTTTGAGCGCACCCAAGAAAATGCTACCCAAAACATCACCGTGCTTCACTATAAAAAAGGAGCCCAATTTAGCTTAGGCGTTAATTATCAATTTTAAATCAATTCATAAATGCAAATTCAAATGAAAAAATCAGCAATCAAATTCGCAGGAGCATTGTTCCTTAGTTCATCAGTTTTTTTAGGAAGCTGTAGCAATGACGATTCAGGCAATGGAGGAGACACTTCCACCGTTGAAATCAACCCAGACAACTTCCAAGGAACCTTTACAGGAGAAGGAACAGACATCGTTTTGGATGCGAGCAAAGTCTACAAATTGAACGGACCCGTAAAAGTATTGGACAAAGCTACTTTGACCATTCCAGCAGGAACCAAAATTGTCGGTTCTGGCGGTACAAGTGCGTTCATCGCCATTGGGCAAAATGCAAAAATATTTGTGAACGGAACTTCTACCAATCCTGTTGTGATGACCAGCGCGAGTTCTGCGCCAAAATCAGCAGATTGGGGTGGATTAGTCATATGTGGAAATGCACCGATCAACAGAACAGGAACTGCCATGTCTGAAGTAGGTGATTTGCCTTATGGCGGAAGCAGCACCAATGACAACTCGGGCTCGATCCGTTATTTGAGAATTGAATATTCTGGCGCCAACTTTACCTCTGAAAAAGAATTCAACGGTTTGAGTATGTTTGGTGTAGGCCGTGGAACAACCATCGAATACGTACAAGTATATGGTGGAAGCGATGATGGATTTGAGTGGTTTGGTGGAACCGTGAACACCAATTATTTGATTTCAACAGGCAACGAAGACGATCAATTTGACTGGACAGAAGGATGGAACGGTACCAATACCTATTGGTATGCCAAAGAAGCTTTCGGCAAAGGAAACCGTGGCATCGAAGCCGATGGAAATGGTTCGAACAACGCTGCGCAACCTTACTCTAACCCTTCAATTGCTAACTTGACTTTAATCGGGATTCCAGAAAGTGGTGAACCTCAAGGAATGAAATTGAGAGAAGGAACCAAAGGAAATATCAGCAACGTGGTTTTGGCCAATTGGGCAACAGGTATCGATATCCAACACGACATTACATTGAACTGGATCCCAGGAGAATTGTTCATCGACAAAGTAAAATTTGTCAATGTAGGCAAACAATCAACAGGTAAAAACAATGCAGGAGAAATCATCGATGTAACCCATGCTTACACTGTAGACGAAAATGCTACTGGTGCTGGAAATGGCGTAGAAGTTCCGAGCTGGGCACAAGGCTGGGCTAGATTTGACGGGATTTAATCCTTTGAAATAAAACAACATTAATGCAACAGCAGTAAGCAATTACTGCTGTTTTTTTTATGCTTGAAAATGAAACAAACTAAACAGGTTTCCAACATTTAGGGAAGCCTGTGCCATTTCATTAGGATGCTTTCTATTCACTTGTTTTAATTGAGCTTGAACCAATTCAACACAACAATATTTCGTTAAAACTTCAGCAGCCTCAGCCAAAACAGCACGATTTCACTATATTTGAAACTCAGCTCATTGTAAAAAAACGTTGAACCACTGCCTATGACCACCGCCATCATCATCCTTTCTACTGTTTTAATCGTACTGAGCGCTTTGCCTTTCATCCAAAACCAACATTGGATTTTTAGGGTGGCCGAATTCATCAAACTTCAATTGCTGCCTTTACAAATACTGGTTTTCTTCCTTGCATTTTTCTATACAAATGAAAGTGCCATGCTGTGGTATTTGCAAGGCGCTCAATTACTATTCATAGTTTACCACCTATACATTTTGATGCGCTACACCAAATTCTGGAAAAGTCCCAAATTTGAAATGACAAATAATGCATCAGAAAAAGTCAAAATCATCTCTTGCAACATTTACCAATTCAACCAAGAATACGATCGATTCATTGAGTTGATCCAACGGGAACAACCCGACATTTTCCTGACATTGGAGAGCAACAGCGATTGGGAGAAAGCCCTAAGGGTTTTGGAAAAAGATTATCCACATTTCGAAAAAGTCACGCTTGAAAACACCTATGGCATGCACTTTTTCACCAAACTAAAAGTCCACCGAATTCAAACCCACTTTTTTGTTGCCGATGATTTGCCCAGCATTGAAGCCGAATTAGAAACTGATGATGGTTATCGTTTTGTATTTTTCGGCGCCCATCCACCACCGCCAAGTCCAACAGAAGAAGTGAATTCCAAAGAAAGAGACGGGGATTTGTTGAGCATCGCCAAAAAAGTCCGCGAGCATTCATTGCCCGTTATCGTAACAGGTGATTTCAACAATGTTGCTTGGGCAAAATCTTCTATCCTTTTCAAAAAAACCAGCCGTTTGATCGACGCACGCATTGGAAGAGGACTTTTGGCCACTTTTCATACCCAATATTGGTTCTTTCGGGTGCCTCTGGATTTGCTCTTCCACAGTCCAACCATTTTCATTGACAAATTGTTCACCTATCCTTCGATCGGTTCTGACCATTTTCCCATCGGCTGCACATTTCGCATCGATCGCCATGCTGAAGCACAAGAAGAGTTGGTCAAAGATTTGGACAAAGGCGAATTCGAAGAAGTCAATGAACTCATCGAAGAAGGCAAACAAGAAGAAAGCGACAACCGAGAAGACCAGTAAGTTTCAGGTTTGTTTTTCTACCAAATATTTCCAATATCTTTTGGGAACATATTGCAAATGCAATTTCATATTTCTCCTCGCTTCAATGTTGGTGCTTTGGTAATACCGTTTCCAGAGCGTTTGGAAATGCGCATCTTTTTCGTCCAATGAAATCACTGCATCCGTCGTCAAAGCTTGTTTTTCTTCAGGCGAAAGTTGCACTTCCATCACCGATTTTTTGTCATACAACAAGCCATATTTTCGTTTCACATCATAAATCAACCAAGACTGATCGGCATACCTGTTTTTGAAAAAAGGAACGATCAATGGCAAAACATTGAAATCCGGCTCCACAACTGCAAAAAACAACCCATCACTGCTTTTGCTGAATCGTACAAAAGCTTTCATGCGATGCCGTTCTCGGCTGACTTTTTTCAAAGTTTGGGCGAAATACAATACCTCTGCATCGCCATAATTTTCAAGAATTTGAGCTTGTCCCGAAAACAATTGACAAATGATGTTGAAAGAAGCCACCCATGCCTTTCGGTCTTCTGATAAAAACACCCTGAAAAAATCCATGGCTTTCGATTTTTGCAAAATTCTGTTCAGCCCCGCTTGCACCCTTTGGGCTTTCACCAAATCAGTAAAGATCAATCGGTGTTCTGCAAACAAATCCGCTTGAGAAGCGTCCTCGCCTTCCACTTGCAATTGTACATCCGTATCTTTTCGTTCGAAATTCACAAACACACAACACAAAAACCCATGGTAAGTTCCGTCAAATATATAATTCATCTAAAACAAGCTCAACTGTGAATCGTTTACATTTTTCAAATGCTTGGCTGAACTTTTCTGCACAATCAGCTGTCGCACTTGTCCCATGGAAGGATTGCCCAACATCATGGGCGTATCGGCACAACGCATGAAGTGCTTGGCACGATTGAAAGCAATGCCCATTTTTTTCACTTGGTACTCATGCAACCTCCCAAATTTTCTCGAGCGAATGATTTTCATCGCCGATTGCCTGCCTACTCCTGGAATTCTGATGATCTGTTTGTAATCTGCATAATTAATGTCTACTGGAAAAAACGATGGATTGCGCAACGCCCAACTCAATTTCGGATCGATGTCCAGATCCAAATGTTGGTGTTCGGGATTCAAAATTTCATCCAAATCAAAATCATAAAAACGCAACAACCAATCGGTTTGATACAAACGATTTTCGCGCACCAAAGGTGGCCTACTTCCCACCATGGGCAACAATGAATTTTCTGAATTGATCGGAATATAACCGCTGTAATACACCCGTTTCAATTGATAATCATCATAAAAAGTCTTAGCAACATTCATGATCTCAAAATCAGTTTCAGGTGTAGCACCAATCACCATTTGGGTACTTTGTCCAGCAGGAACAAACAGTGGCGTATGTTTGATCAACTTCGATTCTGACTTGATAGTTTGAATTTGATTTTGCACAAAGGCCAATGGTTTCTTCACCGATTCATGGTCTTTTTCAGGCGCAACCATCTTCAAACCAGCTTCGGTCGGCAATTCCAAATTGATGCTCATTCGGTCCACATACAAACCGGCTTCTTTGATCAAGTCTTCACTGGCGCCAGGAATCGTTTTCAAATGAATGTATCCATTGTATCGCTCTTCCAAACGCAGTTTTTTGACCACACGCATCAAGCGCTCCATCGTGAAGTCCGCATTCTTAAAAATCCCTGAACTCAAAAACAAACCTTCAATGTAATTTCTTCTGTAAAAATTCATCGTCAAATCCACGACTTCATCCACCGTAAATGCTGCTCTTTTCACGTCATTGCTTCTTCTGCTCACACAAAATGAACAATCGTAAATGCAATGATTGGTCAATAGTATTTTGAGCAAAGAAACACAACGACCGTCTTCGGTATACGTATGACAAATACCCGACGCCGAAGCATCACCAATTCCTCCCTTATTTTTTCGCTTGCTCCCGATCGAGCTGCAGCTCACATCGTACTTTGCGGCATCCGCCAATATTTTTAACTTCTCCTCAATTCGCTCCAAATCAACGTTTTTACTTTTTACACTTCAATGAAAAATCCTCATTTGATGGGTAAATTTCATGATTATTTTGATCAAATGAATTGAATGTGTTGTTAAAATTTATGCTAAATGAACAACGCAATTCTCACATTTTTGATGCAATGCTTCATAGCAAACCGCTTATCCATTTGTTTTCAATTCGAACAAAATCTTGGTGAACCCATCACAGCATTTTTATTAAAACACCACTTTCAATTGGCCGATAAATGATTTATTTCCTATCTTTAGAGGTGCTATTAAAAAACCACATGAAAACCCATACTTTTACATTGATTTGCCTTGTTTCATTCAGTCTTTTTTTCATTGGCTGTAAAAACGATGACGACAACGTTCGACCGTCCATTTCGGTCAATGACTTCGTTTGGAAAGCCATGAATTTATGGTATTATTGGCAAGAACAAAGCCCTAAATTGGCAGATGACGCCTTTCCAACAGCGAATGCTTACCAACAATTCATCCAAGCACAAAGCACCCAAGATTTGTTTTATGGTTTATTGTATGACCGCGGACAAACCGATCGATTTTCTTGGATCGTCGAGGATTACCATGCTTTGGACCAACAGTTCGCAGGCATCAACAAAAGTTTTGGCATGAATTACGGCTTGGTGTATGAATCTGCTCAATCCGATAAAATTTTTGGTTACGTTCGTTATGTTTTGCCCCATTCTTCGGCCGATCTCGCTGGCATGCACAGAGGACAAATCTTTTCACGGATCAATGGCGTTCAATTGACCGCATCCAATTACGTTTCGCTTTTGAGTCAAAACACCGCCAATTTTGGCATGGCCATTCTACAAAATGGCCATCTTCAGGACCTGAATCTCAACATCTCGCTGAGCCAAACCGAAATACAAGAAAACCCCATCCATTTGGCCAAAGTATTGGATTTCGGTACACAAAAAGTGGGTTATTTATTGTACAATGGATTTCGCGCCAATTTCAATGACGAACTGAATGAAACCATCGGATATTTTCGCAGCCAAGACATCACCGATTTGGTCATTGATTTGCGGTACAATGGCGGGGGAACTGTACAAACCGCAGCTTATTTGGGCAGCATGATCACTGGACAATTCAATGAACAAGACTTTACCCGTTTGTATTTCAACCAAAAAGCGGCTAATAACAATTCGGTTTATACTTTTACCAACAAAGGAAAAACCTACGACGATGATTTGAATGAAAACGGACACGTCAATTTCAACCATCTTTTTCTCAATCGTTTGTTCATCTTGACCAGCAATCAAACCGCATCCGCGAGTGAAATGCTCATCAGTTGCATGAATGCATACATCAACGTGAATGTATTTGGGCAAAAAACCTATGGAAAAACCGTAGGCTCCATCACCTTGTACGATTCGCCCAACAAAGGCTACACTTCCTCTGAAGCCGCCAATCCTAACCATACTTGGGCCATGCAACCCATCGTGTTTGAATACAAAAATGTTTTGGACCAATCTTCTCCTTCCCAAGGCATTGAACCCCTCCAAAACATCAATGAATTGCATTATTTAGAACATCTTCCTCCTTTGGGTTCTCTTGAAGACCCTTTGCTCGCTGCTGCCTTGCAACAAATTGTTCCCAACGCAAGTAAAACCACATCAGTTCCAATGAATACCCATCTAAAAGCCGTAGAAATCAGCGAAAAACTGCAAAGATTTTCTACTGAAATGTATTTGGACAAAGGCTTTGATTTTAATCCATAGTTTAAACTATCTTTGCGCTTCGTATGAAAATTGAAGTCAAACAAATTCATTCAAAAAAAGAACTTGAACAATTTGTCAAGTTCCACATTGAATTGTACAAAAACAATCCTTGCGCTGTTCCTCCTTTGATGGCTGATGAAATCAAAGCTTTGGACACAGCGGTCAATCCTGCTTTTCAATCTGCCAAAGCCTTTTATTTTTTGGCCATGCAAAACAAAAAAATTGTGGGGAGAATTGCTGGCATCATCAACTTTCACGAAACGGAGCAACAACACATCAAAAAACTGCGGTTTGCTTATTTTGATGCAATTGATGACTTGAAAGTCAGCCAAGCGCTGTTTGAAAAATTATACGAAATCGCCAAAGACCATGGTTTAGACCACTTGGAAGGACCAATGGGCGCAACCAGCATGGAAAAAGCGGGTTTATTGACCGAAGGTTTTGACCAAATGGCCACCGTCATCGGCCAATACAATTTCGCCTATTATGCAACACATTTAGAAAAATTGGGCTTTGTTCCAGAAAAAGAATGGCTGGAAATGCGCATCAATGCCCCAGAAAGCATTCCTGAAAAAATTTACAGCTTTTCGGATTTGGTCACCAAGCGTTATGGCTTAAAACTGGTTCGGCTGAAAACCAAAGCAGATCTTCGGAAATACATACAACCTGTTTTTAATTTGTTGGAGGTTTCTTACAGTGAATTGGAAAGCTATGTGCCCATCACGGACAAACAAAAAGCATTTTATGCTGAAAAATACGCCAACATCCTTTCGCCTGATTTCATCACCATCATTGAAGATGACGCAGAAGAATTGATTGCTTTTGCGATTGTGATGCCTTCCTTTGCCAAAGCCTTGCAAAAAGCCAAAGGGAAATTATTGCCTTGGGGTTGGTACCATTTATTGAAAGCGCAAAAAAAGAATGATACGGCTGAATTTGTTTTGATTGGCGTGCATCCAAAGTTCCAGAAAAAAGGCGTCACGGCCATCATCTTCAAGGAAATGCACGAAACTTTCAAAAGAAACAACATCCAATTCTTGGAAACCAATCCAGAATTAGAAGCAAACCAAAGTGTTCAATTGCTTTGGAAAGACTATGATCCTGTCATCCACAAAAGAAGAAAAACGTTTAGAAAAGAAGTTTAAATCTCTTTTTTTTAATTAATAAGATCACGTGAGCGGTAACTAAATCCCTTTGGAGCATTGCATGATACAAAATTACATTGCCCATTCAAAGCATTATTCCTTAAAAAAAGGAATTAATAAATCATGCTACACGATACTTTATGAACTCACTCTACTTTCTTTCGGCGGTCATAGATGGATTTCTCTGTCGGATTGGCATCGGTCAAGCCAACAATAAAGCCCAAAAACATCAAGAAAAATACGTACAAAACCATACCGGCCAAGAATCCGACCACATAGTTGTAATAATAGCCAATGCCACAAGCAATAAAAAATCCGGCGACATACAAGACAAAGCTTTTAATTTTCATAATTGATTAATTTGCATACGTTCGGCTTACTTTTTTGATTCCATCAACCAACTTGATTTCAGTCATGATTTTATCCAACTGACTCTTGTTTTTGACGGACACCGAAATTTTTCCTTCAAAGATACCGTCTTCTTCCGAAATATTGAAACTTCTGATGTGAACATGCAAGTTCGACGAGATGATTTTTGTAATGTCGTTGATCATCCCAATGCGGTCCAAACCATGAATGTCAATGATCGCGCGGTAAATTTGGGAAGAAGAATCAATCCATTTGGCACGAATGATCCGGTACGCCTGATTGGCTTGCAAGGCCACGGCATTTGGACAATCTCGTTTGTGTACGCGAATGCCTTTGGAAACTGTCACAAAACCAAACACCTTGTCACCCGCAATCGGATTGCAACAAGAAGCCAATTCGAAATCCAATTTTTCTTCATCGGGTCCAAAAACCAGCGCATCAAATTTCTGTTCGCCTTCGGTCAAAGGCAGTGTCGTCGATTTTGATCTCGGGCGAAAGCGATTGATAAAAGCAGATATACCTGATTTTGATTCGGCAAATTTGCGCAAACTCTGGTTGTCAATAACGCCTGTTGCGACATTGTAAAAAATGTCCTGGCTGTTTTTTGTTTTGAAAAAATGCTGCAAATCATTGACCGTGCCTTCATTGAAATCAATTTTCAAATGGCGCAACTTCCGCATCAAAATCTCCTTGCCTTCTTCTGACAATTCTCTTTTTTCTGCATTGAGCGAAGCTTTGATTTTGGATCTCGCTCGGCTCGTGATCGCAAATTCCAACCAATCTGCTTTGGGCTTTTGGTTGACAGAAGTCAAAATTTCAATTTGATCACCACTTTGCAATTGATGGCTCAGCGGATACAACTTCCCATTGACTTTTGCGCCCAAACAAGTGTTTCCTACATTGGTATGAATCGCATAAGCAAAGTCCAAAGAAGTCGCACCTTTGGGCAAAGAATACAAATCACCTTTGGGTGAAAAAACATAGATTTCCTTGGCGTACAGATTGAATTGAAAGTTGTTGATGAATTCCGTTGCATCCTGCGCTTCATTGTTTTCCAACATCTCCCGCACTTGACCGATCCATTCGTCCACCTTTGAATCTTCCACTTTGTAGTTTTCCTTGTATTTGTAATGCGCCGCCACGCCACGCTCTGCCAATTCATCCATTCGTTCTGAACGAATTTGCACTTCCACCCAACGTGCCAAAGGTCCTAAGACCGTGATGTGCAAGGATTCGTAGCCTGTGGATTTCGGTTGAGAAATCCAATCGCGCAGTCGTTTGGGATTCGGTCGAAAAATATCGGTCACAATGGAATAAATTTTCCAAGCCAAAAACTTTTCGTTTTTTTGGTCAGAACGGTACACGATGCGCACCGCAAATTTGTCATACACCTCCTCGAAATTGACGTGTTGAGTGATCATTTTTCGCTGAATGGAATACACCGATTTGGACCGTCCTTTGATTTCAAATTCCAAACCTTCTGCTTCCAATCGCTCTCTCAATAATTCTGAAAAATCATCGATGTAACTTTCTCTTTCTTCCTTGGACTCTTGTAACTTTCTTTCAATTTGAAAATATTCCTCAGGTTTGGTGTATTTCAAACTCAAATCTTCCAATTCGGATTTGATGTTGTACAAGCCCATCCGATGGGCCAAAGGCGCATAAATAAAAATGGTTTCAGAAGCGATTTTGACCTGCTTGTCTTCCTGCATCGAATCCAAAGTGCGCATATTGTGCAATCGGTCCGCAATTTTGATCAAAATCACCCGAACATCCTCAGACAAAGTCAACAACAATTTGCGGTAATTTTCCGATTGTATGGAAACGTCTTGTTTGTTGAGAATCGAAATTTTGGTCAAACCGTCGATGATGCGCGCAATTCTTTCGCCAAACATTTCTCGAATGTCTTCCAAAGTATAATTGGTATCTTCCACTACATCATGCATCAAAGCAGCAGCAATGCTCGTCGCCCCCAACCCAATTTCATTGGCCACGATGTTGGCCACTTCGATCGGATGAAAAATATACGGCTCTCCTGTTTTTCTGCGTTGGTCTTTGTGCGCCACAACGGCCAAATCAAAAGCTTTACGAATCAACTTTTTGTCCTCTTTGGTCAAAGTTTGGTACGTATTCTTCAACATTTTCTTATAACGACGGGAAATCTCCTGATTTTCTAATTCCGCAGCATCCAAAATCTTCTCTTCTTCCATAAGTCTAAAGTTAGCAATATTTTCGTTGGTGTATTACAAAATGTTTTTGATCAAAACAGGCGGCCGGCCAATGATGGCTTGATTTTCTCGGACGACAATTGGCCTTTCAATCAAACGAGGATGGGCATGCAAAGCGGCAATGATTTCTTCAGAAGACAAATCTTTTCCTTGGTAATTTTCTTTCCAAATGGTTTCTTTCACGCGAACCAACTCAATGGGCGCAATGTCCAACATTTTGATCAAATCCTTCAATTCGTCCACCGTTGGCGGTTGTTTCAAATAATCTACAATTTCAAAAGCCAATTCCTCTGCTTCCAACAATTGAACGGCTTCTCTACTTTTGCTACAACGTGGATTGTGATAAATTTTAATCATGGACATTTTATAATTTTCATCAAAAATAATCATCGTACAAAACATGTACAACAACCTTCACGCAAACTTAACAAAGCAGCAGGTATTTACAATAATTGTTGCATTTTTTTTCATGGAACAAACAAAGTTAGTGCAGATTTTGACAGATAAATAGTATCTTTGCCGCTATGTTTAATAACGAATCCATCAAGGACTTAAGTCAAAGAATCAAAGACTTACATGCCTATTTAGAAATAGAAAAAAAGGAAATTGAAATCATCAATGAGGAAGAACGTGCTGCTTCTCCAGACTTTTGGAATGATCCGAAAGAAGCTGAAAACATGATGAAATCGCTCCGTTCTAAAAAGAAATGGGTGGAAGAATACAATAGTATCGTTCACAATTTCAACGATTTAGAAGTATTGATCGAGTTCAACCATGAAGGCGAAGCCAGTGATGAAGATGTGAAAGCACAATACGAAACAACGCTCAAAGCCTTGGAAGACATTGAATTCAAAAACATGTTGTCCGAAGAGGGGGACAATTTGAGTGCGATATTACAGATCACGGCAGGTGCTGGTGGAACTGAAAGTTGCGATTTCGCTGGGATGTTGATGCGGATGTACACCATGTGGGCAGAGCACAATGGCTATAAAATCCGTGAACTGAACTACCAAGATGGCGATGTTGCTGGCGTAAAAACCGTGACTTTGGAAATTGAAGGTGAGTTTGCTTTTGGTTATTTGAAAGGTGAAAATGGCGTCCATCGTTTGGTGAGAATTTCTCCATTTGACAGCAACGCCAAAAGACACACGAGCTTTGTTTCGGTCTATGTTTATCCTTTGGTCGATGATTCGATTGAAATTGATTTGAATCCAAGCGAGATTGAATTGCATACTTCGCGTTCGGGTGGCGCGGGAGGACAACACGTCAACAAAGTAGAAACCAAGGTACAATTGACCCACAAACCCACAGGAATTGTCGTTGTTTGTCAAGAAGGTCGTTCTCAGTTGGCCAACCGTGAAAGAGCCATGCAGATGTTGCGCTCTGAATTATACAAAATTGAATTGGAAAAAAGAATGGCGGCAAGAAATGAGATTGAAGCCAATAAGATGAAAATTGAATGGGGCTCACAAATTCGAAATTATGTGATGCAACCCTATCAATTGGTCAAAGACGTGAGAACAGGACACGAAACCAGTGATGTACAATCCGTTTTGGACGGAGACATCGACGAGTTTTTGAAAGCCTTTTTGATGTTGATGGGACAAAAACAAGAAGAACTATAAATGAAGATCGTTATTGGTGGCGCTGGCGAAGTAGGCTTCCATTTGGCAAAATGGTTGTCCATGGAAAAACTCGATGTCATCGTCATTGATACCGACAAAGAAAATCTGCAGATCATCGAAAGCAGTTTGGACGTGATGACGCACCGTGGCGATGTCACTTCTTTTGATACCTTGCGTGAAATCAGAATTGATGCGGCCGATATTTTTATCAGCGTAACGCAACTGCAAAACACCAATCTGACCGCTGCCCTGATTGCAAAAAAAATGGGGGCCAAACGAACCATTGCACGCATTACCAATCCAGAATTCCTGCGCAGAGAAAACGCCATTCCAGTTCAAAGAATTGGCATTGACGTGCTCATCAGCCCAGAGCAATTGGCTGCTTTGGAAATTCATCAATTGATCGAAGAATCTGCTTTCAATACGATGCATACCTTTACTTCGGGCGAATTGAAATTGTTTGGAACAGTACTGGACCAAGATTGCACGGTTTTGGGCAAAAAAGTGAGAGAAGTTCAGTTCAACAACAAACAACCGCATTTCATTCCCATTGCCATGATTCGAAACCATGAACGCGGTGGCTATGATACGATCATTCCCGATGGTGATACTGTTTACACATTCAATGACCAAGTCTATTTCATCGCACTGAAACATGCGACAGCTGACATTTATTCTCTGTTGGGCAAAAAGCAAGAATTTTTCAAAAACGTCATCGTTTTGGGCGGTGGAAGCATCGGTAAAAAGGCGGTGACTTTATTGAAAGAAAACAAGCATAACGTCAAATTAATTGAAAAAGACCGAAACAAAGCTTTTGATTTGGCAGACGAATTAAATAACGTATTGATCATTAACGGAGATGGCCGAGATGGTGATTTATTGGAGGAAGAAGGCATTTCCAATTCAGACGCCTTCATCGCCGTGACTGGAAGTTCAGAAACCAACATCATGTCTTGTTTGGTCGCCAAATCCAAAGGCGTCAAGAAAACAATTGCTTTGGTCGAAAACATGGATTACATCCATTTGAGCCAAGAAGTTGGCATCAATGCATTCATCAACAAAAAGCTTTTGGCAGCAGACAGTATTTTTAGGTACATCCGAAAAGGCGACGTGGTCGACATTACGGGACTCTCAGATATTGAAGCTGAGGTGATGGAATTCAAAGTCGACGAAAACTCAATGGTGGTCAACAAAAGTTTGCGTGAAATCAAATTTCCAAAAGATTCCATCGTCGGTGGGATCATCCGAAAAAACGAAGGCTTTATCCCCACCGCTGATTTTGTGATTTTAGCAGGCGACCATGTGGTGGTCTTTGTACAACCGAGCGCCATCATGAAAATTGGTCATTTTTTTCAATAAATGAAAAACATCAACTACAAAGTCATATTGAACCTCATCAGCGTTTTGATGCTGTTCAATGCGTTGTTCATGACTTTGTGCGTTTTGGTCGCTTTCATTTACCAAGAAACCACTTTTTTGCCCTTCTTATTTTCTTGTTTGCTGACTGCTTTGGTCGGAAGTTCCATTTATTTCAGCACAAAGAACGCACCCAAAAAATTGAGTTTGCGCGATGGCTATTTGATTGTCGGCACAGGTTGGATTTGCTTGATTCTGAGCGGTGCGCTCCCCTATTTGTTTTCGATCCCTTATTTGTCAGCCCACCATTTCAATCAAAATGATTTTAGCATCACCAATGTCTTTTTTGAAACCATTGCAGGTTATACCACAACGGGTGCAACGATTTTCAACGATGTAGAGATTTTACCCAAAAGCATTTTATTTTGGCGAAGTTTGACCCAATGGATTGGCGGCATGGGAATTATCGTACTGACCATTGCCATTCTTCCTCTCTTGGGCATTGGCGGCATGCAATTGTTTGTCGTAGAAGCACCAGTGGTTTCGGCCAATAAAATTCATCCAAGAATTACCGACACAGCCAAACGACTTTGGATGGTGTATGTATTGTTGACCTTGGCGCAAATCATCCTGATGGTTTTTGCGGGAATGGGTTGGTTTGACGCCATTAATCACGCCTTGACGACCTTGTCTTCTGGTGGTTTCTCGACCAAAAATGACAGCACAGCTTATTGGAATTCAACGCCTGCCATTCAATACATTTTGATTTTTTTCATGTTTTTGTCGGGCATTAACTTTGTTTTGAACCACTTTTTACTCAAATTCGATTTCAAAAAAATCTTCCAAAATGAAGAATTTCGATGGTATTTGGGCATGATTGTTTCTTTCTCAATTTTGATTGGTTTGATGTTGACTTTCTGGATTCACGATACCAATTTTACCACTGAAGCTTCCTTCAGAAACAGTTTTTTTCATGTCATTTCAATTGTTACTACGACTGGTTTCACTTCAACTGATTACAGCCAATGGTCGCCATTCATCACCATGTTGTTTTTTTCCTTGTTGTTTGTAGGCGGCTCTGCTGGCTCTACTTCTGGCGGCGTGAAAGTCATCCGACATGTGATTTTATTGAAAAACAGTTTGTTGGAATTCAAAAGACTCATTCATCCCAACGCGGTTTTACCCGTGCGTTACAACAAGAAAAGCATTGCACAAAACATCGTTTACAACATCCTCGCCTTTTTTGTAATGTATCTGTTCATTTGGATTTTTGGTGCGATTTTCTTGGCATTGGTCAACAATGGATTGCATTCCAATTATGAAGAATTCATGTCAGCGATGAGTTTATCCGCAGCTTCGTTGGGTAATACCGGTGTCGGATTTGGCGCAAACGGACCGGGCAGTAGCATGGCTGCGCTCACCCCAATTGCCAAATGGTTTTGTGCCTTTTTGATGATTTTGGGCCGTTTGGAACTGTTCACCATTTTGATTTTATTTTCACCGCATTTGTGGAGAAACAATTGATTCCTCATTCTTATTTTTCATAAAAAAAGAAGCACTAACCTAATTCTACTTTTAAATTTATATTTGTACTTAATTAATTTAAACAAAAAAATATGAAAAAGTATTTTGCCGAGTTTTTCGGCACCTTTTGGTTGGTCTTTGGCGGATGTGGAAGCGCGGTTTTTGCCGCCGGTGTTCCAGATGTCGGCATCGGATTATTGGGCGTTGCCTTGGCTTTTGGTTTGACCGTATTGACGATGGTCTATGCTGTCGGACATATTTCAGGTGGCCATTTCAATCCTGCCGTTTCTTTCGGTTTGGTGGCCAGCGGTAGATTGGATGCCAAAGAATTACTGCCCTACATCGTCTCCCAATTGTTGGGCGCCATCTCTGCCGCAGGAATTCTTTACTTGATCTTACAAGGAGCCAACGCGTTCACCACGGAAGGACCCGGTGCATTTGCCAGTAATTTTTATGAGATGCCTGGCTATGCAGGAAGAAGTTTCAGCATGACAGCCGCTTTTTTGGCTGAATTTGTTTTGACTGCATTTTTCCTCATTGTCATCATGGGCGCAACGGACAAATATGCCAACGGTAAATTCGCAGGCATCGCGATTGGATTGACTTTGACCTTGATCCATTTGATTTCAATTCCTATTACCAACACTTCTGTGAACCCTGCACGTTCTACTTCTCAAGCTTTGTTTGTACAAGGTGAAGCTTTGGTGCAATTGTGGTTATTTTGGGTAGCTCCGATTGCTGGCGCCATTGCAGGTGGTCTAATTTACAAGTTTTTATTGCAAAAAGATTCAGCAGCATAAATTTCATTCAACATGAAATAAAACAAAAAAGCATCTCAGTATCAAATCTGAGATGCTTTTTCAATTGTTTGGATTAGGAGGCTTTTCCGCCCAGCATCACCAAATGCTCTATCCGAATTTCTGTAATGTATTTCTTCACACCATCCTTGTCATCATACGATCGATAGATCAACTTTCCCTCCACCGCAATCTCATCGCCTTTGTTGACGTATTTTTGCATGACTTCTGCCGTTTTCCCAAAAGCGACCAAATTGTGCCACTGAGTTTCTTCTACTTTCTCACCAGCAGCATTGGTGTAATAATCAGAAGTAGCCAAACTTACTTTGGACAACATTCCATTCTCAAATTCCACGACTTCCACATCTTTTCCAGTACGACCGATCAAGATGACTTTGTTTCTTAATGACATAACTTTAAATTTAATAGATTGAACATTCGACTTGAAACGAAATAAGTTTTTCAAATCGCTGTTGCAAAGTTGCTATCCTACTTGGAAAGCAATCGGTGATTACGCAGTTAGATTCAATTGTAGTCGATTGCATTCAATTGCACCTTTTAACTACCTTTTAAATAAGCAATTATGTTGAAACAAAGCAGTCTTAATCCAAACCTGCAAAAGTAAAAGCTGGAGTCGCTTTGAAATGCATCGAGGACTCTCCTGCATAATTTTCGTTCTTGGACAAACTCAATTTTTTAACTTTCCCTTGCGGACCAAAATCAATTTTACTGAATTCCACCCAAACCACATTAGGATTGAGCACATTGTCAAAATAGTACACCAAGTTCTTTTGATCCGCCACCGTTCTCCAACGTGTAGAAGAAATATTGGGTTCTGTCGGGGAAGAAATTCCCAATGGAACAGAGCAATTTCGAATCACACTAAAAACACTTGAAATCGCTAAACGGATGTTATCCGTTTTTGGAACCGCATCAATGTAATAAGACGCTCTCACAAAACGATCGGCAGCACGGTTGGTACCTGGCAACATGATGTCTCCTGGAATGCCTTTCCAATAAGCATTGATGGCCAATTGCTCTTCAAAAATTGGCGAATTGGTCATAGCAACGTAAGCGCGATCGTGGTGGATGATCAACTTTCCATCGATGTATTCAAAAATTGCACTGTCGCCTGTTTTGTCAGAAATTGACAAATGAACGGTAGCAAATTTCTCTGTGCCTGGTATGTTGGAAGAAACCACCACGAACCTTTCTTTCTCCAATGCATCTACCGCTTCTTGTACATTGGCAAAATTGTCCAACACATATTGCAACCACAAAGAAACCGATATAGCAGGAGTGTTTTTGTCTTTCTCAAAAGCGGGATAAGTCGATTCTACCAACCAAAGTAAATTTCCTACCAATCCTTTTTCATTCATACCATCTGAAGAGACGATGTCCCAAGAACTGGTGATCACGCTACCATATTTTGATTTCCACTCAACAGAAGAGCGCCCTACTTCACCTTTCCGTTCCATTCCTCTCGGAAAAATCCAAAGATTTGCTGGAATGTCATCTTTCCAATCCATCGATCGGGCGGTGATGATCGTTTCATTTTTTCCTTGATAAACGACTCGGGTGCAGGCTTGACTTTGCTGATAAATTAAAAAGAAGCTGACCACTAAAAATACAGATTGTTTCATAGCATTTGATTTTGAATAACCATCTGAAATTACCTAACTTTTTCAAACCTCACAACAAAAATAATCATGCACTTGAAAAAAACACACACCTTTTGGTTATTTGCTGATGATCAATTGAATATTGACCTGATTTATTTCCTAGTTTACACATCCTAAAAACAAAAAGTTTTTGTATCCTAATTTTCAGCTTATCTTTGGTTGTAGAATTATAAACGTATGTTGAACATTGCAATTGTCGCAGGAGGATATTCGGACGAATCCATCGTTTCTTTGAAAAGTTGCGAATTGGTTTTTGAGAGCTTATCTGATCAAAAGTACCACAAAACAAGGGTGCGAATTTTAAAAGAAGGATGGTATGCTGAAATCGATGGAGAAAAATTCCCCATCCACAAAGAAGATTTTAGTTTCACAAAAGATGGAAAAAAACAACGTTTCGATTGTGTGGTCAACATCATTCATGGTTCACCTGGAGAAGACGGCTATTTGCAAGCGTATTGGGAGTTGATAGACCTGCCCTATACAGGTTGTAATTTTTATCAATCTGCCTTGACTTTCAACAAGAAAGATTGCATCGCTGTGTTAGACAAATATGGAATTCCACATGCAACATCGGTTTACATTCACCAAGATTTGCCTTACAATATCGATGCAATCATTGAAAAAGTAGGTTTGCCTTGTTTTGTAAAACCCAACCAATCGGGCTCAAGTTTGGGAATTTCAAAAGTGAAATCCAAAGAAAACTTTCAAGCAGCTTTGGACTTGGCATTCAAAGAGGACCGAGAAGTTTTGGTCGAAGCTTTTTTGGATGGCACAGAAGTTTCTGTCGGCGTGATCCAATACCAAGGAAAAACCAAAGTCGTTGGCATTACAGAAATCGTTAGTCAAAATGAATTCTTTGATTACCAAGCCAAATACGAAGGCGCTTCAGAAGAAATCACACCGGCACGTTTGGACGATAATCTTCGAGAAAAAGTAGAAGAACTGGCCATCAAAGCTTATGAAAGTTTACAAATGACAGGAATTTCACGTTCAGAATTCATCATTGTGAATGGAATCCCTCATTTTTTAGAAATGAACACCTTACCTGGATTCTCTCCAGCCAGCATCTTTCCTCAGCAAGCACAATACGCTAATTTGGCTTTGGAAGATTTATTTGACAATGAAATCAATATCGCATTCAACAGAAAAAACATATGGAACGCATAGCAGTTTTCCCAGGATCTTTTGACCCAATTACTTTAGGACACTACGACATCATCGAGCGCGCAGTGCCTTTGTTTGACAAAATCATTGTTGCCATCGGACACAATGCACAAAAAAACTACATGTTTACTTTGGAGCAACGAAAACAATACTTGGAAGCATCTCTCAAACACTTCGACAATGTAGAAGTCGATGTCTACGAAGGACTGACCGTTGAATTTTGTCATCAAAGAAACGCACAATTCATCTTGAGGGGACTGCGCAACCCAGCGGATTTTGAGTTTGAGAAAGCCATTGCGCATACCAATCGCGCAATCACCAACCGGGGCATTGAAACCGTCTTTTTATTGACTTCTTCTGGAAAATCATACATCAGCTCAAGCATTGTACGAGATGTGATCCGCAACCATGGCGATTATACGCTTTTGGTTCCAAAAGAAGTCCGCATTTAAAGTTTCAACTCCATTTGCACTTCAGAAGTTTTGAAGGTTTTTCGATGGTGCACACAAATTCCGTGTTGCATGATGGCCAATCGGTGTTCTATCGTTGGATAGCCTTTGTTCTTTTGCCAATTGTACACTGGAAATTTCTCATGCAATTGCTCCATGAATTCATCGCGGTAAGTTTTTGCTAAAATGGAAGCCGCTGCAATGTTGCTGTACTTTGCATCTCCTTTTATCACACAAACAGAAGGAATATTGGGATATTCTTTGAATCGATTGCCATCCACAGCGATGTGTTCGGGTTGCACTTTCAACTGATCAATGGCCAAATGCATGGCCAATATACTTGCGTTCAAGATGTTGATTTCATCAATCTTTTCAGGTTCAACAAAAGCAACTGCCCAAGCCAAAGCATTTTCTTCGATATGCTTTCTTAATTGAATTCTTCTCTGCGGTGACAACTTTTTCGAATCATTCATTTCATCGATTTGCATCTTTTCATTCAAGATCACAGCTGCGGCAACCACAGGCCCTGCAAGGCAACCACGGCCCGCTTCATCACATCCCGCTTCGATCAAATTCATATCAAACTGTCTTTCCATTGAATAATTTTATGATTAAACTCATCTATTTTCTTGTTTTCTGCTAAATAAAAGTTAAATTAGCTTCATAAAAACATTAAATTCTTTAACAAATGAGTACAAAGTTAAGAGGTTTATTTGTGTTATTTGGGATTCTCTTTGGAGGCATTCTCATGGCACAAGAGAAAACCGTCAGTGGAACCGTAACTGACGCAAATGGCACACCGCTTTATGATGCAGTTATTACTTCGTCATCGGGTGAAGAAGCCTATACTGACACGGATGGAAAATACACCATTGCCGTTAACCAAGGTGACACACTCACCATTGAGGCGGATGGCATGGAGGTATCAACAGTGACTGTGAGTCAAAGCAATGTTTACAATGCGAGATTGACTGCATCATCGATTGTTGAATTGGAAGGAGTTGTTGTAACAGCTTTGGGAATTTCTCGTGAGAAAAAATCACTGGGCTATGCCTCACAGGAAATCAGTGGAGAAACACTTTCTGCTGTACCTGTATCAAATTTTGCTGATGCTATGGCTGGTGAAATTGCAGGATTGGACATCTCATCTTCGGGTACTATGGGAGGATCAACCAATATGATTGTGCGAGGTTACAAATCGATTACTGGAAACAACCAAGCTTTAGTCATCATTGATGGAACGCCTGTAATGAACAATACTTTTAACACAAGCGATCAAACAACTGGTCGTGGAGGATATGACTTTGGGAACGCTGCTTCAGACATTAACCCCAACGATATTGAAACAGTAAACGTATTGAAAGGAGCAGCAGCAACAGCTTTATACGGATCAAGAGGTGCCAACGGAGTAATCATGATTACCACAAAAAAAGGCAAAAGGAACAAAGCAATCGGCGTAGAAATTAATAGTAGTACAACCATCGGAACAGCAGATAAAGAGACCTTACCAAAATACCAAAATAAATATGGTGCAGGGTATGGTGCTTATTATGGAGTGAACGAAAACGGTTACTTTAATGATTTTGAAGACGCTAATGGTGACGGCATTCCTGATTTGACTGTTCCATTTACAGAAGACGCCTCATACGGAGGAGCTTTTGACCCCAACTTAATGGTTTATCATTGGAATTCTGCATTTCCTCAATTGCCCACTTATCGCCAAGCCGCGCCTTGGGTTGCAGCCAAGCATACACCAAACGATATTTGGAAAAAATCAATTACTTATATGAATTCAGCTGCTTTTAGTGGTGGAAACGATCATGGCGCTTTCCGCTTTGGTTTTACCAACTTTACACAAGATGGTAACTTAGACAACAGCCGAATTTTGAGAAATACCTTGGATTTTAGTGGAGATTATAAATTTTCCGAAAAATTAAGTGTTGCAACCAATATCACTTATACATCTACTCGTGGAAAAGGGCGATATGGTACTGGATATCATGGAAATAACCCGATGCAAGCTTTCAGACAATGGTGGCAAACCAACGTAGATATGCATGATCAAAGAGAAGCTTATTTCTTAACTGGTCAAAACATCTCTTGGAACATAGGCGCTATAGACAACACCACTCCTTTATATACAGACAATTACTACTTCATGCGTTATGAGAATTACCAAACAGACAGTAGAAATCGTTACCTAGGAAATGCAAGCTTAACTTATAAATTCAACAATTGGTTAAGTGTAATGGGAAGATTTGCTTTCGACAACTATGATGAAGTACGTGAAGATCGTATTGCTGTAGGATCTACCAGTGCGGATGGCTTGGCTGGAGAATATTCTTTGTTCAGACAGAGCGTGAGTGAAAACAACTACGATGTGATTTTCACAATTAACAAAGAACTTACCGATAACATCAGTTTAGATGCCAACGCAGGTTGGAACTTAAGGGTTCAAACAAGAGATGCGTTTAGAGGAACTACAACTGGAGGGCTGAAGATCCCAGGACTTTACACTTTAGCTAACTCACAAAACCCTTTAGGAGCTAACCAATTATCCCAGACTGATTACAAATACATGGTTGATGGAGAATACGCTCGTCTTGGTTTAGGTTTCTACAGAGCGCTATTTTTAGAAGGAGCCTTTAGAACAGACCGTTCTTCTTCTTTGCCCAAAGCAAATAATCGATACGGTTATTGGTCTGGATCAGCCAGTTTCGTTTTTTCTGAATTCGTCAATGCTAGCTGGTTAAACTTCGGAAAAGTTAGAGCAAACTACGCTGAAGTTGGAAATGACTTAGGCCCATTGAATGTGTACAATATTTATTTATTGAACTCCTCTTTCGGCAACTCTTCCTCAGCTGCTAACCCCACAACCTTTAACAACATCAACCTAAAACCAGAAAGAACAGAAGGGTACGAGTTTGGAATAGAAATGGCCATGCTTAAAAATCGTGTGAGTTTTGATTTGTCATATTATGATAACAAAACCAAAGATTTATTGACCACGATCGTTACCACTGGCGCGGCTGGTATGTTAGGAGCTTGGGCTAACGTAGGTAGCGTGCAAAATAAAGGAATTGAAGCCACTTTAAAATTAGTTCCATTAAGAAGTAGTGATTTTGAATGGGAAATTTCAGCAAACTGGGCTAAAAACAAAAACGAAGTAATTAAACTAGCAGGTGATACCGATTATTATGCTTTAGCTACTTTTCAAGGCGGCGTCGAATATGGCGCAGCATTGGGCGAAGCTTTAGGAGTAATCAGAGGAACTGACTATGTATATAGTGACAATGGGGAAAGAATCGTAGGGGCTAACGGTCAATATTTAAAAACCTCTACTCGAGAAATCATTGGAAATGCAAATCCCGATTGGACTGGTGGATTCAAAAACCGATTCACATACAAAAACTTAACTTTAAGCTTTTTGATTGATGTCCAAAAAGGTGGAGATGTATGGTCATTAGATACTTATTATGGATATGGAACCGGGCTTTATGATTTCTCAGCAGGCACGAACGATTTAGGGAATCCAATTCGTAATACTTTAGCAAATGGCGGAGGAGTTATCTTACCAGGAGTAAAGGAAGATGGCACACCGAACGATATCCGTGTAGATGCTTCTGACGAAGGAAACCCTTGGGGATATAACAATTCAGCTAGAAAAGAACATATTTATGATGCCTCTTTCGTGAAATTGAGAAACGTAACTCTGTCTTATGATTTACCTGAAACATTAATCCGTAATTCTTTCATTAACAAATTGACTATTTCGGCTATCGGAAGAAACCTATGGATTATTCACAAAAATATACCCTACTCAGATCCTGAGGCTGGATTAAGCGCAGGAAACCTAAGAGGGTATCAATCAGGAGCTCATCCATCTATCAGAGAAATTGGTGCAAGTCTTAAAATTCAATTTTAAAAATTAAGAAAATGAAAAAATACATATTAGCCGCAGGTTTATTATTCAGTATGATTGGTTGTTCAGATGACTATTATGATTCTATCAACGTAGATCAAACAAACCCTTCAACTGTTCCTGCTAGTTTTTTGGTTACACATGCAACGACAAGCTTGTTTCATCAAATGGGGAGTACGAATGTCAATTTGAACGTATTTAGAATGTTTGCGCAGTATTTTACAACGACAACATATACGCAAGAACCTAATTACGATTTAAATACACGAAATATTCCAGGGCAACATTGGAATCGATTGTATACTCGTGTACTTTTTAGCCTACAAGATGCAAAACAAAAAGTACAAGATGATACTACTTTGTTACCAGCTGAAAAGAACAATCAATTAGCAATGATTGAGATAATGGAAGTTTATACTTGGCAAGTTTTGGTTGATACTTTTGGAAACATCCCGTATAGTGAAGCCTTACAAGGTTTGGATAACCAATTTCCCGCTTATGAAAAAGCTCCTGTTATCTATGAAGACTTGGTTGCTCGTGCGCAACATGCAATTTCTTTAATAGACACAAATGTAGATGGCCTTAGCGAGGACATCATCTTTGGTGGCAATATGTCACTTTGGAAAAAAACTGGCGGTTCTTTGTTATTGAGATTGGGTGTTCAACTATCTGATGTCAATCAATCTCTGGCTTCTTCTGCTATCAACAGCGCCATGCAAGCTGGGGTTATCTCATCAAATAGTGAAAACTTCCAAATGAATCACTTAAGTTCTACTCCTTATACCAATCCTCTTTATGAAGATTTAGTGCTGAGCGGGCGTACGGACTTCTTACCAGCCAATACTGTCGTTGATTATATGAACGACTTAAACGACCCTCGTCGTGCATTCTATTTCGATGATCTAGAAACTGGCACATATAGCGGCGGTATATATGGCGCTCCAAATAGCTATTTGACTTATTCTCACTTAGGCACTCTTTTATATACTGCAACTACACCAAGTTGCCTAATCGACTATGCTGAGGTAGAATTTCTATTGGCCGAAGCTGCAGAAAAAGGATACAACGTTGGAGGTTCTGTTGAATCTCATTACAATGCCGGCATTAAAGCTTCAATGGAATATTGGGGAGTTGATACTGCCGATGCCGATGCTTACTTGGCTTCCTCAGATGTTGCTTTTAGTACTGCTCAAGGCAATGCCAAGCAGAAAATCGCTAAACAATTCTGGTTGGCCATGTACAACAGAGGTTTCGAAGGATGGAATGTTTGGAGAAGATTAGACGCTCCTACTTTAAACGTTGCAGCTCAAAGTGGCTCTCCTGTTCCAACCCGCTATACCTATCCAGAATCAGAGTCTTCAATTAATAGCGAAGCTTATAATCAAGCCGTAAGCGACATGGGTGGAGACACACAAACAATCAAATTGTTCTGGGACGTCAATTAATGAACTTAATTTTTTAATCATTCGAAAAGAGGGTTGCCAGAAGGTAACTCTCTTTTTGTTTTCTCATAACTGTGTGATTCAACTTTCCTACTCACGAAACTGAGCGGCAAATTTCAACAAGGCATTTTTTTGAGATTCCAAGCCCAACTTCCGAATGATGGCAGCGCGGTGGGCTTCAATGGTTTTTTCGGATAGGAACAATAAGGCGGCAATTTCTTTGGTCGTTTTTTGAGCAACGATCCATTCAAAAACCTTTCGTTCAGTAAAACTCAATTGCGCCAGTACTTCTCCTTTCAAATAATTCACATCATTCTCTAAATCAAACCGAATTCTCTGACTGAAATACTTAGGATTTCGCATCAAATGCTGGATACATTCCCGCATTTCATCCAAAGCATATTGTTTCAACAAATAAGCATTCACCCCCAATTCTTCTGCTTTGTTGTAAATACTTTTCTCCTTGTGCGAAGTCAATAAAATAATTTTGGTCGGCAATTGGTGCAATCTAATTTTCTCTGCCACCTCCAAACCATCCATTTCAGGCATAGAAATATCCAAGATGACAAAATCTGGCTTCAGGTTTTTAATCGACGTCCATGCTGACTCCCCATTGTTGTAAGTACCCAAAATGACATAACCCAAACTTTCCACCAAAACTTGGGTGCCTAAAAGTGACAGGGGATGATCATCAGCGATTATAAAATGCATGTCGTAATTTTATTTAGGGATAGACAATTGTATGATGGTTCCTGTTTCGTCTGATTGGAAATTAACCGTCCCATTCAAGTATTTTGTTCTTTCTGTGATGTTTAGCAAACCAAAACAATTGCCTTTTTCCAGCATTTTGGCCACATCAAAACCTTTCCCATTGTCCTTGATTTCGACATAAACAAATTGCTCATCCTCGGTAATGGTCACTTTCCCCGCTGCAGCCTCAGCATGCTTCAAGGTGTTGGTAATTGCTTCTTGGGTAATTCTGTACAACTGCAATTCTTTGTTGTTGTCCAAACCGCCTTGGTAATCAATTTCTGAACTGATAAAAAAGTTGTGCTGTTTTTGGGTGCGCTCAATCAATTGTTCGATACTCGATTTCAAACCAATTTTATCAAACAAAGTGGGACTAATGTTTCGACTGATGTTGCGGACTTCTTCCAGTATAAAATCGATTTTCAACTTCAGCTGACCTTGATTATTCTCAATGGTGTGTCTCAAATTCACCAACTCATTGCTCACACTATCATGCAAATCAGAAGCAATCCGCTTGCGCTCATCTTCTGTTTTCTGCAGCAAACTCGAAGCAAAGCTTTCCACCAAAGCCTTTTCTTTTAAAACACCCTTGTTTTTGGTCCAAAACAACCACAACAACAAAAGAAGAGAAACAATCACAAAAACAATCACCAATGAAAGAATGAGCTTGTTTTGATCCGCCAATTTTTTCTCTTGCAACAGAATCGTCTTCTCCTTTCGTTCCGTTTCGAACTTGATTTCCATCTCAAAAAGCTGGTTGTTCAAACGGTCCTTAGATTGTTTATTGACATCATTCATGATGAATTCAGCATACTGATTCGCCTTCAAATAATCGCCTTCTCCTTTATAAAAATCATACAAAGCATAAGCCATCTGATACATGAATTGAAGACTGGGCTCTTCTGATGCTGCAATTTGCTCATAAAACTCAACCACCTCTTCAGGACGCTTCAAAGGTTCTTTGAAGGCGTTGGCGTACAAAATTTCCTGAAACAACGTCCGCATCTTCAAATCTGGCATACCTGTTTTCTCAGTAATCTCCTGCGCAACTCCTAAATAATATGTTGCACTGTCTTTTTCCTTTTTCGCAATGTGCTTGAAAGCCAAAAACTGATTCAAAATTCCTTGATGGTAATCTGAAATATCTGGATAAGATTCAGCATAACGCGCCAAATGATCAATTTGCTCAATCGTTCTCAAGGTATCGCCTTGCTCGATGTAAAAATGCACATAATACACTTGAGCAGAAAAAGACAATATCTCATTTTTGTCTTTATTGAAAATATCAATCGCTTTTTCAATGATTTTCTCAGCCTGTTCATAAGCCTCATTTTGGACATACAAATTGTGCATCAACAAATAAACTGTCCCTTGATTCCTGAGGTCTCCTACCTCTTCAAAGATCTCCAAGGCCGCCACCAAATGCGCTTCAGTTTTATCCAACTCTCTTTGTCTCAAATAATTTTGAGCCAAGGCAAAATTGGTAAAACCTTGAATCTGTAAATGCCCTTTGGATTCAGGCGCAAATTCCAAAGCTTGATTGAGCCAATAAAAACTTCTCTCTAACGCCATGGAATGATAGTATTGGTTGCCCAAATAATAACACAAATTGGTTTTCGCCTTGCCAGAAATCTCATGTTGGTGTGCTTCATAAAACCGCACCGCTTCTTTGACAAAAAAATCAATGTAAACCATCTGAGTCTCCGAAGCTGTGGCATAAGCAATCAAATAGGCCGCAGCGTTCTCAAACTCACCCTTGGCTAAACTTTGTTCGTACAGCTGAGTGAACTTTTCTTGGTAATTTTCCTCTTGAAAACTTTCTTCATCACTCAACCATTTATACGCTGGAAGCTCTTCGTAATTGCTTTCTAATGAAGGGTCAAATTGAACAACCTCCTTCGTTTTTGGATTTTCTTGGCAAGAAAAAACAAAAAACAATAAAGCAAAAATTAAATAAAACTGTTTCATTTGACTCAACTAAAAGATTGACTCGCAAACTTAAAGCAATTTACTTTCAAATTAATGACACTCTTGAAAATTAATAATATTGCACATTTTCTTTGGCACCACTCAATCTCGCCAAATTCATGATCGCACTAACCACTCGATTGGCTTTGTGCTCATCTTCAAATGGAAATATAAATTCAACGATGTCTTCCACCTTTTTAAAACGACCATTTTTTGTTTTTTCTTTGGTGATGTTTCTCACTTTCACCGCATAATTGGTCAATTGATAATGGTCTGTATTTTTTCTCCTTTCCAAAGTAGAAAGGTCTTCATACAAAATGTCTTTCAAAGCGATGCTTTGTTTCACATCCCAACCAACGACCTTTTCATCGCCATTGTTGATAAAAAATAAACTGTCCTTATCGACTTTGACAATGGAAAAATAATTGGTTTGACCTTGACTAATTGAACTCAAACTCACGCCATTTGCATTGATCCATTTGATGCTTTCTTTTTTCGTTTGGCCAAAAGAAAATCCTTGAAAACCAAATAAAATACAGATCAACATCACAGCCATTTGCTGATTGATCCAAAACTTTCTCATCATAAAACTCTTGTTTTCAAACAAAAGAAAAGCTACCCAAAAAGTTTTAGATAGCTTTTGCTTTCAAGTATTTCTTAAAGCACTCCTTTTCTAAGGGCATTTCTTTTCAAACGAACTTCCTTACGAGTAGGTGCTGCCTGACTTTGAGGCGCAACAACAGTTGCTGGTTGAGCTACAACAGGAGAAACAACTGTAGGCGCTACATAAGTAGGCTGTGGCGCCATAGCAATCACCCTTCTTCCACATGAAGAGTTAGACAAACAAAATGGCAATACAATAAGTAAGGCAGCCCCTAATTTGATCAATGATTTCATTTTCATAATAACAATAGTTTTAAATGTTTAATTAATTCAATTTTTTGGTTTAGTTGTTTAGGTTAGCATTCAACCGAAAGAACGAGAAAAAAATACTTGTAAACACTCATTCAAAAGCGACCTTTCAATCCTTTGCAAAAATCAGCCACTTTCAGACTTCAGATCTAGGGGTTAACCCTAATTATTTTTTTTCGAGCATTAACCCCGATCTAAAAATCAATTTTCAAACAATTTTTTAATGTCCGTATTGGAAGTTCAAGATCGCTCACTTAGGTTAGTTTCATTTTCCTTAAAAAAGCAGGCAGAGAGGATCCGTTTTTCATTGTTCCATCCCACGATGAGCTGATCTCAAACTTCACGACAAAACTCTCCATTATTATAACTTCTACTCTAAGGGTTAACCCTACTTATTTTTTTAATGACAGAAAATAGTAGCTCACTTTCTAAGCATCCAAATGAAAAGTTAAAATTGTCTTAATTTGAAAAAATGGCACAACAACTAAACTCTACCAATTTCTACTTTAATTTCATTCAATTCAATGCGGATTTCGCCCAACATTTCAAACAAATTTAATTTAAGACAAGATCATCTACAAATGGCCAATACAAAGGTTTTTCACAACCTACAAACCAAAAAAAACATGAGCAAAATCAGACTATTCACATTCGCTCAAAATACATGATTTATTGCATTGTTTTAAGTGCTTTCATGGGATAAAATCATGCAGTTTAAATTGAGATTTATGTTAATTAACAATAGCTTTATATAAGAAAGTTCATGGACCTTCTAACAGTAAATAGAGACGAAAAATTAGAATTATAAACATTAAAAAAAAGAGTATGAAAAATCATTTTTTTAGCAAAGTATGCTTGGTATTTGTTCTTTTGATCGGTGGACAATGGGCCATCGCACAAAAAACTTATCAATTGCAAACCAAACCCGAATTGAGCATTTCAGGAACGTCCAGCTTGCACGATTGGAGCATGCCTTCAACAACTGCCACAGGAAGTATGAAAGCGGTAGAATCGAGCGGAAAACTGTCGAGCATTAGTGAAATGAAAATCACCATGCCTGCAGAAAGCATCAAAAGTGGAAAAGGTGGTATGGACAAGAAAGCCTACGAAGCTTTGAAAACCAAACAACACAAAGACGTTGTATTCACCTTGCAAAGCGCAAGTAAATCTGGCAACACTTGGACTTTGAACGGAACATTCAATATCGCTGGAACCAGCAAAACGGTGAGCATCAAAGCGCAAGAATCCAATGCAGGCGGCGCAATTCGATTGAACGGAACCTACAGTTTCAAATTGTCTGATTATAAAATCACGCCACCCGTAGCATTGATGGGGACAGTAAAAACAGGCGATGCAGTAAAAATGACCTTTGATGTGAAGTTTAAATAAGTTATTAAATAAATAAGAATAAAGAATGAGAAAATTATTTGCACTTGCGACTTTAGCGATGATGGGGTCAACCTTGGTCGCGCAAGAATTAGAAAGGAAGTTGGACAATTGGTATCCTCAAACCAAAGAAGGAATCAATCTATTCGAAACGCCAAAAGATACGGTTTCCAACTTTGACAAAGTAAAAGTAAAAATCGGTGGAGGTTTTGCCTTGCAATACCAAGCCATTCAGCACGAAAACAGAGCCAATGAATTGTTGAATGCGGACGGAGTCAATACCAACCAATTGTATGACATCGGAAACAATTTCAACCTGGCTACAGCCAACTTGGATTTGGACGTAGCTTTATACGATGGTGTAAATTTGCACTTGAGAACTTTCTTGTCTTCAAGACACCACAACGAAGCGTATGTAAAAGGTGGTTATTTACAAATTGACAAATTGGATTTCATCCAAAAGGATTTCTTGAAAGACGTGATGCAGTATGCAACCATTAAATTTGGACACAACGAAATCAACTATGGTGATGCGCACTTTAGAAGAAGTGACAACGCCAACGTGATGACCAATCCTTTTGTTGGAAACTTGTTGATGGATGCGTATGCGACCATGATTTTTGCAGAAGTTTACTATAAGAGAAATGGATGGTTGGGGATGGCTGCAATTTCAAACGGTCGTCTGAACCAAACTGCCACTGGTGGCACCAGCCCTTCGATTTATGGTAAATTGGGATATGACAAACAATTGAGCGATGATTTGAGAGTACGTTTGACGGGATCTTTCTACAACACAGCACAGACCATGCGTTCTGACTTCTACAACGGTGACAGAGCAGGTTCTAGATACTATTTTGTGATGGAAAATTCCAAAGCAACTTCTTCTGGAAATTTCAGTTCTGGACAAATCAATCCAACCATGAACGAGAAATTGACAGCGATCATGATCAACCCGTTTGTTCGATACAAAGGTTTAGAATTCTTTGGCGTGTATGAAAATGCAAGAGGAAAAAATGCTGGCGAAACTGACAAAAGATCGTTCAACCAGTATGCTGCAGAAATGTTGTTCAGATTTGGCAACCATGAAAACTTCTACTTCGGTGGAAAATACAACCAAGTAAAAGGTGAAATGCCCATCGGTGACAAAGTAGACATTACTCGATTCAACGTAGGTGGCGGATGGTTTATGACCAACAACATCATGGTCAAATTGGAGTACGTGAACCAAAAATACAAAGGATACAATCCGGACAGTATTTTCCACGGTGGTAAATTCAGCGGATTTGTAGCAGAAGCGGCCATCGCTTTCTAAAATTAAACAACAATTATGCGTGTCTTAGGTCTTCTTTTTATGAGTTTGTTGGTATTCGGAAGTTTTACAACCAACAAAAATGAATACATCTTGTTGCACTCAAAAGTATTCAGTGTAAAAGGCTCAACTTCCATCGGCAATTACGATTGCGATTATCGTTTGGAGACCCAAGACACGCTTTTTTTAAACCACAAAAAAGGCATTCATTACAAGGTTCCTGTCAAGGAATTTGGCTGCGGAAATTTTTTACTTACCAGAGATTTCAGGAAAACGCTCAGAGAAAAAGAATATCCCTTTGTGCACATCCACGTCAGTGAAGTCAAGAAATCAGGCAATGCCTACAATTACAATTTGCGCATTGATTTGGCTGGAAAAATCCGAAATTTTCAAAACTTGAAATTCAATGCTGAAAAAAATGGATTAAGAGGAAACGTTCAATTGAAATTCAGTGATTTCAACCTCACTCCTCCCCAAAAATTGGGTGGCGCTATCAAAGTTAAAGAAGAAATCAACCTATCGATATGGCTCAAAACATCGTAAGAAAATGGTAGAAAAAAAACAATTCATCCGCGTTTTACTCAGTCCGTTGTTCATCATTCTGACTGTAATTATCCTTCCATCTACTGGAAAATCTTTGTTATTTTTGCCACTGATTTTTGCCTTGTCGGTCTTCTTATTCAACGGAGACAAAATAAAAATCAAACCCAAAGTGCTAAATTTACTGATTGCCAGCGCACAAAGCTATGCTGTTTTTTTAGGTTTGGCGATTGTCTTGTATCTTTTGGATGATTATATGCCCGAAATATACATTGCCGAAAATCAATTCGATTTCAAAGGCATTGCCTTGGTCACTTTTGGCGGTTATTTGGCGGCGCTTTTGTTGTTTTATTTCTACACTTTCTTGTTCAAAGTACAATACAAAAGAATGGCTTACCTCATCATTTCCGTGGCTTATGCAGTAGTCATGTTGGTGATGCAGATTTTTTCCAACAATGAATTTCTCCAATTCGGCGTAGAAAAATTTACTTCATTTTTAATTTCATGGTTGATTTTCATGAGCTTAGCGTATAGTTTGGCGATCAACAATGTTTTGGTGAAAATCATCTTCAATAAAGATTAAACCACTTCGTTTTGACTACATTTGAAACATGAAATCAAAACTTTTCAGTTTATTATTGACCGCTTGTTTGAGCGGGCTACTGACTGCACAAATTCATTCAGACAGTCTTCAAATCATGCAATCGATTGCACAACTCGACCAATCTTTGCTCGACAAAGACACAATAACTTTGCAAAAACTGCTGCATTCGAACTTGACCTTGGGACATTCCAATGCATGGATTGAAACAAAAGAAAGTCTGATCAAAAATCTCCCAACACATCAAGTTACTTACCAAAGTTTCACCTCCGTTTCTCCCATTGAAATGAAAGCAATACAAACCAATGTCATCTGGACGAGAAGAGATGTATGGGTGCAAGGCACTTACCAAGGAAAGTCATTTGACATGAAATTGCGGATTTTGGAAATTTGGACCCAAGAAAATCAAGCGTGGCAATTGGTCGCCAGACAAAGTGTAGAATTAGAGGAATAAGCCATTTCAAAATCATTCAATGCCTTGGTCAAACATTTCCATTTGCTGTTGAAGAAACCTTTCTTGACGTTCTGTAAATTCTTGCCGAATAACAACTTCTCATCGTCTAGGAAATATTTTTGGCACTTTAGAAAGATTCAAATTAAGTTTAGAAAAACCCTCAATTTCATCCAAATAAAACCTAAATTGCAGTAGAAAATTGATGATTTTCAATTTTTGATTAATTCATTGATCATGAACAAAGCCAACGCACATCAATTTACTTTGGGAATTGAAGAAGAATACCAAATCATTGACGCAGAAACGCGCGATTTGGTTTCGCATGTGTACAAAATCATTGAAGAAGGGAAACCGATTCTCAATGAAAGTTTGAAGCATGAAATGCACGCTTCTGCCGTGGAATTGGGCACTGGCATTTGTCAAAACGTGGCACAAGTTCGTTCGGAACTGAAAAGTCTGCGAAAAAGCTTGATTGAAATCGCCCATCGACAAGGTTTACGAATCGCCGGCGGTGGCACCCATCCTTTTTCAGATTGGAAATTGAATGAAATCGTTACCGCAGAACGTTACCACAAAATCGTGAATGATTTAGGTGACGTGGCCCGTGAAAATTTGGTATTTGGCCTACACATCCACGTTGCCATTCCTAACCGAGAAGAAGGTTTGCGCATCCAAAACGTGATCCGCTATTTTTTGCCACACGTCTTTGCCTTGTCCACCAATTCGCCCTTTTGGCTCGGCAGAAATACCGGATTCAAATCTTACCGACAAGAAGTTTTTGCGAAATTCCCGCGCACAGGCATTCCCAGTTATTTCTCCAGTGTGGCCGATTTGGACAATTACATCGCTTTGCTCATCAAGACCAATACCATCGATAATGCCAAGAAAATTTGGTGGGATTTGCGGATTCATCCTGTTTATCCGACCATCGAATTTCGGATTTGCGACATGCCTTTTACGATTGAAGAGACTGTTTGTCTTGCAGCGATCGTCCAAAGTTTGGTAGCAAAAATTCACAAAATGCACCGCGCCAACATCAGTTTCAGAGAATACCGACGGATTTTCATCGCAGAAAACAAATGGCGCGCAGGTAAAAATGGCATCCATTCCAGTTTGATCGATTTGGGCAAAGAAGAAAATGTGCCCTACGAGGATTTATTGGAAGAATTGATTGAATTTGTTGACGACGTCGTCGACGAATTGGATTGTAGAAAAGAAGTCGCTTATGCCCGTGAAATCATCAAAAACGGAACAGGCGCGGATCGACAATTGAAAGTTTTCGAAGCAACGGGAAGCTTGGAAAAGGTAGTGGATTACATGATCGAAGAAACCGAAAAGGAAATTAGCCATGCATAAAACCCTCCGAATTGCCTTGCTCGACATGAACAACAATGAACCCAATTTGGGCATGAAGAATTTGGTGGATTTGGTCGAAAATTTCACCCAAACGCATGCGAATGAATTTTTGATCCAAATTTTTGATGTGCGCCATTTGTATGAGATGCCTTCCATAGAGGACTTTGACATTTTTATCTCATCAGGTGGACCAGGCAATCCCAATTTATCCGGTTTGCCATGGGAAAAAGATTTTACTGATTTCTTGGATAACTTATTGCTGCACAACCAAAGCTCGCCTCTCAAAAAACACGCTTTCCTGATTTGCCATTCTTTCCAAGTCGCTTTAATCCATTGGAAATTGGCCAAAGTCATCGAAAGGGAAACTTATTCTTTTGGAATTTTACCAATATATCTCACACGATTTGGTAAAAAAGATTGGCTTTTTGAAAATTTAGATCAACCGTTTTACGCCGTCGATTCCCGTTCGTTCCAATGTTTGCAACCGAATTTCAGAAAAATGAAACGTTTGGACATCAAAATTCTGGCAATTGAGCGTTTTCGTGCCCACCGAAATTTGTCGCGTGCTTTGATGGCGATTCGTTTTTCGGATGAAATCATCGGCACACAATTCCATCCCGAAGCAGAAGCGGAAGATGTGATGTGCAAATTGGTCGATGAAAATTACAAGCAAAAATTGATCGAGAAAATTGGTCTGAACAACTATTTAGAAACTCTGGACCGCGCCGATGATGAGGACAAAATCAAGAAAACCCAAGCGGAAATTTTACCGAAATTCTTGCACAATGCTGTGAATTGCATCCTTCAAAAAAACGACAACCTTCTCTAAAGCTCCAATGATGATTCCTGAACTTCGACACGCTTTCAACCAAAATTTCTCCAAAGAAAAACACCAAGAATTGGTGGCGAAAATCGAAGAAAAAGCAAGCATGCCTTTGGCCTTCAAATTGAGCGAAAGCCCGATTTTCTTGCCTCAATCCTTTCGAGAAAAAGTGATGGAAGCTTCTGAAGCCATCATTGCGCAAATTCAAGCTTTGCCAGAAGCAACCTTGCAAACCGCTATTCCTGACAATTTCCGCACCGCCAACGACACAAAAATTCCGCATTTTTTAATTTTTGACTTTGGAATTTGCCAAGATGAAAACCAAGAAGTCACGCCCCAACTCATCGAATTGCAAGCCTTTCCATCACTGTTTGCTTTCATGAAAATCCAGCAAGAAACTTATGGTGAAATCTATCCTTTCCTGAAAGAATTGAATGACTCGATTCCTTTTGAAAGGTATTTTTCTGAATTGAAACAATTGATTGTCGGAAACTGCCCAACAGAAAATGTCGTTCTGATGGAAATATATCCAGAAAAACAAAAAACAGCCATCGACTTTCGGTTCACTGAAAAAATGCTAGGAATCAGCACAGTCTGCATTTCTAAAATTCAAAAGAAAGGCAAAAAATTATATTTCGAAAAAAACGAACAACTCATTCCAATTCATCGCATTTACAACCGTGTGATTTTAGAAGAATTGGCCAATTACCCTGATTTACCATTGAATTTTGATTGGAAAGAAGATTTGGACGTGGAATGGATTACGCACCCCAATTGGTTTTTCAAAGTATCGAAATTCCTTTTGCCCAAACTAAAACATCCATTCATTCCAACCACTTATTTTTTAGATGAATTTCCTTCAACAGAAAATCTATCGGATTATGTATTGAAACCTTTGTATTCCTTTGCTGGAAAAGGCGTCAATCTGCATCCCGATCAAAATGCAATCGATGAAATCCAAGACAAAACACAGTATATCTTACAAAAAAGAAAAGACTATGCCGCCATTTTTGAAGATGTTGAAGGCCATTTTTCCAAGGCAGAATTGCGGATGATGTTCATTTGGCATCCTGAAAAAGAAAAACCAGAATATTGGATGAATTTGGTGCGCATGACAAAATCAGATAAGGCAAACATGGACCAAACGGCTGACGAACAGCTTTGGACAGGTTGTTCTTGTGCCTATTTTCATTGAAACATTTGACTGCTTCTGATTTAAAATGAGTACTAGAGCATCAGAAAATATTTTTGAGGTTTACAAAAACACCCGTTTAAAATTCTTAATTTTACGATTAAATCAATTGCCATGAGAAAAAACATTCCTTTTTTAGCCATTCTGTTGTTGTCATTCTCAGTTTTGACCGCATTCAACCAACCTTCAAAAGATGTAGGCTATGAAATCTCCAAAAATCCTACTTTCAAAAATTTGAAAGTTTTTCCAAAGAACGTTTCAGAAGAACATTTGAAAGCAGCCATGGAAAGCTTCAACGAAGCTTTGGGCGTGAAATGCAGTTTTTGTCATGCACCCGGTGCTGACAACAAATTGGATTTTGCCAGTGATGCCAATCCACACAAAGAAACAGCGCGAGCCATGATGAAAATGACGATGGGCATCAACAAGAAGTATTTCAAAACAAAGAACCCAGCTGAATTCGCGGTGAATTGTGCGACTTGCCACAATGGAAACGAAAAACCAGTAGAACTAGAGCGTGGAGAATAAAAATTGATGTTTTTTATTTCTGTTGAGTAAATAAAGTCTAATTGAAACCATCAATTATTCGCTTTCAATTTATGGGTATAAATATGACTGAATTTCAAACTTTTCTGTTCATTTTCGGTGGATTTTTCTTGTTGCTTCTATGCTATTCCTTGTTTTTAGTGAATAGAGGCAAAAAGTTCAGAAAAAACTTGGAAAAACTACCGAAAGTTACTTTTTATGAATCGGTGGAATTTTTGGTATTTTCCAAAAGTAAAATCAATTATACTTCGTCTTTGTTAACAAAAATTGAGGTGGCTGTGGACGACAAAAACATCTATATTTATCCTCGTCGTTTTCATGCGACCTTGTTCAGCAGCATGACACCGCTCAGCATGTATTTTAAGAGCAAAAGCTTTCAATGCGAAAAATTGTATGAAAAAACAATTCTCATCAAAACCAATGCTGAGCATTTGAATCATCCTTACTTTTGGACGCCTTTTTTTAAAACGGATTTTGAATTGAGTTTGACTTTTCAAGAGGCTGCCATGAGAAATGAACTTTATTCACGAATTATGACTTCAAAAAGCCATTAATTCTTCATCTTTGCAGCACACAAAATTATCAATTATGACCACACAAATTTCATCTTCATCCCCCAAAAAAATCTTAATTATTGGTTCTGGAGGAAGAGAACACGCCATCGGTTGGAAATTTAACCAGGATGCCATTTTGAATGAATATGAAGTCGATTTGTATTTTTCGCCTGGCAATGCTGGAACGGCAGAATTGGGCACCAACATCACCTTAAAATCTTTGGAAGAAATACGTCATTTTGCGCAATTGAAACAAATCGATTTGACATTTGTTGGCCCAGAAGATGAATTGTCCAGAGGCATTGTCGATTTGTTTCAAGAAGCAGGATTGAACATTTTTGGTCCTGACCAAAAAGCAGCACAATTGGAAGCCAGCAAAGCCTTTGCCAAAGATTTCATGGCAAAACATGGCGTGAAAACCGCAAAATACGCCACCTTCAAAGGACCGATGTTGGCGATTGATTATTTGAAAAACCAAGAATACCCAATCGTGGTCAAAGCGAGTGGTTTGGCGGCTGGAAAAGGGGTGATCATTTGTCAAAACTTCAACGAAGCCAAAGCGGCAGTGTTGGACATCATGGAAGACAAAACCTTTGGTGATGCAGGAAGTGAAGTGGTCATCGAAGAATATTTGGAAGGATTTGAAGCGTCGATTTTGTCGATTTTCAATGGAAAAGAAATCGTTCCTTTCGTTTCTGCCAAGGACCACAAAAAAATTGGCGAAGGAGAAACAGGTTTGAACACCGGAGGAATGGGCGTTTTGGCACCGAATCCTTTGTTGAAAGAAAACCATTTTGCAGCATTTGAAAAAGACATTTTACAACCGACTTTGAACGGATTGTTGGCAGAGGATTTGCTTTTTTCGGGCATCATTTTCTTTGGCTTGATGATCACGACCAAAGGCGTTTATCTATTGGAATACAATTTGAGAATGGGTGATCCAGAAACCCAAGTCGTTTTGCCTTTGATGGAAAATGATTTACTGGACGTGATTTCCAAAGCCAACCAAGGAGAATCTTTTGAATTGAAATTCACCCAACAACATGCTTGTTGTGTCGTCATGGTTTCGGGCGGTTATCCGTTGAGCTATGAAAAAGGTTTTGAAATCCGAGGTTTAGAAAATGTCAAATCACCATATTTCATTGCAGGCGCCAAAAAAATCGATGACCAAATCGTCACTTCGGGCGGTCGAGTGCTCAATGTCGTTGGTTTAGGAAAAACATTGGAAGAAGCACGGGCAATCGCTTATGAAAACATCAAAAAAATCCATTTTGATTACGAATATTACCGAAATGACATTGGTTTGCTTTAAGTTGAGATGAGAAGAATAGGTCGATTTTTCAAACGCTTGTTGCTCACTTTATTTTTTGCGCATTTGGCGTACATCGTTGCGTTGAAATGGATCAATCCACCGATTACCCTCACCCAAATCAATAGTTTGATCGAAGGCCATGGCTTGAAACGGGATTACATCGCTTATGATGAAATGCCTGTTTCCGCCAAATTAGCAGTCATCGCTTCCGAAGACCAATTGTTTGCAATTCACAATGGTTTTGACCAGAAAAGCATCGAAAAAGCGTTGGAATTCAATGACAAGAAAAAAGGAGAAAAAGTTCGTGGCGCCAGTACGATTTCACAACAAGTCGCCAAAAATGTTTTTCTATGGCAAAAAAGATCGTGGTTTCGAAAAGGATTGGAAGTCTATTTTACCTTCATGATTGAATGGATTTGGGGAAAAGAACGCATCTTGGAAATGTATTTGAATGTTGCTGAAATGGGCATTGGTACCTTTGGCATTGAAGCAGCTTCTCAACGATATTTTCAAAAACCCGCTAAAAATTTAACCAACAATGAAGCCGCGAGAATTGCGGTCAATTTGCCCAATCCCAAAAAATACCGCGTGCATCCACCCAGTCCGTATGTCAGCAAAAGAGCGGTTTGGGCCGAACGACAAATGCGAAATTTATCAGGCGATCCAGACATCATAAAATTATTGGAAAAGAAATAATGCAATCAAAAACCAATGCCATCCGTTTGTTGGAAAGCCAGAACATTTCGTTTGAATGGCAAAGCTATGCCGTGGACGAAAATGATTTGAGCGCAGTACACGTAGCAGAAAGCTTGGGCATTTTGCCTGAAAGAATTTTCAAAACTTTAGTGGTGACCAATGAAAGCAATGAATTCTTTGTCGCTGTGATTCCTGGCAATTACCAATTGGATGTCAAAAAAATGGCACAATTGACCCAATCCAAAAGCTGCGCCATGCTTCCTTCCAAAGATTTATTGAAAGTCACGGGCTATCAACGCGGCGGTTGTTCGCCCATCGGCATGAAAAAATCATTTCCGACTTTCATCGAAGAATCCGCCCAATTGTTTCCAAGCATTTACGTCAGTGGTGGACAACGAGGCGTACAAATTTTACTTTCTCCAGAAGATTTGAAACAATTGACCCAAGCAGAATTTGCCGATTTATTGAAATAAATCTTAGAAATTCCCTTGAATGTCCACTTGTAATTTCAACAAAGCATCGTTCGAAGGCGTGCCATGTTCAAAGGTTTTTTCAACGATGAATGCTTGCAATTCTTGCGCCGTTGCTTCCGCACCCAAATCTGCAGCACATTGGCGAATGAAATTTTGGGTCGCATTTTTTGCCGAATAAATCAATTTCCAAGTGTCGGGATTCACATAAATCTGTTGGCTCAAATTGTGCTCCCACTCGCTTTGAACGGTTTGAATCAAAATCGTTTCATAATTTTTCGCGGTAGATTGCGCATCGATTCTTCGGATCATTGCAGAAGGCTTGATCCTTTCTAAAAACAAAGCCATCCGCTCATACGCCGCTAATCTTTGTGGAGTGACCTGTTCCATCGCTACTTTTTGAATTTCAATTCTTCGGCGCAAATTTTCATTGTTCAAAAACTTCTCGATCAACACATACGCCAAAACAGCCACCAAAACACCTGGCAAAAGCGCCAACAAAATTGTTCCCAAAATAGAATCCATCAGATAAATTTAATTCAGACAAATATAAACATCATTTTATATCAACCAACTTTCGTTGTGCATTTAATGCGTCGATTGCTTAGGCTATTTTCTAAAGTTAAAAAAAAACTGTAAATTGAGGATAACAATCATAAAGCAATCCCTCAAACACCTATGCTCCATTTTTGGATTTGATATAAATTAGTTACTTTTGTTAAAAACCTTAAACAATTTACACTTCAGATGAAAACAAAACTACTAACATTGAAATTTATTTCTTTTTTAATCATCAGTTCTTGTTCACCAACTTTAATGATAACAGAAGTAATTAAAACTAAAGATGTCACATTTGAACCTAAATTTATTTCTAAAGAAATCGATGACAATCTCTTCACTAACATTGAACCTATTGATGCTAAAAGCATTAATAAAGAAATACTAAATTCTTTATCATTTGACGGAAGTTATTCTTATGAAAAAAATTATATCTATTATAATTATTTAAAAGAAAATCAAAAAGAAAGTTCTTCAGAAAGAAAACTAAGAGAAACTATAATCAAATTATTTGAACAAGTAGATATATTACACAATTCGAATCAAATAACCTTACCTCAATCTTTTAAATTTAAAGAAAAAATATATTCAACATTCGTTGAACAAAATTTAGATTATGGAGAGCACAAACCTGAATATAATACTATCTCAGATAACATCAGCAACAACATAAACCCATATTACTCTAACAATAAATACTTTAGCCTTTTTAAGTTAACTTTTAAAAACAAAGAAAGTCAAATAAAAGATTTGAAAATTGAAGATTTTCAGGTTTTTAGTGAAGGAGAACTTTTATATCCATTCAAAAACAGCTATTTTGAAAATAAATTTAAAAAGGTTGAGCTAATGAATAATGACAATGACCAAGAAAAATTAAAAACAATTTATAGGATGAATATGCCTGATAATATCAAAATCTTAAATAATCAACCTATTGTAAAATATTTTTCTACACCTGCTTTAAATAGCGAAAACCAAAATCTAATTGTTAATTATATTAATGGAGAAAAAGTTATAGATTTTAATTTTAATGTACATACTAAAGAAAATACTACCGAAATTAAATTAATCCAGCATAAAATTAAATATAAGAAAAGAAGCATATATCCAAATTTCAATATAATTGAAGTAAATGATATTGATTATCTTTTAAAATCAGACAAATTTTATTTAGAAAAAAACAATGAGAATCTTAAACTATTTACTCTCAATGTTGATAAAAATAATAAAAAAGTCAAATTAACTGTAACCACCTTTAATACAAATAATTTGATAAAAAACACAATAATAGTAGATAATTAGAAAGAGCAACTTTTTACTGGTGAATACTTCTCTACCGCTCGTTTGAGCGATAGCAGAAACGAGTGTCATCATTAAGAAAGCGTTTACAACGCATAAAAAATTATCTTAATAAAACATTATCCCAATAGAAAAAACGGTCAACGTTAATTAGGCATGGACAGAATTCTAGTATCTAGTATCTAGTGTCTGATTTCTAATTCCCAAGCACCCGAACTCACGGATTGCCGTTTTATAGCGAAAATAAAGTATCGTCAAAATCAGTAATTTTCAATTTTAGCATTCCCCTAAAAATGCTTAATTTTGCGTAAAAATTCCCTATGCAAGACAATTTAAGTCCGAAAGAAGTAGTAATAGAAAAAATCAAAGAAAAAGGAGGTTGGGTGAACACCCACGCGCATTTGGACCGTGCGTATTCATTGACCAATGAAACTTTTTCTTACACCAATTCTTATTTGAAAGAAAAATGGCATTTGGTAGATGAAATGAAAAGAAATTCTACGGTAGATGTGATTTATTCACGCATGGAGCGCGCCATCAACCATTTCTTAGAGCAAGGTGCACAAGCCATCGGAACCTTCATCGACGTAGATGAAGTCATCGAAGACCGAAGCATCATCGCTGCACAAAGATTGAAAGAAAATTACGGAAAAGACATTGAAATCCGCTTTGCCAACCAAGTGTTGAAAGGTGTGATCGATCCCAAAGCAAGAGAATGGTTTGACATGTCTGTACAATTCGTAGACATTATAGGAGGACTTCCCGCCAAAGATTTTGGAAGAGAAGACGAGCATTTGGACATTTTGTTGAGTACTGCCAAAGAACATGGAAAATTGGTGCATGTGCACGTGGACCAGTTCAACACCGATGAAGAAAAAGAAACCGAACAATTGGCCAGAAAAACCATTGAACATGGCATGCAAGGAAAAGTGTCTGCCGTTCACTCGATTTCAGTCGCTGCCCATCCCAAAAAATACAGAATGGAATTGTACGACTTGATCAGAGAAGCCAATATGCACGTGATTTCTTGTCCAACCGCATGGATCGACCACAACCGTACCGAACGTTTGGCACCGAGCCACAACTCCATGACACCAGTTGATGAGATGATCCCAGCTGGAATTACCGTAGCATTTGGAACCGACAACATCAACGACATCTACAAACCTTTCTCTGATGGAGATTTGTGGACAGAATTGAGAGTGATGTTGGAAGCATGTCACTTTTACGATGTGGACCAATTGGCTGACATTGCAACAGTCAATGGATTGAAAGTATTGGGTATCGAGAAATAATTGAATATATTTACGATAATTTCAAATAGAGGCAGGTGTATATCTGTCTCTATTTGGTTTTAAATAATGAACTGAACGCATGATTTTAAATGTAAAAAACGAAACTTCGAAATTGGAAGTCGTAGTATTGGGCAATCCAGGTTCTATGGGACCTACACCTAAATTGGAAGAAACCTATGATGCCAAATCGTATGAAAGTGTTTTGAACGATGATTATCCGACCGAAGCACAGGTAACCCATGAAATGAATGCATTTGAAAACATCTTGCACAAACATGGTGTACAAGTCTTTCGTCCGTGGATGTTAGAAGATTGCAACCAAGTTTTTGCCCGAGATGTCGGCATGGCGATTGACGATAAATTTGTCATTGCCAACATCATTCCCGACCGAGCCGATGAGCAAGAAGCTTACGAAAGAATCATTCATTCCATAGCCCAAGACAAAGTCATCAAAGTACCTGAAAATGTGCATGTCGAAGGCGGCGATGTCATTTTATGGAACGAATTCATGTTTGTCGGTTGTTACAAACAAGACGATTACACCAGTTACAAAACAGCCAGAACCAACTTTGAAGCCGTTCAATTCTTCAAGGATTTATTTCCGAACAAATGGGTCATCGACATGGAATTGAAAAAAGATGATTTCAATCCTTACGAAGGAATTTTGCATTTGGATTGTACCTTTCAGCCCGTTGGCCACAACAAAGCGATCATTTACAAAGATGGCTTCCAAAACAAAATGCACTACGATGTCTTGATTTCCTTGTTTGGAAGAGACAATGTGTTTGAAGTCACCAAAGAAGAAATGTACTGGATGTGTCCCAATGTTTTTTCCATTTCCCCAGAAGTGGTCGTTTCAGAAGAAAATTTCACCCGACTAAACACACACATGCGCGAAGTTTGGGGCATGACCGTGGAGGAAATTCCTTACCGAAATGTATCCAAAATGGGCGGATTGTTGCGTTGTTCTACCATGCCTTTGATTAGAGAATAAATTTGATTTAAAATAAATAAAATGAAACAATTTACCAATACCATATTGATGGTTGAGCCGGTTGATTTCCGATTCAACGAACAAACCGCAGTCAACAACTATTTCCAAACCAAACCAGAAAATGCCGATGCTTCTATCCAAGACAAAGCTTTGGAAGAATTTCGTGGCATGGTGAGCAAACTTCGTGAACATGGCGTGAATGTCATTGTGATGCAAGATACCTTGGAACCGCATACGCCAGATTCGATTTTCCCCAACAACTGGATTTCTTTTCATGAAAACAAAATGGTCGCTTTGTATCCGATGTTTGCAGAAAACAGACGGGTAGAAAGAAGAGAAGACGAAGTTTTGGAATTGTTGATCGAGAAAGGATTTGAAGCCGAAGAAATCATGGACTACACTTCGGCAGAAGAAGACGATATTTTCTTAGAAGGAACGGGCAGCATCATTTTGGACCGCGTGAAAAAAATTGCTTACGCCGCCATTTCTCCAAGAACAGATGAAGAATTATTCTTCGAATTTTGTGAGGATTTCGAATACACCCCTGTCGTTTTTGAAGCCATGCAAACCGTCGACGGAAAACGCATGCAGATTTACCATACCAACGTGATGATGTGTGTAGGAGACGAATATGCAGTGATTTGTTTGTCCACTTTGGACGACAAAACCGACAAAAAACACGTCATCGAACATTTGAAAAGTTCAGGCAAAGAAATCATCGACATTACGGAAGAGCAAATGCATCAATTTGCTGGAAATATGTTGCAAGTCGGTGGCATGGGAAATGCCAAATATTTGGTCATGTCTCAAACCGCATTTGAATCATTGACACAAGAACAAATTGCACAAATCGAGAAATTCAATCCCATCATTGCGGTAGACATCCACACCATCGAAACTTTGGGTGGAGGAAGTGCGCGTTGCATGATGGCAGAAGTTTTCTTACCGAAAGAATAATTTCTACCAAAAAATAACCACAACGGTCTTTGTGTTTTCAATCAAAATGCAAAGACCGTTTTTTATATCACCAAAATCGTTTGCTTCAATCCTTGTTGTACACACAACCAGAAAAAATTAAAAAAAGAACGATCTTGCTTCCTTTGTACAGTTTTGAGTTCAACGGTCTTGAATTCATCCCCTGTGTTATTTTTCAAAGCCAAATTGCCCAATGAAGTCAAAAACTTTCTCGGCTTTCCCGTTTCTGGATGATACAAAGTAATTTTCAAATCCTCGTATTGCATCCCAAAATCTCCTGCTGCTTCCCGGTCATTGCCAACAAAATCAAAACGAATTTCCTTCATTTTTCCTGCTGCTGAAACATGCAAATAAGGCTGAATGAAAGGCGACATCTTTTGGGCATCAAAATAATGGATGCTTCCTTTCATCCTGAACTTTTCAGTACGATCCATCGGATTAAATGTCCAAATCGTCGCCAGTTTCGCATCATTCATAAAATCCGTTTGCACCTTCACTTCTACATCAGGCAATCGTGTTTGCTTAAATCCACTATGGATGTTTGTGATCTGCGCATTAAAATTCGAAAACAACAACTCTCCTGCTCCATCACTCTTTTCTGTTTCTTCTTCATAAGCAATCTTAGCGTTTTTCAATCGCAGTTCATCTACTTTGAGATAAAAGGGCAAATTCCGCAACAATTGACTGTACATCGGCTTTTTCGTGGGATCATCTGGCGGAATCTTGCTGCGGTAAATGTCTGCATCGACCTGGTCAAAAACTGCCTTGGAAACAGCCAAAGAAAAATCTTGGCCAATGAACTTCCCCTCCAATTGCTCAAACAGCAAATGCTTCGCAGTGATGTCAAACAAATCCTTTTCCCTTTTTAAAGACCGAACGAATTGGGAACGACTCAATTTCGGTTTCATTTTGAAATGATTCACCGACAAACGGCCTTTTACAAAATTCATTTTTTCGGTAGAAATGTGGTACACAGCATTCGGGTGATAATCCAATTGTGCGTAAGAAACATTTAAATTTCCATAATCAAAAGGGATCTTTCGCGTCCAACTTATTGGATGTACCTTCACATCGTCCAAATCCAAATTCAAGTTTTTGATGAAAAGCAACTCATGATTGTTTGTTAAATTTCGTACCGCATAATTCGCGTTTTGAATGGACAATTGCTTCACGACAATCGAATCTTGAAATAAATTCTTAGAAGATTGAATCTCCTTTTTGGTTGAATTACCCTGAACAAACTGAAGAATCTCCGCCCGATCCAAAGTGATTTTATCCATGGTCAAAACCTTTCCTTTTTCATTGGTCAATTTTTCAATTTTAAGTTCAATGTTAGCAACCTTGACAGCATTGTCTTTTTCAAATTGTGCTTCCGTCAATACAATTTCATCAATCGCCATTTTGAAAGGAAATAGTGAAACCTTTTCTTTGATTTCGTCCGCAACATCAGGCAATGCGTTGGGCAGACGCACCGACAAAGCATCGAATTGTAAACTTTTTGCCAAAAAATAAAATGCATCTTTCTCAAATCCCCAATCCAATGCATCAAACACCACCTTCGGCGCCTTCACTTCTGGCAACAATTGAGCAGTCACATCGAAGTTTACTTGCGCGACAGAATCTTGCACAGCGGTAATTTCAAAGTTTTTCAATTGAAATTCATTGTCTGAAACAAGCAATTGATTGCTTTTGATCCATTGTCCAGATGGCATCCAATAAAAAAACGCCTCACAGCGCATTTCAAAACTTTGGTAAGCAAAGGGAATCTTCTTCTCCAAGGTTTTTTCGGTCAAATTCACCCCATCGATTCCAACACTCAATTGATCTATCCTACCCAACAAAGTTTGTCTATCGCTGGCGTACACTGTCAAATTCGCATCTACTAGTTCAAAAGTTGCTATTTTCAATGAAGCATTCAAAGTGGATGGAGTTTCAACACTGTCCTTTCTATCCGTGGCATAATGTACAATCTCAGGTTGTGTGACCGCAATTTTCGTAGCAAACAAATTCTGGTGCCGAATCAACTCGATAAAATCAACCCCAGAAATATCCAATCGAGCAATATTGGCCTCAAAATCCAACGTCAACTCTTCTCGACGAGACTCTTTCGGAAAAACAACAATGCCTTCGAGGGAAATATGATTGTTTAAAAAAGAATAATCAATGTGGTCAAATTGAAAAACATAAGCAGTATCATTTTTTTCCTGAATGAACCGGGGTAAGCTCTCTCTGATCCAGTAAAAAAAGGCAAAATTGAAAAATACCAAAAGAAATAAAAGTTCACAGAACAAAAGAAAATCTTTCTGATGGGTTTTAAAAAAGTCTTTCATCAATCGGATATTTGAAAACTACAACAAGATATCAAAAGATCATCAAGTAAAACCGCTGCAAACTGTTAAACTTGCACTTGAGTATTCAATTAAATTTTGAATTTTAATGTTGAGTAAAGAAACGGTCTGCCTCTAGTATCTAGTTTCTACTGTCTAGGATCTAGTGTCTAGATTTTCGTTTCTCGTATTTTTTAAAACAAAAAATCCCCAACATTGCTGTTGAGGATTTTAAAAAAACTGGCGGCGACCTACTCTCCCGCTGTAGCAGTACCATCGGCGCTGGCAG